>JAZQEP010000061.1:0-76094 GCA_045539075.1 Faecousia sp. | reverse complement strand
ATCCGCAATATCGGTAATGCTTATGGTGAGGAAATTGCTCAGCTGTATATCCATGCTTCAACCAACGGCATGTTCCGTCCGGAGCAGGAACTGAAGGGTTTTGCAAAGGTTGGTCTGAATCCTGGTGAAGAGAAACAGATTACTATTGCGCTGAACGACCGCAGTTTTGCGGTTTGGAGCATTCTGGAAAATGCCTGGGTTATCGAAGGCGGCAGCTATGAGCTGCGAATTGGCGCTTCCAGTCGGGATATCCGACTGACCGCAGAAGTGCAGAAAGCTGGTTCTGTTGCCAATCCCTATGCAGGCGATGTTTTCGCACCCTATTATAGCGCTGAAGTGCAGCAGGTCAGTGATGTAAGCTTTGCTGCCCTGCTGGGTCATGCCATTCCTGCAGCTAAGTGGGATCGCAGTGCACCCATTGGTTTCAACGATACGATCTCCCAGGGTGAATATCTGGAAGGCGGTATCGGCAAGGGAATTTACAATCTGATTGCCTTTGTCCGGAATGTGCTGATGGCCCTGGAAAAGAAAGAACTGGGAAACAATGTAATGTTCGTTATGAACCTTCCCTGGCGGGGCGTGGCACGAATGTCCGGTGTTCTGTCCGATGAGCAAGTACTGGCTCTCATTGATATGATTAACCGCAAAAAGGGCGGCTTCCGGAATTTTCTGAAGCAGACTTTCCAAAAGTAGTGGCAAAATAATAACCGTCCCTTGTAAGAACGCGTGTTTTTGCAAGGGACGGTTCATATTGTCCAAAGAAAATCTCCCAAATCCATGTGGATCTGGGAGATTTTTGGAGCAGGATACGGGAGTCGAACCCGCCTTCACGGCTTGGGAAGCCGTTGTATTACCGATATACGAATCCTGCAAGTGTTAAGTATTATAGCAAAGGGGAATGGAAAATTCAACCCTTTTTTGTCGACCGGGTAAATGGATTTGTCTCCTGCGGGGGATCATGTATGCCTATCGGGAAAAATGCGCCATTCTGCGTTTTATACCAAATTTGGACTATCTTTTTGGGAAAAGTTGCTATATAATGGTATGCAAGATTATCCGTTCGGTCCGGAGAGTTTCCGTCCGGAGAGGATATGGGGTACACAAGCGGTTTTCGCGCGAAAGATGTACCAATGCGGGCAGAAATGCCCGTATCCCATGATAACAGACGCAGTCTGTTTTCATTTAGGAGGGTAACCAGAAATATGTCATTATTAGAGAGACTGAATCAGCGGGATGCTTTGTTAGCGCGACTGGATCAGCGCAATGCGCTGTCCTTTGAGGTGTACCCGCCCAAGACAGAAGAGGGCATGAAAAGGCTGTGCGGCAACGGCGGCGTGCTGGAGAAGCTTTACGAGCTGAATCCGGACTATATTTCCTGCACCTACGGCGCCGGCGGCACCAATGTGGGCAGAAATCTGGACGTGCTCCAGAAGATCGCCTGGGATCAAAAAACCATACCCGTGACCCACTTCACCTGCATTGGCAACAGCCTGGACGGCATCAGCCGTCAGCTGGATGCCTATCTGGACAGCGGAATCCATCACCTGCTGGCACTCCGGGGCGACCTGCCCATGGGTGCCAGAGAAACCGGCGGCGATCTGCACTTCGCCAGCGATCTGGTGGAGTTTATCCGGTGGAAATATGGTGACCGGTTTACCATTGCCGTGGCCGGGTCCCCGGAGGGCCATGTCAACAGTTCTTCCATGGAAGTGGACATTGATTTTCTGAAGAAAAAGCAGGACTGTGGCGCCGACTACATCATGACCCAGCTGTGCTGGGATATGGATCAGTTCTGCCGCTGGATGGATGCTATCCGGGCGGCGGGTATCTGGCTTCCGGTGGATGTGGGCATCATGCCGATCCTGGATCAGAAGGCCACCATCAATATGGCCCTGAGCCGCAACGGCTGCGTCATGCCCCGGGAGCTGAGCGTGCTGATCTCCAAGCACTGGATCTTCCCGGATCCCTTCACCGGCACTGCCGAAACAGATCCCTGTTTCCAGGAGAAGAAGAATGCCTTCCGCCAGGCGGGCATTGACTATACCATCGAACAGATCCACCGCTACTGCCAGTGCGACATCGCGGGCATCCACCTGTACGCCCTGAACCGGTATGAGGACGTGGCCTATATCGCCAGGGAGGCAGGGCTGCTGGACCAGCGCCAGAACTGGTATTAAGGAGGGAGAGTATATGGCACCTCATACTTTCGCCGTGGCCGGCAAGGGCGGCGTAGGTAAGACCACCATCTGCGGCATGCTCATCGATTACCTGTGCAGAAAGCAGGACGGACCGGTGCTGGTGGTGGACGCCGACGCCAACGCCAATCTGAACGAAGTTCTGGGCGTGGAACTGCAGACCTCCCTGGGACAGATCCGGGAGGAGATGGCCCAGGCGGAGCAGAAAAATACCATTCCCAAGGGAATGACCAAGGGGGATTTCGCGGAACTGAAATTCTCCCAGGCCCTCATTGAAGAGGACGATTTTGATATGCTCATCATGGGCCGCACCCAGGGTGAGGGCTGCTACTGCTATGTCAACTCCATGCTCAAGCGGCAGATGGACAAGTATGTGCCCCACTACGCCTATGTGGTCATGGACAACGAGGCAGGGCTGGAGCATGTGGCCCGGGGCACCCTGCCCCATGTGGACACTATGTTTTTGATCTCCGACTGCTCCCGCAGAGGCATCCAGGCAGCTGCCCGGATCGCCGGGATGGTGGAGGAACTGGGGCTGAATCCCGGCCGGATGGGACTCATCGTCAACCGGGCGCCGGAGGGCAATCTGGAGCCCGGTGTACTGGCCGAGATCCGGAAGCAGGGACTTACCCTGCTGGGTGTGCTGCCCCTGGACGAGGCGGTGTACCGCTGCGACTGCGACGGGGAACCCTCCGCCTATCTGCCGGAGAATAACCCTGTGAAAACCGCGCTGAACCATATTTTGAAAGATCTTTCGCTCTAACGGCTTTACTAAAATAACATAAGGGGGACTTATTTACCATGGCTTTCACTCCCAAAACCGGCGCCTGGTCCGGCAAAATCCAGACTGTGACCCTTGGCACAGGAGAAAATTCCATCACCCTCGGCGGACAGAGCGTCCTGCCGTTCTACAGCTTCGACGGTCCGATCCCCAACCGGCCCAAAATCGGCCTGGAAGTATCCGGCCCGGCCTCCTGCCGGGATGTGCCGGGACTGGGGGAATTCTATGCCGGCTGCGAATCCATGGCGGACTGCGCCCGGCGGGCAGAGGCACAGGAGAGCTGTGATTTTATTGCGCTGAACTTTGAATCCGCCGACCCCAATGGCATGAACCAGAGCGTGGAGGACTGCGTTGCGGATGCCCGGGCTGTGGCCCAGGCAGTCTCCAAGCCTCTGGTGATCCTGGGCTGCAAGAATATGGAGAAGGACAGCCGGCTTCTGGCCGCCATCGCGGAGGCGCTCCAAGGAAGAAATGTCCTCTTCCTCTCCGCCAGAAGCGAGGACTACAAGGCCATCGGCGCTGCTGTGGCCCTGGCCTACGGCCAGAAGGTGGGTGCTGAGACCGCCGATGATATCAACCTGGCCAAGCAGCTGAACATCATGCTGAAGCAGTTGACCGTGAAGCCGGAGCAGATTGTCATGAACATCGGCACCGCTGCCGTGGGCTACGGCTTTGAGTACGTGGCATCGACCCTGGACCGGGTGCGGCTGGCGGCTATGCAGCAGGGCGATGAGGACCTGCAGATGCCCATCATTGCCCCCGTGTTTGCCGACACCTGGAGCGTCAAGGAATCCACCGCCTCGGTGGAGGATGAGCCTGACTGGGGTCCCCGGGAGGACCGGGCGGTGCAGATGGAGATTTCCACCGCCGCGGCCAATCTCACCGGCGGTGCGGACGCGGTGATCCTGCGGCATCCCCGGTCCGCCGAGGCAGTCCGCCGTTTTATCGACGGACTGATGTAAGGGAAGGAGGAAATTATCATGGCATTGAAGGGTTTGGATATTTTTAAGCTTTCCCCCAAGAAAAACTGTAAAGAATGCGGCGTGCCTACCTGTATGGCTTTCTGCATGAAGGTGGCTGCCGGTGCCGTTTCCATCGATAAGTGTCCCTATTTCTCCCAGGAGGCCAAGGATAAGCTGAACGAGCAGACCGCGCCTCTGATGAAGACCATCTCCCTTGGCAATCACAAGCTGGGCGGCGAGACTGTCCTGTTCCGCCATGAGAAGACCCTGGTGAACAAGAACCTGTTCGCCCTGTGCCTGTGCACCGACTGCGGCCAGGAGACTGTGGAGCGGAAGCTTTCCGGTCTGAAGAAGATCGACTATGAGCGCATCGGCGAGAGAATGTACGTGGAGAGCATCTACGTTGCCAACAAGCAGGCGGATCCCGCCGTTTACGCGGCGCTGGTGAAAAAATGCGCCGAAACCGGCAGAAGCCTGGTCCTCGCCTGCTGGGATGCAGCCTGCGCCCGGGCGGCATTGGAGGTTGCTGGCAAAAACTGCATCCTGGACGGCGCAACCCCCGGCAACTGGGAGGAGATGAACGCCATCGCCCAGAAGGCAGGTGTGCCCCTGGGAGTCTGGGCGCCCACGCCGGAAGAACTGTACGATACCGTGAAGAAGCTGGAGGCCAAGGGCAATAAAAATCTGGTGCTGGACGTCACTGCCGATACGGCCAAGCAGACCCTGGCCAACGCGGTGCTCTTCCGCCGCACCGCCCTGCGGGACGGCGACCGCAGCTGCGGCTATCCGTCCATTGTCAATGTGGCGAAGCTTGCCAAGGGCGACCGGGACCTGCAGACCGCCTACGCCTCCATGTTTATTGAAAAATATGCTTCCATCATCGTGATGGAGGATATGTCCTACGCCCAGGCCCTGCCGCTTTACGGTCTGCGGCAGAATATCTACACCGATCCCCAGAAACCCATGAAGGTGGACAGCAAAATTTATCCCATCAATGGTGCTGATGCGGATTCCCCCTGCGTGGTCACCGTGGATTTTGCTCTGACCTACTTCCTGGTGGCGGGCGAGCTGGAGCGCAGCGGAAAACCTGCCAATCTGATCATTACCGACGCCTCCGGTATGTCCGTGCTCACCGCCTGGGCCGCCGGCAAACTCTCCGCTTCCACCATCCAGAAGACTTTCAAGGAGCTGGACGTGGAAAATAAGATCCGCAGCCGCACGCTGATCATTCCCGGCAAGGTGGCAGTGCTGAAGGGTGAGATCCAGGAGAAGCTGCCGGGCTGGAACATTGTGGTGGGTCCCCAGGAGGCTGCCCAGCTGCCTAAGTATATGCGGGAAAAGGAATACGAAGCCGCGAGCCGCACCGCTGCCGCCGCTGCCGCGGTGACGGAGCAGCGGGAGCTGAGCTTCGAGGAGCTGCTGGAGCAGCGGGTGCCAAAAATCGAAATCGTGGATACGGGTGTGACCTACAAGCCCCGCAATCCCGCCGCCCGGAATTTTACCGTCATCGGCGAGCGGATCCACTGCATTGCCCCCGCCATCCGCAAGGCCATGGACGAGCGGGATCCCGGCCCCATTCTGGAGCGGGCCGCCCAGCAGATCGCTGCCGGCGCCACCTATCTGGATGTGAACATCGGCCCCGCTGAAAAGGATGGTCCCGAGCGGATGATGTGGGCGGTGAAGCTATTGCAGGAGAATTTCGGCAATGTGCCCCTGGCCCTGGATACCGCCAACAAGCGGGCCATCGAGGCGGGTATCAAGGTCTACAACCGCAGCAACGGCAAGCCCATCGTCAATTCCGCCGATGCCGGCTCCCGGATCTCCTACATTGATCTGGCCGCCGCCAACGATGCCATCTGCATCGCGCTGTGCTCTGCCGACGGTATCGCCAAGGACAACGAGGAGCGGATGCGCCACTGCCATAATATGCTGGAGCGGGGCCTTTCTTTGGGCATGACCTCCGATGATCTGTGGTTTGATCCTTTGTTCCTGGTGGTCAAGGGTATGCAGGACAAGCAGATGGAAGTTCTGCAGGCCATCAAGCTCTTCTCCGATGAAGGGCTCAAGTCCACCGGCGGCCTGTCCAATAACTCTAACGGCGCGCCGAAGGCTGTGCGGCCCATCATGGACTCTGCCCTCATTGCCATGTGCATGATGCAGGGCCTTACCTCCGCCATCGTCAACCCCAACGACAAGCGGCTGATGGAGACCATCAAATCCTGCGACATCTTCCGCAACAACGTGCTCTACTCGGATTCTTACCTTGAAGTGTAAAATACCCCAAGCCGGGAAGGAGAAATCCTTCCCGGCTTTTTTCTATTTTAGGTATAGACTTTTTAACGGGTTTGATGGATAATAAACAGTAGGACAGTCTGCGGCAATTCTGCCGCTTTATCATAACGAGCTTTGGGAGGAACACATTATGAGTGTCTTGACCGATCTGATTTACGGCGGCAGCAATGCCGTAGCGGGCTTGACGGAAGCCGCTGTCAACAGCGCCATTGCCAAATTCGGTGCTGACAGAGAAATTGCCTTCCCGGATACCGCCTATTATTTTCCCACCATCTACGCAGCCACCGGCGTCCAGGTCCGGAAGCTGGGCGATCTGCCCGCCTGCGTGGAGGTTCTCAAGAGTCTCATCACCGGTCAGGCCGAGCTGGGCCAGGCGCTGAACGCGGGCCTTGCCACCGCCGTGGGCGCGGAGATCCTGGAGGGCCTCAAATGGGTGGAAAGCGCCGATCCCTATGAGCACGACACCGGCATCGGTTTCGTGCCGGATCCCGTGATCCGGTCTCTGGGCGTGCCTCTGGTCACCGGCGATATCCCGGGCGTAGCCGTGGTGCTGGGCAAGGCGGAGGATCCAAACCAGGTCTCTTCCGTGGTGAAGGACTACCAGTCCAAGGGTATTCTGACCTTCCTGGTGGGCGACGTCATCGAGCAGTGCGCCCTCTCCGGCGTGAAGCTGGGTCTTGAGTACCGGGTGGTGCCCCTGGGCCATGAGATCACCTCCGTGATCCATGTGGTCACCGTGGCCATCCGGGCGGCGCTGATCTTCGGCAATATCCAGGCCGGCGATCTTGCCGGTCTGCTGGAATACACCCAAAACAGAGTGCCCGCCTTTGTCAATACCTTCGGCCCCATCGACGCGGTGGCGGTCTCCGCCGGCGCCGGTGCCATTGCTCTGGGCTTCCCGGTGGTGGTGGACATCGACCTGGGCGAGAACCAGGTTCCCGGCGCTTTGGAGTCCGTCTGCGATCACGCCGAGACTGTGAAAAAGTCACTGGAGCTGCGTAATATCAAAATCAAGGTGAAGGAACTGCCCATCCCCGTGGCCTTCGCTGCTGCCTTTGAGGGTGAGATCATCCGCAAGGCGGATATGCACAATGAATTCTATTCCGGAAAGAATCCCACCGCCGAGCTGGTGCTGATGCGGGAAATGGACGAGATCCAGGACCACAGAATCACCATTCTGGGACCCGGGCTGGCTGACAGCCGGGATCTGGCCCTGTGCACACTGGTAGAGGTGGCGGGCAGGAAGATGCAGGTGGACTTCGAGTCCGTCATCGAGCGTAAATTCCATGCCTGGTTCAACTATATGGAGGGCGTCATGCACACCGGCCAGCGGAATCTGGTCCGGGTGCGTGTATCCAAGGCCGCGTATGATGCCGGTCTGACCCTGGAGCACTTTGCTGAGGTGCTCTACTACATGATCATGGATGAATTTGACGCGGTGGTGGACAAGTGCCAGATCACTATCATCACCGACACTGCCGAAGCGGCCAAATTCCGGGATGAGATCGCCATGCCCCGCTACGCCATGCGTGACGAGCGGCTGGATTCCATGACCGATGAAAGCGTGGACCGCTACTATACCTGCATCCTCTGCCAGTCCTTTGCTCCCGCCCACTGCTGCGTGGTCACCCCGGAGCGGCTGGGTCTCTGCGGCGCGGTTAGCTGGCTGGATGCCAAGGCCACCAATGAGCTGGACCCCAACGGACCCTGCCAGCCCATCATGAAGGAAAACTGCCTGGATGAGCGCACGGGCCGCTATGAGACCGTGGACCGGGCCATCAACGCCGCTACCCAGGGCCAGGTGGAGAATGTGACCCTCTACTCCATCCTGGAGGACCCCATGACCTCCTGCGGCTGCTTTGAGTGCATCTGCGGCATTGAGCCCATGTCCGGCGGCTTCATCATTGTCAACCGGGAGTTCAAGGGCATGACCCCCGTGGGCATGACCTTCGGCGAGCTGGCCAGCTGCACCGGCGGCGGTGTCCAGACCCCCGGCTATATGGGCCACGGCCGGCACTTCATCTCCTCCAAGAAATTCATCAGCGCCGAGGGTGGCGCCCAGCGCATCGTCTGGATGCCGAAGGAACTGAAGGAAGATGTGGGCGAGAAGCTGAATAAGACTGCCCTCGAGCTCTACGGCATCGAGAATTTTACCGACTATATCGCGGACGAAACCATTACCTCCGACTGTGAAGAGCTGCTGGACTGGCTGTCCGAGCAGGGCCACCCGGTTCTGACACTGGAACCGCTGATGTAAACATTCCGGGAGGAACCCACCACACAAATCCGAAAGGAATTTCCACTCCATGAAAGTAACCTTCCAAATCGAGAACGCGCCGGCGGTAATTGCCGAGTGCGCCCCGGACGAGAACCTGCTGGAGGTGGCCAGACGGGCCAATGTGGCCATCGATGCCCCGTGCTCCGGCAACGGCGCCTGCGGAAAGTGCCGGGTCAAGCTCCTGAAGGGTACGCTGGAGATGATGCCCAGCAGCCACCTTTCCCAGCGGGAATTTGACGAGGGCTGGCGCTTGAGCTGCAGCTGCCGGGTGTGCGGGGACTGCACGGTATTCGTGCCGGACCTGGCTTCTGCCTACCGCAGCCAGATGAAGACCGCGGACCTGTCCAATCCCCGGGAGCTTGCTGCTTTTGAGGAGGCCAAGGCTTCCCTGTACGGCAGCGGCATTTCCTTTGAAAATCAATATCTGGCAGTAGAGGTGGATATGACACCTCCAACTCTGGACGATACCATGCCCGACAACGAGCGCCTGGTCCGGGCTATCCGGGAAAAGACCGGCGCGGCGCAGGTGCGTATCCCCTTCAGTGTCATGACGAAGCTGGCTCCCACGCTCCGTGAGTGGGACTTTCACCTGGTTGTCAAGGGTCTGCGGGAGGGAGACTGCTTCCGCTGTATGGCCCTCTGCCCGCGGGAAGATGCGGTGCTGGCAGGCTGCGCCGTGGATATCGGAACCACCACCGTGACCATGGTCCTCGTGGATCTGAAGACCGGCACGCTGCTGGCAAAGGGATCCTGCGGCAATGGCCAGATCCGCTACGGCGCGGATGTGATCAACCGGATCATTGAGCAGGGCCGCCCCGGCGGCATCGAGAAGCTGAAAAAAGCCATCGTGGCAGAAACCCTGAACCCCCTGCTGCAGACCCTCTGTGCGGAGGCGGGGGTGGGCGCGGAGTCCGTGCTTCGTCTGGCAGTGGCGGCAAATACCACCATGAATCACCTGCTGGTGGGCGCGGATACCCAGAGTATCCGGATGGAGCCCTATATTCCCAGCTTCTTCTCCTGGGAGGGACTGGAGGCCGGACACCTGGGCCTTTGGGCGAATCCGGAGGCACCGGTCATTCTGGCCCCCAATATCGGCTCCTATGTGGGCGGCGATATCACCGCCGGCACCCTGGCCGCGGGAATCTGGGACCGGGATCAGATGAGCCTGTTCATTGACCTGGGCACCAACGGCGAGATCGTGTTCGGCAACCGGGAATTTCTCATGTCCTGCGCCTGTTCTGCCGGTCCCGCTTTCGAGGGCGGCAATATCTCCTGCGGTATGCGGGCCACTGACGGCGCTGTGGAAAGCGCCCGGATCGACCGTCAGACGCTGGAGCCCCTGCTCCGGGTCATTGGCGGCGGAAAACCCGTGGGTATCTGCGGAAGCGGCATTATCGACCTGGTGGCGGAGTTGTTCGGTGCCGGCATCATCGATGCCCGGGGTAAATTCGTCCGGGAGGGACGCCGAATCAAGTGGGATGACCACGGCCAGGGCCGGTATGTGCTGGCATTCACCGAGGAGAGTGCCACCGGCTGGGAGGTTTCCCTGACGGAAGTGGACATCGATAATTTTATCCGGGCTAAGGGCGCCATCTATTCCGCCATTCACACTTTGCTGGAAAGCGTGGGTATGGATGAAAGCTGCATCGAGCAGGTCTGCGTGGCCGGCGGCATTGGCTCCGGCATCCATATGAAAAACGCCATCCGGATCGGCATGCTGCCCAATCTGCCGGAGCAGGTCTTCCGCTATGTGGGAAATACCTCCGTAACCGGTGCCTATGCGCTGGCTGTCAGTGATGACGCGGTGCGCAGCTGTGAACAGGTGGCAGAAAATATGACCTATGTGGAGCTGAGCACATGTCCGGGATACATGGATGCCTTCGTGGCGGCCTGTTTCCTGCCCCATACGGACAGCCGCCGGTTCCCGGAGCGCGTACAGGAGGTGCGGCCGTGATCAACGCCTGTCATCATGTGGCCATTTTAGTGTCCGATTATCAAAAATCCAGGGAATTCTATGTGGATAAGCTGAGATTCCGGGTGATTCGGGAGAATTACCGCCCGGACCGGGACGACTGGAAACTGGACCTGCAGCTGGGGGATATGGAACTGGAAATCTTCAGCGCCCCCAGGGCCCCTGCCCGGGTGACGGGTCCGGAGGCCCTGGGCCTGCGCCACCTGGCCTTCCGTGTGGCGGATATCGAAGAAGCTGTAGCCTGGCTGAATGGTCTGGGCATCGCTACCGAGCCCGTCCGGCTGGATACTTATAGCGGAAAAAAGTTTACCTTCTTCCGGGATCCGGATGATTTACCCCTGGAATTACACGAATAAAGGAGAAAATATTATGATCGTTCAGAATGTACACCACGTTGCCATTATCGTGTCCGACTATGAAAAGTCCAAGGATTTCTACGTCAACAAGCTGGGCTTCCAGGTGATCCGGGAGGAGCACCGGATGCCCCAGGACGATATCAAGCTGGAGGTCCAGCTGGGCAATTGCATGATCGAGATCTTCGGAAAGAAGAATCCCCAGCCCAACGCCGCCACCAAGCCCACACACTGCGGTATGTGGCACCTGTGCTTCTATGCCCCCGATCTGGAGAAGACCATCAGCGAACTGAATGCTGTGGGCATTGCCACCGATCCCATTATGATCAACGCCTCCAACGGAAAGCGGATCTGCTTCTTCTACGATCCCGACGGCCTGCCCCTGGAGCTCCATGAGTAAGGTCCTGCCGCTGGAGAACCATAAGGAAGAAGTCCCCTTCGCCTATTACCTGGAAAAGTTCCGCAGCCTGGATCCGAAGGAGGTCCTGTGCCGGGTGGATGTCCGGTGGCAGGCGGGGGAGTTCCTGGTGGAATTTTTACACGCCCGGATGGGTATCTCCCACCCGGAATATGCCCTGCGGCAGCTGGACACGGACTGGAATCTGGATATACATACCCGGACCTTCCTTCTGCGCTATCTGACGGAGGGACGGGATGTGCCCTGGTGCGGAAAATGGTGGTCCTTCCGGGAGATGGACTGGGGAGAGGTATACTTTGCTCCCTTCTCCGGCCGGATCCTGAAGCGGGCGGCCTTTACCTTCGGCAATTGCCCGGAGAAATATGCTGCCGCGGCGGAAAAACTGGGCGGCCTGCGGATCCGTCATGGCAGCGCCCAGTGTTATGAATTTGAACTGCTGCCGCAGTATCTTATCCGGCTGCTGGTCTGGCCCGGGGACGAGGAATTTCCACCCAATGCCCAGGTGCTGTACTCAGATAATTTTCAGCCCGGATTCACCGCCGAGGACCGGGTGGTGGCGGCGGAGATTCTGATCAACATGATCAAAAGCCAGATGCAGTAAGGAGATCGCCATGGAACTGAACATTCGCTGCGCCACATGGATCAAAGCGGACGACGAAAAGGTGCTGGAAATCCTTCAGAAATCCGATAAAATGCTCTCCGTGGAAGAATTGGCAGAGCGCACCGGCCTGCCTGCGCACAAAGTGAAGCACACACTGACCATGCTGGCCCATCAGACCCGGGATGCCGGGAAGCTGAAGGAATTCTTATCAGAATAAGAACACCCTCCGCAGAGTTTTCTGCGGAGGGTTTTTCTTATCCAAGCAGAAGGCCCAGCAGCTTGTCATCGGTAAAGGCCGGGTCAGAATAGGCGGCGTCCAGCAGGGTATCCACATTGTCCGCGCTGTTTTCGATCTCCTTGGAGTAAAGCTGGGCGGTGGTGAGCAAATCGCCACCCAGGAGACGGATCAGTACGCAGGAGATGAGGATGAACTTGACACGGCAGCTGAGGTCGTAATCCGACACGGCCTGGAGCCAGTACCGCTCCACAAAATACCGGGCCAGGAGCCGGTATTCCTCCTGCCAGGGGCCGGGAGCGACCTGGGTGAGCCGGGTCTTCCAGGCGTCCGTGAGAATTTCCAGACCGCCGAAAAATAGGGGAATTTCCTGAATGTCGGGAACTTTGATGAATTCCGCCACGCTTTCCAGGGCGGAATCGCAGTCGAAGGGAAGCTCCTCCTCCCCATCCAGCTCCCCCTGGGCCTGGTAGCCGTAGAGCAGCGCCAGGGCAAGGGCTTCATTCACCGGGCGGCGGGTGTCCGAGAGAATGGCAAGGGCCTTTTCCCGGGTGCGCAGCAGCACTTCCATAGCATCCTTGTCGTATTCCGCTTCGCTGCCTCCGGGGATCTCCCCGGTGATCATGGGGGCGCTGGGGGCAGAGAGGATGATCCGGGCGGCCTCCGGGCAGCTGAGCTCCAAGCCCCGCTCCAGAAAATCGCCGTAATCATGGGTCAGCCGGGGAAACTCCCGGCAGGTTTTGCACAGAGCATCCTCGCCCAGTTCCGCCTGGATTCGGCACAGACCGTCCCGGCGCCACATGGGGCAGCGGCCCTCCAGGATGGTCATGACGGTCTCACCGTCCTCGTCCTTCAATAGCCGCCGCAGGTCATCGCCCAGGGGGCCGGGGAGAGCGCGGTAGAACCGGGCGGAGGCTTCGTCCACCTGCACGTCCCACTCCTTGCAGCAGGAGTCGGGGCAGGCGGAAGCGATGCAGGAAAAAGCGTCAAAATAATGGGGTTTCCGTAGGATCATAGTACCTCCCGGCGCATGATGCAGCGCGTCTGACTGATGTGTTCGGTGACGTGGAAGCCCATCCGGCTGTACAGGGCCATGGCTCCGGTGTTTTTGGTGAATACGCAAAGGGTCAGGGGTCTGTTTTGCTCCCGGATGCACCGGCGCAGCACCTCCGTGCCGATGCCCTGTCCCCGGAACTCCGGAAATATATAGAAATCGTCCAGCTCCGTTTCTCCTTCATCGGGACAGAGGCGGAAATAGCCCGCCTTGCGGCCCTCCAGAACCACGCAGCTGTACTGGCTCAGATTTTTCTCGATTTTACGGCCAACCCAGGCCAGCACCCGGGGCAGATCAATGGCGGTGGGATCCTCATATTGTTCGATCAGCTGCCGGTTCAGTTCCAGCAGCATGGGGATATCTTCGGCAGCGGCGGGGGAGAAGGTCAGTTCCATGGTTATCTCCTTTCCGGATGGAAACAGCGCATACGGAAAGCCGTATGCGCTGATGTTTCAGCAGGTTTCGTTGTCGGGGCGAATGGTGCCCAGGGTGTCGCAGGCATCGGCCAGAGCCTGCTTGCTGCCGGTGATGGCGCTCTGGAGCCGGGCCAGCTGGGAGGTGACCTGGTCGCTGAGATCGCCGATCATGGCGAAGGCGTCATCGGCCTTCTCGGCTGCGCCGGTGAGGGCCACATTGGCCTTGCGGTAGACCTGGGCGGCCCGCTCCTTGGCAATGCGCTCGGTGCGCTCAGCCCGGCGATAGGCTTCCAGTTCCTGCTCTGCCTGCTGGCTCATGACATTGCCCCGGGTACGTCCGGCTTCTTCCAGCTGCTTTTCCAGAGCGGCGCAGCGCTCCTGCTGGCGGCGCAGATCCTCTTCCAGTTGCTGATTGCGCATCTTCTGCTCCTCCAACTGCTTTTCCCACTCCTGGCCGCAGCTGCTTTGGGCTGCGGAGAGCTTGGCGTGCAGCTCGTCATTTTCGTTGGCAAGCTGGGCCAGCTCGCTGCTGTGCTTGGTGTTCAGATATTCAATAAACTTGACCACATCTTCACGGTTGAAGCCGTTGAATGCGGAGCGGAAATTCATGACAGTGGACATAGTGGGACCTCCCGGTTGCTTCATGGCGGTCATACGCCGATATTTTTTAAATTATACCACACCCGGGTGTAGAAAACAACCGATTTGCCGCGAAGAAAGGGGAATGGTTGGGGAAAAATTTTGAAATGAGGGCTTTACAAAGGGGAAAAAGCCTGCTATAATAGCTAAGCTATCAAGCAGATGCACCGGTGGCTCAATGGATAGAGCATCGGATTCCGGTTCCGAGGGTTGGGGGTTCGAGTCCCTTCCGGTGTACCAAAGAAGAATAATCCGAACCACATTTGCGGGTTCGGATTATTTTTATACCTACCCAGGGGCTCGAACAATGAAATGCGGCGCGGGTGAGCGCCGCCGGCGACGGCTCGACGGAGGCGAACCTTAATTTTCTCCCGCCTGGGGCGGGAGAAAATGCGAACGAGTCCCTTCCGGTGTACCGAATGCGTCTCACTCTTGCCGGACTTTCCTCACGGGTGTATAATGACCTCACTACGAAAGAAGGCGGTGCGGCTATGATCAGAATTCGGCCTTACAAGGATACGGACGCGGAAAAAATCCTTTCCTGGTCCCGGGATGAGAAATCCTTCTACCAGTGGAGCGCGGGCATGCTGGGCTCCTTTCCCACCACGCCGGAGCAGTTAGCAGAGTTGGGAAAGCTGATGCGCTTCACTGCGCTGGACGAAAAAGAGGTGGTGGGCTTCTTCACCCTGCGCAATCCCCGGCCCACTTTGGACGAGGTCCGCTTCGGCTATGTGATCGTGGACCCCGATAAGCGGGGGGGCGGCATCGGCCGGGAGATGCTCCGGCTGGGGCTGGTATTTGCCCGGGATGTGTATCGGGCGAAGACGGCCTCTCTGGGCGTATTTGAGAACAATACTTCCGCTTACCGCTGCTATCTGGCGGCAGGCTTTCGGGAAGTGCCCCAGGAAACGCCGGAATCCTACCATGTCATGAGCGAAAGCTGGAATTGCAAAGAAATGGAAATTGAATTGTAAAAAGACGCCGTCCTTCGTGGACGGCCGTCTTTTTGAAAAATCCATCCAGTGCGCACAAACGTTTTCTGAGATGCCGTCAAAACATCCAAAAAAGATGAATAAAGTTTTGACAATCTGCAATAGCGGTGCTATAATGCAAACTATCCTTTCAAAGAGAGCGAGGAAAAGAAAATGAACAATCGCGAACGTCTTTCATCCCGTCTGGGCTTTATCCTGCTCAGTGCGGGCTGTGCCATTGGCTGTGGCAACGTCTGGAAGTTCCCCTGGATGGCCGGTCAGTACGGCGGCGGCGGCTTCGTCCTGGTGTATGCCCTGTGCCTGGTGCTGCTGGGTCTGCCCGTCATGGTGATGGAGTTCTCCCTGGGCCGTGCCTCCCAGGCAAGCCCTGTGGGCATGTACCAGAAGCTGCAGAAGCCCGGCCAGAAGTGGCATATCCACGGCTATCTGGCCCTGTTCGGCAATGTGTGCCTCATGTCCTTCTACACGGTGGTCTCCGGCTGGATTTTCTACTATTTCTACCGGTTCGTCACCGGCCAGTCCGCTGACCTGGGCTTTGTGTCCATGATTTCCAACCCCGGCGTGAATATGCTGTTCATGGTCATCGTGGTCATTGCCGGCTTTGCCATTCTCAGCTTCAACCTCCAGGGCGGCCTGGAGCGGATCACCAAGTACATGATGGTGGCTCTGCTGGGGCTGATGATCGTGCTGGCTGTCAACAGCGCCACCATGTCCGGTGCCGCCGAGGGCCTCAAGTTCTATCTGATGCCCGACTTCGCCAAGATCACCCCCAGCGTGGTGGTGGGCGCCATGAACCAGGCCTTCTTCACCCTGAGCCTGGGCATCGGTTCCATGGCTATCTTCGGCAGCTACATCGGCAAGGAGCGCTCCCTGCTGGGCGAGTCCGTGAATATCATCGTGCTGGACTCCTTCGTGGCCATCACCGCGGGTCTGATCATCTTCCCTGCCTGCTTCACCTATGACCTGGAAGTGGGCTCCGGCCCGGGCCTGCTGTTTGACACCATGGCCACCGTGTTCAATAATATGAACGGCGGCCGGTTCTGGGGCAGCGTGTTCTTCCTGTTCATGGTGTTTGCCTCTATGTCCACCGTGCTGGCCGTGTTCGAGAATATCCTGGCCTGCGTCCGGGAGCTCACCGGCTGGAGCCGTCCTAAGGGCAGCATCGTCTGCGCCATCGGCATTATGCTCACCTCCACCACCACCGCTCTGGGCTACAGCGTCATCAAGTTCCAGCCCTTCGCACCCGGCAGCGCCTGGCTGGACCTGTGGGACTTCCTGGTCTCCACCAACCTGCTGCCCCTGGGCAGCCTGGCCTTCGTCGTCTTCTGCTGCAGCAAGCGCTTCGGCTGGGGCTGGGATAAGTTTGTGGAAGAGGCCAACACCGGCAAGGGACTGAAGGTCCGCAACTGGATGAAGCCCCTGTTCTGCTACCTGGTTCCCGCGGCCATCATCGTGATCTACATCATGGGCCTGATCACCTTCAATTGGAAATAAAGAGGATCAAAAAAGGAGACACCTGCGGGTGCCTCCTTTTTGTTTATCTTGAGATGCCTGCCAGATCCCGAATGACCTCCCCTGCCAGGATCAGTCCCGCAGCGCCGGGGACGAAGGAGACGCTGCCGGGGATCTGCCGCTTGCCCAGAAGCTTTGCTTCCTCCTCCCAGCCGGTGGGGGAGAGGGCCTCCTCTTTGGAATAGACCACCTTCAGATGCTTGATTCCCCGCTTGCCCAGCTCCTTGCGCATGATCCGGGCCAGGGGACACATGGTGGTCTTGCTGATATCCTCCACCTGGAAGGCAGAGGCATCCAGCTTGTTGCCGGTGCCCATGCAGCAGATGATGGGTGTGCCTGCTTCCCTTGCCGCCTGGACCAGCTGCAGCTTGCCGGTTACGGTGTCGATGGCGTCCACGATATAGTCGTACCGGGTAAAATCAAACCGGTCTGCTGTTTCCGGGGTATAGAAAACCTCCCAGGTGCGCACGACGCAGTCCGGATTGATGTCCAGCACCCGGCGCTTTCCGGCCTCCACCTTGGGAAGTCCCACGGTGGACTGGGTGGCCAGGATCTGACGATTGATGTTGGAACGGCTGACGGTGTCACTGTCGATCAGATCCAGCGCCCCCACGCCTGCCCGGGCCAGGGCCTCCAGGGTGTAGCCGCCCACGCCGCCGATGCCGAAAACGGCAACCCGGGCCTTTTGCAGTTTTTCCACCGCGTCCTCTCCCAGGAGCATGGCGGTGCGCAGCAGTTCTTCTTTCATGGGGATTCCTCCGTTTATTGTTCTTCGGTTATCATAGCACAGTTTGACGGGCTTGTATACCGGGAAGAATAGTTCAAAAATGAAATATTTTCCTTGACAATAATATGCCGGTGTGATAATGTATAGTTGTTCAAAATCGAACTATATGAGGTGGAGCTTATGGAAATGCACGCAATGCGCGGCGATTATTTTGAGATGGTTCTGCGGGTACGCAAGTACTATTCCCAGGTGATGGAGCCCATCTGCCGGCAGTGGGATTTGACCCGCAATGAGCTGGATGTGCTGTTATTCCTGTACAATAATCCGGAATTTGACAGAGCTTCCGATGTGGCGCTGCGCCGGGGCATGGCCAAGAGCCATGTATCCCTGTCCGTGTCCACGCTGGAAAGTAAGGGGCTCCTGTGCCGCCGTCCGGACCCGGAGGACCGTCGGACGGTCCATTTGGTGCTCCGGGGAGAGGCGGAGGAGATCGCCGCCCAGGGAAGAGCTGCCCAGACCGAACTATTTGGTAGGATCTATGCCGGGCTTACCGCTGAGGAGATCGACCTCTGGACCCGGCTGACGGAAAAGGTGAGCCGGAATATCGCACAGCTGGACTGAATTGACGGCGCACCGGACGGTGCGCCGGTTTCTTTTGGCCAAATCCTTTTTAGTTGCATTTGCAACTGAAATCTGCTATACTGTGGTCAGAATCTTTTGGAAGGAGCGTTTTACCATGACCTTTTCCCAGATCCCCTACCACCGCGCGGACCTGGCTGCCTGGAAACAGCAGCAGGAGGAACTCACCCGGCGTTTTCAAGCTGCTCAGACCTTTGAGGAAGCGGACGCCATCTACCGGGAGGCATCCGTCTATGATGATGACTACCAGACCATGGTGACCCTGGCCCGGATCCGCAACAATATCGATACCCGGGACGATTTCTACGATGCGGAAATGAACTACTATAACCAGGAGATGCCCAAGCTGCAGCCTGTGCAGAAGGCCTGGACCCAGGCAACTCTGGACAGCCCCTTCCGCCCACAGCTGGAGGAGAAGTATGGCAAGGTGACCTTCGTCAATGCGGAGCTGGCTGCCAAGTCCTTCACCCCCGAACTGGTGGAGGATATCCAGAAGGAAAATGCCCTGAAAAAGCGTTATAGTAAGCTCATTGCCTCTGCCCAGATCCCCTTCCGGGGTGAAACATATACCCTCAGCCAGCTCTCCCCCTGGAAGGGCGTGGCTGACGACGAAACCAGACTGGAAGCCTGGAAGGCCGAGGGCCAGTGGTACAACGACCACGGCGCGGAGCTGGACGAAATTTATGACGAGCTGGTGAAGCTGCGCGACTGCATGGGCCGCAAGCTGGGCTTCGAGGGCTACACCCCCCTGGGCTATATGCGCATGAAGCGCAACTGCTACACCGAGGCAGATGTGGAAAAGTTCCGCACCGCCGTTCAGAAGTACCTGGTTCCCGTGGCCAAGAAGCTGTACATGCAGCAAGCCCAGCGCCAGGGCCGGGAGTTCCCTCTGAACTTCGCCGATGAAGCACTGGCCTTCCGTTCCGGCAACCCCAGACCTGTGGGCACTCCGGAGGAGATTCTGGCCATGGGCGACAAGTTCTACAGTGAGCTGAGTCCCGTCACCGATGAATTCTGGAAGTTTATGCGTCAGCATCAGATGATGGACGTGGAGAGCAAGCCCGGCAAGGCTGGCGGCGGCTACTGCACCCGCATCGCTAATATGCGCAGCCCCTTCATCTTCGCCAATTTCAACGGTACCGCCCACGATGTGGAGGTGGTCACCCACGAGGCAGGCCATGCTTTCGCCGGCTTTGTGAACCGGGACCGGGTGCCTGCATCCCTGATCTGGCCCAGCCTGGAGGGCTGTGAGGTCCACTCCATGTCCATGGAGTTCTTTGCCTGGCCCTGGGCCGAGGGCTTCTTTGGCGAGGATACCCGGAAGTTCCGCTACCACCATCTGAAAAAGGCCCTGGCCTTCATTCCCTACGGCACCATGGTGGACCACTTCCAGCACATCATCTATGAGTATCCCGAGTTCGGACCCCAGGAGCGGCACCAGGTCTGGCAGGAGCTGCTGGGTGTGTACATGCCCTGGCTCCGTCCCGGCGATGTGCCCTTCTACGGCGAGGGCAAGGGCTGGCAGCGCCAGAGCCATATCTACGCCTCCCCCTTCTACTACATTGACTACTGTCTGGCACAGACCGTGGCCCTGGACTTCTGGGCACGGATCCAGGAGGATTCCCAGGCAGCCTTCGATACCTACATGAAGTATACCTCCCTGGGCGGCACTATGTTCTTCACCGACCTGCTCAAGGAAGCAGGCCTGGGCAATCCCTTCGACGAGGAGACACTGAAAAAGGTCTGCACCGCCGCGGACAAGTACCTCAGCGAGTACGATCTTACCGGCATCGAATAAATGAAAAACCAGCGTCCCGGATCCCGGGGCGCTGATTTATTAGAATCGTATTCTTTTCTTGCGTCGGCAAGAAAAGAACCAAAAGAAGCCGCCATAGGAGGGGGCTTTTCACAAAGCCGCCCCCTCCTATGTACCACCCCTCCTAAAATCTTGGGCCGGATGACCGGTACAATTTGACGCAAAAGTGTTCCGACTTTCGCTCTGCCGTCGCTCTGAGTACTTCCCGGCACGGCAAAAATCGGAACATATTCCGCCGCGCCTTATTGGCCGCATAAACGATTCCTTGCCGCTTTAGACAGAACGCCCGCCCTGATAGAAGGGCGGGCGCGTGGCGTTTATCTCCACAGAAACACTCTGGTCTCAAAGGGCTGCAGAACCTTGGGATCGGGATTTTCGTAGTTGCACAGCTCCAGCCGGGCGGTGTCCACGGGGAAATACTGGGGGGGCTGGAACCGCAGGGGCTTTTGGGAGAAGGAACAGACGACCAGGATCCGCTGGCGGCTGTCCTGCCGGGAGTAGCAGTAGAGCTTATTGGAGCTCTTGAAGTGCTCAACATAGTCGCCATCCCGGACGCAGGAGAGGCTCTTGCGCAGAGCCACGGCCTTGCGGTAGAAATTCAGAATGGAGTTGGGGTCCTCTTCCTGGGCGGCTACGTTGATATCCTTGTAATTGGGGTTTGCGTAGAACCAGGGGGTATCGGAGGTGGTGAAACCGGCGTTGGGAGAGTCATCCCACTGGACCAGGGTCCGGGCGGAGTCCCGGGAGCAGCGCCACAGGCGCTGTAAGCGCTTTTCGGCGCTCTTATTGGTGGCGTGGTTTTCGTATTCCCAACGGGTCTGAACGTCCTCGTACATATCGGGGCTTTCGGGACGCCAGTTCAGCATGCCGATCTCCTGGCCCTGGTAGATGAAGGGGGTGCCCTTCTGGAACAGGTAGCTTACTGCCAGCATCTTGCCGCTCTCAGCCCAGAATTTCTCACTGCCATAGCGGGAGATGATTCTGGGGTGGTCGTGGTTTTCCATGTAGAGCATATTCCAGCCCCTGTGATCCAGCTTATGCTGCCAGTTGGAGAAAGCCCGTTTCAGCTTCTTAAGGCTGAAGGGCATGGGGTAGTAGTCGGAAAGGAAAGAGTCGGCACACTGGGTCTGGAACTGGATCATCATGTCGATCTCCTGGTCGGGACCTTCCGTGATGTACTTCAGCGCCGTCTTGGGGTCCACCATGGGTGCCTCTGCCAGGGTCACGCAGTCATAGTGCTGGAGCACATCCTTCTTGAATTCCGTCAGATACTCGTGGATGTGGGGACCGTGGTTGTAGAGGTTCAAGCCCTTGGAGGCGGGCATGATGTGATCGTCCGGCAGACCCTCGGCTTTGGAGATAAAGGTGATCACGTCCTCCCGGAAACCGTCCACCCCCAGATCCAGCCAGAATTTCAGGATCTTCTTCACTTCCTCCCGAACCAGGGGGTTGTCCATGTTCAGATCCGGCTGTTTGATGGCGAACAGGTGCATGTAGTATTCGCCCCGGACCTCGTCATAGGTCCAGGCCTTGCCCTCGAAGAGGGAGTCCCAGTTGTTAGGCAGCTTTCCGTTGGGCTTGGCGGGCCGCCAGATGTAATAGTCGGTGTAGGGATCGATCCGCTGACGGCTCTTCTGGAACCACTCGTGTTCATCGCTGGTGTGGTTCACCACCAGATCCATGATCACCTTCATGTCCCGGGCGTGGGCGCCGTCCAGCACCTTTTTGAAGGCCTCCATGCCGCCGAATTCCGGGGCGATGTCCATGTAGTCGGCGATGTCGTAGCCGCAGTCTGCGCCGGGGGAGGGGTAGAGGGGAGAGAACCAGATGCCGTCGCAGCCCAGGCTCTTGATATAGTCCAGCTTTTCGTAGACGCCGTAGAGGTCACCCATGCCGTCGCCGTTTCCGTCCTTGAAGGAGCGGGGCCAGATCTGATAAAATACCCGGTCTTTATACCATCTTGTCTTTTCCATAGGGCTGCTCCTTTCAGATGAGGGATGCGAATACGGGGAGGCTCTTTTGGATCATTTCATAGCTGACGCAGTAGCAGATCCGGAAATAGCCGGGGCAGCCGAAGCCGTCGCCGGGGACCACCAGAAGGTCCTTCTGCTTTGCCTTTTCGGAGAAAGCCACGGCGTCGCCGCCGGGGGCCTTAATGAACAGATAAAATGCGCCATCGGGCTTGGCCATTTCATATCCCATAGCGGTCAGCCCCTCGTAAAGAGCCCGGCGGTTGCGGTCGTAGGCATCCAGATCCGGCCGCAGCTGGGTGCAGCGGGCGATGACCTTCTGCCACAGGCTGGGGGCGCAGACATGACCGCCGGCACGGGCTGCGCCGGCAATGGCGGCGTAGAGGGCGGGAGCGTCGGCGCAGGTTTTGGGCACGTAGACATAGCCGATCCGCTCGCCGGGGAGGGAAAGGGACTTGGAGTAGGAGTAGCAGACGATGGTGTTGCCGTAGAAATGGGGTACCCAGGGGGCCTTCACGCCGCCGTAGGTCAGCTCCCGGTAGGGTTCGTCGGAGATGATGTAGATGGGATGGCCCCAGGCCTCGGTCTTCTTCATCAGCAGATCACTGAGCTTGCGCAGAGTTTCCTCGGAGTAGACCACACCGGAAGGGTTGTTGGGGGAGTTGACGATGACGGCCTGTGTCAGAGGGGTCAGATGTGCTTCCAGGGCGTCAAAATCGATCTGGAAGCCGGGCACATCCGGGGGAACCACCCGGAAGTTTAAGCCTGCGCACTGACTGAAGGGCTTGTACTCCGGGAAATAGGGGGCCAGGGCCAGCACCTCGCCCCCGGGGATGGCCAGGGCGTTCAGTACCGCCACCAGCTCCGGGGCGGCGCCGCAGCCGATGAAGAAATCCTCCGCTGCCGCGCCGGCATTGTAGCGCTGATTCAGGTCATCGGCGATGGCCTTGCGGGTGTCGTAGTCACCCACGGCGGAGGTGTAGCCGTGGACAGCCAGGGAGTCGGTGTCCATGAGCACTTCCCGGATGGTGTCGTTGACCTCCGCAGGGGCAGGGATGGAGGGGTTGCCCAGGGAATAGTCGAAGATATTTTCTTCGCCGACAATGGCGGCCCGGGCCCGGCCGTATTCAAACAGGTCCCGGATGACGCTGCGGTTGGCACCGAGATTGTAGGCAGTTTGGTTGATCATAGGAATTCCTCCTTACAGTTCGTACAGTGGTTTTTGGGGGTCATAGGGCTGGGGCTTATAGGTCACGGAGCCGATGGGCTTTCCGTCGATACCGTACTTGGGATTGTAGCCAAATAGGTTTACATAACACTCAAGATCTGCCCGCTCCTGTTCCATGGCCTTCATCACCTCCAGCGTTGCCAGCACATCGTCCACTGCCCGGTGGGAGTTGACCACCTTGCCGGAAAGACCGTAGCGTTCAATGGCGTTGCACAGCTTGTGGGGGAAGGGCTTCCGGTCCCGGTAGACGGTGTAAAGGTCCAGCTTGTCCTTGCCCTTGAGGACGGTGGGATCCCCATGGCGCAGCAGGAAATAGAACAGGAAGCTTAAGTCGAAGTGGGCGTTGTAGGCGAGCAGCAGGGTGTTGCCCCGGATCATCTCCGCGATATCCCGGGCGACTCTCGTCTTGGGCAGGCCCTTTTCCCGCAGGTCCTGGGTGGAGATGCCCGTGAGCTGCTCGATTTTCGCAGGCACGAAACCGCCGGGTGAGAGGGCGACGAGCTGGTCGTATTCCTGGACCACGGTGGGCTTTCCGTCCACCTGTTCCACCACGATGGCGGCAAATTCGATGATCTCATCACGGCTGAACATCAGACCCGTGGTCTCCGTGTCGAAGAGCACCAGACGGTCATAGCGGGAGAACAGCGTTTCAAAATCGGCCATCATACCCCTCCTCTTGCCAGGGCCAGGCCGCGGCGGTACTTACTGCGCTTTTCCGGCACCAGACCGTACCGGGCGGCCAGTTCGTTGGCGAAGGCGATGGCGGCTTCGTCGGAGCCCTCTTTCAGCTCCACCTCCACCTCCAGCAGCGCCGCTTCCCGGTTTCCGCCCAGCAGCTTACCCTGGTCCAGGGCAAGCTCCACCGTGGCGCCGGGAACTGCAAGGGTCCTGGCCAGCCGGGTGAATTTGGCACCGCAGACCGGAGCCACACCGCTGACGCAGAAGGCCATCAAATCGATGGGGGCACCCAGCTGTACCAGCCGGGGGATCGCAGCCATGATGCTGCCGGATTCCACCTCCCATTCGCCCCGTCCGCCGTCGGGACAGGGGGTCTTCAGGGTGCAGATGGACTTTTCGTTCTCCATCCGGCGGCGGAGAGTCCAGTGGTAGTTGCTCAGCCTGCCGTCGAAGGTATCGTAGTAGGTGGTTTCCATCCGGATCTGGATAAAGTCGGAGTAGGCCTGCCGCAGTGCCTCGAAAGAGTCCGGGCTGCAGCTGAATTTCAGTTCAAATTCCCGCCCCATAGGGTATTCCTCCTTGGTTGGATGAAATGGATTTCCACCATCATAGCACACAATTCCGCATCCGTCACCAAAAAATCTCGTTGACAGCCCATTTTTCCGCAGGTACAATGGTTTCAGAGGTGATTTTCGATGATTCTGCACGATCAAAACGTCTTCCTTCTGAAAAATTCGGAGTTTTCCTATCTGCTGCGGATCAACCAGTACGGCCTGCCGGAGCACCTGCACTTCGGTGCCCCGGTGGAACTGACGGATGCGGTGGCCTTTGCCCACATCCAGGGACCCGGCTGGGGCAGTAATCTGGTGCTGGATGACGCCGACAGCGGCAGCTGTCCGGACTTCATGGGCCTGGAATGGAGCGGCAGCGGCCGGGGCGATTTCCGGGAGAGCCCCCTGGAGATCGGACGGGCTACAGATCTGCGTTATGTAAACTACAATATTCTGGAAGGACCTGCGCCCTTCTGCTGCACGCTGCCCCAGGCCCGGGGTGAATGCGAGACTCTGGAGCTGATCCTGGAGCAGCCGGGGCTGCGGCTTAAGCTGTATTACAGCCTTTTTGAAACGGCCCTGACCCGCCGCAGCGTGGTGGAAAACACCGGCGAAGAGAATGTGAAGCTCCACAAGTGCATGAGCTTCTGCCTGGACCTGCCCGGAGATTATGTTATGACCAGCTTCCACGGCGGCTGGAGCGCCGAGATGCGGCGGATGGACAACCGGGTGGTCGGCGCGAAGATCGTGAACGAAAGCCGCACCGGTGCCTCCTCCAACCAGCACAATCCGGGCTTCCTCCTGTGGGAGGAGGACACCACGGAAAGCTCCGGCGTGGCCTACGGCTTCAATCTGGTCTATTCCGGCAATCACTATGCCTCTGCCCAGCGCTCACAGACCGGCCTGACCCGGGTGATGCAGGGTATCAACCCTGCCAATTTCTGCCGCTGCCTGGCCCCCGGCGAGTGCTTTGAAACCCCGGAGGCGGTGCTGTGCTGGTCCGACACGGGCTTCGGCGGCCTGTCCGCGCGGATGCATAAATTTGTCAACGACCATATCGTCCCGGAATACTGGCGTTACCGGGAGCGGCCTGTGCTCTATAACAGCTGGGAGGGCTGCGTCTTTGATTTCAACCAGCGGCGGCTGCTGGACCTGGCGGACCGGGCCAAGAAGCTGGGCTGTGAACTGTTCGTGCTGGATGACGGCTGGTTCGGCGTCCGCAACAACGACCGCTGCTCCCTGGGTGATTACAATGTCAACACCAAGAAGCTCCCGGACGGCATGGGCGGCCTGGCGGACAAGATCACTGCCAAGGGCCTTTCCTTCGGCCTCTGGTTTGAGCCGGAGTCCGTCAGCCCCGACAGCGATCTCTACCGGGCGCACCCGGACTGGGCGCTGACCGATGAATTTGAGCCCATCCTGGGCCGTCACCAGCTGCTGCTGGATCTGACGAAGCAGGAGGTCCGGGACTACATCGTCCGTTCCGTCACAGGTGTTCTGGACACCGCCAGGATCAGCTATGTGAAGTGGGACATGAACCGGCACTCCGTGGCGCTGGGAGAAAAGGCCCACGACTATATCCTGGGGCTTTATGAGATTCTGGACCGGATCTTTACCCCCCGGCCCCAGATCCTGCTGGAGAGCTGCTCCTCCGGCGGCAACCGCTTCGATCTGGGTATGCTCTGCTTCTCTCCCCAGGTCTGGTGCTCCGACGATACGGACCCCATCGAGCGGCTGACCATCCAGGGGAACTTAAGCTTTCTGTATCCCCAGTCCACCTTCGGCGCCCATGTCTCTGCGGCGCCCCACGGCCAGACCCTCCGCACGACACCCCTGTCCACCCGGGGCAATGTGTCCTATTTCGGGTGTCTCGGCTATGAACTGGATCTGAAGCACCTTCTGCCGGTGGAGATCAAGGAGATCCAGAGCCAGATCGCCTTCTATAAGCAGTACCGCCATCTGTTCCAGTATGGACGTTTTACCCGCACCCGGCTGGGCTGGCAGGTATCCGACGGTCAAATGGCCATTGCCGGCGTGTTCCATGAGCAGGTCCACGCGGCCCCGGGCTACGAAAAGCTGCGGGTGGAGGGGCTGCAAAAAGAAAAGACCTACCATCTTCGCTCCCTGGAGCAGAAGATCCGGGTAGGCCAGTTCGGAAATCTGCTTAAGCATGTGGTGCCCTTCTCCGTAAGCCCCAACGGTGTGCTGATCCACACCGCCGATGCCCATTACGCCATGCCCGACGGCGGCGAGGACCGGGTGGCTTCCGGCGCGGCTCTGGCCGCGGGCATCCTGCTCAAGCCCATGTTCCGGGGCACCGGCTACACCACCGACCAGCGGAACCAGGGAGATTTCGGCTCCAATGTCTATATCATCGAGCCGACAGAATAGATTCCCGCAGTCGGCAGGTTATCTGACTGCCTGCAACACATAATTTGGAGAGGATGTGGATTTATGGAGAAAATCAGAAGCTTGAACGGCTATCAAAAAGGTATCCTTATTTTTATGACGGCTATGGCGCTGATATTTGCCATGATCTATCCCAGAACGATCTCAAGAATTGGCTACAGATACAATGACGCGATTCTGGTTCCCACACAGGAAAATGGGAATACCATGTATTCGGGAAAGATTGAAGGAAAACAGGCTTGCTTCACGGTATCCGGTAATACGGTTATTTTTCAGCACGGTGAAAAAACCTATGGACCCTATACAGTGAAGGAAGACCCTACAGCCATTCCGGAAGACAATGAAATCAATCGAAGCATGACTGGCATTGAAGTGCGTGAGGGAAATGATATCCTGTTCCGGGGCGGCGTGATCGATATGGGCGGCTTTTATTGGCTCCAAAGTGAAGACGGCACCTCGGACAATATGATTTCCATCTCTTATGTAACCAGTGACGGAATCGAAAGAGATGAAAACGGCGATCCTATAGATCGAATGAAGCCATCTGTTTCCACGATCTATGAGCTGATCAACACCCCCGAATTGACCCATAAAGGAGATCGCGTTGCCTGGTTTGGGGCGGTATTTATCTGTATTCTGAATGCGCTGTCCATTCTGTTTGCCGATGAGCTGTTCCGTTGGAATCTGTCATTTCAGATTCGCAACGCGGAGCGTGCGGAACCATCTGACTGGGAGATCGCAGGCAGATATATCGGATGGACTGTCATGGTGATTGTGGCATTGGTGATCTTCGTGATGGGATTGCATTAACAAGAATCATTCATTTCACAAAGCAACCCCCTCTGCATTCAAGCGGAGGGGGTTGTGCAATGGTATCGGATTTACAGCTTCACTGGTACTCCCAGCCGGATGTCCATGGAATCCACAGCCACGGCGCAGTCCATAGCCAGGATTACGACCCCGTTTTCAGCGGCTTCCCGCAGGGCAGTCCCGAAGGCGGGGTCCCGTTCGTCGTGGGGCCGGAGGTATTTTACGTCCGCCATCTGGATGACGAAGAGCACATAGGCGCCGAAGCCGGATCTCGCCGCTTCCGTGAGCCCTTTCAGGTGCTTGGCACCCCGCTCCGTGGGGGCGTCGGGAAAGGCACAGACGCCGTCTTCCTCCAATGTCACGCCCTTTACTTCCAGGAAACATTGTCTGCCGTCTTTGGTGAAGGAAAAGTCGAACCGGGAATCGCCGTGGAAGCTCTCAGCCTTCAGATTATCGATTTTGCCCAGTCCACCGTTTCTTAGCCATTCTCCGGCGGCGGTGTTGGGGGCCTGGGAGTCCATATTGACGAGCCTGTCACCTTTTTTTACAGTGATCAGATCAAATTTTGTCTTACGGTTAGGGTTATCCGACCGCTGACACCAGACCTGTGCTCCGACGGGCAGCAATTCCTTGCAGCGGCCGGTGTTTTTTACGTGGACGATCTCCTCGACCCCGTCAATCAGCACATGGGAGATGAAGCGGTTGGGCCGGGAGAGAAAAATGCCGGGGACCATGTTGACGTAGTGCATGAACTGGGGCCTCCTTTGCAGGCGGTTTGAAACTTGGTCGGATGAGGGATTCGATGAAATCATTGTGTTGCCGCGGTCGAGTTCGTCATCTGGCACTACTGCACCTCATATGCGCTTTCGTCCACATCCGTACCGGATGCATCCGAAAGTGCATGGATTCTCCCACGGGCTAAAAAGTGTCCACTGGACACTTTTTACACCAGTATGCGCACTGATGCCGCCCTTTCGAATCCATCCTAATCCTCTTACAAAAAGAAAAGCCACCCGGATGGGTGGCTTTCTTTTGGCAGAGGATGAGGGATTCGAACCCCCGCGAACGGAGTCAGAGTCCGGTGTGCTACCGTTACACTAATCCTCTTGGTGGAGACAACAGGACTCGAACCTGTGACCTCATGCGTGTGAAGCATGCGCTCTAACCAACTGAGCTATGCCTCCATACGGAACATTCAAGATTATACCATAGTTTCCCGAAAAGTCAATACCTTTTTTCTGATTTTGCTGCCAATATTCCGGTGGAAAACCCTGTGGGGCTGTGATATAATCGTTCCATAACGAGAAAGAGAGGGCTTTTTTATGCTGCCGGAGGCTTTTTTGGAGAGAATGAAGCGTCAGCTGGGGGAGGAATTCCCGGAATTTTTACAGAGTCTGGAACGTCCCCGGGCGGTAGCGCTGCGCTACAATCCTCTGAAAGGGGAACTTCCTGCCATGGATTTTGCCGGGGAGAACGTACCCTGGGAGCCTTTGGGCCGGTACTATGATCCGGAAACCCGGCCCGGTCTGCACCCCTACCACGAGGCGGGCGTATACTATCTCCAGGAGGCCAGTGCCATGGCCCCGGTGGCGCTGCTGGATCCCCAGCCCGGTGAAAAGGTGCTGGACCTGTGCGCCGCCCCCGGCGGAAAGACTACCCAGATCGCCGGACGGATGGGTGGGGAGGGTTTTCTGCTGTGCAACGAAATTAACCCCAAACGGGCAAAGATCCTCTCCCGGAATATTGAGCGCATGGGTGTTTCCAATGCGCTGGTGACCAACGAGCACCCGGAGCGGCTGGCGGAGCGGTTTCCCGGCTTTTTCGACCGGGTGCTGGTGGATGCTCCCTGCTCCGGCGAGGGCATGTTCCGCAAGGAAGAGGCTGCCGTCACCGACTGGAGCCAGGAGACTGTGGAGATGTGTGCCCGCCGCCAGACGGAGATCCTCCATTCCGCGGCCCGGATGCTGCGTCCCGGAGGACGGCTGGTGTACTCCACCTGCACCTTTGCTCCGGAGGAGGACGAGGGGGCCGTCGCGGAATTTCTGGAAGCCCATCCGGAATTTGAGCCGGAGGTGCTGGAAGCACCCTGGTTTGAAGCGGTGGAGAACGGCGGCCACCGGCTCTGGCCCCATAAGCTGCTGGGTGAGGGCCATTTTGCCGCGGTTCTACGCAAAACAGGCGGTGAAGAGGGCGAGGTCGTTTCCGCGGCAGGGGAAAAGCTGCCCAGGGAGTGGCTTGATTTTGCCAGAGAACTGAAAATCCAGCTGCCCGCGGGCAAGGCGGTGTCCTTTGGGTCCAATCTGTTCTGGGCCCCGGAGGAGCTGCCGGATATGAAGCGTCTGAAGGTCATGCGTCCCGGCCTTGAGCTGGGAGAAGTGAAGAAGGGGCGCTTCGAGCCTGCCCATGCCCTGGCCCTGTGGCTCCGGGACTGCGCCAATACCGTGTCCTATGACCCGGAAGGACCGCAGATCCGGGAATATATGCACGGCAATGTGCTCGCAAGCGATGTCAGGGGCTGGTGTCTGATCAAGGCCGGGGACTACTCTCTGGGCTGGGCTAAGGGCGACGGCAAGCAGCTGAAAAATCACTATCCCAAGGGACTTCGCCGGTAAATCCCATCATATGCGGCTTTGATCGTGAAAACGCAGTGAAAGAATTTAGACTTTACATAATCCGTAAGATGTGATATATTAGAGTAGCCTGTGTGCAATTTTTGAAATACTTACAAGGAGATGAGCTTCCTTGGCTAAATATGAGATTCATGGCGGCAATACCCTGAACGGCACCGTGACCATCAGCGGCGCGAAAAACGCCGCGGTAGCCATTCTGCCAGCCGCTTTGCTGGTTCAGGGTAAATGCCGGATCGAAAATGTTCCGGATATATCCGACGTACGGATCCTTCTGAATATTCTGCGCGGTATGGGCGCGATCGTCACCTGTCCGGAGCCCAATGTGGTGGAGATCGACTCCTCAAACATCACCTGTACCCGGCCCGATGATGCACTGGTGAAAAAGATGCGCGCCAGCTACTATCTTATGGGCGCTCTGCTGGGCCGCTTCGGCCAGGCCCATGTGGCGCTGCCCGGCGGATGCAATTTTGCCTCCCGCCCCATCGACCAGCACATCAAGGGCTTCATCTGCCTGGGCGCCGAGGTGGAAGAGACTGACGACTATGTGAAGCTGTCCCCCAGTGAGGATGGCCTCCATGGCAGCCGCATCAGCCTGGATATGGCCTCCGTGGGTGCCACGGCCAATCTGATGATCGCCGCGGTGCTGATGGCCGGCCAGACCGTCATCGAGAACGCCGCCAAGGAACCCCACATCGTGGACCTGGCGAACTTCCTGAATACCATGGGCGCCAGAGTGTATGGCGCCGGTACTGATACCATCAAGGTCCGGGGTGTCAGCGCCCTGACCGGCGGCACCTACACCATCATTCCCGATCAGATCGAGGCAGGCACCTACCTGGCCGCTGTGGCTGCTGCCGGCGGCAATGTTCTGGTGCAGAACGTGATCCCCAAGCATCTGGAGTGTATCACCACCAAGCTGCAGGAGATGGGCTGCCGGGTCATCAATTACGATGATGCCGTTCGCATCCAGAAATCCAGCCGCCTGCGCCGCACCACTGTCAAGACCCGGCCCTATCCCGGTTTCCCCACGGATATGCAGGCCCAGGTCTGCGTATGTATGAGTTTGGCCAGCGGCGTCAGCCGTCTGACTGAGAGCGTGTATGAAACCCGGTTCTTTGGCTACTGTTCCGAACTGGAGAGCATGGGCGCCAACATCAAAATCGAGGGCAAGACCGCCACGGTTGTGGGCGTGGAGCAGCTCTACGGCGCGGAAGTGGTGGCAAATGACCTGCGGGCAGGCGCGGCACTGGTGATCGCCGGTCTGGCAGCCCAGGGCACCACCTGTGTGGGCAATATCCACTATGTGGAGCGGGGCTATGAGAATATCATCGGCAAGCTCACCGCGCTGGGCGCGGATATCAAGCGCATTGAAGAATAAAATGAAAGCCCCGGAGTGATCCGGGGCTTTTGCTATGCTCTGGGGATAGAACAGGCCAGTACGGTTTTCCGGTACTCCAGCTCTTCGCAGAGACTGATATATTCTTCCAGCTGCTCCCGCTGCTGCGGGGGCAGAGATTCCAGAATCTGCAGGTAACCGGCTTCTGCCGCGATACACCGTGCCAGGAGGTCCTGATACACGGCATCCTTGCGGGCGGCTTCCAGAATCACCTGATTCCAATAATCCTGCTTCATAACGCACCTCCGTCGATAAATTTAATAACTACTGATATTTTAACTCAAAAGAGGTGGTGTTTTCAACTCAAAATGGTTACCATTTTTTTAAAAAGAGGTGATCAATTTGAGAACAAAAGAGGCGATTCGTCTGCGAATTATTGCATTGTGCCGGGAGAACAGCCTGACGGTGAATGGTCTCAGCGCCCGCTGCGGCATCACCCAGTCCACACTGAACAATATCGTCAGCGGCAGAAACAACTCCACCACTGTATCCACGATCCAAAAGATCTGCGATGGACTGGAAATGGATCTTCCGGAATTCTTTGATTCGGACCTGTTCCGGAATCTGGAGCAGGAAGTCCGCTGAAAATGCAAAAATTCCCCGCCGTGATCCACGGCCGGGGTCCTTAGTTTTGGGGATTAGTCTTCGAAGTCCAGCACGTCGGCGTAGCGCTCTTTGAAGATCGCATAGACGGCGTCCAGAACGGCTTCATCGGAAACTGCCAGGTAGTTCTCGTTCTCCTCGTCCACGGGCTCCACTTCCAGAATGACGATCTCGTTGGAATCCTCCTCCACAGGAAGCAGGACCAGGTATTCCTTGTCCTGGTACTCGATGGAATCCAGGTACTCAAACTCTACATCGTTGCCATTTTCGTCGGTGAGGGTCAGAATGCTGACCTCTTCCTCAGGGATCAGGTTTTCGTTTTCCATAAAAAAGGTCTCCTTTTCAATAATGATCTGTTCGTTATTATAGCTTACCCCTCGCGGAAAAGCAAGGGCGATATTACGGGGTGTAGTCCAGCTGGTCCTTCTTCCGCTGGATGCGGATCCGGCGGCGTTCTTCACCGTGGGACCAGGCCAGTTCCTCGTCATCGGTCTGGAGGATCAGGCTGGGCACCTGCATGGGCTTGTCGTTTTCGTCCAGGGCGACCATCATGAAATGGGCGTTGTTGATCCGGTGGCGTCCGCCGGTGGGGCTTTCCACGTAGGTATCCACGCAGACCTCCATGGAGGTGGAGCCCACCCAGGTCATCTTGCCCTTGATCACCACCAGATCGTTCTGGTAGGCGCCGTGAAGGAAGGTCAGATTGTCCACGGAAGCGGTGGTCACATTGCTCATGGAGTGGCGCTTGGCTACGATGCCCGCCACCTCGTCGATCCACTGCATCAGAATACCGCCGAAGAGACGGTTGGCGCCGTTCAGGTGGTTGGGCCGCACGATGTGGACGGTCTCCACCCGGGAGTCATCCACGGTTTTTGCTGCTCTGCTCATATGTTCTCCTTTCTGAAGTGCGAAATCTAAATATAACTGTCTTAAATATATCATGGGTTAGCTTTCTTTTCAATAGAAAACACCGTCGCCGGGTCTATTCGGCCCGAATAAATGAAGAGGCTGTCCGCGCAATTGGGTACTGCGGCAATAAAGCATAAATTCATCGGTAAGCCACTCAAAATCCTTACTTTTCATACAAAAAATACTCCTGCTCATTGGGCTGAATCTCACCCAATAAAGCAGGAGTATTCATTGGTTAGGCGAATAAAGTTCATCGGATAGAAATGCCGATTTTATACCTATCAATCACATCTTCATTGCATTGGCTACGCCAAATAAAAAAGCCGAAAAGCCGTTGCGTCCCAATCAGAAATTGGCAACCTCAGAAGACTTCAGCTGAAGCTGCAGCTTGTCAGCGATCAGGGCGATGAACTCACTATTCGTGGGTTTACCCTTGGTATTTGACACAGTATAGCCGAAGAACCGCTGCAAGGTATCCAGGTCCCCTCTATCCCATGCCACCTCAATGGCATGGCGGATGGCACGCTCTACCCGGCTGGGCGTGGTCTGGAAGGTTTTCGCCACCTGGGGGTATAGTACCTTGGTAATGGCGTTGATCACATCCATATCATTGACGGCAATGATGATGGCCTCCCGCAGGTACTGGTAGCCCTTGATATGGGCGGGGACACCGATCTCGTGGATAATGCCCGTGACCATGCTTTCGATACTGGTCTTGTCGCTGCGGCGGACTGCAGGCAGACGCAGCGTGGTGCCGCCCCGAATCTCCTCCAGCCGCTCCACCAGGGCGGTCATGTCACAGGGCTTGAGCATCAGATAGCGGACCCCCAGGTTGGCGGCTGCGGCGGATACGTAGGGTGTCAGAAATGCCGAGGTGGCCAGGGTGATCGGCTTGTGATCCATGGTGCTGATGGCTTTCAGAACGCTGATTCCGTCCTGCTTGCTCAGCATCAGATCCAGCACAAGTACGTCGGGCTTCCGCTCCTTTACCATACGGATGGCCATTTCCCCATCGGATGCTGCTCCAATTACCTGAAAACCGTCGCTGCGCTGCAAAGCTGCGGTAAGGGAAGCGCAGAATTCATCGGCGCTGTCCGCGATCAATACGGTTAATGCGTGTTCCATAATTTCCTCTCCTGTCATTGATAAGATTCTCCCCAAAAAGCGGCGTGTATGGGCCGCTGCGACAAATAAATCATAGCACAGCATTTTTCTGATTGCAAGGATAAAACAAAACAATCGTTCGCCTAAAAACTCTGAATAACGACAAATAAACGACAAAAATCCAACTTCCTGCACTATTTCGGCAAAGGGAGGGATGCCGGAAACGTGGTTGACGGACTGGATTTGGTCGTGTAAAATAGCCTCAATTACAAAAAGGAGGATACCTGTATGAACGACGTATGGAACCTGAACCCCATTTATACCGGCTTTGATGACCCGGCTTTTGAAGCAGACATGGCAGCGCTGAAAACTGCCGTGGACGAGATCGGCGCCTTTGCCGCCCAGCTTCCCGGGCTGGCGCCTCTGGAAGGTCTCAAGAAGGGCATCGCCCTGGAAGAGCGCTTTGCAGATCTGATGAATAAGCTGGCCCTCTATGCCTCCCTGCGCCAGTCCGCCGACACCCGTGACAGCGAGTCCGGCTCCCGGATGGGCCGGATCATGGGCCTGTACAGCGGCGTTGCCGCCCCCTTTGCCGCTTTCAAGGAGTGGGCCACCAAGCTGCCCAATCTGATGGAACTGGTGGAGGGCGACGAGGATCTGAAGGTGTATTCCTTCCTGTTCCGGAATATGGAAAAGTCCAGCCGCTATCTGCTGCCCGGCATCGGCGAGGCTGTTATGGCCAAGATGGAGCTCTCCGGCGGCAGTGCCTGGAGCGAGATGCAGCAGTATCTGACCTCCACTGTCCCCGTGACCTACCGGGGAGCCACCACCAACCTGTCTACCATCCGCAATCTGGCCTACGATCCCGATCCCCAGGTCCGTAAGGAGGCCTTCGAGGCGGAGATTGCCTGCTATGACCGGATCAAGGACGCCGTGGCCTACGCGCTGAATTCCATCAAGCTGGAGACCATCTCCGACTGCCAGCTCCGGGGCTATGAATCCCCCCTGCACCGGACCGTCTTCCACAATGACATGAAGATGGAGACCCTGGAGGCTATGCTGGGTGCCATGGATGAGTACGCTCCCAAGTTCTGGCAGTATCTGAAGGCCAAGGCCAAGCGTCTGGGCCACGAAAACGGCCTGCCCTGGTACGATCTCTTCGCCCCTATGGGCGCCTCCTCCACCAAGTTCACCGCCGAGGAAGCCCGGAACTATCTGGTGGATCTCTTCGCGGAGTTTGATCAGGAACTGTCCGACATGATCGCCCGGGCCTTCGACGAAGCCTGGATCGATTTCTATCCCCGGGACGGCAAGGCCGGGGGCGCGTTCTGCGCCGGCGTGGAGTGCCTGGGCGAGAGTCGTATCCTGACGAACTTCGACGGTGCTTTTGGTGACGTGGTGACCCTGGCCCATGAGCTGGGCCATGCCTTCCACAACCAGTGCATCAAGGATCACCGTACGCTGAATCACGATTATTCCATGCCTCTGGCGGAGACTGCCTCCACCTTCAATGAGTGCGTGGTCATGGCCTCTGCCATCTCCAAGGCCGCGGATAAGGAGGAGCAGATCGCCCTCATCGAGTCCCAGCTCCAGGATACCACCCAGATCATCTGTGATATCTACTCCCGCTTCCGCTTCGAGAAGAGCGTTTTTGACAATCGTGAGCAGATGTTTATGGATGCCGATCAGCTGAGCCGACAGATGATGGAGGCACAGAAGGCCTCCTACGGCGACGGCCTGGACCATGACGTGCTGCATCCGTACATGTGGATCTGCAAGAGTCACTACTACGGTCCCACCTACTACAATTTCCCCTATGCCTTCGGCGGCCTCTTCGCCCGGGGTCTGTATGCCCAGTATGAAAAAGAGGGTGCGTCCTTCGTGCCCAAGTACAAGAAGCTGCTGAACACCACCACCGTGGCTACTGCCGAGGATGTGGCAAAGGTGGCGGACATCGATCTGACCGACAAGAACTTCTGGCGGGGCGCCCTGCAGACCGTGGCGGATCAGATCGACCTGCTGTGCAAGCTCTGGGAAGAGTAAGGAGAGACAATCATGAGCGAGATCAAGGCATTTCAGAATTTTTTAGACACCTCTGTCAGTGCTTATCATGCCACGGAAAATCTCCGGACAATGCTGCACCAGGCAGGCTATCAGCCCCTTTTCGAACATGAGGCATGGAATCTGGAGCGGGGCGGCAAGTATTATCTGGTCCGGGGCGGCACAACCATCATTGCCTTCCGGGTTCCACAGGAGACACCCTACGGCTTCATGATGAGCGCCTGCCATACCGACCGGCCCACCTTCAAGCTGAAGGAGAACTGTGAACTCCGGGGCATCTACACCCGGCTGGCCACGGAACCCTACGGCGGAATGATCATGTCCTCCTGGATGGACCGGCCCCTGTCCATTGCCGGCCGTGTCATGATCGAGACGGAAACCGGCGTGGAGCGCAGACTGATCAACATCGATCAGGACCTGATGATGATGCCCAATGTAGCCATTCATATGAACCGGGCCGTCAACGACGGTTACAAGTGGAACCCGGCGGTGGACACCGTTCCCATGCTGGGCGGCAGCGATGATGCAGACAAGTTCTGGCCCCTGGTGGAGAGCATCGCCGGCGGCAAGATCCTGGGTCACGACCTGTACCTGTATGTGCGGCAGAAGTCCTCTGTCTGGGGCATCGACGGTGAGTTCATTTCCGGCCCTGCCCTGGACGACCTGGCCTGTGCCTGGGGCACCATCCAGGGCTTCCTGAACGGAAAGGAAAACCGGGCAGTGCCTGTGTTCTGCGCCTTTGACGACGAGGAAGTGGGCTCCAATTCTCCCCAGGGCGCCGCTTCCACCATCCTGGAGTTCACCCTGGAGCGGATCTGCGATGCTCTGGGCATGGACATTCATCGGATGCTTGCCCAGTCCTTCCTGGTTTCCGCCGACAATGCCCACGCGCTGCATCCCGAGCATCCGGAGCTGGCAGACAAGGCCAACGCACCTGTCCTGGGTAAGGGCGTGGTACTGAAGTTCAACGCGGCCCAGCGCTATACCACCGATGGTATCTCCGCTTCCGTCTTCCGTCTGATCTGCAACAAGGTGGGTGTCCCTCTGCAGACCTACACCAACCGGCCCGACATCAAGGGCGGCTCTACCCTGGGCCATATCTCCCTGACCCACGTGTCGGTGCCCACTGCAGATATCGGCCTGCCCCAGCTGGCTATGCACTCCTGCTATGAGACCGCCGCGGTGGCGGATCTGGGTCATCTGGTATCTGCCATGACCGAATTCTTCGGCGCTGCCCTGCGCGTTCACCAGGGCGGCGGAGCCGACGTGCTGTAAATTATCCCAAAGCGCCGCCCCTTCGGGCGGCGCTTTTGCTTTGTTGCAGACGCAACTTTTTTCTCCGGGGGAATTGCCATTGGGGAAAGAATGTGCTATAATGCCCCCATAGAATTCTAAAGAAAACAGAAAGGATACGCATATGATATTCGGTAAGCATATCAACCGCTATTACCTGCGCTATGCACCCATGCTGCTGCTGGGTCTGGCGGCGCTGGTGATGGTGGACTATCTGCAGCTGGAGATCCCGAAACTGTACCGGATGGTAGTCAACGGCATGAACGAAGGTGTCGTACTGCTGGACGGCGTCAGCATGGCTTTTGATATGGATTTCCTGCTGGACCATATCTGCATGCCCATGGTGAAGGTGATCCTGGCCATGGTCTTCGGCCGTTTCCTGTGGCGCATCTGCTTCTTCGGGTCCGCTGTGCGGCTGGAGGAGGATCTGCGCAACCGGATGTTCGGCCACGCCAAGGATCTGAGCCGGGAATATTACCAGGTAAACAAGGTGGGCGATCTGATGAGCCTGTTCACCAACGACCTGGACACCGTCCAGGAGTGCTTCGGCTGGGGCGTCATGATGTTCTTTGACGCGGTGCTCATGGCGGTTCTGGCCGTGGGCAATATGTGGGCCATGGACCATACCCTAACCATCCTTTCCTTGATCCCCATGGCCTTCCTGCTGGCCTCCGCCACGGTGGTGGGCCGGTATCTGATGAAGAAGTGGGATATCCGTCAGGCTGCTTTCTCCCGCTTGAGCGATTTCTCCCAGGAGAGCTTCTCCGGCATCGCCGTGATCAAGGCCTTCGTCAAGGAGGCTGTGGAGCTGATGGCTTTCAAGAAGCTCAATGTGGAGAACGAGAAGGCCAACCTGGACCACACCAAGGCCTCCGTGCTGATGCGCGTGCTGGTGACCATGTTCGTGGAGAGCGTCATCTGCGTCATTCTGGGCTACGGCGGCTACCTGGTGTACAAGGGCACCTTCAACGCCGGCCAGCTGCTGGAATTCATCGGCTATTTCAATGCCATCGTCTGGCCCATCATGGCCGTTTCCGAGCTCATCGACATGACCTCCCGGGGCCAGGCATCTCTGAACCGCCTGGGCGAGCTGCTGGAAGCACCGGTCCATGTGAAGGACCGGGAGGGCGTTCGGGAGCTGAAGAATGTCCGGGGCGATATCGAGTTCAGGAATCTGACCTTCCGCTACCCCGACGGCGAGTACGATGCCCTGCGGGACGTCAGCTTCACCATCCACGCAGGTGAAAATGTGGGCCTGGTGGGTAAGACCGGCTCCGGCAAGACCACGCTGGTGGATCTGATCCTGCGGACCTACAATGTGCCCGACGGCACATTGTTCATCGACGGCCAGGATGTGAACCAGGTTTCCATCCACGATCTCCGGGCCGCCTGCGCCTACGTGCCCCAGGACAATTTCCTGTTCTCCGACACCATCGAAAATAACATTGCCTTCAGCGGCGGCAAGGGCAATATGGATGCCATCACCCATGCTGCCCGGATGGCAGATGTCCACAGCAATATCAAGGAATTCCAGCAGGGCTATGGCACGGTTCTGGGCGAGCGGGGCGTTACCGTCTCCGGCGGCCAGAAGCAGCGTATCTCCATTGCCCGTGCGCTGATGAAGGATGCACCCATTCTGATTCTGGATGACTCCGTCTCCGCGGTGGATACCAGGACCGAGCGGACCATCCTGGAGAACCTGCGCGCCACCCGGGCTGGCAAGACCACCATCCTCATTGCCCACCGTATCTCCACCATCGAGCAGATGGACAAGATCCTGTTCATCGACGACGGCGCCCTGGCCGCCGTGGGCACCCATGAGGCGCTCTACGAATCCAACACCGAGTACCGCAAGATGGTGGATCTGCAAAGACTGGAAGAGGAAGGAGGAAACCACGATGCGTGAGTACCTGCCTGTTCTCATCGTAGGTGCCATCATCGGCACCTTCGCCCTGATGTTTATCCTGGCTTACATCGCCCTGCGCAGGAGCAAGGAAAAGTTTGACGAAAACGAGCGGCACATGGACGACAAGGTGCTGATCGCCCGTCTGCTTCGCTACGCGAAGCCCTACTGGAAGAATTTCGTGGCGGTTTTCTTTGTCATGATCTTCTCCATCGTCTACGATCTTCTGTCCCCCCTGCTCATCGGTCATATCCAGGAGACCATTAAGGACAGCTTTGAACTGAGCTACCTGTTCAAACTGGTGGCGCTGTACGCCTCTATTCTGGTGGTGAGCCTCATCGGCACCTACCTGCAGGCCATGATCCTCCAGAAGACCGGCCAGAAGATCCTGTCCCAGATCCGTCTGGACACCTTCACCCACATCGAAAAGCTCTCCCACGAACAGCTGAACAATATCCCCGTGGGCAAGCTGGTGACGAGAGTCACCAACGACCCCAACCACATCTCATTCCTGTTTACCAACATTCTGGTCACACTGTGCAAGAACTCCATGGTGGTGGTGGGCGTGCTGGTGGCGATGCTGATGCTCAACTACGCGCTGACCTTGATGGTGCTGTGCTACGTGCCCTTCGTGGTGCTCTTCACGGTGATCTTCCGGAAGTTCTCCCGACGGGTCCACCGGGCCGTGAGCAATACCACCACGGACTTAAATACCTACCTGTCCGAGAACCTCTCCGGCATGAAGATCACCCAGATCTTCAACCAGGAGGAGAATAAGTACCAGGACTTCACCAAGCGCTCCGCCGCCCTGAGCAAGGCCAAATTCAACCGGATGTACGTTTTTGGCATCTTCCGGCCTATGGTCTATATGCTTTTCGTGTCCAGCCAGATGTGCCTGTTCTACTTCGGCGCCAAGGGCTATATCCAGGATACCACCTTCCTGGGTCAGACCATCACCAGTTCCATCGTGGTGTCCTTCTACCTGTATATCTCCCGGTTCTTCAACCCCATCCAGACGCTGGCGGAGCAGTTTGACATGCTGCAGCGCTCCTTTGCCGGCGCGGAGAAGATTTTCACCATTCTGGATATGGTTCCTCAGGTGGTGGACGAGGAGGACGCCATCGAGCTGGAGGAAATCAAGGGCGAGATCGAGTTCAAGGATGTCTGGTTTGCCTATAAGCCCGGCGAATGGGTCTTAAAGGGTGTTTCCTTCCATGTGGAGCCTAAGCAGACAGTGGCCTTCGTGGGCTCCACCGGCTCCGGCAAGACCACGATTTTGAGCCTCATCTGCCGCAACTACGACATCCAGAAGGGCCAGATCCTCATCGACGGCATCGATATCAAGAAGATCAAGATCGCCTCTCTGCGCAAGCATTTCGGCCAGATGCTCCAGGACGTGTTCCTGTTCTCCGGTGATATCCGCAGCAATATCCTGCTGCGCAAGGATGACGTGACCGACGAGGAAGTGATGGAAGCCTGCCGGTATGTGAACGCCGATTCCTTCATTGGCAAACTGGAAAAGGGCCTGGACGAGCCTGTCCGGGAGCGGGGCAACAATTTCTCCGCCGGCCAGCGCCAGCTGCTTTCCTTCGCCCGGACCATCATCCACAAGCCCAGTGTCATGATCCTGGACGAGGCCACTGCCAACATCGACACGGAAACCGAGCTTCTGATCCAGGACTCCCTGGAGAAAATGAAGAATATCGGCACCATGCTGATCGTTGCCCACCGGCTGTCCACCATCCAGCACTCCGACAACATCATCCTGCTCTCCCACGGCGAGATCGTCGAGCAGGGCAACCATCAGGAGCTGCTGAAAAAGAAGGGTCAGTACCACCAGCTCTATACCCTCCAGTACGAAAAACAGCAGCACAGACCCTGCGAACACTAAGAACCCCCTCCCGGCGGAAAGATTTTCCGCCGGGATTTTTTTCGGGAAAAAAGCCCGGGAGATAGGGCCTGCCGGGGGATTTTTCCTGTTGTCAATATGCCCAATACAACTTGTAAATAATTGTAATAACCAACCATTGCGAAAACGTTTCCACTGTGGTATGATGTGCGTATCCAGGTGAAGTGCGCCTACTCCACAAAAATAGACGCTCATTCACTAAAATAAAGGAGGATAATCCCGTCTGACTCACGGTGCGGCAGTGTGGAGACCTGTCGTAACGCTTCCGGAATATTTACCTTCCGGAGGTGAGAACGCACGCGAAATGGTAGGTGCGTTTAGAGTCGAAACATTATGGCATCTTTGACCCTGAAGAACATCAAGAAGATCTACCCCCACAACGGCGACGACGCCAAGAAGGCCAAGAAGAAGAAAAAGGGTGACGAGCAGCCCGAGAAGAAGGTCAACCTGCAGATCACCGATAAGGGTGTCGTGGCTGTCCAGGAGTTCAACCTGGAGATCGCTGACAAGGAATTTATCGTTCTGGTCGGCCCTTCCGGCTGCGGTAAGTCCACCACTCTGCGTATGATCGCCGGCCTGGAAGATATCTCCGAGGGCGAGCTGTACATCGGCGACCGTCTGGTCAACGACGTGGCTCCCAAGGACCGCGATATCGCCATGGTCTTCCAGAACTACGCTCTGTACCCCCACATGACCGTGTATGACAACATCGCCTTCGCTCTGAAGCTGCGTCATACTCCCAAGGACGAGATCGACCGCAAGGTTAAGGAAGCTGCTGAGATCCTGGACATCACCCAGTACCTGGGCCGTAAGCCCAAGGCTATGTCCGGCGGTCAGCGTCAGCGTGTTGCTATCGGCCGTGCTATCGTTCGTGAGCCTCAGGTTCTGCTGATGGACGAGCCTCTGTCCAACCTGGACGCCAAGCTGCGTAACCAGATGCGTGCTGAGATCATCAAGCTGCGCCAGAAGATCAACACCACCTTTATTTACGTTACCCACGACCAGACTGAGGCTATGACCCTGGGCGACCGCATCGTCATCATGAAGGACGGCTTCGTGCAGCAGGTCGGCACTCCTCAGCAGGTCTTCAATCATCCCTACAACCTGTTCGTTGCAGGCTTCATCGGCACTCCCCAGATGAACTTCTTCAACGACGCAAAGCTTACCAAGGTCGACGGCAAGTACGCTGTTGAGCTGGGCGGCAACCAGATCGTCCTGTCCGATGAGAAGCAGGAGAAGCTGGCTAAGAACAATGTTGCTCCTCAGGATATCGTTCTGGGCGTCCGTCCCGAGCATATCACCCTGGAGAAGTCCGGTTTCGAGGGCAAGGTCGATGTGTCCGAGCTGATGGGCTCCACCGTCCACCTGCACGTCGATTCTCTGGGCCGCGACGTGGTCATGGTCGTTTCCACCATGAACATGACTGCTGCCGAGGTCAACGCTCTGAGCCACGGCTCCACCGTCCACTACACCTTCCCCGGCCATGTCTGCCATGTCTTCAACAAGGAGACCGGCCTGAATCTGGAGGCCTAATTTCCAAAGCGCTGCGGACCCGCGTCACGCGGGTCCGCTTTTTTAATTTTTAGGCTGTTAAATGTGGGTATTTTTCCCATGATTCCGGGGCAAAATCTTGCTATTGTGACAAAATCGCTGGCAGGATGCACCAAAGCGGTGCTTTTTACTTGACAAATCAAGGAAAACGTAATATTCTGTTATCGTGAGTACCTATTGGAAACGTTTAAAGTTGGAAAAATAAGGATTTTTCCTGGAAAGACAAATGTCTTTCCGGTGCGGAATGTTTTCGGAACGGCTACTTTCAACATACTATAATAAGGAGATAATGATTATGCGAAGCAGTGGCATTTTGATGCACATCACCAGCCTTCCCGGCGCATACGGCGTCGGTACCATGGGTAAGCAGGCCTTCGCTTTTGTTGACTTTCTGAAAGAGGCAGGCCAGTCCATGTGGCAGATCCTGCCCCTGACTCCTACCGGCTACGGTGACTCTCCTTACCAGTCCTGCTCCACCTTCGCGGGCAACCACTACCTGATCGATCTGGAAGAGCTGATCGAGGCAGGTCTGCTCAAGAAGGAAGAGGTGGATCCCATCGACTGGTGCTGGAAGGCTACCAAGGCTGATTTCGGCCGCCTGTACAACAACCGCTTGACCGTTCTGCGTATTGCCTACTCCCGTTTCCAGGGCGGCAATGAGTTTGAACTGTTCCTGGAGGACAACGAGTCCTGGCTGCCCGATTTTGCCATGTTCATGGCTCTGAAGGGCAAGAACGGCGGCTCCCCCTGGTACAACTGGGAGGAGGGCTTGAAGATGCGCCGGAGCCAGGCCATGGAGGCCGTGCGTGAGGAGCTCTCCGACGAGATCCGCTTCTACTGCTTCGTGCAGTACCTCTTCGCCAAGCAGTGGAACGCCCTGCGTGCCTATGCCAACAAAAACGGCATCAAGATCATCGGTGACGTGCCCATCTACGTTCCCCTGGATTCCGTGGAAGTCTGGTCCAACCCCGAGATGTTCCAGCTGGATGAGACTCTGACCCCCAAGGTCATTGCCGGCTGTCCTCCCGATGCCTTCTCCGCCGACGGTCAGCTCTGGGGCAACCCCATCTATGACTGGGAGAAGATGAAGCTCGACGGCTATTCCTGGTGGCTGGGGCGCCTGGCTGCCGCCGGCGAGTGGTACGATATCGTCCGTATGGATCATTTCCGCGGCCTGGAGGCCTACTGGTCCGTGCCCTACGGCGCTTCCACCGCCAAGGCCGGTAAGTGGAACAAGGGCCCCGATATGTCCTTCATTGAGGCTGTGAAGAACGGCCTGCCCGAGCTGGCTATGATCGCCGAGGACCTGGGCTTCCTGACTCAGGAGGTTCTGGACCTGCGGGATAACTCCGGTTTCCCCGGCATGAAGGTCCTGGAGTTCGCGTTCGATTCCCGTGAGCCCTCTGAGTATCTGCCCCATACATACACCAGAAACTCTGTTGTATATACCGGTACCCACGACAATATGACCATGCGCCAGTGGTTTGAGACCGCAGCCCCCGAGGCTAAGGAGTACGCCATCGAGTACATGGGTCTGACCGAGGCCGAGGGCCTGGTCCTGGGCACCATCCGCAACGCCATGGCTTCCGTTTCCGACATGTGCATCATCCAGATGCCCGACTGGCTGAACCTGGGCGGTGAGGCAAGAATGAACTTCCCCGGCACCCTGTCCGATGCCAACTGGACCTGGCGAGCAGAGAAGAAGGACTTCAGCAAGGAGCTGGCCAAGAAGATCCGCAACATGACCAAGCTCTACGGCCGTCTGGCAGAGCAAGAGTAAAACTTAAGCGGCGCCCCGCCGCTTTCAGAATGGAGAATAAACTGCATGAATTACAACTGTAAAGACATTGTCAAGTGGACGGAGGCTCAGCTGAAGTACACCTACGACGTCAGTCTGACCGAGGCTACCCCCCAGGAGCTGCATGAGGCCCTGGGCCACGCCGTCATGATGGCCATCGCCGACAACTGGAGTGCTTCCAAGAAGGCCCGTATGCACGAGCGTAAGGCCTACTACATCTCCGCCGAGTATCTGATCGGCCGCCTGGTGTACTCCAACATGTTCAACCTGGGCATCCTGGACGAGATGAAGAAGCTCTTCGCTGAGCGCGGCGTTGACCTGGCTATTCTGGAGGACATCGAGGACGATGCTCTGGGCAACGGCGGTCTGGGCCGTCTGGCTGCCTGCTTCCTGGATTCCGCCGCTTCCTGCAACCTGCCCCTGAGCGGCTACGGCCTGCGTTACAAGTTCGGCCTGTTCAAGCAGCGCTTTGACGCCAACGGCAACCAGGTGGAGATCGCTGACGACTGGACCAAGTACGGTGACCCCTGGTCCTCCCGCCGCTACAACCACACCGTCAAGATCAAGTTCCCCGAGCACACCGTGCTGGCTGTTCCCTATGACGTTCCCGTCATCGGCTACGGCACCAACAACATCAATACTCTGCGCCTGTGGCAGTGTGAGCCCGAGACTCCTCTGGACTTCACCGCCTTCAACGACCAGGACTACCTGCGGGCTCTGCACGAGAAGAACAAGGCTGAGGACATCACCCGCGTTCTGTACCCCAACGACTCCACCTGGGAAGGCAAGCGCCTGCGCATCAAGCAGCAGTACGTCCTGTCCTCCGCTTCCCTGCAGGATATGCTGCGGACCTACAAGATCGCCCACGGCTCTGATCTGAGCAAGTTCTGCGATTACTATGCCGTTCAGCTGAACGATACCCATCCCGCCATGTCCATTCCCGAGCTGATCCGTCTGCTGCAGAAGGAAGGCATGAGCTTCGACGAAGCCTTCAAGGTGGCACAGAAGACCTTCTCCTACACCAACCACACCGTTATGTCCGAGGCTCTGGAAAAGTGGCCCCTGGATCTGATGCGCAGCGTGGTGCCTGAGATCGTGGATATCATCTGCAAGATCGACGAGAAGCTGCGCTGGGAGCATCCCAACCTGTTCATCGTCAAGGACAACACCGCCCATATGGCAAACCTGTCTATTTACGTGGGCACCTATGTCAACGGCGTTGCTGAGATCCACTCTCAGATTCTGAAGGACGACTGCTTCAAGGAGTGGTACTACGCCTTCCCCGAGCGCTTCCAGAACAAGACCAACGGCATCACTCCCCGCCGCTGGGTGGGCCTGTGCAACCCCGAGCTGACCGAGATGGTCCGCGAGAAGGTTGGCGGTGACTTCCTGAAGGATCTGGAGCTGATCGGCGGCCTGAAGGAGCACATCAACGACGAGACTGTCGCCAAGTTCAACGCCATCAAGCGCGTGAAGAAGGAGCAGCTGTGCAATGTGGTCGCCAAGAACGAGGGCGTCATGCTGAACCCCGACTTCATGTTCGACGTTCAGGTCAAGCGCCTGCATGAGTACAAGCGCCAGCTGCTGAACATCCTGTCCGTTGTGGACATTTACTTCCGCCTGAAGGAGGGCCGTCTGCCCGACTTCCAGCCCACCGTCTATCTGTTCGGCGCCAAGTCCGCCCCCGGCTACGCCCGGGCCAAGGCCATCATCCGCTACATCAACCGTGTGGCCAAGATGATCAACAACGATCCCGCTGTGGCTGACAAGCTGAAGGTTATCTTCGTTCAGAACTACAACTGCTCCTACGCTGAGCATATCATTCCCGCCGCCGATGTTTCCGAGCAGATCTCTCCTGCCGGCACCGAGGCTTCCGGCACCGGCAACATGAAGCTGATGCTCAACGGCGCTGTGACCCTGGGTACCCTGGACGGCGCCAACGTGGAGATCGCCCAGGAGGCAGGCCGCGAGAACGAGTATATTTTCGGCCACACTGTGGAGCAGATCAACGCTGCCAAGGGTTCCTACTACGCCCGCGGCATCTACGACACCAATGCCGACCTGCGCCGGGCCATCAACACCCTGGTGGACGGCACCGTGCCCACCGATGACGGCCAGCGCGACCTGTTCCACGCACTGCTGGACGGCACCCATTGGCACAAGGCTGACCACTACTATCTGCTGCTGGACTATGCTTCCTACTTTGACCAGAAGCTGCAGGTCAACCGCGACTATGCCGACCGGATGACCTTCGGCCGCAAGTGCCTGCAGAACGTGGCCTCCGCCGCCAAGTTCTCCTCCGACCGTACCATTCGTCAGTACGCCAAGGAAATCTGGCACATCGAGCCCACTCAGTTCTGATTACTATGATAAAAGCACCCGTTTTCCTAGGAAAACGGGTGCTTTTTATAGCTCTACATGGTTAAGATCCCGGATTTGATCACGGCTCAGCTCTGTCACGGAGCCGTCGCTGACCTGATATACCCGGGCACAGAGGGAGAGCACCGAGGGACGGTGGGTAGCGGCGATGCAGGTGACACCCCTGCGGATGAGGTTTGTCAGAACCTGCTGCTCTGTCTGCATGTCCAGGGCGCTGGTCACCTCGTCCAGGAGCATTACCGGTGCCCTCCGGACAAGCGCCCGGGCAATGGCGATCCGTTGGGCCTGGCCTTCGGAAAGCCCCTTGCCGCCCTCGCCGATGGGACTGTGGATGCCCTGGGGCATGGCGCTGACAAACTCCCAGGCACAGGCGTCCCGCAGCGCCTGGATCATCTCCTCTTCCGTGGCCGAGGGATTGACCAGCCGGAGATTCTCTGCGATGGTGCCTGCCAGGACGGTGTTGCCCTGGGGGACATAGGCAAAGAGGTGCCGGGTGGCTGCACCCAGCGCAAAGGAGCTGCCTGCACTGTCCGTTATGGCGCAATTGCCGGAATCCGGAAGGATCAGTCCCAGAATCAGACGGATCAGGGTGGATTTACCCTCGCCGGAGGGACCTACCAGGGCCACGACCTGTCCCGCATCCGCCCGGAGGGATACATCCTTCAGGACGCTGCGGCCGGGCTCGTAGCTTGCCCATACATGGGCAAGCTCCACCGAGCAGCCGCCGGGGTCGCATTGGCAGGGCGCGGAAGCCTCCTCTTTTTCCAGTCCGGTCAGTTCACGCAGCCGCTCCGCGGCCACACTGCCGTTCAGCGCGGTGGGCACCAGGGAGATCAGGGCGGAGAAGGCGTTGGAAAGACGGGTCCGTTGCTGGAGGAACAGGACCATGGTGCCGATGAGGATCTTGCCGCTCCACAGCTGCCACAGGCAGTAGCCGAGGGCCAGATACTGGACAAAAATGCCCAGAGCGGTGAGAAATACATTGGTTTTGATGGAAAAATCGTTGTGGGCAAGAACGGTTTCCCGGAGATTTCCCTGGAGTGTGCCCAGCTTCACCGTCATATCCTCCTCCACGCCGAAGCTTTTCAGCGTGTCGATATTCCGGAATGTCTCCGCCTGGAAGGCGGACAGGCTGCTGCTGACTTTGCGCATCTCCATGGCGTAACCCCGCTGCCGGCGAAGCAGTGTCCGGGAGACAAAGAACAGGGCAGGGGTGCTGGCGAAGGCGATCAACGCCATGATGGGGTCATACCACAGGACCACGCACAGGGAAGCCAGCAGGGTGAAGCCCTGGATGATCACGCCGGGGAGCCAGCTGACGGCGCAGCCGGAGACGGTGGCCACATCACTGGAGAGCCGGTTCAGCAGATCTCCCGTGGGAAATTGCCGGATCTGCATCCACCGGGAACCGAGAAGCTCCCGAAACACATGCCGGTGCACATGGTTGCGCATGTCCACACCCAGCCGTCCGCTGAGCCGTCCTGTGACGCTGGAGAGAAGGATGCCCAGGACCGCGCACAGTACCATCATGGCGGCCAGGGGCAGCAGACGGCTGCGATCCACGGCCACGATGCAGTCAATGAGATGCTTACTGACCACGGCGGAGCCAAGACTCAGAGCACTGCCCAGTACACCAAGCAGGGTATACAAAATGATCTTTCCCCAGTAACCCTTGGCAAAGGAGAGAATCCACTTCCAGTCCTGCACCACATGGCTCAGCGTACCTTCCTGAATGTGGCGGCGAAGTATCGCGAGGGCCTGAGAGACAGATTGTTCTGTTTGATTTTGTTGATCCATAGGGTAACCGCCTTTCGAATTCTATGTAAGGCTGATTTAAAATACCATTATATCATGGCGATGAAATGAATTCCAGTCCCTCCGGAAAAAATGCGCGACGCTGATTTTCGGAGGTCATTTTCTCTGTCCGCTATTGTAACACCGGCGGTTTCATGCTATAATAAATCTAACCTGAAAAGGTCATTTTCCCAATTCCAGGAGGCGGTAATGTATGAAAGTTCAGTTTATCGGTGCCACACACGAAGTGACCGGCAGCTGTACGCTGCTGGAAGTGGGCGGAAAATACTATATGGTGGACTGCGGCATGGAGCAGGGCACAGATGTATTTCAGAATATCCCTCTGCCGGTGAATCCCGGCGATATCGAGGCGGTATTTCTGACCCACGCCCATATCGACCACTCCGGCATGCTGCCGAAGCTATTTAAGGACGGTTTCAAGGGCAGTATCTATGCCACCCATGCCACCTGCGACCTTTGCAACATCATGCTCCGGGACTCTGCCCATATTCAGGAGTCCGAAGCCCAGTGGCAGACCCGGAAAAACGAGCGGGCGGGCCAGGCAGCTGTGGAGCCTACCTACACCCTGGCAGACGCGGAGGGAACTCTGCGGCTGCTGCGCCGGTGCAATTATGACGAGCCCATCCGGGTGGATGAGGGCGTGATCCTGCGCCTGACAGATATCGGCCATCTGCTGGGCAGCGCCGCTGTGGAGCTGTGGCTGACGGAGAATGGTGTGACGAAGAAGATCGTCTTCTCCGGCGACGTGGGCAACCAGGACCAGCCCATTATCAACAATCCCAAGCAGGTGGAAGAAGCAGACTATCTGGTGATCGAATCCACCTACGGCAACCGCAACCACCCCGGCGAGCGGGGTGACGCGGTGGCGGAGCTGGCCACCTACATTCAGCGGGCTCTGGACCGGGGCGGCAATGTGGTTATTCCCTCCTTCGCCGTGGGCCGTACCCAGGAGATGCTCTATGCCATTCGGGAGATCAAGCAGAAGGGCCTGGTCACGGGCCACGACGGCTTCCCGGTGTATGTGGACTCCCCGCTGGCGGTGGAGGCCACGGGTATCTTCCTCCAGTGCGATGTCAGCTGCCTGGATCCGGAGACCCGGGCAGTGCTCAAGGCGGGCTACAACCCCATCTGGTCTCCCGGCGTGGAGCTGAGCGTCACCGCCGACGACTCCAAGGCCATCAATTTCGATATGACTCCCAAGGTCATCCTCTCCGCCAGCGGCATGTGCGAGGCGGGCCGTATCCGGCACCATCTGAAGCACAACCTGTGGCGCGCAGAGAGCGTGGTCCTCTTCGTGGGCTACCAGGCAGAGGGGTCCCTGGGCCGGAAGCTCCAGGACGGCGTCCGCTCCGTAAAACTCTTCGGTGAAGAGATCGCCGTCAACGCCGAGATTGCCACCCTCCACGGCACCTCCGGACACGCGGACCAAAAGGGCCTCTTAAACTGGCTCCATGGCTTCAAGGAAAAGCCCGGTACCGTGTTTATCAACCACGGCGATGATGACAGCGTGAAAGCATTCAAGGAGATCCTGGACGCTGAGGGCTACCGGACGGAAGATCCCTACTCCGGTACCGAGTACGATCTCTTGAGCGGTAAGATGACTATCTACACCGAGGGCAAACGCATCGAGCGCAGTGCGGTCTCCAAGGGTACCCAGCGGGCCAAGGCAGTCTATGATGAGCTGGTGGCAGCCGCTGAGGAACTGCTGCGCCTGGTCAAGGGCCGCCGCGGCATGACCAACAAGGACAATGCCAAGCTCACCGATCAGATCCGCAGTCTGATCAACAAGTGGAGAAACTAAACGGACAATGATACAAAAACGGCAGAACCCATCGGGTTCTGCCGTTTTGAAATCCGGAGATGTTATGCCAGACGGTACTTGTAGGCGTATTCCTTGTACTGCTGGGCGAAGTTCTCATTCTCGATCCGGGCGGAACGGAGGGCTTCGTGGGTGTTCATATCATGGTGATAGTAGTCCACCACGATACCTGCAATGTTGGAGCAGTGGTCGCCGGTGCGCTCCAGACCGTTGAGCAGATCGGACCAGATGAAGCCGGTCTCGATGGAGCAGTTGCCCTGCTGCAGACGCTGGATGTGGCGGACACGCAGTGCCTCCTTCAGATCGTCGATGACCTGCTCCAGGGGTTCCACCTGCCGGGCCTTTTCCAGGTCATTGTCCCAGAAGGCGGAGAAGGACATCTCCACGATCTCCTCCACGGCGTGGATCAGCACAGCCAGCTCTTCTTTGGCAGCATCGGAGAAGGTCAGCTCCTTCTGGTGCAGCTCCTCGGCAGCCTCCACCAGGTTCAGTGCGTGGTCGCCCACACGCTCCAGGTCGCCGATAGCCTTCAGAAGCATGGCTGCCTGGGAGCTGTCGGCGGGGGAGATCTTCAGCGCGGAGAGCTTTACGAGATATGTGGACAGGATATCCTCGTAGTGGTCAGTCTTTTCTTCCAGTTCCCGGACCTCCTCGGCCAGCTCTTCGGAATAGTCCTGCAGGCAGGCAACACCCCGGTGCAGCACCAGAGCGGCGCACTTGGCCATTTCACCGGTGAGGGCACGGCTGCGCTCCAGGGCGATGGAGGGAGTGGCAAACAGACGCTCGTCCAGTTCGGCGGTCTGCTCGGGGGTCTTGGCGTCGGGCACGATCTTGCAGACCAGCTTTTCCAATAGGTTGCCGGAGGGCAGCAGGGCAGCGGTGCAGATGAAGTTGAAGGCGGTGTGGCACACAGAGATGCCCAGGTAGGATGCGCTCTCACCCAGGATGGCGGGAGAGAAGATCCACTGGACCGCCAGGAACAGGATCAGACCCAGCAGGGTGCCGATGACGTTGAACAGCAGGTGGACAAAAGCAGCCCGCTTGGCGTTTTTGGTGGCACCCACGGAGGAGAGCATGGCGGTGACACAGGTGCCGATGTTCTGACCCATGATGATGGGGATGGCCGCGGCATAGCTCACCGCACCGGTGACGGACAGGGCCTGCAGGATACCGACGGAGGCGGAGGAGGACTGGATGATGCCGGTAAGAACGGCACCGGCGATGACACCCAGAATGGGATTTTTGAACAGCAGGAAGAGACTGGTAAACCAGGGCTCATCCCGCAGACCCTTCACGGCGCCGGACATGGTGTCCATACCGAACATCAGTGTGGCGAAGCCCAGCAAGATCAGACCGATGTCCTTCTTGGAGTTGTCCTTGATGAACATGTAATAGATGATGCCGACCAGGGCCAGAATGGGGGTGAAGTTGGTGGGTTTCAGCAGCTGGATGAACAGGCTGTCGCCCTCCACACCGCTTAAAGAGAGGACCCAGGCGGTGACGGTGGTACCGACGTTGGCGCCCATGATCACGTTGATGGCCTGGCCCAGGGCCAGCAGGCCGGAGTTAACGAAGCCCACCACCATAACGGTAGTTGCGGAGGAGGACTGAATGACCGCGGTGACCACCATACCGGTGAGGAAGCCCAGCATCCGGTTGGTCGTCAGCTTGCCCAGCAATGCGCGCAGGCTGTTGCCCGCGGCCCGTTCCAGGCTTTCACCCATGATGTTCATACCGAACAGGAACAGACACAGGCCGCCGATCATGGTCAGAATGTCATAGATATCCATACAGTATTCCTCTTTCTCCCTAATAAAGAATTAAGGTGTAATTAAAATAAGTTTACCACAGGATCCGGGAATTCGCAACATCTGCATTGGGAAATAATAAACGGAAATTTGTTATGAGGGAAGTTTTTTGCAAGGGTGCAAGTGAGAAATTGACACTTGTCCGCAAATGGAGTATAATGGCCCCAGAAAATATCCATGGAGGCGAAGTGTATGCAAATTATTGATGACCGCCGGGCTCTTCACCGGATCCCGGAGCTGGACAAGGACCTGCCCAACACCATGGCTTATCTGCGCGGCCAGCTGGAGCAGCTGGGGTGCAAGGTGTTCTCCCCCATGCCGGGGGCCCTGTGCGCCTATTTTGACTTTGGCGCCAAGACTTCCATTGCCTTCCGCTCCGACGCGGATGCCCTGCCCATCGCGGAGCGCACCGGCCTCAGCTTCGCGTCCCGGCATCCGGGACGGATGCATGCCTGCGGCCACGACGGCCATATGGCCATCGTGCTGGAACTGGCCCGCCGCCTGAGCAAAAAGGAAAAGCTGCGCTATAATGTGCTGCTGGTATTCCAGCCCGCGGAGGAGACCACCGGCGGCGCCCGGGATATCTGCCGCACGGGTCTGTTCAAGCTGTACAAGACCGAGGCGATCTTCGGCCTGCACCTGTGGCCCGGCCTGCCTGAGGGGACCTTCGCCAGCCGGAAAAATGAGATGCTGGCCCGTACATGTGAGGTGAAGGTGGATATCTACGGAAAGTCCACCCACATTGCCAAGGTGGGCGAGGGTATCGATGCTCTGAACGCCGGTGTGGACTTCTACCACAGAGTCCGTGCCCTGGAGGCCGCCCTGCCAAAGAAGGTGTTCCGGCTTCTGAAATTCGGCAAATTCCAGTCCGGCACTGTCTGCAACGCCATCTCTGACCACACCCACATCGAGGGCTCCCTCCGGGCCTTCCAGGATGAGGTGTTCTATTCCCTCCGGGCAGGTATCGTGTCCGTGGGCAAGGATGTGGAGCGCTCCACCGGCTGCTCCGTGAATATCTACATGAACGACGGCTATCCCGCGGTGATGAATCCCGGAGACCTTTATAGGCGGGTAAGAAAAATCGTGCAGTTTGAGGAGCTGGCCCAGCCCAGTATGATCGCGGATGATTTCGCCTGGTACCAGAAGACTCTGCCCGGCATGTTCTTCTTCCTGGGCACCGGCGATACCGCAGCCCTCCACGCCGACGATTTTGATTTCAACGAGGAGCTTCTGATCAAGGGTGCGGACTTCTTTGAGCACCTGGCGGAAAATTTTGAGTAAAAACCAAGGGCGCACTTCGATTTGAAGTGCGCCCTATTCTTTGTGCAGATTACGTTTTCAGTTTTTTCTGCAGCCAGTCCTTGCCATCCACGAACCGGGCCACGATGAAGGAAGCCACATAGTCGCCGGCGGCATTGACCATGGTGGCGGGAGGATCCACCAGGTTGCCCAGGGCGATGGCGATGGGATAGGCGATGGCCATCTGATCCGGGAAGAAGATGGTGCACAGCACCAGCTCGCCAGTGCCGCCGCCGCCGGGGATACCGGACATGGCAACGGAGGAGAACACAGCCACGATGATCGCCAGGATCGCCTCACCGGTGCCGAAGTCCTTGCCGAAGATGCCGAAAAGGAAGGCGACCTTGACGATGGCGCTCATGGCGGAGCCGTCCATATGCATGGTGGCGCCCAGAGGCAGGACGATATCCGAGATATCCTTGCTGATGCCGGTTTCCTGAGCTGCCTCCATATTGGTGGGAATGGTGGCGACACTGGAGCAGGTGCCGAAGGATACCGCCGCGGGCTTGAAGAGATTTTTGAGCATCACCTTCACGGCACCCTTACCGCCGCCGAACCGGGCATAGATGGGGAAGAAGACGAACATGTATGCAAAGCACAGCGCATAGTAGATGATCAGTGTGCGGCTGTAGTCGCCGATGAGCTCGGGGCCGTAGGTGGCAACCAATGTGGCGAAGAAGCCGAAGAAGCCGATGGGGGCGTAGTAGGTGATGATCTTGACCACTTTCATGATGCAGTTGGTCAGATCTGCCAGAAGCTTCGCAGTCATGGTCTGCTTTCCGCCGGCCATCTGGATGCCGAAGCCGCAGAGAACAGCGAACACAATCAGCGGAAGAATCGCCTTGCGGCTCCACAGTTCCGGGAAGTCCGGCTTGGTGAAGAAATTGATGATCATATCCGCCAGACCCAATGTGGCGCCCACTTCCCCGGGGACCGTCTCATACTGGCCCTGGACCAGGGGGAATACCCGGGCGATGATGTACATGATCAGTGCGGCGATGCCGGCGGTGACGCAGAAGGTAGCCATGGTGACGCCCATAATCTTGCCGGCCTTTTTCATGGAGTCCATGTTGGCGATGGCGCTGGAAATGGAGCAGAACACCATAGGTACCACAATGCAGAACATCAGATTGATGAACACGGTGCCGAAGGGCTCCAGGATCGTGGCGCCGGGGTTTACCACCACGTCACCTTCCTTGACCATGGGGAATATCGCGCCCACGATACAGCCGGCGATAACGCCGGTGAGCATGGTGATAATAAAACCGTAATTTTTCAGGATCTTTTTCATAGGCAGTCTCCTTATATGGACAGTTCCCTGTCATTATAGGGGAAAACTTGGATTTTGGCAAGTCCCACAGCAAAAAACAGGCGCTTCACAAAGCGGAGTCCGAATAAGAAAACATAGATTTAGGTCATCTGCCTTTGGCAGATGGCCTAAACATATTCTTTGCCACGCAGAGCGGATTTTTTCGGCAGATCAAGGCATTTTTTCGCCGTGCTACTGGATGTAACACCAGAAAAAATAACGCTGAGCTGACGGGAAAGGACCTCTGCGGGGGCTATGTTTTCTTGTGAGGACGCAGCTAATGGAAGCGCCTGAAAAGATAAGTAATTAGGCGTTGAAAACGTACTTGTCCAGACGCTCGAAGGCCTCCTGGACTCTGGACAGGGGCAGTGCCAGATTCAGACGGATATGGGTCTGGCCGTGGAAAGCCCGGCCGTCCTGCCACACGACGCCCACGTCCCAGCCGGCCTTGAGAAGCTCGTCCATGGTCTTGCCGGTTTTCTCCAGCCAGCCGGCGCAGTCGATGAAGAGCATGTAGGTGCCCTGGGGACGGCTGACGGTGACACCGTCAAAGTGCTTTTCGATGTATTCGCAGGCAAAGTCCACATTGCCGGTAATCACCTGGCGCAGTTCTTCCACCCACTCATTGCCCTCGGGGGAGTAGGCGCCGATGAGGGCATGCATGGACATCACGTTCATGGAATTGTAGTGGCCCAGAGAGGATTCCTTATTGCAGCGCTCCTTCAGCCACTTGTTGTAGATGATATGGTAGCTGCCCACGAGGCCGGCCAGGTTGAAGGTCTTGCTGGGTGCGTACATAGCGGCAGTCCGCTGCTTGGCATCCTCGGAAACGGACTGGGTGGGGATGTGCTTGTAGCCGGTGAGGATGATATCGGACCAGATCTCGTCGGAGATGACCCACACATCGTGCTTCTTATACAGCTCCATGGCCTTCTCAATCTCCCAGCGCTCCCAGACACGGCCGGTGGGGTTGTGGGGGGAGCAGAAGATAGCTGCGTGGATCTTGTTCTTGATGATCTTCTCTTCCATGTCCTCGAAGTCCATGCGCCAGATGCCGTTCTCATCCTGCTTCAGAGGGGAGTGGATGATGTGGTAGCCGTTGTTGTTCAGAGTGCCGGTGAAGCCCACGTAGGTGGGGGAGTGGACCAGCACGTTGTCGCCCTTGGAGCAGAGCACAGCCAGAGCGGTGGCCACGCCGCCCAGAACGCCGTTCTCATAGCCGATATTCGCCTTGTCGACCTCGGCACCGTTATGCTCCTTCTGCCAGTCGATGATGGCCTGGGTATACTCCTGGCGGGTCATGAAGTAGCCGAAGGTGGGCTGCTGCGCCCGCTTGATCATGGCTTCCTGGATGGTGGGGACCACGGGGAAGTTCATGTCGGCAACCCACATGGGGATCACATCGAAGCCCTCCCGGGGAGCGGGATAAGCGGAAATGGGGCCGCCGACCATATCCACGGCGATGGCATCCTTACCCTTGCGGTCCAGGATGGAGGTAAAATCGTATTTCATGAAACAATTCTCCTTTTCTATGTGTTATGGAACCATTATAGAAGCTTTGGCGGAAAATAGCAAGCATCTTCGTATAAATGGCACATTACCCAAAAATCATCGGTATTTTTTGACTTCTCCTCCCTTGACAGTGCCCTCCAAACAGGTTATAAAGGAGGAAATAAAACCAAAGGAGTTATTTTTATGGATTACGCAGCCGAATCCCTCCGCCGCCACCGCCAGTGGGGCGGAAAAATCGAAGTGGTGGCCAAGGTGCCCTGCTCCACCCGGGAGGACCTGTCTCTGGCCTATACCCCCGGCGTGGCGCAGCCCTGCCTGGAGATCAAGAAGGACGTAAGTCAGTCTTATGAGCTGACCCGTCGGCACAACCTCTGCGCCGTCATCACCGACGGCAGTGCGGTGCTGGGCCTGGGCGATATCGGCCCCGAGGCGGGCATGCCCGTGATGGAAGGAAAGTGCGCCCTGTTTAAAGCCTTTGCGGATGTGGATGCCTTCCCCCTGTGTGTCAGGAGTAAGGATGTGGAGGAATTTGTCAACACCGTGTATCTGATCTCCGGCTCCTTCGGCGGCATCAATCTGGAGGATATCTCCGCCCCCCGTTGCTTCGAGATCGAGCGGAAGCTAAAAGAAAAGTGCGACATCCCCGTTTTTCACGACGACCAGCACGGCACCGCCGTCATCGTCCTGGCAGGCCTGCTGAACGCGCTGAAGGTGGTGGGTAAGCGTAAGGAGGATGTGAAGGTGGTCACCGTGGGCGCAGGCGCCGCGGGCATCGCCATCGTGAAGATGCTGCTGACCGCGGGCTTTCGTAACATCACCATGTGCGACAAGCAGGGCGCCCTGTATGATGGCTGCCCGGGCATGAACTGGGCCCAGGCAGAGATGGCCAAGCGGACCAACCCGGATCAGACCGGCGGTGCTTTGGCCGAAAAGTTGGCGGGCGCGGATGTATTCATCGGCACCTCCGCTCCGGGCCTGGTGACGAAGGAAATGGTGCAGACCATGAATAAAGACGCCATTATCTTCGCCTGCGCAAATCCCACTCCGGAGATCTTCCCGGACGAGGCCAAGGCAGGCGGTGCCAGGGTGGTTTCCACCGGCCGCAGCGACTATCCCAACCAGATCAACAATGTGCTGGCCTTCCCGGGCATTTTCCGGGGCACCTTCGATGTCCGGGCGTCGGATATCAATGAGGAGATGAAGATGGCTGCGGCCATGGCCCTGGCGGAGCTGGTCCCCGACGGGGAGCTGAATGAGAATAACATTATGCCCCAGGCCTTTGACCCCCGGGTGGGCCCGGCGGTGGCCAAAGCCGTGGCGGAAGCCGCAAGAAGAACCGGCGTGGCACGGATTTAATACAAGAACCAACCGCCCTCCGGAAGGAGGGCGGTTTTCTTATGTGATTTTAAAAATCGGTCCGCAGGTAGCCCTTGCCGTCCAGGAACACCCCGCCGTCCAGGACAAAGCGCTTCAGCTTTCTCTGGAGGCTGGTGTTTTCCGGCAGCTCCTCCTTGGGCAGCTTGGGATTTTTGAATACCCACAGCAGGAAGCCGGTTCCGGGATCGTATTCATCGGAGAGGTCAAACATCTGCTGGAAGGCCAGAATATTGGACTTTTCCGGGAGCATTTCCTTCAGCTGGGGAGACAGCAGCCAGGTGTGGCAGTATACCGGCTTGTCCGCGTATTCCGGAAAGAGCCGGTACAGCTCAGCCAGTCCCTCCCGAGTAGAGGGCCGCAGGACCTCCGGCCGCAGGTCCACGTCCGTGGGGATGTGCAGGCTGACGATGGGCTGGCCGTTCAGGCAGGTCAATTCGTATTCCAGCTGGCCGATCCGGAAGAGCTTGCTGGAAACCTGCCGGGTGGTCCAGGTGCCCCGGTCGAAGCCGTAGCAGCCGTAGCTTTCCATATGCTCCCGCACGAAGCGGGAGAAAGCCGCCATACTGTCGGTGTAGATCTGTTCGGAAATGCCCAGCTGATCGTAGGTTTCCTTTGCTTTCATGGCGCAGCGGAGCATGCTGCACAGGCGCTTGAAGCCCTGGGGGTCTTCACCCAGAGACTGCTTCAGCTGAGCCAGACCTTCTGCCCAGGTCTCCTCCTGCATCAGCAGGGGCAGGCAGGGGTATTCCTCAAGGCAGCCGTGAAGCTGAGTCATTTGCAGGGTAACTTCCTCCGGCATATTGATCTGTCTGCAAAATTGTTCCATATTCCCATCCTTTCCGGGCAGTGTTTCGGGCACGTGCGGGTATCGTTCTGGTTTTTATTGTAGTCGTTTCCCAATTTCTTGACCATTCGCTATATGACTAAATTTCCAAAGCCGGTTTTGGGGGATTTGACAGAACTGTTTGGAAAAATGGAAAACATGTGCGATAGGGTTGGGTTTTCATATTAAAAAGTAAAAAATTATCAAGAAACTTTGTTTCCTAAAATGTGAATTTCCTTGACACAAAATCGATATTCGTTTACTATAAACTTAAATCAAGGTAATTTATCTGACCTGCTGTGAGAATCGGAGGTGGATTATGCTGCGTAATTATGAATCTGCGGATATGCTCCCCCTGCTTCAGCTTTGGAATTCCGCCGGAGTCAGGATGGGCTATGCGCCCATGGACGCGGTACAATTCCGGCAGCTGCTGACAGAACATCCCGATTTTTCTCGGGAGTTCACCTTTGTTCTGGAGGATGAGGGCAGGCTGCTGGGATTTATCAACGGCTGCGCCGGTGATCATATCGCGGACGGCATCCCCCACGGCTACATCAGCTGCCTGATCCTGGCGCCTGAAGCGGACAGTGAGGAAAATACCCGGCTGCTGCTGGACGCTCTGGAAAATGCCTTCCGCGCAGCGGGAAAGACGCACAGTACCGCATCCTACTTTAACCCTATCCGGCTTCCCTGGGTGATCCCAGGCACTCCCGGCCACCAGCACAACAACGCCCCCGGTGTGGCGGTGGAGCTTCGGCTGTATGACCGGATGCGTGCTCTGGGCTACGAGGAGATCGACCGGGAATGCGCCCTGTACTATCCCCTTAAGGACCATGTGACCCCCGATTGGGTGGAGGAGAAGGCGCTTACGATGGCCCGGCGGGGCTACACCGTGGCCCGGTATGACGCCGCTGTGCATACGGGCCTGGAAGAGATGGTGGAAAGCCTGCATAATTCCATGTGGTCGGCGGAGGTTCCCTCGGCTGGCCGCAGCGGGATGGACCTGCTGGTGGCGCTGAAGGACAATGTCTGCGCCGGCTTTACGGGGCCCGTGTACCGGGAGAAGACCGGAAGAGGCTATCTGGCCGGTGTCGCGGTGGCCCCTGCTTTTGAAAGAAACGGCCTGGGCACCCTGCTGTTTTACCGTCTGCTGCAGCGGGAAAAAGAGGTGGATGCGGACTATATGTCCATTTTTACCGGCGTGAACAACCATGCCCGTTTTATCTACCTGGGGGCGGGGTTCAAAGTCGTCAGAAATTTCGCGATCCTGCTGAAAGAACTGTAAGCCGACTGCTTTTCACGGAAATCATATTGGAGGAACGATAAGATGGTCGAATTAAAGAAAATTGCCACCGAGCAGCGTAATCCCAATACCATGAACATCGACACCCTGTCCACCCCGGACATGATCCGGCTGATAAACCGGGAGGACCACAAGGTTGCGGAGGCAGTTGGCATGGTGACCGACCAGATCGCCCAGGCTGTGGATCTGATCGCCGATCGCCTGGGCAAGGGCGGCCGCCTGATCTACTGCGGCGCGGGCACCTCTGGCCGCCTGGGTATTCTGGACGCGGTGGAGTGCCCTCCTACATACTCCACGGATCCCGAGATGGTCCAGGGCCTCATCGCCGGCGGATATCCCGCCATTTTCAAGGCGGTGGAGGGCGCTGAGGACAGCAAGGAGCTGGGCGTGGAGGATATGAAGAAGATCTCCTTCTGCCACAAGGATGTGCTGGTGGGCGTTGCCGCCTCCGGCCGTACCCCCTACGTGCTTGGCTGCATGGAATATGCCAGAGAGCTGGGCGCCAAGACCGTGGCGGTTACCTGCTGCCCCGGCTCCGTGCTGGACAGCTTTGCCGACATCGGCATCGCCCCGGCTCCCGGCCCGGAGGTAGTTACCGGCTCCACCCGCATGAAGTCCGGCACCGCCCAGAAGATGGTGCTGAACATGCTCTCCACCGGCGCCATGATCAAGCTGGGCAAGGTCTACGGAAATCTGATGGTGGATGTGAAGCCCTCCAATGAAAAGCTGATCCGCCGCTGCGTCACCATCGTCTGCAATGCCACCCAGTGTGGGGAGGAGACCGCCGTGGCAGCGCTGGAGCAGTGCGAATACCGGCCCAAGGTGGCCATTATCATGGTGCTGCTGGGTGTGGATGCCGAAAAGGCCCGGGAGCTGCTGGCAAAGTCCGGCGGCAGAATCGCTCAGGTGCTGAATCCTTAAGATCACCCCCCTGCGGCCTTCCACGCCGCAGGGGAGTTGTTGCATATTCCAAAAAGAAAAAACCGGCTTCGGCCGGATGAATCGGGAGGAAACTGATATGTTTATTGCCGGAATCGACGGCGGCGGCACCCATACCCGCCTGGAAATTCGGGATATGGAGAACCGCACCCTCCGCCGGGGGGAATTCGGCCCCTTCAACATCAATTCCATCGGCGAGGACACGTTCCGGAAGCTGCTCCGGGAGATATTTGCCTTCTGCGGAGATATGGCTCAGTGCCGGAAGATCTGTTTCGGCGCCGCGGGCATCTCCAATCCCGCTGTGGAGCGGATCCTGGCCGAGGAACTGGAAAACGCGGGCTTCCGGGGAAAATGGCACCTGTGCGGTGACCAGGCCATCGCCCTCCGGGGCGCCATGGATGAGCCGGGCATCATCCTCATCTCCGGCACGGGCTCCATCTGCTACGGACGCAACGCCCGGGGGGAAACCGCCCGCAGCGGCGGCTACGGCCATCTCATCGACGACGGCGGCAGCGGCTACGCCCTGGGCCGGGATGTGCTCTCCGCCGCGGTCCGGGCCCTGGATGGCCGGACGTCGGATACCGGGATCCTGGAGGCGGTCTGCCGCCGGTTGGGAACGGGACCGGAGGGGATCGTGCCATTTGTCTATAACCCGGCAACCGATAAGTCCCTCATTGCGGCCTTTTCTTCCATTGCTCTGGAGCTGGCGGAAGCGGATGATGTGGGCGCCTGGAACATTCTGCACACCCAGGCCTGGGAACTGGCGGCACTGGTTATTGCCGTGCAGCTGCGGCTGGAGCTGCAGGGCTGCAAGATTGCCCTGCTGGGCGGACTGATCGGCAAGGACAATGCTTACAGCCGGGTGGTGGCGGAGCAGCTGGCAAGCCTGGGCACTGTCGTAGCCCCGGCCCACGATGCCCTCTGGGGCGCTGCCCAGATGGCCTGGGAACTGGAATAAGAAATGAAGCGGCACCTGTCCATGGGACAGGTGCCGTGCTGTTTTATTGTTTGCCCATATTTTCCAACGGAGAGAGCACATTGCGCATGATTTTCGCGGAGAGGTAGAACAGAAGGGAGAAGCCGAACAGGATCCACACCACACCCAGCTGGAGAAAATCCACCGGGTAGAGCAGGAAGAACAGCACCGGGGAGAGAAACAGGATCAGATTCAGCAGCAGCCGGCCCAGCTTCAGGACCACCAGGATCAGACCGTTTCGCAGATAGGCGAAGGGGCGGTTCCGGAACCGGGCGATCTGGGGGTAGACGGTGCTGAACATCAGATTTGCCAGCAGAAGCAGCACCGCCGCCAGCAGCCGGAGAATCCAGGGTACATTCATGAAGATCAGAAGCACCAAGCTGCAGGTGACGAATACCTGGGGGACCCAGAATAGGGTGGCCACCTTCAGATTGCTCCACCAGGCTTTAAAGAATGGGACGATGGTACCGCTGCCTTCCTCCCGCAGCCGCCGGCCCATGACCGTATACATGGCCGTGTTGGCAGCGCCGATGGTAACGATGGGCAGGCTGCCCAGGATCCAGCACAGGTTCAGCAGCATCATTTCTCCGAAGGAGGTCATGATCTGGGCAAATTTGGAATCGGGATCAAAAAATTTCATAACCGGAAAACGCTCCTGCAGATCATGTTCTGTCCCGGAGGAGCCGACTGGCCTCCGCGGCGGCGGCGTTGTGCATCATGGAGCGCAGCCGCACCAGTTTGACATTTGCCCGGGTGGGACAGACCCGGTTGGTCAGCAGCACCACCCACAGCCCTGTCCGGGGATCCACAGCGAAGCTGGTTCCGGTGAAGCCGGTGTGACCGAAGGTGCCCGGGCTCATCAGATCGCCAAGGAAATTCATGGGGCTGCCTGCCAGATTGAAGCCCAGTCCCCGGAATTCACCCTTGGAATCGGGGGTGTGGTTCCGCATGGCGCGGCTGAGCATGGCGGGGGAGAGGAAACGCTTCTCGCCGGGCAGCTTGCCCCCCAGGGCCAGCATCTGGGTGAAGCGGATCATGTCGTTCAGATCGCTGAATACACCGGCGTTGGCGGAGATGCCGTTGAGGAACCGGGCATTTTCGTCATGTACAACGCCCCGCAGGAGTTCTCCGGTGGCAGGATCCAGCTCCGTGGGGGCAATATCCCCGACAGGGTGGTAGCCGGTGTGGTTCAGTCCCAGGGGCTCAAACACATATTCCTGCGCCAGTTGGTCCAGAGGCTTTCCGCCGATCTGCTCCAGGATCTTTCCCAGCAGAATATAGCCCATACAGGTGTAGATAGGGTCGCCGCCGGGCGCCTGGGCAAGGGGATGGGCCAGAATGACCTTCGCTGCGTCGGCGGGGTCATCGGTGGAGTCGGAGATGAAGAAATGGTCCGGAATGCCGCTGGTGTGGGTCATCAAGTGCAAAATGGTGATAGCCTTTTTGTCCTCCGGGGCGTCCGGGAAGAAAAGACCCACGGTGTCGTACAGCCGCAGCAGACCCTCCTCCAGAAAACGGAAGGCGATCATGGTGGGGCTGAGGATCTTGGTGACGCTGGCCATGTCGAACAGGGTGGTTTCCCGGCAGTCGCCGTAGAACCGCTTCTGAAAAATAGTTTCGCCGATGCCCACAGCCAGTGCGGCGCTGGGATAGGCTCCCTGGTCAAGACCCTGCTGGATCAGCTGATGAACCCGGTCAAATGCTTCCATATTACGGCCTCCTGTATTCATATGTATTCGGTTATTTTATGTTTTGATGATAGCTTATCCGAAGAAAAATGTCAAGGTATCCAGGACCCGGGGTCCGGGACGGCTCCCTATAAAAGTTGTTTAGAATTAATTAACAAAATATATATACAGATAATGTTGAAAACTACAAATCTTTCCAGGGAAGAGCAATTAAAGTTGACAAAAATTCCAATTGTATATTATTATAATGATGCGAAACAAAGTTCTGAATTTTTGGGGAAATGGTGTCATCAAAATTTCACCCGCTGTTTTCGAACTTGTCCTACGCACAACAAAAAGGAGGAAATCGTATGAAAATGTTCAAGAAGACTCTGGCAATGCTGCTGGCATTGATCATGGTCCTGGGCCTGGCCGCCTGCGGCACCGAGAAGCCTGCTGAGACTAAGGCTCCCGCCGCCGAGAACCAGGGCAGCAACGACCCTGCTGTTGAGGTCGAGACTCCTGCTGAGCCCATCAAGATCACCATGTACTACTCCGACAATCCCACCCTGCCCTATATGGACAGCTGGCTGGCCATGGTCGAGACCGCAAAGCTGGCCAACATCGACCTGACCGTCGAAGCAATCCCCAACTCCGACTTCAGCACCAAGGTTTCCCTGGCTCTGAACACTCTGGAGAACTGTCCCGATGTCATCCTGTACCAGGAGACCTACGGTGAGCGTGCTTCCCAGTGTCTGAACGGCTCCGTGGTCGCTATCTCCGACTACCCCGAGTGGACTCCCAACTTCAACGCCATGGCTGAAAAGCTGGGCCTGACCGGCGAAGTTGACGGCCTGGCTCTGATGGACGGCAAGCGTTACTACATGCCCGCTCTGCGTGAGGCTGCCCAGTACGACGGCGGTCTGATCCTGCGTGCCGACTACCTGGAGGCTAAGGGCTTCGAGGCTCCCAAGACCTTCGACGATCTGTACAACATCCTGAAGGCCTACAAGGAAGACTATCCCGACTCCTACCCCCTGACCCACCTGGTTGCTCCCTACGTCACCTACCGTATGACCATGCCCTCCTACGGCGCTCCCTTCGGCAAGTCCTGCGCTCCCTACGCCACCGTCCTGTCCTGGGACTACGAGGCTAAGGACTACTTCCTGGGCGCTACCTCCGACGCTGCCCGCGAGTACCTGCGCTTCATGAACAAGCTGTTCGACGAGGGTCTGCTGGATCCCGAACAGGCTCCCATCATTGACGACGCCGTCTGGTCCAAGAAGATGACCACCGGCTACTCTATGGCTACCTACGCTTACTACGACCAGATTGGCGGTCTGGAAGCTGCTTCCGATATCGAAGGCTTCGATCTGCAGATGTACGCTCCTCTGGAAGGCCCCGCCGGTGCCCACCACCAGGTTAAGGCACGCGCTTCTGCCGGCATCATGTTCCCCATCACCACCGCTGAGCGTGAGGACTTCGAGCAGGTTGTCCGCGCTGTTGACAAGATGTTCTACTCCGAAGAGGCTGCCATGATCTGGCACATCGGTGTGGAAGGCGTCACCTATAACATGGTCGACGGCAAGATCGAGTTCATCGACGAGATCAAGAACGCTCCCGAGGGCATCTTCAAGTACATGCAGGTTAAGTACGGCACCGGTGCCGATCCCTTCCAGATGGTTTGGCTGAACGACATCGACTTCCTGAAGTACGACGAGTTCTACGCACAGCTGAATGCTGAGGTTGCCGCCATGGATCAGGCTATCCAGCCCATGCCCCCCGAGCCCTGGTTCGACGACCTGATGGCTGAAGAGGCTGCCACCATCCAGGCAGGTCTGATCGATCCCGTTGAAGTTTGGATCGACGCATTCGTCACCGGCAAGAAGGACGTCGACTCCGACGCTGACTGGGCCGAGTACGTTGCAGAGCTGGAGACCCTGGGTGCCAGCGAACTGCTGAAGATCTACAGCGAGAACCGTAACAAGGGTTAATATCACTCCGGTTAACCGGACTCAGTAGAATCACACCGATGGGGGTGGGTGTACCCACCCCCATCTTTTCATCTGTTTCGAGTTTTCCGATTTTTTCGGGCAGCAACCGCAAGGGAGGTCCTATTTATGCGCAGTGCGACCGCACAAACTGAACTTCTGCGAAATCAGAAAAAAGCGAAGCGTATCGCTTATTGGAAACAATATTGGGTAATGTATGCAATGCTGGCACTTCCGGTTGCTTACTATATCATTTTCCGCTATGTTCCCATGGTGGGTAATGTTCTGGCATTCCGCCGCTACCGTCCCGGCACGGGTATGTTCGGTGTCGAGTGGACGACCATTTACTTTGAGCGCTTCCTGAAAGATCCCACCTTCTGGAAGGCATTCCGCAACACCATCGTGTTGTCCCTGAGCAATCTGGCGATCAACTTTCCCATCCCCATTATTTTCGCCATTGCTCTGAACGAGATCCGCTGGACCCCGTTCAAGAAATTTGCCCAGACCGCGTCCTATATCCCCAGATTCGTCTCTACGGTGGTCGTCATTGCCATCCTGAACGAATTCCTGTCCCCCAGCGCGGGCTTCCTGAATATGCTGCTGAAGAACATCGGCATTGAGCCTATCTACTTCATGAATGAAGAGCGCTGGTTCCGTCCGGTCTATATCTTCTCCGAGGCCTGGCAGTTCACCGGCTGGAACGCCATCATCTATCTGGCGGCCATTACCGGCATCAACCAGGACCTGTATGAAGCTGCCGAAATCGACGGCGCTTCCCGGCTGCAGCGTATTTTCTATGTTACGATTCCGTCTATTCTGCCCACCATCATGGTCATGCTGATTCTGAACGTCGGCAGCATCCTGAGCCTGGGCTTTGAAAAGATCCTTCTGATGTACACGCCCGCCAACTCCGCGGTTTCCGATATTCTGGACACCATGGTGTACAGAGTCGGTCTGAGAAACAACAGCTACTCCTACGCCACCGCGGTGGGTCTGTTTACCGGTGTTGTGGGCCTGATCCTGGTGTCCACATCCAACTACATCAGTAAGAAACTCACCGGCGACGGCATTTACTAAGGAGGGAGAAAAGATGGCTAAATATTACCGCAACAAAGAAAACTACATCTTTGATACCATCGTCTTCCTGTTGGTTCTGTTTGTCCTGGCGGTTTGTCTGATCCCCTTTATCTACATCCTGTCCGCATCACTCTCCGGCGCCAAGCCGCTGACCAACGGTGAAGTGTTCCTGTGGCCCAAGGACTTTACCTTCAACGCTTACATCAAGATCTTTAAGTATCCCAACTTCATGCACGCATACGGCAATACCATTTTCTATACCGTGGCCGGTACCGCCATCTGTATGGTCATGACCATTCTGATGGCTTTCCCCCTGGCACACAGCAAGCTGAAGGGTCATGCCTTCTTCATGAGACTGGTCATCATCACCATGTTCTTTGCCGGCGGTCTGATCCCCAAGTACCTGCTGATGAACAGTCTGAAGCTGGTCGGCACCGTCTGGGCCATCATCCTTCCCATGGCCATCAATACCTTCAATCTGATCGTGCTGATCAACTTCTTCAAGACCATCCCCATCGAGCTGGAAGAGGCTGCGCTGATCGACGGCATGGGCTATTTCGGCATCATGCGCAATATCTTCATCCCCCTGTCCATCCCCGCTCTGGCTACCATTACCCTGTACTACGCAGTCTATTTCTGGAACGACTGGTTCAACGCTCTGATCTACCTGAAGAGCGACCAGTACCCCGTTATGATGATCCTGCGTAACCTGGTCAACGGCACCATGCAGATGGATGTGGGCAGTGCCGCTACAGAGCGTGACACGGTCTCCATCGCACTGAAGTCCGCTGTCATCATCACTTCTTCCGTTCCTATCGTTGTTCTGTATCCGTTCCTCTCCAAGTACTTTGTGAAGGGCCTGACTATCGGCGGCGTTAAGGGTTGATTCAAAAAATTCTGCGCTGAAACAGGCTATCCTGTCTCAGCGCAGTTTTTTTATTCAAAATCGTAGGTCTCGCTGCTGCCCACCCGGTGGGAGGCGGTGCTGTCCTGGCTCTTTTCCAAGTTTACGGAGATCGTATCGTAGTCAAGGTGGGCCACTTCGGTGAACAGCGCATCGATGACCATTAGCTGGGCCAGACGGCTGCTTGTAGCGGCACTGCGCATGGAGATCTCCGGTGCGGAGAGGTAGAGCACCATGTCTGCGTGGGTGGCCAGAATGGTTTTGCTGTATCTGGTCAGCGCAATGGTGGGTGTGTGGTTTTTCCTGGCGATGGAGAAAATCTCCAGGATCTCCTTGGTCTTGCCGGACATGGAGATCAGAACGGCCACATCCTGCTCGGTCATATTGGACGCGTAGGTCAGCTGGGTGTGGTGGTCGGTGCTGAAATAGGTGTTTTTGTCGATCCGCATCAGCTTGCTGTGCAGGTCCTCGCCCACCATACCGGAGGCACCCACGCCGAAGATCCGCACGGATTTTGCGTTCAGAATGGCTTTGGCCGCTTCTTCCAGGGCATCCGGGTCCAGCATTTCGGCGGTATCCTGGATGGCGCGGATACTGTTCTGCTTGATACCTTCGATCAGGGATTTGGTGTTGATCACATCCCGGACATCGGAGAAGGGATCGGCAACGGTGTCATCGGATTTGTCCCGCATCTGGGAAAACAGTGCTTTTTTCAGATCCTTCAAACCATCGAAGCCGATATCCTTACAGAAGCGGACCCATGCCACCTTGCTGACACCTGCCTCCTGAGCCAGGGTAGCGATAGGAAGGTTAAATACATTTTCAATGTTATCCAGCAAATAATCCGCGACCTTTTTCTCAACTGTGCTCAGAGAATCGTAGGTGCTTCGTATGCGAAGCTCAATGGCTGTCATGGTGTTATCCCCTTTCGTCTGCGGAATGGAAGATACAAAAATGAAAAATAATTACACAATTATTGTGTTTTTTATGATACTATTTTATAACAGACTGGGATTTTGTCAACAGATATTCGGAAAAAATCCGTTTTCACGTGTTTTTCTTGCAATACTCAATGAAACTATTTATGAAATTTTGAAATAATATTTCCTTCTCCGGAGGTGCATCAAATGATCCAATGCGGTATCGACCGAATCGAAGAATTTGCCTGCCTGTTTCGGGGGAAAAAGCTTGGCATGGTCACTTCCGCAGCCGCGGTTACCCGGGATCTGCGGCCCGGCTATCTGGCTTTTCACGAGAAATACCCGTTGGCGTGTATCTTCACGCCGGAGCATGGCCTCTTCGGAACCTTCGGCAACGGTGAAAATGTTCGGGAAGATCCAGTGGAGCCCCAAACCGGCGCGGCGGTAGTCAGCCTCTTCGGCGACTGGCAGGCAAAACCCGTGCCGCCGGACTGGCTATCCCGGCTGGATGCCATTGTCTATGACATTCAGGATCTGGGCACCCGCTTCTATACCTACATCACCATTATGATCCGGGTGATGGAGGACTGTGCTGCTGCCGGTGTGGACTTTGTGATACTGGACAGACCGGCGCTGCTGGGCGGCGATGTGGTGGAGGGCTGCCTGCTGCAGGATGCGTACCGCAGCTTCATCGGCCCCTATCCGCTGCCCATCCGCTATGGCCTTACCGTAGGTGAGTTGGCGGCTATGGTCAACGCGGAGCAAAAGCTTGGCTGCAAGCTTCATGTGGTCCCCTGCGCCGGGTGGAAGCGCAGCCAAATGTTCCCGGAATTCGGCAGCGACTGGGTCAAGCCCAGCGGCGCCATTCGTGATTTTGAGACGGCGCTGCTGTATCCCGGTATGTGCCTGTTTGAGGGTACAAGCCTTTCCGAGGGCCGGGGTACCGGACAGCCCTTCCGGTTGATCGGCGCTCCGTTCCTGGATGGGGCCCTGTTGAGCCGGGAGATGAACAGTCTGAATTTGCCTGGTGTGGTGTTCCGGCCTGCCGCGTTTTGCCCCACGTCTTCCAAGTATAAAGACAAGCTCTGCCAGGGTGTCCGGGTGGAGATCACGGACCGGGCAGCCTACCGCAGCGTCCGGACGGGGCTGTGGCTGCTGTGCACCATCCTTCGGCTGTGGCCGGGACAGATGGAATTCAGACCCTGTGCCTTCGCGCCGGGACCCCATATCCATTTTCTCTGCGGCAGCAGTGACATCCGGCCGGAATGCCCGGATTCCGATGCCATCTGGCAGCGCTGGGAGGCGGATTGCGCCGCGTTTCAAATCAGAAAACAGAAATACCACATCTATGAATAAGCAGGAGGTTATGTCATGACGTTAAGAGAAAAGATCGGCCAGCGGCTGATGACCGGTTTCCCGGGCACGGAGATGACCGAGGAATTCCGCCAGGTGGTCCGGGAGTACAAGATTGGCAACGTGATCCTGTTCCAGGAGAATGTCCGGGACTGCGCCCAGCTGAAGCAGCTGTGCGCTGATATTCAGGCGTTCGTCCGGCAGGAGACCGGCCACAGCGCCTTCATCGCCGTGGACCAGGAGGGAGGCATCGTCACCCGTCTGAAGTCGGACGCCGTCAATATTCCCGGCGCCATGGCCATGGGTGCTACCGGCGACCCGGAGAATGCCTTCCTGGGCGGTAAGCTCATCGGCAAGGAACTCCGCGCTTTGGGTCCCAACTTCAATTTCGCGCCCACTGTGGATGTGAATTCCAACCCGCGAAATCCTGTGATCGGTGTCCGCAGCTACGGTGATGACCCCGAGTTCGTGGGCCGTTTTGCCGCCAGAGCCGTACAGGGCTTTATGGAGGGCGGTGTCCTGTGCTGCGCAAAGCACTTCCCCGGCCACGGAGATACGGATCTTGACTCCCATCTGGCCCTGCCCTGTGTGGATAAGTCCATGGAGCAGCTGGAGCAGGTGGAGCTGATCCCCTTCCGCTCGGCGGTGGAGGCCGGTGTGCCCGCGGTGATGACCTCCCATATCCTCTTCCCCCAGATCGAGCCCGACGGCGTTCCCGCCACCATGTCCCGGCGAATCATGACCGGTCTGCTCCGGGAAAAGCTGGGCTTCCGGGGCATCATCGTCAGCGACTGCATGGAGATGGCAGCCATCCGTACCCATTACGGCATTTCCAAGGGTACTCTCGCCGCTTTCAAGGCCGGTGTGGACCTGGTGGAGATCACCCACCACCCCCTGTGGTGCGCCGAAGCAGCACAGCGGCTGCTGGAGGCCGCTGAAAACGGCGAGCTGGATATGAAGGAAATGGACGAGAGCGTACAGCGGATCCTGGATGCCAAGGAAGCCTGGATCGAAGGAAAGGAATTCCCGGATTTCGACTTCGAAGCTGCCGCCAAGGAGAGCCGCCGGATGCTGAATCTGAGCATCACCCAGGTGGCCCCTCCGGCGGAAGATTTCCGCTTCAGCCCGAACCCCCTATGCATCGGCTGCGAACCCTACCGGGTATCCCTGGTGGGCAATGTGGAGGGGGAAAAGGGAAATCCTTTTGGTGTGGTTGTGGCGAAGGCTCTGGGCGGTACTTGTGCCGACATGAGCCGTGATCCCGATTCCGAGGAGATCGCCCGGCTGGTGGAACTGGCCCGGGAACATGGATCCGCGGTGGTGGGCGCATTTATGACCATAAGCAATCCCGGCCAGCTGGCGCTGATTCGTGCCCTTGCGGAGGCGAAGATTCCCACCGTGGCGGTTGGTTTGCGCACGCCCTATGACCTGCGGGATCTGCCCCAGGGTGTGTGGTCGTTTGTGGTCTATGAGTACACCCGGGAGGGTATCCTGGCCGCGGCCAGAGTTCTCACCGGAGAACTGAAGCCTACCGGCAAGCTGCCGGTGCGGTTGTAAAGAACACCCCGGAGGGAAATTATGGCCCACTTACAATGCACATTTTACTCCAAAGCGCTGGAAATGGACACCCTCGTCCATGTGGTGCTGCCCAATGAAGGGGATCTGTCCCGGACGAAGGTGGTATACCTGCTCCACGGTCTTTCGGACAACGCCAGTGCCTGGAGCCGATATACCGCGGTGGAGCGCTATGCCCTGAACGCAGGGGCGGCGGTGGTCATGCCGGAGGTACAGCGCAGCTTCTACTGCGATACGGCGTCGGGAATGGCCTATTTCCGCTACATTTCCAGGGAATTGCCGGAGATGTGTGCGCATTTCTTCTCCCTGTCCCGGGAGCCTGCTTTCAATTATATCATGGGCCTGTCCATGGGCGGCTACGGTGCGCTGAAATGCGCGCTGACATATCCGGGGCAGTATGCCGGCTGCGGCAGCTTCTCCGGCGCCCTGCGGATGGATGATCCCATCCTGCGCAATGTGCTGAAGCAGACGGAGCTGGAGGCTCTGGTGGGAAAAACCGGTGTGGCGGAAGAAAAAGATGACCTGTTCCAATTGGTAAAGAAGGCGGACAAGCTTCCCCCGCTCTACCTCAGCTGCGGCGAACAGGACCGGCTGTACCGGATGAATCTGGATTTTGTGGAGGAACTGAAAAAACAGGGGATTCCCCACCAATTCGACCACAGACCCGGCACCCACAGCTGGGATTTCTGGGATCAGTCACTGAAGGACTGCTTCCGGTTCCTGTTTGGACAGGAATAAAGCCGGCTGAAAAAATAAACACCCCCGGCGCGGTTATCGCGCCGGGGGATTTCTGTGGAGGAAAAAGGACAGGTAATGGGCAATAGAGTATCTACGGAGGTGGTTATATGCTGGCTACTGTCTGGTTGATGCTCAGCACAATGCTCTATTCTCTGCAACTGAATACAGGTTCCTTTCCCAAACCTCTAAGCCGGGAGGAGGAGCGGCACTACCTGGCCCTCAGCGCCGCAGGAGACCTGGAGGCGCGCAATATCCTGGTGGAGCGCAATCTGCGGCTGGTTGCCCATATCATGAAAAAATACTACGCCGTGGAGTCGGATCAGGAGGACCTGATCTCCATCGGAACAATCGGTCTGATCAAAGGGATTTCCACTTTCGACGGAAGCAAAGGGGCAAGGCTGGCCACCTATGCGGCCCGCTGTGTGGAAAACGAGATTCTGATGCACTTCCGGGGTCAGCGAAAATCTGCCCAGGATGTATCGCTGTCGGATTTTATCGAGACAGGCAGCGATGGAACGCCCCTGGAACGAATGGATGTGATCAGCGATGACTGTGACCTTCTGGAGCAGGTGACGACCCGGGAATCGGTCCGGCAGCTTCGGCAGGCGGTGGACAGTGTATTGACTGACCAGGAACGGCAGGTGATCCTGCTGCGTTATGGGTTGGAGGGGGAGTCCCCGCTGCGTCAGCGGGAGGTGGCGGAAATTACCGGGATCAGCCGAAGTTATATTTCCCGCATCGAGAAGCGGGCCCTGGAGAAGCTGCGAAGGGCTATGGAAGACTGAACCGGGGAAGATGCTTGCGTTTCAGGGGAAAATCCGCTACAATATAGAAAAACAAAGGGAGGTGGCGCCATGAACGCCCAGAATTTGATTGCCTGCTTTGCCGATACGGCTGAGCGGTGGCAGAGTCCGCCTTTGGCGGAAGCTACACGCCTGGCAGCGGAATCCGGCAGGGTATATCCGGAGGATTTCCGGTCTTTCCGGCTGCATCCGGTCTGGGAGAGTGTGATTCGGGTGATGGAGAGAACCAGCTTTGCCGCAGCCAGGGAAAATCTGCCCTTCGGCAGGGTGGCTGCGCTGAATTTTGCCAATCCCAAGCATCCCGGCGGCGGTGTTGCCCAGGGTGCCATGGCCCAGGAGGAATGCCTGTGCCGCAGCAGCAATCTGTATCCATGTCTGACGGATGAAAAGGTCCGGGCTGATTATTACGGCTATCACGAATTCTGGAAGGACCATTTCTTCTCCAACCGGGTGATCTACCACCGGGATGTGACGGTATTCAAGACAGATGATGACCTGCCTGTGCCCATGGAAGAGAAAGACTGGTTCCGGGTAGACGTGATCACCTGCGCGGCTCCCTATCTGGGAAAACAGCGCTATACCAATCATACATTCCTGGGAGAATTGCTCTGCGGGCGGATCCGCCAGATTCTGGAGGCCGCCATGGACAACGAGGCAGAAGTTCTGATCCTGGGTGCCTTTGGCTGCGGCGCTTTCCGCAATCCGCCGGAGGTGGTGGCCCGGGCCTTCCGGCTGGTGCTGGAGGAGGAGCGCTACCGCACCGCCTTCAAGCGGGTGATCTTTGCCATCAAGAGCAGCGTGGGCGCTGACCCCTATACGGTGTGTCCCAATATCGCCGCGTTCCAGCTGGAATTTCTGGGCGAGTCCCAGGAATTGGAGAAGCTGCGCTATGTGGGCGGCAAACGGTGGGAGCCGGGGGCGGAGGATGTTCGTATGCCCGGTGGACGTATTCGCTACCGGGGCTCCGAGAGCCAGGCTTTCTACCGCTGGCAGCAGAGCAATCCGTACTATGGACGGCAGTTTTCCATCCTGGGAGATTCTATCAGCACCCTGGAGGGATTTCACCCCCGGGGAAATAAAGTCTATTACACCGGGGAAAATGCGGGGCAGACCGGTGTGCGGAATCCGGAGGATACCTGGTGGGGCCAGGTGATCCGCTTCTTTGGCGGTGAACTGTTGGTGAACGATTCCTGGTCCGGCTGCCGGGTTACCCGGTATCCGGATTGGCGGGATCAGTACCCTTCGGCGGTCAGCGACCAGCGTACAGGAAATCTTCACTTAGGTGAGATCTTGCCGGATGTGATCCTGGTGTATCTGGGAATCAACGACTGGGGCAACGGCGTGCCGCTGGGAATCGGGGAGAACCAGGATACGTTCTTTGCCCCGGCCTATAGACAGATGCTCTCCAAGCTGCGCGGAAATTATCCAAACGCGGAAATCTGGTGCTGCACGCTGAACACGACCTTTATGTCCGCAAACCCCAATTTTGCGTTCCGCAATGAACTGTTTGGGACGGATATCCGGGAGTATAACGAACAAATCTCCGCGGCAGCCCAGGAATTGGGCTGCCGGGTCCTGGATCTGTACGGCCAGAAGGTCCCCTTCGACACTGTGGACAGTACCCATCCCTCTGCCCGGGGAATGGATACCATGTCAGCGCTGGTGGTACGGCGGATGGCGGATCCGGAAGGTGCCGAACTGATCAGCTGTGAGCACTGCCGGGATGTGGTGGGCCATGTGTGCCAGCGGTGCGGAAAGCGCTTTGTGCCGGAAGTGGCGCAGGAGGCGATCCTGAGACTGCGGTTCCAGTCCACCGGTGAGACACGGACTGTTTCGGGTAACCGCATTCTGGTAGGCAGGAGCAGGGAGAGCGATCTGCAGCTGGACAGTCCCTATGTGGCCCGGTCCCAGGCGACCTTTGTCTGTGCCGAGGGCAAGTGGTACCTGCGGGACAATTCTACCAAGAACGGAACCTATCTCAATGGCATTCGCCTGGAGCCGGACCGGCTGTGCCGGGTGCGCCGCGGCGATGTGATCAGCTTTGCGAAAAAGGAAAATGTCGAATTCCTGTCATAACCTACTCCGGGCGGCCCAGTTCGGCCGCCCGTGAAATTACAAAAATTGGTACTTGACAAACAGGGGACATCATGCTATAATACACAAGCACTTGAGAGGTGCACTCAATATCGCGGAGTAGAGCAGTTGGAAGCTCGTCGGGCTCATAACCCGGAGGTCGTAGGTTCGAGTCCTGCCTCCGCAACCAGAAACAGAACCTGATTTGATACAAAGTCAAATCAGGTTCTTCTTTTTGTATTGCAAGAAAAGTTGGAATTACGTCCGGGAATAGGGGTAATTCCAACTTTTGCTTTTTATGTGGTTTTGTAATTGGCGGTGTTGCGGCTGTTGACGACGCCCAGAGAGCCGGAATGGGAAATCCTATCGTTCATTTATAGGCTATCGTTCGGATTATACTCAAGAGAATTTGAGATCGGGAATAAAGCCGTGCTTGACCATCAATTGGCTATGTGATATAAATAAAGTGCATCGGAGGACAGTACACCGTAGTGTAGGGGATCGTGGGCAATGCCCGCAGGCCGCCTGTCGGATAAGATGTCGAGTGAGCTCGGTTGTTGCGTTTACGCAATGACTGGGCCTTTTTGCATTTATGGAGGTATTTTATGAACATCAAATTGGTTCCCTTGCAAGAACAAGAGAAAGAAACTTTTATTCGTAATATCCAGATCGCATTCAAAAAAGCGGTGGTGGAGCAGTTCGGTCCCGTTGATGGGGAAATTATCCCACGGGATCATGTGATTCGCTCCTTTGAGGCGGAGGGGGCGGAAAGCTATAATATTGTTCTGGATGGAGAAGTTGTGGGCGGCACGGTTCTCGCCATCCATCCGGATACTAATCGCAATGAGCTTCAGCTTCTGTTCGTCAATGTGGACTGCCACAGCAAGGGTGTGGGTTTTGCCGCTTGGCAGGCTATTGAAGCACTGCACCCGGAAACAGAAATCTGGGA
>JAZQEP010000060.1:0-5799 GCA_045539075.1 Faecousia sp. | reverse complement strand
GGTACCAATACCTGGACCGGATCGTGACCTATTGATGCAAAATGTCCCTGCGGAAAAGCGTTGCATCCTTAGCGGAGAATAACAAGTCAAAATAATGAATGCCTGCACAGACCCTCAATGCGAGCTGTGCAGGCATTTCTAATATACAGCAGGGATGGAGCAAAGGTGCCCTTGTGTAAAGGGAGCTGTCAGCCGACAGGCTGACTGAGGGATTGATTGGCGCCAGAGTTGATAGTCTATATCTATTCGTCATATTGAAATTTAGTTAATTGATTTCCTTACCACAGTAAGGACAGTATTTTCCGAAGGATTGTTTTGTCTTGCCACAATGAGGACAACGATTTGTGAGTTTGATGTACATTAGACAAATAAAGCAGACTACAATGCAAATCAGCCCTATGTATGCTTCTGCTGTGATAAGGTAATCGTTATCAAGTAATTTCAATCCCATACTGCCCCAAGCAATTACAAAAACGACAGCGGAAATTACAGCAAGCCATTTTGCAACCTTTTTCATAAAATCACACTCCTTTGTCAAATTCAAGTTTTGTGATCTGTTCACTAACATACTATCATACAAGCGCTTTTTTGGCAACGACAATCCCTCAGGCAAAAATCAAATAGATTTTTGACAGCGCCCTTTACACAAGGGAGCCTTTGGTGCGGCGCAAATCTGCGCGTGTTTGCTCTGTTTGCGGCAAGCGGAGCCTCCGGCTGTCCACCGGATGTAAGAACCGGACTGTTGTCCAAACCTACATGCATACGAAAACTGGCAGGTCGTATTGACCTGCCAGTAAACTTATGCTGTTTTCCGTTAAGAACACGATGCAAAACAGCGGGGCTTTTTGTTGTAAAAATCAAACCTTGCGAAAGCTGTCGTTTTCTGGTAAAATACATTTGTTATGGAAAGAAGAACACATTTCTACGTCAGCGGCAAAAACCCGCTGGCCTGGGTGATGGCTCTTTGCATGATCGGCTCGGCAGTGGCCCGCATCTACCTGTTCTCCGGCGTGGAAGGAGTCGGAGCGTGGAGCCAAATCGTTCTGCCAATCGCAGCCTCTCTGCTGTTTATGCTCATCACCCTGGGTTCCGGTAAGGAACTCTTCTACAAAACCGCCATTCCCGTCTGGATGGCAGCCATCTACGCCGGTATCTGGATCGATTACAATGTTGAGAGCGGCATGATCAGCTGGCTGTTCTGGATCGCACTGATTTTCTTTGCCTATCTGTATTCCCGCATCGCCAACGGCAAAATGGGCGCCCCCATTATGCTGCTTCCGGTGATCAGCGCACCCCTGGCAACGCTGATCTACTACCGGCGCACCACCCTGGCCGCCGGTGATCTGACCGTTCTGCCGGATATTCTGATGCTCACCGGCGCGCTGGTTCTGGTGTTTGCCATCCGCATCCACCCCCAGGGCGAATACCATCCCACCTGGGGCGACCGCACCGACGGACGCCGGATCCGCACCCTGTCCCCCATGGCACAGATCACCTCTTACTTCCAGGTAGAGCGGAATACCTGCTCCAATCTCTTTGAGGAGTCCTTTGAAATTTCCCATGTGGAGCGCTACATCCGCGCCAAGCGCCGGGAGGGGTATACCGATTTCGGTATCACCCACGTGCTGCTGGCCGCCTATGTCCGGGGCGTAGCCAAGTATCCCCAGCTGAACCGCTTCATCTCCGGCCAGAAGGTCTACTCCCGTGGTGAGGATATTCAGTACTGCATGGTGATCAAGAAGGAAATGACCGTGGATTCCCCGGATACCTCCATCAAGGTCCACTTAAATCCCCGGGATACCGCCCTGGATGTCTACCACAAGCTCAACGCCGCCGTGGAGAGCGTCAAGGCCACCCAGGAGCTGGATTCCAGTCTGGATAACCTGATCATGTACTTCACCATGATCCCCAGCGTGATCATGAAGTTTGTGGTCTGGCTGCTGAAGCTTTTGGACTATTTCGGTCTCCTGCCCAAATTCCTGCTGGAGCTGAGTCCCTTCCACGGAAGCCTCTTCTTCACCTCCATGGGTTCCCTGGGCATCCGCCCCATCTACCACCACCTGTACGATTTCGGCAACCTCCCCGTCTTCGGCGCCTTCGGCATGAAGCGCAAGGCCTATGAGATCCAGGAGGATGGCTCCGTTGCCCAGAAAAAGTACATCGACGTCAAGTTTGTTCTGGATGAGCGAATCGTGGACGGCTTCTACTATGCCACCTTCTTCAAGTATTACCGCCGCCTCATCGCCCATCCTGAGCTTCTGGACTCCCCTCCGGAAGATGTCGTGAAGGACATCGACTGATATGGTTTCACAAATTCTGCATTTTCTCTCTCCCGCCTATCCCTGGAAAGAACATATCCACTTTTTCCCCACAATAGATTCCACCAATGATCATCTTCGTTCCCTGGCAAAAGTCGGGGCCCCTCACGGTACTGCCGTGCTGGCAGACCACCAGACCGGCGGCCGGGGCCGTCGGGGCCGTTCTTTCCACTCCCCGGAGGGCGCGGGCATCTACTTAAGCATCCTGCTGCGTCCCCAGTGCCCGCCCCAGCAGCTGATGCACCTGACCTGTGCCGCGGCAGCGGCCATGTGCGATGCTGTTGAAAGCGCCGCCGGATTCCGCCCGGGCATCAAGTGGACCAATGACCTGGTTCACTGCAGGCGCAAGCTGGGCGGCATTCTGACAGAGCTGGGCTTCGCCTCCGACGGAACCGTAGATTGGGTCATTGTGGGCATCGGTATCAACTGCACCCAGTCCGTCAACGATTTTCCCGAGGAGCTGCGGGATATGGCAGGATCCCTGGCCATGGTTTCCGGGGCAGATATCTCCCGCTGCCGGGTAGCCGCTGCCATGCTGGATGCTCTGTGTGCCATGGATGCTTCCCTTCTGACCGGGAAAGATGAGATTCTCCGCCGCTACCGTAATGATTGCGTAACACTGGGGCAGGATGTGGTACTGATCCGCGGTGAGGAAAAACGATACGGTCATGCCCTGGATATTGATGACGCAGGTGCCCTGCTCGTACGTTTCTCCGATGGCAGCACCGAAGCTGTAAACTCCGGCGAAGTCAGCGTCCGGGGCATGTATGGTTACGCATAAAATCGACTTTTTTCGGAAAACTACAGAAAAGTCATTGCATTTTCTCACGTTGTTGGTTATACTTAAATCGGAAATCATTTGTTATGGAGGTTCTGCATATGAAAACCGCTATGAAAATCCTGACCGCTCTGGCTGCCGTTGTGGGCGCCGTTTATGTGGTTGCTACCTATGGTGACAAGATCGTCGAGTGGGCAAAGAATCTGCTGGCATCCTGCCCCTTCTGCAACAATGCATGCGAAGTGGTCGAGGAAGAGATCGTCGCTGAAGAAGCCGCCGAAGAAGCCGTTGCCGAGGCACCCGCTGCTGAAGAGTCCGCCGCTGAGGAGCCTGCTGCAGAGGAAGCTCCCGCCGTGGAAGAGGCCGAGGTGGAAATCGTTGTGGAGAGCAAGGAGCCCGTGGCCGAAGAAGCTGATTTTGAGGCTTAATGTCTTAACAATGTAAAAACCGGGATGCTTTCGCATCCCGGTTTTTTCTGTTTACTTCGCGCTGGTAAGAATCTCCACCAGCAGCTTCACGATCTTCTCCATATCCTCTGTGGGAATGTACTCAAAGCGGCCATGGAAATTCTCGCCGCCGGTGCACAGGTTGGGACAGGGCAGGCCCATGTAGCTGAGGCGGGCGCCGTCTGTGCCGCCGCGGATCGGCATCTCCCGGGGCTCCATACCCACAGCCTTCATGGCTGCCTTTGCCCGGTCGACAATGAACATCACAGGCTCGATCTGCTGCTTCATGTTGAAGTAACTGTCCCGTATGGTCAGTTCGCAGGTACCTGTGCCATACTTGCGGTTGATGAAGTCAGCCAGCAGCTCCATGGCAGACTTCTTCTCCTCAAACTTGGCCATATCATGATCCCGGATGATGTAGCGCAGGGTGGTCTTCTCCACAGTACCCTCAATGGCGGTCAGGTGGAAGAAGCCCTCATAGCCCTCGGTGTGCTCCGGCTTCTGGGCCTGGGGCAGCAGATTCTGAAACTCCATGGCAATGTACTGGGAGTTGATCATCTTGTCCTTGGCAGAGCCGGGATGGATATTCCGGCCGTGGAACACGACAGTGGCGCCTGCGGCATTGAAGTTCTCATATTCGATCTCGCCGATGGCACCGCCATCCACAGTGTAGGCATAGTCGGCGCCGAAATTCTTCACATCAAACAGATCCGCGCCACGGCCCACTTCTTCATCGGGGGTAAAGCCGATCTTCAGCGTGGCGTGGTTGCAGCGGGCAGTCATCAAAAAATCCGCAGCAGCCATGATCTCCGCAACGCCTGCCTTGTCATCGGCGCCAAGCAGCGTGGTGCCGTCCGTGACGATCAGATGCTTGCCGATGTGATGCTTCAGGCTGGGGTAGTCGGACTGACGCAGCCAGATATCCGCTTCCTCATTCAGACACACGTCTGTGCCGTTATACTCCACGATCTTGGTCTTGATGTCTGCGCCTGAGGCATCGGGAGAGGTATCCATATGGGCGATCAAACCAATGGTGGGCAAACCGGGATCACCGGGAACCGTACCGTAGACATAGCCATTGGCATCCATATAGGCATCCTGGATTCCCATAGCCTTCATCTCCTCCACCAGCGCAGCACCCAGATTCTTCTGCTTTGCAGTAGAGGGGCAGGTCTCGGAGAAGGGATCGGACTCGGTGTCAAAGGAAACGTAGCGAAGGAAACGATCGATAACAGACTGCATAATATATACTCCTTTAAAATAAGTCATTGTCTTCGGCAGAATTACACGCATTGTCAAAAACAACAATTTATCAGAATTTTCAACTTTAGAAAAGGGCTCCCGGGGTCCGGGAGCCCTTGCTTTGACTTTTCTGCTATGGCAAAATTACTTGGCAGCCTTGACCAGCTCAGCGGTATCCTGAGCGATCATCAGCTCTTCGTTGGTGGGAACGACCCAAACCTGAACCTTGGAATCCTCAGCAGAGATCTTGTGCTCGCCGCGGACAGCGTTCAGTGCGGGATCCAGCTTGACACCCAGGAAGCCCAGGTAGTCACAGATAGCAGCACGGGTAGCGGCATCGTTCTCGCCGACACCGGCAGTGAAGGTCAGCACATCCAGGCCCTTCAGAGCGGCAGCGTAAGCGCCGACATACTTGGCCACCTCGTAAGCGAACTTGTCCAGAGCCAGCTGGCACTCTTCGTTGCCCTCAGCAGCGCCGTTGCCCAGGTCACGGAAGTCGGAGGAAACGCCGTTGGACAGAGCCAGAACGCCGGACTTCTTGTTCAGCATGTTCAGGCACTCGTCAACGGAGAAGCCGTACTTGTTGCAGATGAACTGGACCACAGCAGCGTCGATATCGCCGGAGCGGGTGCCCATGGGAACGCCAGCCAGAGGAGTCAGGCCCATGGTGGTATCCTGGCACTTGCCGTTCAGAACAGCGGACATGGAGGAACCGTTGCCCAGATGGCAGTTGACCATCTTGAACTCGGTCTTGCCGACCAGCTCAGCGGTACGCTTTGCAACGTACTTATGAGAGGTGCCGTGGAAGCCGTAGCGGCGGATGGAGTCGTTCTTGTAGTACTCAGTGGGGATAGCGTAACGGTAAGCCTTAGGCTCCATGGTCATGTGGAAAGCGGTATCGAACACAGCAACCTGAGGTGTGGTGGGCATCAGCTTCTGGCAGGCAGTAATGCCCAGCAGATTGGCAGGGTTATGCAGAGGGCCAAGAGGAATGCACTCTTCGATGCCCTTGATC
>JAZQEP010000059.1:0-28893 GCA_045539075.1 Faecousia sp. | reverse complement strand
TTTGGTGGAAATGGGGCTGGGTCGCTTTGGCAGTAACCACTGCTACTATGCTGCTTGTACTTGGCCGCTCCGAAAAACTGATATCCACCGCAGGTTGTTTTCTTATGTTTGCACAGATGATTCCATTGATTGCTGTAATTCCCCACACCGAGAAAGCTCTGCGCAATACCTTTGATAAGGATGGAAACAGAAAGGTTGATGCATCATGCTGATATACACGATTATTACTCTCGCAATCAGCATCCCCTTTGTTTGGCTTGGCATACGGATCAACCGTGGAGACCTCAATCTCATTCATGACTATCATCAGAAAAAAGTGAAAGAGGAAGAAAAAGCGGCGTACGGAAAGGCCTTTTCCAAGGGGATGTTTGGTATGGCCGCTTCTATGATCCTCAGTGGTGTTGTCGCTCTGTTTGGGGAATCCAAATCGTTTATGATTGCTTCCCTTGTCGTACTGTTTTTTGGTTTTGCGATTTCAATTGCTGTGCTGTTGCGGGTTCAGAAGAAATATAACGGTGGCGTTTTCTCATAACCAACATCTGTAAAGAACCAGAAAGGCCGGTGAATCATGCGATATGTAGAATACGGCAATCAGAACCCGGAAACGGTCATCCTGCTCCACGGCGGTGGTCTGTCCTGGTGGAATTACCGGGATGTGGCACAACTTTTATCAGACCGTTTCCGTGTGATTCTGCCGATATTGGACGGTCACGCAGGCAGTGATGCGCCCTTTACTTCCATTGAAGAGAATGCCGCAAGGATCATTGCCCATATTGATGAGCATTTTGGCGGAAAAGTTTTGGCAATCTGCGGACTGTCCCTGGGAGGTCAGATTGCTGTGGAAATGCTGGCTCAGCGCCCTAACATCTGTAAGGCAGCTTTGATCGAAAGTGCCTTGGTCAAACCCATAAAGGTGACCCATGCACTGGTAGGACCAACCTTTGGTATGAGCTACAGCCTGATCAAGCAGAAGTGGTTTGCCAAATTGCAGGCAGCTTATCTGGGAATCCCCAAGAAACTGTTTGATGACTATTACCGGGATACCTGCAAGATCAGCAAAGAAGATATGATCGCGTTCCTGCAAAGTAACAGTGCCTATTCCATAAAGCCTGCTCTTCGGGATGCGCAAGCCAAGGTACATATCGTTTTCGGCAGCAAAGAGCAATCTTCGATCCGCACATCCGGTAAACTGCTGAATCATATGATCCCGACCAGCACTTTGGAAATTCTGCCCGGATATAGCCATGGCGACTTAAGTCTGAACCATCCTCAAGCATATGCAACGATGATCGATTACTTGGTTGCACAGAAATAGAGATTCTCGCGAAAAAAGCTGGCTTGCCCTATGCAAGCCAGCTTTCCTTGTGTCATGCCGTTATCTTCCTGCTTTCATAATTATAGTTCACTCTTAAGTCTTATTCCAACTTTGACTCCTTCCACGAAACCGGATCGTTGATGATCTCGACACAGAGTACATACCGGGTAGATGATCCTATCCATCTCCTTGATCTCCATTCCATTCATCTGTCGGTAGAGTTCGTTAAAGTCTTCCTTGATGGTATATGGCTATCTGCCAAAAGAGATCAAGGCCACTGTCAATGAAATCGTGGTACACCTTTCTTCCGAGCCTGCTATTGAGGAACTCTGTAAAGAGCGGAACAAGGTAAATCGAGCGAAACTATCCCTTTACTATGAGAATAAGGATCCCACTGTTCCCTTAGTGGACAATAAGGAATTCCGCAGCATCAAGAACGTGATTATCAAGGCTGTTTTGGAATTGCCGCCCGACGTGGAGATCGCTCACTCCGAAGCAAGTAAGGACAATAATGACGAGGAATCCATCCGCCTTCTCCCCCGGTTCTCCACACAAGAACAGGCACTGAGGATTCCAACGGCACCAAACGTTCCCCCGATTGTCATTCATCACAAGGAACCATCTCCACACAATACAGTGGCCACAGCCAAGGGAATCATCGGCGCATTGGCACGGCTGATTGGCGACAAGTGCATGGCCCACTGCCAAAGTTTGCAGGGGCAGATTGACCACAGACTGAAGCAAGAAATCAACGAAAAGAAGCAGGCCATAGGTCTCAAAATCGAAAGAACCCAGAAAGCCAGCTACCAGACGGAGGAAGAATATGAACAGTCAATGTAAAAGGACAAAGATTGTTGGATTTGGTGAATAGCTATCTCACCCCTTCTGTGGTAGTGTTGTGAGCTACCAAGGAGGTGCTTTGAATGGCTAAGAAACGAGCAAACGGCGAGGGCAACATCTGAAAACGCAAGAATGGCCGTTGGGAAGGGCGGTTCACAGCAGGACATGACCCGATCACAGGCAAGCCGATTACCAAAAATGTTCTCGCCCGGACACAGGCAGAATGCAAGAAAAAGCTGAGAGAAGAACTGAACAAAGCAGAGGTTCTCGACTATGCCAAGGCGGACAAAATCACCGTAGGCGCATGGCTTGATACCTGGTATCAAAACTACGTTGTGACCACCCTTCGCCCCGCAACGGTGAAGAATTACGAAACCTTGATCCGGTTACATATCAAGCCAATTATCGGAAATATCCCGTTGAAACAGCTGACGCCCACTTACCTCCAACAACTCTATGCGGCACTACTTACCAGAGGGCGTGTGGAGCGTCCTGAATCGAAAAACCAGCCGAAAGGTCTCTCGGTAAAGACGGCACGGAACATCCACACAATCATATGCTCGGCCTGTGAAAGGGCAGTTGTGGAGCGTCTGCTCATGTTCAATCCGGCAATTGGATGCGAGCTTCCCAAGAAAGAACGGAAGGAAATGAAGATTCTTCCGCTGGATCAGTTACAGACCTTCTTCGCCGCAGCCAAAGAACACGGACGCTATGAAGTGTTTTACTTCGAGCTGGCAACTGGTCTTCGGCGGGGTGAACTGTTCGGGATGAAATGGAGCGACATCGACTTCCAGACCGGAGCCATCCGCATCCAGCGGCAGGTACAGCGGCTGGATGGAAAAGTACAGGAGACCAAGCTGAAAACCAACAATGCATACCGCACGATTCTTGTGGATCGGGATATTCTGAATATGCTTCTGACCATGAAAACAGAGCGAAAATCCAGTCGGAATATGTGTTCTGTTCCCCCACCGGTGGAATCCTGGAACCCGGTATTCAAAGAAAGCGGCTCCAGCGACTGCTGGAAAGCTGTGGGATGGAGAAGATCCGCCTCCACGATTTGCGGCATACCTTCGCAACATTGGCCCTCCAAAACGGTGTGGATGTGAAGACCGCCAGAGTATGAAATATGTTTCCTTCTGCCGGTAAAAAAAACAATACGCAAAAACAAACTCCCGGTGCTGAAAGCACCGGGAAAAATTTTCGAAAAGCGGAAAATTTCGAACCACTGAAAGAAAACCCGCGGTTTGAGATTCACGAAAAATCTCCCATTTGGGTCAAATCTGGGTCAAACGAGGTTTTGGGGACAGTATTGACCCAAACCGCAGGTGGATTTGTTTGGGCCAGTTCGGAACCTTATTCTATGAAAACAGCCGTTTTTGCAACTTTTACGCTGCAAAACGGCTGTTTTCGGTGGTCGGAGTATCGGGATTCGAACCCGAGGTCTCTTGGACCCGAACCAAGCGCGATACCAAACTTCGCCATACCCCGATTAACCAGTTTATTATAGCGGATAAAGAATAGCTTGTCAAGGGCCACCTTTGCCGAAAAAGAGCCCCGGAAATCCGGGGCTCTTTCCTGTCTTACATGTTCTTCTCAGCCTTCTTGGCAGCCTTGGCCTTTGCCTTAGCCTCAGCTTCCTTCTTGGCCTGCTCCTTGGCAGCTGCGGTTGCAGACTCGTTGGAGGAAATAGCCCACTTGGCCAGCTCAATGCGAACCTGGTCAGCACCGGTCTCCATGACAAACTTCTCTTCCTTCACGTCAACAACGACACCAACAATGCCGCCGATGGTAGTGATCTTATCGCCCTTCTTAACGGCGGAACGCATAGCCTCTGCTTCCTTCTTCCGCTTGTTCTCAGGACGGATCAGCAGGAAATAGAAGATGGCGATCATGGGCAGGAAGGTGATCAGCATGCTCAGCAGGCTGGCACCGGCGCCGGGGGTTGCAGTCAGAAAATTCAGCATTGGAAAAACTCCTTCGTGTTTGATAATCTTGTTTATTATACCACCCTTTGCATAAAATGCAAGAGCGAAGTTAAATTCTTCTGGCTAATTTTGCAGAATATTCCCGGCGGAACTCCTCAAAACGGCCTTCATCCAGAGCATCCCGGATTTTTTCCATCAGTTTATTGTAGAAATACAGGTTGTGCATCACCGCAAGCCGCATGGCAAGCATTTCCTCTGCCACAAACAGGTGACGAATATAGGCGCGGCTGTAGCGACGACATACGGGACAGTCGCAGTGCTCATCAATCGGGCGCTGATCCAGCTGGTACTTGGCATTCTTCAGGTTGATGGCACCCTCCCAGGTGAAGAGCCGGGCATGGCGGGCATTCCGGGCGGGCATCACGCAGTCGAAAAAGTCGACGCCCCGAGCCACGGCCTCGATAATGTTGGTGGGAGTGCCAACGCCCATGAGATAACGGGTCTTTTCCACTGGCATATGGGGTTCCACTGCCTCGATAATGTCGTACATCTCCTCCGCAGTCTCACCCACTGCCAGACCTCCGATGGCGTAGCCAGGCAGATCCATATCCGCAATTGCCTTCATGTGATCCACACGGATGTCGGCATAGGTGCCGCCCTGGTTGATACCCCAGAGCATCTGATGGGGATTCACGGTATCGGGCAGCGCATTTAAGCGGGCATTTTCCGCCTTGCAGCGCTCCAGCCAGCGGGTGGTCCGGGCTACGGAATCCAGGACATACTTCCGGGGTGCGGGATTTTCAATGCACTCGTCAAAGGCCATGCAGATATCACTGCCTAAGTTGGACTGGATCTGCATACTCTCCTCGGGACCCATGAAAATCTTCCTTCCGTCGATATGGGAGGAGAAATACACGCCCTCCTCTTTAATCTTCCGGAGAGAAGACAAGGAAAACACCTGGAATCCGCCGGAGTCCGTCAGGATGGGACCGTCCCAGGTCATGAACTTATGCAGGCCTCCCATCTCCCGGACCACCTTGTCGGTGGGCCGCAGATGCAGGTGGTAAGTGTTGGAAAGCTCCACCTGGCAGCCGATATTTTTCAGATCCTCGGCACTTAAGGCACCCTTGATGGCACCCTGGGTACCCACGTTCATGAAGACAGGGGTCTGGACCGTGCCGTGGGCGCAGGTAAATTCGCCCCGCCGGGCCTTGCCCTCGGTTTTTTTCAGTTCAAACATAAATTACCTCTTTATCAAAGTATACACATCGCATCGCCGAAGGAGAAGAAGCGGTAGCGCTCCTTCACGGCTTCCTCGTAGGCATGGAGCACATGCTCACGACCGGCAAAGGCAGAAACCAGCATCACCAGGGTACTCTCAGGCAGGTGAAAATTGGTGATGAGACCCTGCATGGCCTTGAAGGTGTAGCCGGGGTAGATAAAAATCTCCGTCCATTTGGACTTTGCTTCGAAGGAACCGTCATCGTTAACCAGACTTTCCAGCGTTCGACAGGAAGTGGTTCCCACACAGATGATCCGGCCGCCTTCAGTCTTTGTCTGATTCAGCATATCGGCAGTCTCTTGGGAAATCATGCACAGCTCCGCGTGCATATGATGGTCGGTAATTTCCTCCGCTTTCACGGGACGGAAAGTACCAAGGCCCACGTGGAGGGTCACAAAGGTAGTTTTCACACCCTTCTCCCGGGCCCTATCCAGAAGTTCATTGGTCCAGTGCAGTCCGGCAGTAGGCGCGGCCGCGGAACCGACAGCCCGGGAATAGACCGTCTGATACCGTTCCTGGTCCTGCAGTTCTTCCTTGATGTAGGGAGGCAGGGGCATTTTGCCCAGCCGTTCCAGTACCTCCAGGAAAATACCTTCGTAGTGGAACTCCACGACCCGGTTGCCGGTTTCCTGGACCTCCACCACAGTGGCGGTGAGCTCACCGTCACCGAAGATTACCTCATTTCCAACCTGCATCTTCCGGCCGGGCTTGCACAGACACTCCCACTTTTTGTCCCCCAGGTCCCGCAGCAGCAGCACTTCCACAGCGCCGCCGGTGGGTCTGTGACCCAGCAGCCGGGCGGGCAGCACCCGGGAATCGTTCATCACGAGACAGTCACCGGGATTCAGATAATCCAAAATATCATAAAAATGCTTATGGCAGATCTCTCCGCTTTCCCTGTCCAGCACCAGCAGCCGGGAGGTATCCCGCTTCTGCAGCGGCGTCTGGGCGATCAGTTCCTCGGGAAGATCGTAGTAAAAATCAGAAGTTTTCAAGAGTTTTCCTCCAAAAAGTATTTGCTTCATAATTTATCAGCATATAGTATAGCTTACTTACCGTTTTTTTGCAACAGGCAAAATTACTTACCGGCGCATAGACTGGGCGGGAGGGATCCTTATGAATCAAAAACCACTTTTTACGGGTGTATGCACAGCCCTGGTCACGCCTTTCTTCCAGGGCCATGTCAATTTTCCAATGCTGGAACGTCTACTGCAGCGCCAGCTTGACGCAGGAATCCGGGCCATCGTCCTGGCTGGAACCACCGGCGAGTCCCCTACCCTTTCTGACGGCGAAAAGCTGGAGCTATTCCGCCGTGGGAAGGAATATGTGGCAGATCGGGCATTGATCATCGCTGGAACCGGCTCCAATTCTACTGAACATTCCGTACGGTTAAGCATAGCTGCGCAGCAGGCAGGTGCCGATGCGCTGCTTCTGGTGAGCCCTTACTACAACAAGGCCACACCCGAGGGCCTCTTCGCCCATTACAGCACCATCGCATCTTCCGTAAGCATGCCCTGCATCGCTTACAACGTGCCATCCCGCACCGGAGTGGATATTCCTGTGGATGTCTACCGCAAATTAAGCCGCATTCCCAACATAGCCGGTGTCAAGGAGGCATCGACGGACATCGTGAAGGTGTCCCGGATTCTATCGGAATGCCCCGGTTTTCCGGTTTGGTCCGGCAATGATGATCAGATCGTGCCCGTTATGGCTCTGGGAGGCAGCGGTGTGATCTCAGTTCTCTCCAACGTAGCTCCCGAAAAAACCAAGGCCATGGCAGACGCCGCTTTGGATGGGGATTTTGACACTGCAGCCGCATTGCAGCTGCATCTGCTGCCTCTGATCCGCTCTCTGTTTTCTGAGGTCAATCCCATCCCGGTGAAATCCGCCATGAAGGAGCTGGGCTTCGACTGCGGCAGCTGCCGGCTGCCCCTGACACAGCTTACCCATGAAAATCTGAAAAAAATGAAAGCTGTTCTGCCATTGCGGTAAGAAAAAAGCTATGCTATACTGAAAGAAAAATGGAGGAATTTCCCATGAAATACATTGTCATCGGCGCAGGCTCCCGGGGTATGATCTACGGTACCTGGGCATATGAACACGGAATTGAGATCGCAGCTGTGGCAGAGCTGCGGCCCGACCGGCTGGCTGAGGCCGGAAGGCTATGGAATGTGCAGCCAAACCGGCTTTTCACCGACGTCAGTCAGCTGTTTGCCCTGGGAAAAATCGCCGACGCAGCCATTATCGCCACCATGGATCAGGATCATTTCGGGCATGTGATGGAAGCATTGGACCTGGGCTATGATATTCTTCTTGAAAAGCCCATCTCTCCCGAGCCAAGGGAATGTCTGGCGATTGAGAAAAAAGCCAACGACCTTGGCAGGAAGATCACCGTCTGTCATGTGCTGCGCTATACGAACTTCTGGGGCAAACTGAAGCAGATCATCGACTCCGGCGAACTGGGTAAAATCGTGGCCATCAAGCATTCAGAAAATATCGGCAATTTCCACATGGCCCATTCCTTCGTCCGTGGCAACTGGCGCAACGACTCTCTTGCTTCTCCCATCATCCTGCAGAAAAGCTGCCATGACCTGGACATCCTCCTGTGGCTTACCGGCGCACACTGCAAGAAAGTTGCAGCATTCGGATCCTTAAGCTATTTCAAGGAGAGCAACGCACCTGTCGGTTCTGCCGCGCGCTGTTGTGACTGCCCCGTTGCGGAAAGATGCCGCTTCGAGGCGAAGAAGTGCTACCTGCCCACCCTGGGTACCTGGCCCACAGATGTGGTCTGCCTGGAACAGACGGAGCAGGCTCTGTTTGAGGCGCTGAAAACCGGCCCTTACGGCCGCTGCGTCTATCGCTGCGACAACAATGTCTGCGACCATATGAGCATGATCCTGGAATTTGACGACGGTGTAACAGCCACCTTCTCCCTCACCGCCCAGACCGGCCCCTGCCACCGCTGTGTTCGGATCATGTGCGAGGACGGTGAAATCCTGGCTGACGACGGAAAGCTGCAAATTCTGGTGCGCAGGCATGTTTCCTCACCCAACGATACCTTTGAAGAGCGGCTCATCAACATCCGTACCAATGCCAGCGGCCATGGTGGCGGTGATGCCGGTATTATGGAGGACTTTACCGCCTCCCTCACCGCCGGATCGTCTACACGCAGCGCCATCTCCGCATCCGTGGAAAGTCATTTGATGGCCTACGCACTGGAGCATTCCAGATTGACCGGTTGCGTGGTGGATATGGAGGAATTGCGAAATAGTCTGAAATAAGGAGATTCCCAATGATTCAAATCACATATCGCGGGATGATTCTCTTCATCACCTGCCTGTGGGTTCTGGTCCGATGCATGAACTGGCGGCAAAACAGAAAGTTCTCTGTAAAACGTGAGTTGGAACTGATTCTTGTGTACATCTGTCTCATCGTGGTGGCAAGGTTTACCTTCTTCCCTTTTTCCAAGGTCAACGGGCAGGTGCAGCCGCTGGTTTTCGATGCTTCCAGGGCATTCCCGCCCCGGGTAAACCTGGTGCCAATCGTGTATCTGTTTGATTACGAGATACGAAGAGAAGCCCTCATAAATTTCATTGGCAATACTGCCATGTTTATCCCCATTGGTATCATCTGGCCCTGCGTCTTCCGGAAATTGGACACCCCAGCCAAGATGATTACAGCAGGTGTCTGCTTCTCCCTGTTTATCGAAATCCTGCAATTGCCCTTCTATGACCGGGTGACAGATGTCGATGATCTGCTGCTGAACTCCCTGGGCTACCTTCTAGGCTATGGCACCTTGCGTCTCGCAAGCAGCATCTTTCGACTGATTTCCAAAAAACAGTGAATTTCCAATAAAACCTCTTTTTCCCTGTCTAACAGGACAATTCGGGGAAATACTAGCTTCGGATACCAAAAGAAAGAGGTTTTATCTATGAAAAAGTTTGCAATTCTCTCGCTTGCCCTTTGCCTCAGCGCCATGATGCTGGCAGGCTGCGGCTGCATGAACACCAACGCGGATGTGACCACCCTGCCTACCAACGGCGAATCCTCCGCGCCCACTGCCGCGACCACTATGCCCACCACCGCGCCGTCTACGGAATCTACTTCCGAAGCTCCCACTGACGCTACCATGGATTCCGGAAGTACCGACACCACGGAATCCACCGGTATGATCGAGGGCGCAATGGACGATATCATGGGCGGCTCCGCCGATGACGCTACCGAGTCCACCGGTGCCGGCCGCAGCCGTGGCCGTATGGTCCCCTAAACGGAAAAATGCCGGGTCAGATGACCCGGCATAATCTTTTATTCCAAATAGGCGTCCCAGGTAAAGCTCAGCTTTCCATCCTTCTCCAGAATGCAGGGGATTCCGATCTGGCCCCGCTGGCGAATGGGTTCAAATTCCTCTCGGGACTCCCGGAGCTTTAAAAACTGCTTCATGGCCAGAAGGCTCTCGGTAATGCTTAAATAGACAAAGGGTACACCCGCGTTTTCCAGTGCTTCCTTGCACTTGACACAGTCAGGACACAGGGCGGAACCATAAATTTTCAGCATAATCTCCACTCCTTATAAAATCGTAATATAGCGGTTCAGATTCTTCTTCATGCGGTTTGCTGCAGCCTGCGCCGCCTCCAGATCGTCCGCATTTTCCTCCTGCTTCCAGGCGGCGGTGACGGAGGAACCGATCACGGCTACAGCACCGTGGCCAAACTTATCGAAGGCATTGGAACAATTCTTCGCGTTGGCATTGGGATAATCCGCGCCGTCCAGGATCATGAACAGCTTCGGATACTTGGTCCGCAAATCCTTCAGGCTGGAGGCCGCGGAGGCAGCCGCCAGAATACCCACCCGGGTATATCCGAACTTTCCCGCAGTATTGGCACCGTAGCGGTTCACATGATCAGCCGCCGCCGCATGTACAAGGCGTCCGCCGGAGAGCAGATCCTGCAGTTCCGGAGCAGACTTATTGGCTGTTCTGGCCACCACGAAAATATCCTTCTTCCCATCCCGGCAATATTCCAGGAAAGGCTTCACCACATCGCTGCCAAGATATCCACCGATGATCAGACCATCGCAGGGGAACGGGCTGTCCTTGCCCAGCAGTGTTTCCGCCGCGATAATGGCGGATTTCACACTCAGCAGTTCCGGCGCATCCATAGCCACATAATATCCCTGCTTTTTTGCAAAGCTCAGAACACCGGTCAGAGCTTCCATTCCCGCAGCCCCAAGCAGGGCAAATCCGGCGAAGCTGACCCGGACGGCAGGCACCGTGTCCTTCAGCGCAGCCAGTAATTCACGGCAATAGGAAGCGTATCCGCCTGCCGTAGACTCAAACCGGGGCGGAAGGTCCTCAAATACGGGACACAATTCCAGCATGGTGGCGCTTTTGGTCTTTCGGATCTTTTCCTGTAAGGTATCTACAGACATCTTGCTCTCCCCTCTCGGGCATTTTTTTCATTATAGCACAGCTTTTTCCCGGTGAAAAGATAAAAATCTTCCACTTGTGAAGTTTTTTCTACCGGGCATACTAACGAGGAAGGGAGTGATGGAGATGACCATGAAAGGATGGGCAATTACCGCCGGTCTGGGCGCCGCTGCCGGCGCTGTGGCCTTGATGATGATGCCGAAACAGAACCCTGCCCGGAAGCTGGCCGCCAGAGCCGCCAACAAGGTTGAGGACCTGGCCTGGAAAATGGAAGACAAGATGAACATGAATATGGGCATGTAAGAAAATCCCGGAAGGCTGCCGCCTTCCGGGTAATTTATCGTACCGATTGATTCAGTTTTCTGTATTTTCTAATCACCAGTGCAGTAACCCAGAGAAGTGTACTGAGAAGCAGAATATAGCTCAGAGGCTCAATGAAATTACTGTACAACACCGTTTGACCGACGGTGACCGCCATGGAGGATACGGAAAAGGTCGCACACAACGCCCCTGCATACCAAAAAACAGACTTAATGCGATCTTTCTGAAGCCGTCGCTGAACTATAAAAAGCAGGACCGCCAGCAGAGCAGAGATAAGAACAGGCACAGTCAAATCACAGGCCACATATGCAAGCTTTCCTGCCGGAACAGGGTCTCCCGCATCCCAGAGAACCGTTTCAGCCTTTGCAGTGCGGTAGTTAAGATACCACCAGCTTTTATCAGTGCCCCAGTCCAGAACGTCCTCCGGCTGGGTACCCTCATCCGCCTGGATAATGACTCCCCTTCCATCCTCCGATTCATACCACATACATCCGCTGACAAGCTTCCTGTCGAACACTCGATCCAACCAGCCATACCGAAGGGCCAGTATATCCCAGCGGGTGGAATAGCAGATATGTCCCTGAGTATAACCGGGCTGGGTAATGCCCACGCTGCCCCGTACATAATCATAGTAATCAATGACCAGGGCACCGTTATCCTGCTGATAGACGGAGGACACTGCATCCTCTACGTCCAGAAAAACAGGCACATGCAAAAAGGCCCACAGCCACACGCCAATGCTTAGCAGGATCAGTACAGCAGCTGTCACAGAGAGGATACGGCTGCTATGAATGATGCTGCTAATACGGTTTAAACTATTCAGTTGATTGATCTGGAGTGGTTCTTCGGCCTTTTTTAAATCATCCAGTTCCCTTGTACAGCCCTCGCATTCCTCCAGGTGCTTCTCTACCATTTCCCGGGTGGGCCGGCTAACCATATCCTCCGCGTAGAGTGGAAGAATATCCCGGATGATCTCACATTGTATTTTCATTCCGTTACCTCCATTTTGTCACGTATTTTTTTCTTTGCCCGGTGATAGGTGACGCAGGCCCAATTTGCCGTGCGTCCGAAGATCAGTCCGATGTTTTCAAAGGAGAGCTGGCCGAATACCCGCAGGGAAAAGACCTCCTTGTAAGGTTCCGGCAGGTCGTGGAGCACCCGGTGGATGGCCATCGCCTGTTCCCGGTCCTCCAGCTGTTCGTGGATAGAGCAAGGGTCCGGGATCTGTAAATTCTCGGCGGATTCTTCTTTCCTGTACTTACGCAGATGCGCTAAGTAACAGTTCTTCCCGATTGCGCAGAGCCAGGTGCGAATATCACTGTCTCCCCGGAACTTAGGCAAAGCCTTCAGTGCCTGGAAGAACACCTGCTCGGTCAGCTCCTCCGCCAGAACTTCATCCCGGCACAGGGCCCGCAAGTATAGCTCCACCTCTGCAAAATAGGCCAGGTATATGGTTTCAAACTCGGTCACGCTCTCACCTCCTTCACCTGTTAGATGCATCAAAACAGAGAATCTTACAAGAATTCGAAAAAAGACTGCGCAAAAACTGCGCAGTCTTGATTCTTACTGAATATTCAGCTTCACAGCCTCATTCTCAACGGTAACTTCAATGAAAGAAATAGGCTTTTCAAAGGAATCGATGATGGCCTCACTAATGGGGTCCTCCAGCTCCTTCTGGATGGTGCGGCGGAGGTTCCGGGCGCCGTAGGTGACGGAGTAGGCCTTTTTCACCAGAAGCTGCCGGACATCTTCTGTCCAGGTCAGTTCAAGACCCCGGGCAGACAGACTGTCTTTCAGTTCAGAGAGCATAATGTCCGCAATGCCCAGGAAATTCTCCTCGGACAGGTGGTTGAAGGTGATGATCTCATCCACACGGTTAATAAACTCGGGGCGCAGGAAGCCGCGCAGAGCCTTCATGGTCTTCTCCTTCACCTGGTCGCCCTGGCTTCTGCCAAAGCCCACGGCGGCCACGCCGCCTTCGCTGCCTGCGTTGGAGGTCATGACGATGACGGTATTCTCGAAATTCACCACCCGGCCCTGGGCATCGGTGATCCGGCCGTCATCCAGCACCTGCAGCAGGATATTCAGCACATCGGGATGCGCCTTCTCGATCTCGTCGAAGAGGACCACGGAATAGGGTTTACGGCGGATCTTCTCCGTCAGCTGACCCGCTTCGTCGTAGCCCACATAGCCGGGAGGAGAGCCGATGAGCTTGGAAACAGTGTGCTTCTCCATATATTCGGACATATCCAGTCGAATCAGAGAATCCACACTGTCGAAGAGGTCGTCAGCCAGCTGCTTGACCAGCTCGGTCTTACCCACACCGGTGGGACCTACAAAGATGAAGGAAACAGGGCGCTTCTTGGGGGAAATACCCACACGGCTCCGGCGGATTGCCCGGGCCACCGCGTCCACGGCCTCGTCCTGGCCCACAATATGGTTTTTCAGACGGTCAGCCAGACCCTTGATCTGCTGGTACTCCTGGGCTTTGATCTTGGAGGCGGGGATCTTGGTCCACATTTCGATGATCCGGGCCAGATTTTCCATGGTCACGGCAGGCTTGGGCAGCTTTTCCAGCTCCTCAATTTTGGCCGCAAGCTGCATCAGCTTGCTTCTCAGCTTGGCAAGACGCTCATAATCCGTATTCTCGGTGTCCTCGTTGAGCATCTGCATCTCCAGCATGTAGTCATCCCGTTCCTTCTTAAACTCCGCCAGCTGGGAAATCTCCTTGCACTGGAGATTCACATCGGAGCAGGCTTCGTCCAACAGGTCGATGGCCTTGTCGGGCAGGAAACGGTCGGTGATGTAGCGCTCGGACAGGATCACGCACTGGTGGGCGATCTCAGGAGAAATTTCCACCCCATGGAACTCGGCGTAGGCCTTGGCAATGCCCTGCATGATCTGGCTTGCCTCCGCGATGGTGGGTTCAGCCACATTCACAGGCTGGAAGCGGCGCTCCAGGGCGGCATCCTTCTCGATGTGCTTGCGGTATTCATTGAAGGTGGTGGCGCCAATGACCTGGATCTCGCCCCGGCTCAGCGCGGGCTTGAGGATATTGGCGGCGTTCATGGAGCCCTCTGCGTCACCGGCGCCCACCAGATTGTGGACCTCGTCAATGACGAGAATGATATTGCCGCACTCCTTGATCTCACCAATGAGACTCTTCATACGGCTTTCAAACTGGCCCCGGAACTGGGTACCGGCCACCAGGGCGGTCAGATCCAGCAGGAAGACCTCCTTATCCCGAAGCTTATAGGGCACATCGCCGGCGGCGATCCTCTGGGCAAGGCCCTCGGCGATGGCAGTTTTACCGACACCGGGCTCACCGATCAGGCAGGGGTTATTCTTCTGGCGGCGGTTCAGAATCTGAATGACCCGCTCGGTCTCCACATCCCGTCCAATGACCTTGTCAAGCTTTCCTTCCCGGGCCCGGCCGGTGAGGTCCATGCAGTAGCTGTCCAGGAATTTATGCTTCTTGTTTTTCTTCTTGCCCTTGGACTCCTCCTGGGGCGAATTTTCTTCCTTCGGCTGTCTGGGGGGCTGGGCGGGCTTATTGCTCCCGCCGAAAAGCTGATTCAGCAGAGGGAACGTGGCAGTCTGGGAATCTACTTCGTCATCATCAGACTCACCGGTTTCCAACTGGCCAAACATATTGCTCATCTCGTCGGTGAGCATATCCAGGTCCTCCTCGGAGATGCCCATCTGCTTGATGGTCTGGTCGATCTGGGGAATGCCCAGGCTCCGGGCACACTTCATGCAGTAGCCCTCGTTCAATGTGGCGCCGTTTTCGATCTTGGTGATAAACAGCACCGCAATATTTTTCTTACACTTGATGCACATTTTCGGTTGCATAGGAATTCACGCTCCTTTCCATGGAATATACCACAGAAAAAATGAGAAAGAGATAATAAATTGTAAACGTTCAGAGGCCTCCCCGAATTTGGGGAGGCATCTAAACTATTCTGTCCAGTCGCTGGCGCACTCAAATTTTTCAACGCCGTCGTCGTACCACAGATGCGTCATGTACAGACCTCCGGGAGGTACGGTGGGGCCGGCAGCGGTGCGGTTGCCGGAGTCCAGGATAGCACCGATCTCCTCCGGCTTAATCTTTCCCTCGGCGGCATAGACCACAGTACCCGCCATTGCCCGGGCCATATTATAGAGGAAACCGTTGGCGCAAACCTTCAGGTCGATGATATCCCCCTTACGCTCCACCTTATAATAATATACCGTACGGACGGTGGATTTGACATCGGTGCCTACACTTCTCACAGCGGCAAAATCGTGGGTACCCACAAACTGGTCCGCCGCGGCCTGCATCACCTTCTCATCCAGATGCTTGGGATAGAACCAGGCGCGGTTGACATGGAAGGGATCCTTCAGCCGGGAATTGTAGATCCGGTAGGTATACTCCTTCCGGACACAGGAGCCGATGGCGTTGAAATTCTCATGTACCTCAAAGGCTTTCGTCACCACGATATCCTGGGGTAAGTGGGTATTGAGTGCGTAGGGCAGCCGATCGCAGGGAATTGTGGAAGAAGTCCGGAAATTCGCCACATAGCACCGGGCATGGACACCGGCATCGGTCCGGCCGCAGCCGGTGACATGGACACTGTGGCCCACGATCATTGCACAGGCCTTCTCCACCGTCTCAGCCACTGTGGGCAGATTTTTCTGCACCTGCCAGCCGTGGTAGGCGGTTCCAAGATAAGTCAGAAAAATGCAAATATTGCGCATACCTAACCTCACAGTCCGAAAGAAGCCAGCGCAATGACTGCGATAAGCAGCAGAGCAACAAGGGCGAAGGCCCGGAAATCCCAGATCGTATAGCGCAGCAGCTTCATCTTGGTTCTTCCCTCTCCACCCTGGTAGCAGCGGCATTCCATGGCGGTGGCCAGCTCATCAGCCCGGCGGAAGGCACTGATAAACAACGGCACTAAAATAGGGATCAGTGCTTTTGCCCGGTCCATAAGAGAGCCGGTTTCAAAATCGGCGCCTCTGGCCTTCTGGGCGTTCATGATCTTGTCCGTCTCTTCAATGAGGGTTGGGATAAAACGCAGGGCGATGCACATCATCATAGACAGCTCATGGACAGGCACCTTGATCTTTTTCAGCGGATTCATAAGTGCCTCCAGACCATCAGTAAGCGCAATGGGCGAGGTGGTATAGGTCAAGAGGAAGGTGCAGGTGATCAGCATCAGGATTCGGGCAACCATAAATACAGCCCGGACGACACCTTCCGAATAAATGGTAAATATCCAGAAATCCACCAGGGGGTCTCCCTCACCGGTGGTAAAAAACAGGTTTAATACACCGGTGAACACCAGGATCATAACCAGGGGTTTCATACCCTTGACGATGGCCTTCGGTGGGATTGTGGATATTTTAATCGTGATCAGCAAAACTGCCAGCATCAAGCCGTAGCTCAAGGGACCGGAGGCTGTAAAGAGCGCCACGATATAGATCACCAGCATAATCAGCTTACAACGGGGATCCAGCAGATGGATGGGAGATTTTCCCGGGAAATACTGACCAAGAGTAATGTCCTTAAGCATTCCCCTCACCTCCCTTAAGCTTTTTCAGAGCTTCTACAGCCTGCTCAATGGAGTACACATTGGGAACATCCAGCCCCTTTTCCCGCAGCTTCAGGAAAACCTGGGTGATCTGGGGAATGGCAAGGCCCATATCCACCAGTTCCTGTGCTCTGGAGAAGATCTCATTGGGCGTTCCGTCCATGGCAAGACGGCTGCCGCTCATGACCAGCAGCCGGTCCGTAAGTCTCGCCACATCCTCCATGGAGTGGCTGACCATCATAATGGTAGCGTTTTTCGCCCTGCGGTAGCTTTCGATATTCGCCAGGATTTCTGAGCGTCCGCTGGGATCCAGGCCCGCGGTGGGCTCATCCAGGATCAGCACCTCCGGCTCCATAGCTATGACACCCGCAATAGCCACCCGGCGCTTCTGTCCGCCGGAAAGGTCAAATGGAGATGCTTCCAGCTGTTTCTCGGTCAGGCCAACAAAGCCAGCGGCCTCCCGGACACGGCGGTCGATCTCCTCCGCCGCCAGTCCCATATTCTTGGGGCCGAAAGCTATATCCTTGTACACAGTCTCCTCAAACAGCTGGTATTCCGGATACTGGAACACCAGTCCCACCCGGAAACGAGCCTGGCGGGTCAGCTTCTTGTCAGACCAGATGTCAACTCCATCCAGCAGAACTTCGCCGGAACTGGGTTTCAGCAAACCGTTCAGATGCTGCATCAGCGTGGATTTGCCGGAGCCGGTGTGGCCGATGATACCCACAAATTCGCCCCGCTGCAGACTGAAGGACACATTGTCCAGAGCCTTATGTTCAAAGGGTGTGCCGATACTATATATATAATTGAGGTTATTTACCTGTAAGATCGGTTCCAATTTCTTTTCCTCCTGTGGGTCAGACCTTTAATAAATCGAAAAGTGTCTGCGCACATTCCTCGGTATCGAGAGCGTTCAGGGGAAGATCAAAACCTTCCCGATTCAGTGCATAGCACAGCTCCACCGTATCCGGCGCCGCCAAGCCCAGCTTGTGGAGCAGCTCCACCTGGGAGAAAACTTCCCTGGGAGTTCCGTCGGCCGCAACTTTTCCCCTGTGTAAAACCACAACCCGGTCAGCCTTCGCTGCCTCATCCATATGGTGGGTAATCAGCACCACAGTGATACCTTTCTCCCGGTTCAGCTGGCTGACGGTTTCGATGACTTCCCGACGGCCCCTGGGGTCCAGCATGGCCGTGGGTTCGTCCAGCACGATGCACTTGGGACGCATGGCAATCACACCTGCGATGGCAATGCGCTGCTTCTGTCCGCCGGAGAGCAAATGCGGCGCATGCTCCCGGTATTCGTACATGCCCACCTGCTTCAGTGCCGTATTCACCCGATGCCGGATCTCCGGGCTGGCAATGCCCAGATTCTCCGGTCCGAAGGCCACATCCTCCTCCACCACATTGGCTACGATCTGGTTGTCCGGATTCTGGAACACCATGCCCACATTCCGGCGTACCGCCATGAGCTTTTCCTCCTCGGAGGTGTCCAGACCGCAGACCCAGACCTTGCCGCCCGTGGGCAGCAGAATGGAGTTGAAATGCTTTGCCAGGGTGGATTTTCCGCATCCGTTGGTACCCAGCACTGCCACAAAAGAACCTTCCTCAATAGAAAGATTCATATCCTCAAATACGGCGACGCCGGGCATGTCTTCCATGCCCGGATACGTGTACGCCAGATGTTCAACTTTGATAATTTCGTTCAAATCCCGTTCACTCCCTGTTGGGGGCGGAAACCGCCTCCACAGATTCGATACTTATTTATTGGGGGTCCAGCGTCCGGTGGCGCCGCAGGGCAGCATCAGACCGGAGGACTTGACAGGCAGTCCCAGCTCACCGGCCACACACTTACCGCCGTACTTGCTGCCGAAGACCACGTCTGCCGCATAGCTTACGGCGCTGGGTGCCAAACCCGTGGTATAGGAATTAATGATCACAAACAGAGGATCATCAGAAAGGATTTTGGCAGTCTCCTCCAGGAAGGGGAAGAAGCTGGTCTCCATTTTCCAGATTTCGCCACTGGGGCCCCGGCCATAGCTGGGCGGATCCATGATGATGCCGTCGTACTTCCGGCCCCGGCGGATCTCCCGCTGGATAAATTTGGCGCAGTCGTCCACGATCCAATGGATCTTCCGGTCTGCCAGGCCGCTGGCCTGCGCGTTTTCCTTTGCCCAGGCCACCATGCCCTTGGATGCGTCCACATGGAACACCTCCGCACCGCCGGCTGCCGCTGCCAAGGTGGCGCCGCCGGAGTAGGCGAAGAGGTTCAGCACCCGCACCGGCCGCTGCGCGGAGGCCTGCGCCACGGTATCCCGGATGAAATCCCAGTTTGCGGCCTGCTCCGGAAACACACCGGTATGCTTGAAATTCATGGGCTTTACATTAAAAGTCAGATAATCCTTATACCGGATCTGCCAGCGCTCAGGCAGGTCGTGATCCGTCCAGCGTCCGCCGCCGGTATTGGAGCGGACGTATCTGGCATCGTATTTCTTCCATTCTTTCGCAGTATGGGGCGTATTCCAGATGACCTGCGGATCAGGCCGCACCAGAATATACTTACCCCAGCGTTCCAGACGCTCTCCGTTGGAGGTGTCCAGAACCTCATAATCTTTCCATGCATCGGAAATCCAAATCATCGGTTCCGCTCCTTCTTTTCTTTCTTAATCTCTCTTAACCTTCAGCGGACACTGCGGGGGTAGTTGCCTTGTTGGCTTCCTCTTCCCGCTTGGCCTCTTCTTCCTGCCGCTTGGCTTCTTCCTCTTCCAGGCGGACCTTCTCATCCCAGGCTTCCTTATTGTGCAGAGGGCACACAATGTAGGGTGCCTTCACATCGGGCTGAAGATTGCCGCTGAAGCCATGCCAATCGCCGCCGGTATACCAGATATAGTTATCCATCACATGCTTTGCTTCCAGACCGCAGCCCCGGGCGGACTTCAGTTCGGAAATTTCCGCCGCGCTGCGCTTGACCAGAGAAACACTGCTGATGGAAGCCTCAAACTTCTCGCAGTATTCAGTCGCCACACCGCCGCCGGTGGTGCAGTAGTCCACCATCACATGCTGGTTGCAGGCTGTGCCCTTGATATCCTCCCGATAGCAGTAGGCAAAGGAGGTGTGAGCACCGCCCCGGACGTCCTTGGTGCAGGCATCCGTAGCGATCTTGCCGGTATCCAGACAGATGGAGTAGCCGGAGAACTTGGAACCATCGTAAAGGGACTGGTTCTCCAGACCCTTGTGCAGAGGCTCCAGAACCTTCTTCCACAGACGGCAGGCCGGGTTGGAGGTATTTCCGGTGAGCCGGATCTGTTCCGGCTGGTCAAAGCCGCACCAGACTGCCGCGGTGTAGTAAGGCGTAAAGCCGCAGAACCAGCGGTCACGGTTGGAGGATGTGGTTCCGGTCTTGCCGGCGATATTCATGCCGCGGAACACGGCAGCGCCGCCGGTACCGCCGTTGGCAGCATGGTACAGGCAGTAATTCAGATAATTAATGGCCTTCTCACCCATGACCTGACGGCTCTCCTGGGTATTATCCAGCACCAGGTTACCCTCAGAGTCATACACCTTGGTATAGGTCCGGGCTTCACGCCACAGACCGTGGCTGGCGAAGGTGGAGTAGGCGTTGGCCATCTCCCGAACGGAGGCACCCACAGTCAGTGCGCCCATGCCCAGAGGAGAATAGCCCAGGTCGGTCAGTGATCCGCCGTTGCTCAGGGGGTAATCCCGGACCAGGTGCTTCAGACCCAGGCTGTCCTGGGCAAAGCTAAAGGCATACTCAAAGCCCACCTTCTGCAAGGTGCCGATGGAAATGGTATTGACAGAGCTGCGGACACCGTTGAATACGTTTCTCCACAGGTCATATTTGCGGTTATCATTCTTGGGGTAGTTTCCGCCCGCATAGGAAATGGGCATATCCTTGATAGGGGTCGCGGGAGACACGGCGCCACTTTCAAAGGCAGGTGCGTACACGGAAACAGGCTTCTGGGAGGAGCCGGTCTGCAGCTTGGCATCCACTGCGCGGTTCCAGCCGTCGTGCTCAACCTTTTCACCGACGCCGCCGGAAAGGCCCACAATATCGCCGGTGAGGTTGTTGATGACCACGATGCCGGACTGGAGCTGGGCGGAGCTGCGGGTGGTGGGGATCTCGTCCAGATTGGTGTAGATCGCATCAATCTGATTTTGTACATCCATATCCAGGGTGGAATAGATATGATAACCGCCCTGCTGGATCTTCTGGTTGTACATCTTCTTGGCCACAATGTCCAGCGCATCATAGTCGATGCCGTTGAGCTCGGCCATATCCCGGGCAACATCCTCCAGGAGGGTGTCCACGAACCAGGAGTAGACCGTCTGGGAGGCGTCGTTGCCCACCTCGGTCACGGTGCCGCAGACGGGGCAGTAAAATTTACCGTCGGTCTGGGTGTAGCTGCCCACGATACCCTGGTAGTCACAGTTTTCGTTGTCGCAGATCTCCCACTTATCCTGCTCAGAGATGCCGGACTTGAATACAATCTCCTGAGCGATGGCTTCATCGTATTCTGCCTGGGTGATCATCTCCTGCTCCAGCATCTGGCCCAGGATGTTTCTCTGACGGTAAAGATTCCGGTCCCGGCCGATGGTCATACCCTGGTCGCGGAATTCAAACTCATTCTCGGAATAGGGATTGTACAGGGAGGGATTGTTGGTGATACCGATTAGAGAGGCGCACTCGGCCACGGTCAGACTCTGTAATTCCTTGCCGAAGTATTCCTCCGCGGCGGATTTGACACCATAGCAGCCCTTGCCAAAGTAAATGGTATTCAGATAGTACTCCATGATAGTATCCTTCTCATAGAGCTTCTCGGCATACTGGGCCCGGAAGATCTCCATCACCTTACGCTGGACGGTAACAGACTTGTCGCCGGTATCATTCTTAACCAGCTGCTGGGTGATGGTGGAGCCGCCGAACTGGCTGTCGCCGCCCATGAACATATTCAAGCATGCCTTCACAGTGGTGATCCAGTCAACGCCCTGGTGCTCATGGAAGCGCTTGTCCTCAATGGCAATGGCAGCGTTGATCAGATTTTCGGGAATGTCCTCATAACGGACCCACTGGCGGTCGATGGTAGTGTGGATCTGCTGCAGCAGCTGGATATCGCCGTTATTGTCCACGTAGTAGGCGTAGGAGGTCTGCTCCTGGTCAGCAATATTGAATTCATAGCTGGCAGACTCCGGGAGCACGTCCTCCTCCAGGTAGTCGCCCAGGATGCCTACAAACACAAAGCCACAGACCAGAACGATCATAAGAACGGTGGCCACAGCACCCAGCGCAATTTTAAATAAGGAGAAGGCAGTCATCCAGGCACCATACAGCAGTTTCACGATCCAGTGGGGATTCCACTTCTGACGGGGCTTTTTTACTCTCCTTCTTCTGATGTTTTCATTTTCCATAAATATTACCTCCATACGGTGCACCAACGGAACACCATGGTACATTGCTTGTTTTCAGAAATCGTGAGGACATAGAATCACGAATAAGATTATAGCATACCCAAAGTAAAAACGAAAGTACTATTTTATTAATAAACCTTTAATTCCGCGGAAATACTACCTGCAAAGGAGGTAATCCCATGCGAATATTTTCAAAGATCTGCCTTTCCCTTATTCTGTCCTGTTTTCTGGGTGTTCATAATGGGCAGCTGGCCCTGTGGAAGGAAAATGCCTCACAACCCGAGATGGTCTTCCCCTGCCCTGTACAGCTGCTGCCGGAGACTGACCAAAGAGCTCTTACTGAGGGTATTCCGGTGAACTCCTCTCAGGAGCTTGCGCGGCTGCTGGAAGATTTCGTATCCTGATTCAGCCTGCGAACAAATTTCCTCTTGATTTTGCGCGGGGATTTCAGTACAATAAAGCCAGATGAACATCCTGCGCAATGGAGGTACGAATTATGGAAAACGAATACGGCTCCGACTTTATCACCATCTCCGATGAAGACGGTGTGGAATATGAACTGGAAATCCTCAGTACGCTGGAATATAACGGCTTCACTTATCTGGCTGTCATTCCCGCCGGTCTGGAAGAAAATGAAGCCCCTGAAGTGAGCATTCTCAAAAGCGTTGAGGAAGACGGCGAAGATATTCTCTGCGCCATCGAAGACGAAGATGAACTCCAGGGTGTATACGATCTGATCATGGACCAGCTCTATGAAGACGAGGACGAAGACTAAACACGCATAACATTTTCCTGCTTGGTGCGTCGGCGTGTCCTTTTGGACCCACATTTTTTTATCGGGACGTTAGTTTCCTGCCTGGTTTGCAGACCTCCCGTCTACGCTTTGACGATAGATGGATGTTGGGAGCAGTAAAAGGCATGAACGGCAACCCACCTGCTCGTTACGTGCAGGTCATAATCGGATGCGCTACGGCTGAAGCGGGGTTATGGCACAGGGGGCGAAAGTCCCCTGTGTTTTTTATTTCCCTTAATGAACATGAACTTTATGTGCACAAAGGGTAAATAATTTCTCTTTTTCCCGAATATATCTCCTTTTCCCCCTTGCAACCCGCCGAGAAATGGTTTATAATATTTCGGTCTATGCGTAAAAGCGCGTATGCTTACCAAATGAGAGGATATGATTTACAATGAGTGCATCCAGCAAGAAGAAGCTCCGCAACGAGCAGAACGCTGCCAAAATGACCGAACGGCAGCTGCAAGAGCAGAAAGAGGCCAAGAAGCTGAAGCTCATGACCGCCTGTTTCACCGCCGTTCTGGCCGTGATCCTGGTTGTGGCCATCGTCTTCGCCGCCGTTCAGTTTGTCTCCAACAGCGGTATCCGGGAGAAGAACACCGTGGCCCTGACCATCGGCGAAGAGTCTCTGAGCAACGCACAGCTCAACTACTACTATGTGGACGCTGTCTATGAATTCGTCAACACCTACGGTGCCTACGCCAGCATGTTTGGTCTGGATACGACCAAGCCTCTGGACGAGCAGGTGATCAATGAAGAAACCGGCGAGACCTGGGCCGATGATTTCACAGCTTCCGCCATCTCCAACGCACAGTCCTGCTACGCCCTGGCCGCTGAAGCAAAGGCTAACGGCTTTACCCTTTCCGAGGAGCGTATCGCAGAGATCGACAATGCCATCGCCCAGATCGAGCTGACCGCACTGATGCGTGGCTTTACCGATGCCGAGTCCTACATCAAGGCTTCCTACGGTCACGGCGCTTCCCTGGAGAGCTACCGTGAATACACCCAGATCAATATGCTGGCCAGCGATTACTACAATCACTACGCCCTGTCCCTGTCCTACGACGACGCCGCTCTGCGCGCCGGCGAAGCAGGCAAAGAAGCTGAGTTCTCCCATTACTCCTACAACTTCTACTATCTGAACGCCTCCAAGTTCCTCACCGGCGGCACCACCGCTGAGGACGGAACCGTCACCTACTCCGACGAAGAGAAGGCTGCCTCCATCAAGGCTGCTGAGGAAGCTGCCAAGCTGCTGACCGGCGAGGAGATCACCTCCCTGGAGGCTCTGAATGGCGCCATTGCCGCTCTGGAGATCAATGCCGAGGCCGAGACCGCCCCCACCACAACCGCCTGCAACAACTACGCCTACGCCAATGTCACCGCAGCCGCAAAGGACTGGATTACCGATTCCGCCCGTAAGGCCGGCGACATCACCTACGTGGAAAACGCTGTCACCTCCACCAATGAAGATGGCACCGAGACCAAGACCGTCAACGGCTACTATGTGGTCTACTTCCAGGGCAAGAATGATAACAACTACCCCCTGGTCAACATCCGTCACATTCTGGTGACCGAGGGCGGCACCATGGATTCCACCACCGGCCAGACCACCTACACCGAGGAAGAGCTGGCTAAGGCCAAGGCCAAGGCGCAGATCATCCTGGACCAGTGGAACACCGGCGAGGCTACCGAGGAAAGCTTCATCAACTTGGCTAAGGAGCATAACACCGATCCCGGTTCCAAGGAAAACGGCGGTCTGTATGAGAACGTCTACCCCGGCCAGATGGTCGCTAACTTCAATGACTGGTGCTTTGCTGAGGGCCGTAAGCCCGGCGATACCGGCATTGTGGAGAGCTCCTACGGTGCCCATGTCATGTACTTTGTGGGTGAAAGCGATACCCTGTACCGTGACTTCCTGATTGAGAACAATCTTCGCACCAACGATACCAACGAATGGTACCAGTCTCTGATCGAGGGTGCCGTTGTTACCGAGGGCAAGACCGATTATCTGACCAAGGGTCTGATTCTCTCCGCTTCCTAACGAAAACTTTCAAGAGGGCTGCTGCTGCAGCCCTCTTATTCTGTATAAAATAACCTCCCGGGGAAAAACTTTCCCCAGGAGGTGGTTGTGATCAAGACAAAACCATCATGTAATATTGCCCTGGCAGGATTTTGCGCCGGAGCTGTAAACGGGCTTTTCAGTGCGGGCGGCGGAATGGTGCTGGTTCCGCTGCTGGGCGTTTTTTCGGATCTGGATGATGATCAAATATTTTCCAGCTCCATCGCCATCATTCTGCCCATATGCCTGGCCAGCATTGCTGTTACGGCCCTGCAAAGCAGCGTCGATATCGCTGCTGCTCTTCCCTACCTGCCCGGAGCAGCACTGGGCGGACTGGCAGCCGGCCTGTGGGGAAGAAAAATACCGGTAAAGTGGCTGCACAGGACGCTGGGGCTCTTGATCCTGTGGGGAGGGATCCGGTATCTGTGTTAGGAAGTCTTCCTGTTTCTCTTTTGATAGGTACCGCGCTGGGATTTCTCTCGGGGCTCGGGGTTGGAGGCGGGAGTCTGCTGATCCTGTGGCTGACACTGGTGCTGGGAATGGATGCCGATACTGCCAGGGGCATCAATCTTCTCTTTTTTATTCCCTCCGCCCTTGTGGCTGGATTTTTCCGCTGGAAGCAGGGCGCGATCCCTTTGCGTAAGATACTTCCGGCAATTCTTGCGGGCTGCTTCGGTGCCCTGCTTTTCTCGCTGATCAGTCACGGTCTGGACACACAGCGCCTGAAAAAACTCTTCGGAATTCTGCTGCTGGCCACAGGCCTGCGGGAATTGTTCTGGAAACCAAAAAAATAAGGGAGGATCCTTGACCCTCCCCTACATATTATCGAAACTAGGCAATTACCGGATAGAATTCAGGTAACCCTCCAGAATCAGGCTGGCAGCCACCGCATCCACCGTATTTTTCCTCTTCTTGCCGTGATAATTGTGTTCAGACAGAATGTTATGGGCCTCCACAGTGGTGCGCCGCTCGTCCCACATCTTGACAGGAAGCCCCGCAGCCTGGCCCAGCTTTTCCGCGAATTCCCGGCAAAGCGCCGCCCGGGGACCTTCGCTGCCGTCCATATTCCGGGGCAGTCCCACTACGATGGTTCCAACCATATTGTCCTTACAAAGCTTTACGATATCCGCGATTGCCTTCTCGGCGTTGCGGCTGTGAACTACGCAGGTACTGCCCACAATGGAGCACAGCAGGTCCGAAATCGCCACACCGGTCCGGGCATCACCGTAGTCGATGGCCATGATCTTTTGCATTTTTCTACCTTCCTTGTATTAAAAATTTATATTTTACATTTTGTAACCATTTATTTGTGTTCGCCCCTATTCTACTACAAAAATCCCAAAAAATAAAGAAAAAAATTGTTGACATCCCACCCCCCCTGTGCTATTATGTATTCACCTGTGAAAAAGGGCTATTTTTTTGCGGCCATTTTTCAGCTTCGGGCGGATATGTAGTTGTCCGCACCCTAAATTTTTCATTGGCCGGAGTGATACAGGGAGGCAATTTTAAGGAGGTGCCGTTATGCGCGTTAAAGTCACTTTGAGATGCTCTGAGTGCAAGCAGAGAAACTACAACACCATGAAGAACAAGAAGAATGACCCCGACCGTCTCGAGATGAAGAAGTACTGCAGATTCTGCAGAAAGCACACCACTCACAACGAGACCAAGTAAGGAGGCTTCTATCATGGCTGAAGTCAAGAAGGAAAACTGGTTCAAAAGAACCTGGGGCAAGACCTGCAAGTACTTCCGTGAGCTGCGCAGCGAACTGAAGAAGGTCGTCTGGTCCACCCCCGAGCAGGTTCTGAAGAACGCTCTGATCGTTGTCGGCTGCGTTCTGGTTGTCGGCGTGTTCATCTGGCTGTTTGACTTCGTTGCCGGTATCGGTATCGGAGCACTGCTGGGCCGCTAAGGTAACTCACTATGGCAGAAGCTGCAAAGTGGTATGTAGTCCATACCTATTCCGGTTACGAAAACACTGTTAAGGCCACCATCGAGAAGACCGTGGAGTCCCGGCAGCTGCAGGACGTGATCCTGGCTGTTTCCATTCCCCTGGAAACCGTCACCGAAATCACTGAGTCCGGCGTTTCCAAGACCTACGACCGCAAGGTGTTCCCCGGCTATGTGCTGGTGAAGATGATCTACTCCGATGACACCTGGCATGTGGTTCGTAACATCCGCGGAGTTACCGGTTTTGTCGGTACCTCCAGCAACGACCCCATTCCCCTGACCGAGGAAGAGGTTTACGCCATGGGCGTTGAGAAGAAGGAGATCATCGTCAGCTACGAGGTTGGCGACACTGTCCGGATCCTGGATGGTCCCCTCTCCACCTTTACCGGTACTGTCAAGAGCATTGAGGTCGAAAACAACTCGGTCACCGTGGTTGTTTCCATGTTTGGCCGTGAGACCGCTGTCGAGTTTGAGCTCGATCAGGTTGAGGTCGTTTCCCAGTAAACGCATCGGATCGAAATTCTTCGATCGGAACGTGGGAGGGGCGCATCGCCCCGAAATCATGCGCAAAGCGCATATCTACCACTATATTTTTGGAGGTGCTTTAAAATGGCACAGAAAGTCACTGGCATTATCAAGCTTCAGATCAACGCCGCTAAGGCTCCCGCTTCTCCCCCTGTTGGTCCCGCTCTGGGTCAGCACGGCGTGAACATCGCTGCCTTCATCAAGGAGTTCAACGCCCGTACCAAGGACATGGAGGGTTACAAGATCCCCGTCGTCATCACTGTCTACGCTGACCGCAGCTTCACCTTCATCACCAAGACTCCTCCGACCCCCCTGCTGATCACCAAGGCTATCGGCCTGGCTAAGGGCTCCGGCGTTCCCAACAAGCAGAAGGTTGGCACCATCACCAAGGCTCAGATCACCGAGATCGCCAAGACCAAGATGCCCGATCTGAACTGCAACACCCTGGAGGCTGCTGAGTCCCAGGTTGCCGGTACCTGCCGTTCCATGGGCGTTACCGTCGTCGATTAATTATTTGCTTTTGCCGGGTAAATTGGAACCCGGACATGTGGGAGGATTTTTCCGCATTACCACTATTAGGAGGATAAATTAATGTTTAGAGGCAAAAAGTATCAGCAGAGCGCCAAGCTGATTGATCGCTCTGTTCAGTATGATCCCACCGAGGCCCTGGATCTGGTTGTGAAGGGCGCTTCCGCTAAGTTCGACGAGACCGTCGAGCTGCACATCAAGTTGGGTGTTGACTCCCGTCACGCTGACCAGCAGGTCCGCGGCGCTGTCGTTCTGCCCAACGGCACCGGCAAGACCCGCCGCGTTCTGGTCTTCACCAAGGACGCCAAGGTTGAGGACGCAAAGGCTGCAGGCGCCGATTACGTCGGCGGCATGGACCTGGTCGAGAAGATCACCAAGGAGAACTGGTTCGAGTTCGACGTGGTCGTTGCTTCTCCCGACATGATGGGTATCGTTGGCCGTCTGGGTAAGGTTCTGGGCCCCAAGGGTCTGATGCCCTCCCCCAAGGCCGGCACTGTGACTCCCAACGTCGGCGCTGCCGTCAAGGAGATCAAGGCTGGTAAGGTCGAGTACCGTCTGGACAAGACCAACATCATCCACTGCCCCATCGGCAAGGTTTCCTTCGGCGCTGAGAAGCTGCAGGAGAACATGGACACCCTGGTGAAGGCTGTTGTGAAGGCTAAGCCCGCAGCTGCCAAGGGCCAGTATATCCGTTCCTGCACCGTCGCTTCCACCATGGGCCCCGGCGTCAAGGTCAACACCACCAAGTATATCTAATCCATATACAGCATACACCCACCGGGAAACCGGTGTGTGTTTTGTTGTATGGAAATAATTTACAACATTTTTACCTGTGTCCCCTATTTTATGTTATAATGCAAGCAAAGGAGGGACCTATATGCGCAGGAAAATCACCGGTATCATCACCTGGACTGTGTGCATCGCAATTGTGTG
>JAZQEP010000058.1:0-4147 GCA_045539075.1 Faecousia sp. | reverse complement strand
GATATACTTCTTATCCTCTTCGGAGATGTCGGGGTTGTTCTTCACGGTCTTGGCGTAGACGCCGTACTCATGGACAGCGGCCAGCTTGCCCTCTTCCATGACCTTGAACTTCTCGCCGGGGACGCGGCACAGGGGGCAGCGAAAATCGGCGGGCATAACCTCAGCTTCGTGAACATAACCACAGACGGGGCAGACAAACTTCTTCATAATATTTCCTCCAAAATTTTAATTTTATTGTGATGACGGTCTCTCTTTGAGAACCGTTCTTGTTTACACCCATATACTAACACAGCATCAATTATTTGTCAATAGGAATTATTCGCATTTATAAAAATATTTTTCCTTATGTGGACAGACCCGCCTGCATTAGATATAATACAGAAAAAAGGAGGTTGCTGTGATGAAAAATCCCGTAGTGGACGCATTGATCGAGATCCCCCTGGGCTCCAAGAACAAATACGAGCTGGACAAGCAGACCGGCCGCATCCGTCTGGACCGGGTGCTCTATGCCGCCATGATCTATCCTGCGGAGTACGGCATCATTGAAAATACCCTGGCCCCCGACGGCGACGCCCTGGATATCCTGGTGATCTGCAACGACCCCACATTCCCCGGCTGTGTGGTGCCTGCCCGGGTCCTGGGCTATCTGGAGATGGTGGACGGAGGCAAGCTGGACTATAAGCTGATCTCTGTGGTGGACTGCGACCCCCGGTACGATTCCATCCGGGAGCTGGAGGATCTGAATCCCTTCGTGCTGAAGGAAATCGCCAATTTCTTCGCCAATTACAAGGTCCTGCAGGGCGTGAAGGTGGAGGTGGGCAGCTACCATGGCAAGGATGACGCCATATCGGTCATCGAAGCCTGCCGCCGGGCCTACAGCGAAAACTGAATCAAAAAGAGATTTTAAAGAAAAAGACGCCCTTTAGCGGAGTGTTCGTAAAACAGTTAATCCGACCTATGGTTACGATCATAGGTCGGTTTTGCTTATTGTCTCGATGCAGAGGCATCTGCGGTAGGCTTTGGTGCGGCACAGGTCCGCATGTAACGCACGACACCAAACGGTGTCTAGAAGTGCACCCTTACTGTTCGATAAATTGGAATTTACTTATTCGTTGCCCTGACGCTCGCAGCACCCTAGGCTCCCCTTGTCAGGGGAGCTGTCAGCCGAACAGGCTGACTGAGGGGTAGCTTTCTCTCCCCCAGTCCCCTCCGGTGCCACCCCCCTCGTCAGAGGGGGCCGTTGGTGCGGTGCATCAGTGAAACAAATTCCAGTTTATTTAACTGAGTACATAGTATCATTTCTTGTTCGAACATACAAGAACAGGGACGGCAGATAAAACTGCTGTCCCTGTAACTGCCTTATGAGAACCGACCTTTCGGGCGTCTTTTTTGCATATTACAGATTGTTGGCTGCGTGGTAGCCGCCCCGGATGGCTTCCAGGATGCCGGCGGTACGCTCGCCAGCGCAGTCGCCTGCGTAAACCACAGGAACGGTGACGCCGGAGAGGTCAATGGTGTTCTTCTTGGAGCCCACGGCCATGACCACGGTGTCGCAGGAGATGGAAATTTCTTCCTCGCCCTTCTGAGCCTTGACACCATTGCCCTCAATAGCCAGGACCTTGGTGTTCACGTGCTGGGCAACACCGCCCTTGGCGAAGTGACCCATGATGGTGGGCAGAATGGTGGAGGATTCGCCGTTTGCGATCTTGTCCAGCATCTCCACGATGGTCACCTGGTGGCCCTTTTCCAGCAGGAATTCGGCAGTTTCGGTGCCGACTAAGCCGCCGCCGATGACCACGCAGTGGCCCTTGGCTTTAGCGGTACCGGCCAGCACATCCCAGGAGGAAACGACGTTTTCACCGTCAGCGCCGGGGATGGGCAGTGCCATATCGTGGGCGCCGATGGCCACGATGACGGCATCGGCAGCATTCATCTGCTCCACAGTGGCTTCACTGTTCAGATGGATGCTCACACCCAGAGCGGGCAGGATGGTCTCATAGTACTCGGTGGAGCGGAGGATCTCGTCCTTTCTGGGAGGCACCGCTGCCAGGTGGATCTGACCGCCGATCTTGTCGGACTTTTCGTACACATCCACGGTGAAACCGCGCAGAGCGGCAACACGGGCGGCTTCCAAACCGGCGATGCCGGCACCCAGGATCACCACGTGCTTCTTTTCCTCGGAAGGCTTAATAAAGACGGTGGCCTCCTCGCCATTTTCGGCATTCAGTACGCAGGTGATGTAGCGGCGGTTCTGGATGGCATCCACGCAGCCCTTGTTGCAGTTCAGACACTCCCGGATGGGCTCATCCCGCTCGATCTTCAGGACGATGTCGGGATCGCACAGCAGGCTGCGGCCGTAGCCGATGATATCGGCATCGCCGTAATTGACCATAGCTTCGCCGTTCTCCACGGTCAGCACCTTGCCCACGGCGGCCACGGGGATGGACACGGCGTTCTTCACATCCCGGGTCACATCGATGACCCAGCCGCACTCCCGGGTGCCCATGGGAGGAATGGTGTCAGCCATATTGCCGGTATGGTTGGCCTGGGCCACCTGGATCATGTCCACGCCGGCCTTTTCCAGGAGCTTGGCAAACTCCACCGCATCCTCGGGATGCAGACCGCCCTTGCCCCGGTCGGAACCGTCGGGGTTCTTGGTAATGATGGGGAGCTTATATTCGATCATCAGCTTGGGGGCGGCTTCCTTAATGGCGGCCACCACCTCCAGGGCGTAGCGGACACGGTTTTCAAAGCTTCCGCCGTAGTTGTCGGTGCGGAAGTTCATGAGCCGGGAGCAGAGGGAGCCCAGCAGACGGTCGCCGTGGACCTCGATGGCGTCGATGCCGGCTTCCTGTGCCCGGCGGGAGGCTTCGGCGATGTAGCCCTTGATCTTACCCAGCTCTTCGGGGGTTACGTCGGTGATGAAGTGCTTCATATCGTGGGCGATCTTGCCGTGGGCCTGCTTGCCGTACTCCTGGCTTTCCTTCATCTTGGCGCCAAAGGTTGCCATATCGCCCTTGGCCTTGGCCTCCATGCCCTCCTTGGCACACATCTGGGCCATGCGGATCAGGCGGCCCACCTCGGGGACATCGTATTCGGGATGAAAGATCTGGAGGGCTACCTTGCAGTCATACTTGTGCAGGGCATCTGCCAGGGCCTTAAAGGTGGGGATCTGCCGGTCGTCGCAGAGCTTGGGGGTGGGGGAGGCGGTCATGACAGGAGCCACGTCGCCGATGACCACGAAGGCCGCGCCGCCCTTGGCCAGCCGCTCGTAGAAGGCCAGGCTCCGTGCACCGATGGAGCCGTCCCGCTCCTCATAGCCGGTGGTCAGAGGGGGGAACATAATGCGGTTCTTTAAGGTGAGATTGCCCACCTGGATGGGCTGCAGCAGCAAGGATTCTTTGGACATAACAGGTATCCCCTTTCAATATATTTCTGACCTTATTATGCCATATCCCCCTGAAAATGACAAGAATGTTCCCCTGTCCGTTCTGTAGGATTTACATGTTCCTTTTTGGTCAAAACAACAGAAAAATGCTCCGCACCCGAAGATGCGGAGCATTTTGCATTGTTTATCGCTCAACCAGGATGGTCTTGATCTCGAAGGGACGGAAGGTCAGCTTGACCCTGCCATCCACGATTTCCAGCTCTTCCTGCTTCTCTTCCAGCATATTGGTGACCCAGACATGCTTTGCATCCGCCAGGGTAAGCCAGCAGTTGGCGGTGTTCCGCTCGGCTTCGTAAAGACGCAGCACATAGGCATTGGCAATGTCTTCTGCCATCTTGACCGTCTCGCAGATCACACCGGGATGGGAAAGGCTGAACAGCTTAGGCACTTTCAGTTCACCGTTTACTGCAAGCGGCTGATAGTTCAGTTCGTAGGCAGGCCGGATGCCCGTCTCCGCATCAAAGCCACCCATATGGGGCAGCAGGCTGTAGGTCATGGTATGGGTGCCCATATCCGTATTGGGGTCGGGCTTCTGTCCGCCCTTGTGGAGAGTCAGCCGCATATCGCTGCCATCCACGGACAGGCCGTACTTGCAGTTGTTCAGAATGGCAACACCATAGCGGGTCTCGGACAGGTCGGACCACTTGTGATTGCAGACCTCAAACTTGGAAGCTTCCAGGGAGCTGTTGCGGGTGGTGG
>JAZQEP010000057.1:0-40045 GCA_045539075.1 Faecousia sp. | reverse complement strand
GCTTGGCCTCCGACTTGAAAAAGAATACCGCTGTTTTGGAGGCGCCCGTGCGTACACAGAATGACTCCGCAACCAGAAAACTCGTGATCCTTGCGCTGCTCAGCGCGATCGGCTATGTCTCGATGCTGTTCATCAAGATACCGGTGATCTCATTCCTCAGCTATGAACCAAAAGATATCTTCCTCGTGCTCGCCGGGTTCCTGTATGGCCCCGCGGCTGCACTCGCCTGCTGCGTCGTGACCGGTGTACTCGAACTGCTCATCAGCTCGACCGGTCTCATCGGCATGATCATGAATATCGTCGCGAGCGCCGCATTCGCCTGCACAGCATCGTTCATCTACAAAAAACGCCGTGATGTAACCGGCGCCCTGATCGGTCTGGTTTGCAGCGTAGGCGCCATGACTGTCACCATGCTGCTCTGGAATTACCTGATCTCGCCGCTCTATATGGGCATCTCCCGTGCTGAGATCGTCCCCATGCTCACCGCGATGTTCCTTCCGTTCAATCTGCTGAAAGCCGGCATCAACGCTATGCTGGCGCTCCTGCTGTACCGTCCGTTCATGCGTGTACTGCAAATGTGCGGCTACCCTGTCAGCGATCATCTCGCGGAAAACAAAGCATCGCATATAGCGGTGTATGCAGTTGCGGCACTGCTGCTCTGCCTCTGCATCGGCGTGGTGTATTATCTCAATCACAGCGCGTAATCACGCATCGACACCGTTTTCGTATGCCTCACGCAGAATGGAAAGCGCACGTTTTTCAATGCGGGAGACATACGAGCGGCTGATGCGCAGTGTCTCCGCGACCTCCCGCTGTGTCTGCGCCGGATAGCCCATCAGCCCGTAGCGCCGCACGATGACCGTCCATTCACGGGCTGACAGGCGCGTTTCCAGAAAATGATACAGCTGCTTCTGCTGAATGGACTGCTCCACCTGCTCCTCAATATTGCAGCTGTCCGGCATAATATCAAGCAGCGTCAGCGCATTCCCGTCCTTGTCATATTCCAAAGGATCGTCGAAGAAGACTTCTCCGGCGGTCTTTTTCTTTGCACGATAGTGCATCAGGATCTCATTCTCAATACACCGGGAGGCATAGGTCGCAAGGCGGATCTTCTTGTCCAGCCGGTATGTACCAATGGCCTTTATCAGGCCTATCGTGCCGATGGAAATCAGATCCTCCAGATTGGTACCGGTGTTCTCAAAACGTCTGGCAATGAAGACCACAAGGCGCAGATTATGCTCAATCAGCAGCTGCCTGGCCTGTTCCTGCCCCTGTTCCAGCTCCTCCAGTGCCTTTGCCTCCCGCTCTCCCTTCAGTGGCGGCGGCAGTACATCACTGCCGCCGATATAATACAAATTATGCTCCCGGACGAACCGGTGCTCTGCCAGCCAAATGAGTATTTTCCGAATCATAGCATACCTCCCGCCAACGCCTGGTATCCCCCTCCGGAGCCGATCCGCTCCGGCGCAAACGCCACCACTGCCTGCATCTGTTTTCCCCCCGCCTTCACGTTTCTGAATTTCTTCGCCAGAAGCATCCCTCCAGGATTTCCCACCGTGCTGTAGGGAATCAACCGAAGACCCTTTTCTCGAACCTCCATGATGGTCTCCAGCGGGCGCGTCAACTGATCCCGGGAGATGTGCAGCAGCCGCTCAGCCGCATCTGGCCCCAGAATCAGTACCTGCTCCCCGGTCACAGGATCCCGGAGCGTATTTCCGGTATCCTTCAGCGCAATGACCGCAAGCGTCTGATCCCCCTCCGTAATGGTGACGGGTATGTACTCTTTTTCTCCCACGCCGCCTGCAAAACCGATGCGGCTCAGAATCCATACGCCTCCCGCTGATAAAATAAGCACGAAAAACCCTGTTTTTTCAAGGCCAAGCGCAATCCCTCCCATGGCCATGGACAACAGCAGGAAGATCCCCGTGCGGTGCCAGGCGCTTCGGTTCAGCCCAAAGGCAATCATGCCCATGATACCCAGAAAAACCATGCGCCACAGTGAACTACCCAGAAAGGAAAGCCGAGGAATCATACATCCGGCCGCATACACAGCTCCCAGTGCTGACGCAATCACTGCCCTGCCCATCCCCGGCTGAAAACCGGAAAGCCGGTTTGTTCCCAGAAGAAGCAGCAGATCTACGATAAAATTCAGACCGATCAGCAGATCCAAATATAGGATCATCACCATCACCCCCTGTTCTGTTGACCAGTTTACAGCCCGGGTTCTAAAAAGTCGGTCGCATTGCTTGGCCGCGGCCGCCGCAAGTTCAGCCTCTCCCCTGCTCATTTCCTGCCCATCCGTGCCCAGACGAAAAAATCCCCCGGCGGAAATACTCCGCCAGGGGAAAAGCAAGTCGTTATTTTTCTTCCCGCAGGACCTGGCGGATGTTCTTCTCCGCCTTGAACCGCGGTGTCATCACCTCATGGCCGCAGCCGAGGCACTTGAGCCGGAAGTCCGCGCCGGTGCGCAGCACCTTCCAGCGCTTCTCCCCGCAGGGGTGGGCCTTTTTCATGACCAGAATGTCGTTTAACTGAATATCCATGGCTATCTTCCTTTGATGGTGTCCCAGTAAACCTTTGCCGCCTGTTCCAGCTTATTGGGGCCGTATTCATAATATCGGATACCTTCCAGATCGTCGGGCAGGTATTGCTGCTTCACCCAGTGGTTGGGGTAGTCATGGGGGTATTGATACCCCTGGTCCCGCTCCTGGGTGTAGGTATCTGCGTGGACATTCTGAAGCTGCCGGGGGAAGCCCAGTCCACGACCCTTGCGCACGTCCTCCAGTGCCATATCCAGCGCGATGTGGCCGGAATTGGACTTGGGACTGGTAGCCATCAGCACCGCCGCGTCGCCCAGGGGGATCCGCGCTTCCGGCATGCCCAGCTTCAGCGCCATATCCACACAGGCATTGACGATGGGGATGATCTGGGGGAAAGCAAGGCCCACATCCTCCGCCGCGATAACCATCAGCCGGCGGCAGGCGGACTGCATCTGTCCCGCTTCCAGGAGCCGGGCCAGATAGTGGCAGGCAGCATCCGGGTCGGAGCCCCGGATGGATTTCTGGAGTGCAGAAAGCAGGTCGTAAAAATTGTCACCGTCCCGGTCAGCCCGGAGGGCACTCTTCTGGGTGACCGCCTTGGCATCCGCAAGCGTCAGCATCAGCTTATCCCCCTGGGGGATTCCGGCGGAGAACAGGACCTCCACGGCGTTGATGGCCTTGCGGATATCCCCGCCGCAGGCACCGGTGATGTACTCCAGGGCACCCTCCTCGGGAACTGCCTGCAAAGCGGTGCGCTTTTCCATATACTCCACCGCCCGCTTCACCGCTTTCAGCGCGGCGGAAGCGTCGATCTGCTTGAACTCAAAGACCGTGGACCGGCTTAAAATCGCGTTGAACACGTAGAAATAGGGATTCTCTGTGGTGGAGGCGATGAGGGTGATCTTACCATTTTCGATGTGCTCCAAAAGGGACTGCTGCTGCTTCTTGTTGAAGGACTGGATCTCGTCCAGGTACAGCAGCACGCCGTTGGGGGCCATAAACGTGTCCAGCTGGGATACGATTTCCTTAATGTCCGCGGTGGAAGCAGTAGTGGCGTTAAGCTTATAAAGGGTCCGGTTGGTCTGCTTGGCGATGATATTGGCAACGGTGGTCTTACCGGTACCGCTGGGGCCATAGAAGACCATATTGGGCACCTTGCCGGAGTTGATGAGCCGCCGCAGGATGGCGCCCTCGCCCAGGATATGCTCCTGGCCGAAGACCTCGTCCAAAGTTGTGGGCCGCAGAAGATCGGCCAAAGGCTGGTACATATTGCAGCCCTCCTTGCGGCGAGTCGCCGCTGACAATTCGTAACCAACGTGAGCGTTGATCGTTACACTATTGGGTACCGCTCGATTCGTTACGTTGAAGATTTCCTACAGTATATCACACCTGGAAGAAAAATGCACTACTTATTTTCGTTATTTTCGAATTTTTGTTCGTTTCCAAAAATCTGTGCCACCATGTCCATTTGTTTCTGACTGGGTTCCTGGCTGAAATCGAAGAAATCGATGTTCACAATGCGGTTGCCATAGACCAGCAGATATTCCGCTTCCTCCTCCAGGCGGACCAGCTGCCAGGCCCGGTCGGCACCCCAGGGTGTGGGATCCACGGGATAAAACTCCCCATAGAATTCATTTCCAAACACATCCACCAGCTGCTGGTTGTGGTACAACCCAAGATAATCCCGGAGGCAGGCATCGAACAGGGACGCGAATTTCACATCCACCACCACATAGCGCAGGCTGCTGCCCTCCCCGGTGCCAAAATTCCGATACTGATTGGCGATAAACCTGTCGATCAGCACGGAGGATTCCACGGTTTTGTACAGAGAGTAATCCCCATCATCCTCGCCGGTCAGCATTTCTACGGTCAGTGGCAGATCATCGCCGTGGCGGGTGACGGTGATGCCATTAAAGTAATAGGAATCCTTCACATGGTCATCGGGAAGACGGTTGAGCGTGGACACGATTGCCCAGGTGAAGAGGACGGTCACTGCGACACTGACAAAGACTGTGGCCAGGATGGTATAGGCACGGTTATCCTCCCGGGAGAAGCCGGTCTTTTTCATCCACTTTGTAAACCGCAGCACCAGATACACGGCGCCCAGCATGAAAACGGCACTGAGGACCGCCACCATGATCATTTTGGATGACAGCGAGGAGACCATCAGAATGTACGCTGCGATCACCAGCGCAAGGATCATCCACATAATATTGTTCCGGTTCCGGGTCTCTACAAAGGAACCATCCAGCTTTGCCGCCTTCAGCGCCCGCCAGCGCCAGAAGAAATATGAGCTGATCTCCCCAATTTCCATGGCCGCAAGCAGCGTCCAGCACAGAATCGCAAACAGATTCACATTATTTGCCAACGTCCCGGTGAAATTATCCATAAGCCGCCAGCCGTTCATGCCCAGATTCATAAGAGCGCAGAAGAGTAGGAGGCAATAACTCGGAAGGAAGCTCTTCTTCACCGCCCTGTGGATATTCTGAAGCTCCACCAGCGGGTCTGTCTCGATGGGCACCGGGTTTTCTGCCTCTGAGCAGAAAATCTGAAGCTGCGCATTGGACGCAACAAACTTCCAGCCGGAGTGGGAAGCAAATTCCCGGTACATCTCCTCCTCCGCACTGGGGTAAGGATCAAAGGCAGAGGCCTTGGGATAGTAGGTCACGGCAAAATGCAGTTCCTGGGGCTCAATGCGGTGGTATTCCCAAGTGAAATTGTGTATCTCAGCCAGCATCCAGCCCTTTTGCGCCTGCTTCTCCAGCATTTTCTGGATGCCGCTTCGGTCATAGAAGCAGAACTGGGTCGCAACGTACTTACTCTTTCTCATTTTTCTTCCTCCTTCCGCATGATTCGTTCAAAGTCGTTCATCTGCCATCGGATGCGCTGGTACTCGGTCTCCAGGATTTCAATTCCCTTGGGTGTCAGGATATAGCTTCTGCGGCGGCCCTCCACCTTTGTCTCCCGGATCATGCCCTCCTGCTGGAACTGCTCCAGGAGGTTATAGAGGGTTCCGGAGCCCACGTTGACCCGGCCCGCAGTCATGGCGGGGATCCGGTCCATGATATCCATGCCGCAGCATTCCTCTTTCAGACACAGCAGGATGTAGAACATCTGCTCCGTCAGGGTTTGAAATTTCGCTCTGGGCATGTTTCCCACCTCCTATTGGCGAATATCGATATTTGTACTTTTATTATATTCTCGATATTCGACATTGTCAAGTCTTTCATGTCACAGTTTCCGCAACGCATCAGGTTGCACAGGACAACCCAATGTGATATACTGGACACAAATATTTGCAGGAGGTCCTCCCCATGGCACAGATCGTGATCACGTCCGACCATTATCACCCCGCCTTTGATGCCCGCACCGTCCCTGCTGCCTATGCCCGTTCCGGCGACACGGCGGTATTCCACTGCCGTGACTGCTACAACCAGACCATGCACACAGATCGGATGTCCCGGGAGGATATGCATATCACCTGTCCGAACCCGGCCACAGGCCCCCTTTACATCGAGGAAGCCAAAGCCGGAGATGTGCTGAAGGTGGAGATTCTGGAAATTCTGCCCGACACCCGGGGATGTATGCGCCTGCACCCGGGTGTGGGGGCCTACGAAATCGACCGGAGCATCTGCCGTGTCTTTTCCGTGGACCCCAGGAACATGACCTTTGATTTTGACGGTATCACCATCCCCCTCCGGCCCATGATCGGTGTCATCGGCACCGCTCCGGCAGGTGTCCCGGTTGATACGGAGACTCCCGCCGAGCACGGCGGCAACCTGGATATTCGGGAAATGACTGCCGGAAGCACCCTGTATCTGCCGGTAGGCGTTGACGGAGCGCTGCTCTCCATGGGCGATATCCACGGCCTGCAGGGCGATGGTGAAACTGCCGTTTGCGCACTGGAAATGAACGGCATCGTCACTGTTCGGGTCACGGTTCTGAAAAACCGTGCGGATATTCCTACGCCCATGCTTGTTACCGATACCCATTATATCACCATCGCGGCGCACCCCTCCCTGGATGTATGCTCCGTGGCCGCCGCCCGAAACATGCACCAATTTCTCCTTGCCCACACCCATCTGGATAAGCCCCAGGCCGCTATGCTGCTCTCTCTCAAGGGCGACCTGCGGATCAGCCAGATCGTAAACCCCGCCAAGGGCTGCATGATGGCATTCCCAAAGGATGTCATTGAGATCGATTTTGCGTAAACACCGAAAAAGACCACCGGATTTTCCGGTGGTCTTTCCTGTTATTCAAACCAGGCCACTGCCCGGATGGGCGAGCCGTCAGCGTCGTGGAGATTCAGCGGGAAACAGCTGAAAAAGAACAGGTCGCTGCCGCAGAGGTGAAGATTTTTCAGATTTTCAATATTGACCATATCGCATCGGGCAAAGAGCGTATTGTGCCGTATGAGCGACGTATCGTCGATGGGATCCAGGCCGATCACATCAAAGCCGATGCCCTTGTAGGAACCCGCCATGATATATTCCAGCACTTCAAAATCCACACAGGGATAGTTACCAAAGTAGGCATCCGTACCCCAGAATTGATCCCAGCCCAGGTTGAACAGGAGAAAATCTGCCTGCTCGGCCTTCTCGCCGTATTTGCGGATGTGATCCATGGTGATGGCGTCGCCTTCACGCAGCTCCCGACAGTCGATGACCAGAGCCTTTCCGATAAACTGGTCAGCCGGAAACTGATCCAGGGTCTTTTTCCCGGGGTACAGGTGGGCAGGCGGATCCATGTGGGTGCCGGTGTGGGTGTACATCTGCAGCAGCGTCTCCCGGAAGCCATCCTTTTCATAGCTGTTGGCCGGAAGGAATCTGGGCTGTTCGGTACCTGGATAGACCGGCATATCCTCCCGGATGGTGTGGGTCAGATCGATCACTTTCATTTTTCTCCCCCTTTTGAAAAATGCCCGGAAATGTGGAATTTCCGGGCATTACGTTATTTTAGAATTCTGCTACGTCAGGGTTGGCAGGCTCGGCGTTTTTCTCCACCCGGATAGCGGTGAGCACAGGGCCGATGTCACCCTTGTAGAGCTTGTGCTTCTCGGCACTGATTTTGGCCGTGACCATGACCCAGGAGCGGGATTCCAGAGTCTTGGACTTGTTGTAACGGCAGGGAATACCGCAGAACTGGATATCATCTACGCAGCAGGTCATCACAAACCGGCCGGGAGCGAACATATTGTCCTTATCCCGGCGGAGCATGGCCACCTGGGCCTTGAACCGGACGGTCTTACCGTCGTACTTCTGGGGCTCCTCGGACACATCCCGGTACCAGATGGCGAAGTCCTCGTCCTTCACATCGATAACAGGCGCATTGATATCAAAGGGCAGCGGATCCTCAATGTCGTCAAACTTAGTGGTGCCGTCGGTGTAATCGTAGAGGATGTCCACCTTCCGGTTGGCCGCCCGGGCGATTTTATGGAAAGGCATGATATCGTCTTCCTTCTTCATACGGTTGAAGACGATCATCTGGGCGCCCACCATCTTGTCCATGCAGAGATTGCGCATATTGGAATTATAGGCCATGAAGGTGGTGGAATCGGCAAACATAACCTCCTGGGCAACCACCCAGTCCTCCGGGAAGCGCATGTAAAGGTCACCCACCTGCTGCATGCCGTTCAGCTCCGCCACCACGCGCTCCACCTTGTGCTTCTTTGTCAGGGCGGACAGCTCGTTGGGGGTAACGGTGGCCTGGTCTACAATTTCCAGAAACACGTTCTGATGGGGATAGGTGGAGAAATCAAATTCCTCCTCACCCTCCTCGCAAACCAGCAGCAGCGTACGCTCACCGGCGTTGAAGCGGGTATCCTCCAGAGTTTCCTGGATGAACTTGGTCTTGCCGGAGTCCAGGAAACCGGTAAACACGTAAACAGGAATCTGCCGCATGGCTTATACCTCAAACAGAGCGGCGATAGCCTTCTCGTTCAGCTTGGAGCCAATGACGCAGAGCTTGCCGGTGATCGCCGCGCCGCCCACACGGATGTCATATTCCTCGGGGACCATGTCGAAATGGGTCCAGGTGCCATCGGTGGCTTCCAGGATACCCTTGGCTCTCAGTACGATGCCGAAATCGCCGGAATCCAGCTTCTTGAGGCACTCTTCAATAAAGGACCGGTCAAACTTCTTGTGAGTCTCCACACCCCAGGAGGTGAAGACCTCGTCGGCATGGTGATGGTGGTGGTCGTGGCCGCAGGAGCAGTGCTCACCGTGCTCGTGATGATGCTCATGGTCGTGGTGGTGGCCGCAGGAGCAGTGCTCGCCGTGCTCATGATGATGCTCATGGTCGTGGTGGTGGCCGCAGGAGCAATGCTCATCATGCTCGTGATGCTCATGATGGTGGGCACACTGATGCTCCTCCACATGGCCATGGTGGTGCTCATGGCAGCCCTCGTCGCCATGGTGGTGGCCGCAGCAGTGGTGCTCTTCGTCATGATGGTGATGACCGCAGCCGCAGTCGTGGTGCTCCTCATGATGGTGGTGACCGCAGGAGCAATGCTCACCGTGCTCATGGTGGTGATGGTGGTGATGCTTGTGCTCCTCCTCCAGCTTGGCAAGCTCCGCTGCCAGGGTAGCCTGGCCCTCCATAGCCTCCAGCAGCTGCGCACCGGTCAGCTGATTCCAGGGTGTGGTGACGATGGTAGCCTTCTCGTTGTGCTCCCGAATCAGAGCTACGGAAGCGTCCAGCTTGTTCTGGGGGACGGAATCGGTGCGGGACAGGATGATGGTGGAGGCGGTCTCGATCTGGTTGTTGTAGAACTCACCGAAGTTCTTCATGTAGACCTTCACCTTGCCCGCGTCGCAAACTGCCACGGTGTAGCCCAGGGTCACATTCTCATTGGTCACCTTCTCCACGGCGCCGATGACATCGGACAGCTTGCCCACGCCGGAGGGCTCGATGACGATCCGGTCGGGATCATACTCAGAGATCACCTGCTCCAGGGCCTTGCCGAAGTCTCCTACCAGGGAGCAGCAGATGCAGCCGGAGTTCATCTCGGTAATGTTGATGCCTGCCTCCTGCAGGAAGCCGCCGTCGATGCCGATCTCACCGAATTCGTTCTCGATGAGGACCAGCTTCTGGCCGGCGTAGGCCTCCTGAATCATCTTCTTGATGAGGGTAGTCTTGCCGGCCCCCAGGAAGCCGGAATAGATATCAATCTTAGTCATATAAAAAACACCTTCTGTTTCAAAATTTTCCACCTTGTATTATACCACTTTCTGTCAACTCTTACAAGGGAAGATTCTGTAAACTTTTGCTCTCTTGCATCGAAAATATTGCTGTGATATGATATTTTCGCTATGTAAAGACATCTTTACATGACTTTATCCCTATTTCTACCAGGCGTGGGTGGACAAATGCTGCCATCTGCTTTACCTTAATAGCACAACAAGGAGGCGATTCAATGGATATCGGACAAAAGCTGAAAGAAAAACGAACTGCCGCCAATTTATCTCAGGAGGATCTGGCAAAGGCCATAGGCGTGTCCCGGCAGACCGTGTCAAGCTGGGAGAATAACCGTTCCTACCCGGATATCGGCAGTATCATGAAGCTCAGCGATCTATACGGCGCCTCCCTGGACGAACTGCTGAAGGAGGACCCGGTTATGAGAAAGCAATTAGAAAACACTGCGGGACTGAGCCTCAAATATTGGAATCTGCTTTTTGAAATCGCCGTTCTTCTGCTGCCCATTGGCAGCCTGATAGCCTATTGGGGCGCGGCCTGGGTAGGACTGATCCTGCGGCTTATCGGCATTGCCATGCTGCCACCCCTCTGGATCGCCCGCTATAAGTTCTTCGGGATGCCGAAGGAGGAAATGCAGAAGAGTCTCATCGGTCTGGCGCTATGCGTGGCCGCTCCCTTTGTGCCGGAACTGAAAGGGTTCGGTATTATCGCAAGCGGTATCATGTCCATCGCCGGTCTGCTGCTGATCTTTCACAATGGCATCTGTCTGGAGCGCAGCACCCGGTTTTGGCTGATCATTGCATTCTGTATCGGTACCCCTGTATATATTTTTATCTCCGGCATGACGGCGGACTTGGATGACCGGGGCGCATTCAGCCCTGCGCAGCCCTTTGGCTCCGACTACCGGATCGTAGAGGTGGAGTATGGTCCTGTGCCGGATACCCATCCGACCCTGGAACTGAGCATGCTTAACAGCAGCCTGATTATCGATGGGGAGAGGGTGGGCAATTTCACCTACATCGAGCCCCGGGAGGACCAACCCGACAAAGGAATCTGGCAGCTGGTCCCCGAAAACGATCCCGATGGGCTATACAAACTGGAGGTCAGTGCCCAGGATGAAATCACTCTGGCCTATTTTACGGACGACCAACTCCAATGGCGCTGGGAGATCGCCCCGGTTCCCACAGCGCAGTTCCTGCTGCGTTATAGGGGAACCACCACCATCGCCCCAATTGAGTGGTATCCTGCAGACAGTTGGTCCGGAGATCCAGAGGATCTCGGATACATTACCGTCAGTTCCGGAGAGTCCATATCCATTCTGTTTGCGGGAAATGGCCCGGAAATCTTAAACGTCACAGAAGAATACCACTATGGTAATAAGGTGGAAACCATTCAGCACCAGCTGCAAAAGAACAGAACCGGTGCCTACCCGTTCCCGGACAAGCTCACCCGGCGCCATGGCGGAGAGGGCCAATACGCCATCTATTCCTTTGAATGGGATGGCGGCATATTCCTCCTCCGGTTGAATTTTAATGATGCGTAAGTCTCGACGGTTTTCCCTTTATTTCTCTGCCCAGGAAACATAAAATATACCCAGGCAGAGATTTTCTCCCCGGCGATCACCTGCCAAAAGCCGCCCCGGTCATTTGACCGGAGCGGCTTTTCCATATTCACTTCACCGGGATCAACAGGATCCGGTTTTCTTCCGGTTCCCGTTCCAGCCCATTGGCCTTCCGGATTCCGGACACGGTGGAGCCGGTGCTCTTGGCAATATCCCAGAGCCGCTGCCCCCCTGCACGGCGCAGGATCAGCGACGGACGGGACACATCCCTCGTCTTTTCCTCCCCCAGAGTGAATCCTGTGACCATGGGAATCGGCTGGCGGGCAGTACAGCGCAAATCCATGGCTACCTCAGAACGCAAAGAGATGGAATCCCCCGCCGCCAGAGCGCTGCACGAGCCGGGCTGCACCGCTGCTTCCATACGGATATTTCCATCCGCGGGGGTGTCCCAGGTCTCTTCTCCATGGACCAGGGTTCCCTGGAGCTTTCCCTCGCCATCCCGGTAGAGCACCTGGAACTGCCCCGGCAGCTGGAACTGTACCGGGTCGCTGCGGAACATCTGGGGAAAGTCCGGAAGGTATGTGACATCCACGATCTGCCCCGCACTCTGGCGCAGGGTCTGACTGATGGTCATGGGAACTTGTTTCTGCTCCAGCACCAGAGGTAAATCCAGCTTGCCCTGCATGGGTTCCAGCTGGAAGCTGGGGCTGTAGGCATCCTCCACGATTTCCAGTATCTGTCTGTCATCCACCAGATACTGGGCAACCATACCGCATTTCAGCTGCAAGCTGCCGTCTTCCTCGGGCTCCAGTTCCAGCCCCGTGATGCCCAGCCAGATGTCCGGCTGGGCATCTGCGGAGACCTCCTCCTCCAGCTGTGCAAACTGGGACCAGGGCACATCCAAATTCCAGGATACCGGTGTTCCCTGGTCATCCTGGTACATAAGATGCAAGCCGGCGTTACCCCGGAACACCACCTTATTGCCGATCACTTTTGCTTCGGATACGGTCGGCTGCAGGGTGCAGCCGACCATGCGGCCCAATTTGGGCGCGTTGGCGGGCAGGGTCAACTCTTCCTCCACCCGAAATGCCTTCTCCCCTGCCGCTTTGGGCAGCCGAACCGGATAACGCACTGTCAGAAGCTCCACATGCTCCGGAACATTCTCCGGAACGGCGATCCGGGCTGTATCCCGCACACAAATCTCCGCCATGGCACCGATACCGCAGCGGAGCATGATCTTCCTGGCTGAGACCATCCGCGCATCCAGGGTGCGCAGCAGGCACTGGATCCGGGCAACCCCGTCCCTGGCACTCTCATCCAGATTCCAACGGCACTGGAATGGGATCCAGGTTTCCAGCGCATAGCATTTTTCCCCATCCTCACCGCAGAAAAGCACATGCGCCATAACCCCGCCGGAAAAGCTGACGTTGTCGCCCCGCCACTCCTTCGCCCGGTGGATCACCTGTCCCCAGGCGCCCAGGATCCGTCCGATATCCGGCATATCATCCGTCAAATGTACTTCCTGCGTCTGTTCCTGGGTCTCAATCTGCCGCAGCAGCGGCTTCCAGCAGGGCAGGTCTGTCCGCCTGAATTCCAATTCCATGTGAGCAACACTCCTTATTACAGTCTCTATTCAAGCATATTCTCCCATGGACAGGTTTATGCCAACTATTTTAGCCGCATACAGTATAGTCCTCCCAGAATCAGTCCGATGCCCAGGCAAATGGCCAGAAGTTCCGATTCCAGAACGCTCCCCACTACCAGCCCGAAGCCCAGAGCTCCGGTGCACCATCCAAGCAGCTGATTTCTTCGGCACATAAAAACACCCCCTGCCTAGTCTATGCAGGGGGTGTATCCGATTTGTGCTTTTTCAGCGATTATCCAGTACTGTCTTGCACTGTGCCAGCACAGCAGACATGATGGGCACGCAGGTATTGGCACCGTAGCCGCCGTTTTCCACCACGGCTATGAACGCCAGGGGGTATTCCTCATCTGCCACGAAGCCGGCGAACATGGCGTTGGGCTTCTGCCCGCCGCCGAGCTCACTGGTACCGGATTTGGCACAGACGGTCAGCCCCGGGAAATTACCGGCGCCATAAATGGACTCCACGTTGTTGCGCAGGAATTCCTTCAGCGTTTCCGCCAGTTCTTCCGACATGATCCGATCCTGGCGGCTGGTTTGCGCCCAATAGGTGCCGGAATTACCTACGGTGACCTTCTCTACAAGATAAGGCACAGCAGCCTCACCACCTGCGGCAATGGCACCCAGGAAGGTCATATACCGGCAGGGATTGACCATGTCCGTATACTGGCCGATGGCACTCCAGGCCAGGGCCACTTGATCGGCCCCTGCCAGATCAAAATTACCCTCGGCGGTGGTGACACCGTCAAAGCTGACACTGTCGGTGATTCCAAATTGGTCCACATACTCTGCCAGGGTATCCGAGCCCACCAGCACAGCGATCTGGGCGAAGGCACAGTTGCAGGAATTGGCCATTGCTTTTTTAATGTCCTGTTTGCCGTGGGCCTGTTCGCAGGTGACCCGGCTTCCGCTGAGCTCATACACACCGGAACAGGAAAAGCTCATATCCCGGATTCCCGGCACCGAATCCAGTGCGGCGGCGGTGGTGACGATTTTAAAGATGGAGCCGGGGGGATAGGTGGACTGGAGGAACCGGTTCAAGTATACGCCCTCGTAAATTCCTGAGGTATCCCCGGCGATATCCGGAACCTTATCCGGATCATAAGTAGGGGTGCTCACGGCGCAGAGGATTTCTCCCGTCCGGTAGTTATACACTGCCACGGTACCCTTCCGGCCTGCCAGGGCTTTCAGCGCGGCAGCCTGCACTCTGGCGGAAACGGTCAGTTCCGTGACACCCTGGGCATCGGCGTAGGCGTAAACGCCGTTGATCCGGTCAAATCCTACCATGGCGCTGGCGTAATGGCTCAGCACCGTGGTCTGGATATGTCCATCCCTGTCACCCAGCCAATGGAGCATGGACTGCCGCACCAGAAGATCATCACTGTATTTTCTTCCATCGGTGGCATCCATCAGTATTTCACCCTCACAGTCCAGGAACATTCCGTTTCCCACACTGGTGGACGCGAACACATGGGGTGAGCCCCGGAACACGATCCATTCCTCTGCCCGGGTCCAGTATTCATACAGGAAAAAGCACATGCCGCCAAGAAGGCCCAGAATGAAGATCATCATGATCCAGGCCCGTTTTCTGACTCTATTCATCCGCTTCCTCCCCCTTTCTTCCCAGAGCCACCGCGAAGCTGGCATTCTGGCGTGTATCCGCAGCCTTGACAAAGGCCAGCAGGCCCCAGGCGCCGATCATGGAGGTTCCGCCATTGCTCAGGAACGGGAACGTCACGCCGGTCAGGGGCAGCACATCCACCGTACCCAGCACATTCAGAATCACCTGGATCAGCAGAATGGATGCCGCTGTACAGGAGCCGATGGTGTAGAAACTGCTTCTGGCCACCCGGATGGAGCGGAAGGTGAACAGGCCCAGGATGACAATGGAAAGTACCATCAAGACTGCCATCACAAGACCCCACTCCTCAGAAATGGTGGCAAAGGCAATGTCAGAATCCGCGGCAAAGACCCGCTTGAGATATCCTCTGCCCGGTCCCAGGCCCAGAAGACCGCCTGAGGCGATGCACATCAGTGCCCGGGTCTGCTGATAGCCCATGCCCAGGGGATCCTGCCACACATGGCGCCAGATGGAAAAACGGCGCAGGGCATGGGGCGCGATGTTCAGGGCGATGACACCCGCATAGCCCAGTGCGGTACAGGCAAGTCCGATGGTGCCCACGCTGCCGGAGCGCATATAGGCGATGACCAGGAACGCGCAGAAGAAGATGAGCGCTGTACCAAAGTCATTCATCAGCGCCAGCAGGCCGCAAATCACTACGGAGTAGCCGATGAACAGAAACAGATTTCGCTTGTTCATGATCCGGTCCATGGTGGAGGCGCCGGCAAAGACAAAGCACACCTTACTCAGTTCAGAAGGCTGCAGGGACATTCCGCCTACAATGAGCCAGTTCTTGGCACCATAGTACTCTGTGCCAAATACCAGCGTGATCAGCAGAAATCCGATACCCGCTGCCACTGCCAGATAGCGGATTTTCTTCGCCCGCTCCAGATCCCGCAGTGACCAGCCCAGCATCAGAAAAACGCCGATACCGATGATCATGGCGATCAGCTGCTTCATGGCCTCCTGGGGCTTGACGGTGCAGATTGCAGCCATGCCCATGGTGCACAGAAAGAACGCGATGGTCTCCACCTCGAAGCTTTTCCGGTGGATAATAGCATAGAAGAGCAGAAGGATCCACTGGGAAAGCATGATCCCGCCGAAGCCCTTCAGAATCGCCAGGGCGTGTTCCCTGGAGCAGCCAAAGAGAAAACCAATGCAGGCAAGGCACTGGAAAATGGTCAGCAGTGTCAGCGTGGTCACACTTTTCCATCCGGAGGATTCCTCACCGCGCAGCTGCGCCTGTCGGGCCTCCTGGCGCTGGGTGATGGGAATCAGCTCCATCTCCACACCGCCGATGGTAATGACATCCTCTGCCTCCAGCGCCCGGACGTAGACCCGCCGACCGTTTACAAAGGTACCGGTCTTGGAATCCGCGTCTGTGATGGACCAGCTGCCGTCGTCATATCGTGTCAGAACAGCGTGGTTTCGGGATACGGAGGGTACATCCACATGAATATCGCTGCTGCGGGAGCGTCCGATGACATTTTCCCAGTGGGTCAGCGGGATCCGGCTTCCGTCGGTCAGCATAAGCCATGCCCATATTTCCGGCTGGCGTTTGAATGTCAGCAGCGGTCGGAAACAACGCAGCAGCAGTAAAAAGGCCAGCAGCGGCATCAGATATCGCATAATGGCAATGTACACATCCGCATAGGTCTGCCTGGCTACCAGCAGTGTGCGGATTATTTCTTCCATTTTCTCACCTTCCCTTCTTTATTCACATAGAATGACATAAAAGCAGCCCTAAGTCAAATTAAGAATTTATGAATTTCCCATTTTCCGGAGTATCCGGATTTCCCTGGCATAGCCGGGCAGTTCATTGGGTGTCTCGAGAATCATCGGCTTTCCGGCGAGCAGTGGATGGCTCATGATCTTTTCAAAAGTCTCCAGGCCCAGACTTCCCTCACCGATGCAGGCATGACGGTCCTTGTGGCTGGAAAAGGGATTCTTGGAGTCGTTCAGGTGCAGGGCTTTCAGCCTGTCCAGGCCGATGATCCGGTCAAACTCCTTCAGAACACCGTCCAGATCATTTACGATATCATATCCGCCGTCGAAAACATGGCAGGTATCCAGACAAATTCCCACATTGGGATTTCCCACCGCATCCAGAATATGCTTAAGCTCCGGAAAATTGCCGCCGACCTCACTGCCCTTCCCGGCCATGGTCTCCAGGAGGACTGTCACCGGGTAGCCCGGCTCCAGCGCCCGGCGCAGGGCTGCGCTGATATAGTCGATTCCCGCTTCCACCCCCTGGCCCACATGGCTTCCCGGGTGAAAATTGTAGAAATTTTCCGGTAAGGCCGCCATTCTCCGCAGGTCATCTGCCAGAATCTCCGCCGCAAAAGCCCGGGCTTCGGGATCGGCGGTGCACAGGTTCATGGTATAAGCTCCATGGGCTACCAACGGTCCGAATCCATTCTCTTTCAGCAGTTCCACCGCCCGGGCGGCATCGGCAGGATCCTCTTTTTTCGCCTTGCTGCCCCGGGGATTGCGGGTAAAGAACGCAAAGGTGTCCGCACCAATGGACAGGGCTGTTTTTACTGTGGCGCAGTAGCCGCCGGTGGTGGAAAGATGGCATCCGATATAATTCATAAGTATTCCTCCTCGTTTGGATGCAGTATACCATATTCCAGGAGAAAATGCAATTTTCACACTCTGCGGATGAAAAAACACCCGCAATTGTTTGCGAGTGCTTTTCTTCTTTGCAAATGAACGCAGATATGCTATCATATAGCAAAAGCTGACGGAGGTGTTCCCATGCCCAAATCCGACAATCAAAAACTGAAGATCTTTTACATTTTGGATTATCTGCAGCAGTATTCCCACGCCGACCACCCGGTGCGGGCCGCCGAACTCATCGCCATGCTGGAAAAGCAGCACAATATCTCCTGCGACCGGAAGACGGTCTACTCCGACATTGCCGCATTGCAGGATTACGGCGTGGACATCGTGTCCCTGCCGGGTAAAAACGGCGGATATTTCATTGCCACCCGGAATTTCGAGCTGCCGGAGCTGAAGCTGCTCATCGACGCCGTCCAGTCCAGCCGGTACCTGACGGAGAAAAAGTCCCGGGAGCTCATCAAAAAGCTCTGTAGGGAGTGTTCCGTCCACGATGCCCGGCTCATGCGTCGGGATGTGCTGGTCTCCGGCCGGGTCAAAAGTATGAATGAAACCATCTACTACAATGTAGACGCCATTCAGGAGGCCATTTCCCAGAACCACCAGATCCGGTTCCGTTATTTTGACTGGGGTATTGACGGCAAGCGCAAGTACCGGGAAAAGGAATATGTTGCTTCCCCCTACAGTCTCTGCCAGGACAACGAAAACTGCTATCTTCTGGCCTACACCCAGCGCTACGGCACCACCTCTTACCGGGTAGACCGGATGGCCGAGATCCAGTCCCTGTCCGACCCCCGGCTCCCCTGCCCGGAACTCACCGGCAAAGCCCTGACGGAGCACGCCAACCGGCTCTTCCAGATGTACTCCGGCGAGGAAACAGAGGTGAAGCTCCGCTTCCGCCGCCGGTTTGTCAACGCGGTCTACGACCGGTTCGGCCGGGACCTGATCCTGGTGCCCGATGGGGAGGAGAATTTCGTCTGCACCGTCAAGGTGGCAGTCTCCCCCATGTTTTTAAGCTGGATTATCGGCTTCGGTGCCGATGCCCAAATTCTCCACCCCCGGAGCGTCATCGAAAAATGCCGCAGCATGTGCCTGGAGGCACTCTCACACTACCCCGCCAACGAGTAACTGTCCAGCATTTCCTGCCAGACGCCGGCATACTCCGCCACTCGGTCCTCATCTGCCAGGATGGAAAGTACATAATGGTAGTTACCATCATCCAGCACCGCGGCTTTTCCGATGCGGTGGCTGTTTTCCCCGGCGCAGGACCAGACCATATCATAGCGGGTGTAGTCATCCCTGCCGGATTCTATGATGGTCAAGTCCTCCCGGGTAAATCCGCTGATGGACTGCACCGTGGCGTTCATGTCTCCCGAGGGAAGCGTCTGCAGGGCGACCTCAAAACCGTCGCAGAGATAGATCTTTCCGTTCTCCGTTTCCGACGCCGGCACCGCCGCTTCCAACGGCAATATCAGCCGGATTTCCCGGGCCAAAGCGGGGGCCAGTTCGGGGATCTCATCGGAAATGGTTTCAAAGGTCTCCTCCGCGCCGCATCCGGCCATAAACAGAAGCATCAGAAGTAAACAAACAGCCTTTTTCAAAAATACCCCTCCCGAAAGGAATTGCAGTATGAAATACCTGCTTATGTATCTGCTTATAATCAATGCCGCAGGCTTCCTGCTTATGCTTGTTGACAAGTGGAAAGCCAGACACGGCCGCTGGCGGATCCCGGAAGCCACGCTGATGGGCATTGCCGCTTTGGGAGGCAGTGTGGGAAGCCTTCTTGGCATGTACACCGTCCGTCACAAGACCAAGCACATCAAATTCACTGTGGGCATCCCGGTGATTCTGATCGCTCAGATTTTTCTGGCAATCTACATATTCTGCCGATAAAAAATCCTGCACGCCTCATCGGAGTACGTGCAGGATCTTTTTTCATATCTCGGCATTCGTCAGGAGCCATTTTGCGACACCGTCTTCATCATTGGACAAAATGGTATCCGTGGCGTATCTCTTCAAATCACCATGGGCATTGGCCATGGCATAGCTTTCATCCGCCATTTGAAACATATCTACATCGTTTTTTCCGTCGCCAAACACAACCAGCTTCTCACAGCCCAGCATTAGCTTCAGCTGTTTGATCGCGTTGGATTTTGATGCTTCCATCGGCATGATTTCCAGCCACTGCTCGCCGGTATAGATATCCGCCTGATACACGCAGTGATACCGATCCTGATACTTTTCATACAATGGCCCAAGTCTTTCCGGTTCATCAATGCAGGTAATGTAAAAAATATCGCCCTGTTTCAAGTCATCCGGTAAAGCGACTTCATTGGTACGGATATCCCCTTTTCGGGTGTCCAGGAACTGCCGCATGCCTTTGGTGCACAACCGGGGAACAAAGGAAAACTTTTCCCTGCCATCGATATAGGCGTAAACAATCGGATAAACACCATTGCAGAACAGATCTTCCAATATGTCCCGAACTGTACTGTCGAAATAATTGGAAATCAAAATTTCTTCTGTGAGATTGTCAAATACAAACGCTCCGTTGTAAACGATCAGTGGTATTTTCGCATTTATTCCTTTTGTCACCTTTTTGGCGGTTATCAGAGAACGGGCTGTGGCATAGGAAAAAAGCATACCTTTGTCAACCAGGCTGTTTATGACGGAACCGGTATACGCGGAGATGGTTTCATCACTTCTTAATAATGTACCATCCAGGTCTGAAACATACAAATTGCGCATCGTATCACTCCCTCTCTTTTAGGGTATGATACCACAACTTTTTCCCGTAGGGAAGTGGATGGATACAGATTTGTAAGCCCCCGGAAGCGTCTGCCTCCGGGGGGTTACCTTACTTTATCAGTTCAGCCAGGATGGCTTCGGCGGTCTGGATGCCGTCCACGGCAGCGGACATGATGCCGCCGGCGTAGCCTGCGCCCTCGCCGCAGGGGTAGAGGCCTCTGATTTGGCTCTGGCGGCTTTCATCCCGGAGAATGCGAACCGGGGAGGAAGACCGGGTCTCCGGAGCGGTCAGGACCGCGTCCGGGTGGGCGTAGCCTTTGAGCTGTCCGTCCAGCTTCGGCAGGGCTTCTTCCATGGCCCTGGTCAGCTGCCGGGGAAGCACATCGTGAAGATCGCACCAGGTGACGCCGGGACGGTAAGTGGGCTCCACAGTGCCGGGTCCGGTACTGGGGATGCCCTTGAGGAAATCTCCCACCTTCTGGGCAGGGGCACGGTAGCTGCCGCTGACCCGGTAGGCACTTTCCTCGATCTGCCGCTGCCAGTACATCCCGCCCAGAACGCCCTCGATCGGGAAATCCTCCGGGTTGACGGTAACAAGCAGCGCCGCGTTGGCGTTTTCACCCTCCCGGTCCGCGTAGCTCATACCATTGGTGACTACCCGACCTTCCTCGGAGGCAGCCGCCACCACATAGCCGCCGGGACACATGCAGAAGGTATAGACGCTTTTTTCATCCAAATGCTGCACCAGCTTGTAGTCCGCCGGAGGCAGGACGGGGTTGTCCTCTCCGTACTGGGCTTCGTTTACCGTGCTCTGCTTATGCTCGATTCTGGCACCCATGGCAAAGGCCTTGGGCTCCATGGGGATATTCAGACTGTGGAGCAGTTCGAAGGTATCCCGGGCGCTGTGACCGATGGCCAGAACTGCCCGGTCCGTTTCAACGATTTCGCCGCCGTTGACTTCCAATCCTGTGAGCTGGCCGTTTTCGATCCGCAGTCCTGTAACCTGGCTGTTGAAGCGGACCTCGCCGCCCAGGGTGATGACCCGTTTACGGAGATTCTGCACCACTGTCAAGAGCACATCGGTGCCCACATGGGGTTTGGCATCATAGAGGATGTCCTCCCGGGCGCCGAATTTCACAAACTGGTCCAGCACCCAGCCGATTCTGGGATTGTTTACACCGGTGTTCAGCTTACCGTCGGAGAAGGTGCCTGCACCGCCCTCGCCGAACTGGACGTTGGACTTACTATCCAGTTCCCCGGTGGCGAAGAATTTTTCCACTTTGTCGTGGCGGCTCTGGGCGTCTTCGCCCCGCTCCAGGACGATGGGCTTCAGTCCGGCCATGGAAAGGATCAGCGTGGCGAACATACCCGCAGGACCAAAGCCGACAACCACGGGTCGTTTTTCACTCTCAAGCTTCTGCTTGGGGGGCTTATAGTAATTAGCTTTGGCGATGGAAGCCCGCTTGCAGCCGCTGTTACGGAGAATTTTACCCTCGTTGCCGTCCACTGCAACCTCGATGGTGTAGATAATCTTCACATCCGGCTTCTTTCTGGCGTCCACGCTTCGCCGGACAATTTTTACCTGCCGGATCTTGGAATTGGATACCTTCAGAAGCTGAGCCGCTTCGTAGTTCAGTTGATGGGGATTGTGCTCCGGAGGGAGCGCAATGTCACGAATTCGAATCATAGATTTCCTCCCGCATGCTCACCCGCCAGACGGCCGGAAGACCATGCCCATTGTAAATTGTAGCCGCCGCAGTCGCCGTCGATGTCCAACACCTCGCCGCAGGCATAAAGTCCCGCCACCAGTTTACTCTCCATGGTTTCCGGGTTAAATTCCTTGGTCACAATACCACCGGCGGTAACCTGGGCAGAGTCCATGCCCATGGGCTCCGTCAGCGTCACCTCAAAGCCCTTTACCGCCTCGCACACCGCTTCAAACTCATAGTCTTCCAGCTGAGAGACCGGCACATAACCGGAAATGCCCACGCTCTGGGTCAGCACCCGGCCCAGACGGTTGTGCAGAATTCCCGTAAGCAGCTCGGAAACGGGCAGATTGGTCTTTTTTCTTCTCAGAAGTTCGGTTTTTAGTGTATTTTCATCAATTTCCGGCAGCAGATCAAGCTTACAGATCCATTCCCCCCGGTCACTGCATACATCCCGGGAAATCTCAAAAATCACCGGACCGGAGAGACCATACTCCGTAAACTGCAGTTCTCCCCTGCTTTCGGCAAACAATTCGCCATTGCGGAGAATACGGGCATGGCAGTTGGCACGGACACCTTTCAGGGACGCCGCCCCCGGCCAGGAGGATTTCAGCTGCACCAGGGTGGGGCGAAGCTTGGTACACTTGTGTCCGAAGGACCGCAGCAGCTTATAGCCGGACATGCTGCCACCCAGCTTGGTGCCGGCCAGACCGCCGCAGGCGATGATGAGCTTATCACATTCCAGAGTGCCACCTGTACCTTCCATGCGGAAAATGCCGTCGGTTTTCTTTACCTTTTCCACTTCAAAGCCCGTTTCCAGCCGGATATTCTCTCTATCCAGCGCAAAACGAAGCACGTCCACCACGGAATTGGCCTGGTCGGAGTAAGGGTACACCCTGCCGCTTTCCTCCGCCACAGTGAACAATCCCAAAGAGCGGAACCAATTTCTTGTTTCCGTTACATTATATTTTTCCAGGGCGAAGGAGGCAAATTCCGCATCCTCACCATGGTAGCCGCCCTCATTGGCATGCAGATTGGTCAGATTGCAGCGGCCGTTTCCTGTGGCGCTGAGCTTTTTACCCACCCGGGCCTGGCGCTCCAACAGGACCACTTCAACGTCTTTATTCTCAGAAGCAGCCAGAGCGGCCGCCATTCCCGCCGCGCCGCCGCCGATAATTCCAATGGTCATACATGACACCCACTTTCCTAAATTACAATTATACGGGATTTTTCCGAAAGAAACAAGGGTTATTTCTCTTGCCTTTCCAGAATCTCATGATATAATACAAACTGGTGATGTATGTGGATCGAAGCAACATTGAAAAAATCGCCCAAACAAGTGAGGACCGGCTATTGCTTGCCAAGGTTTGGGACAAAATAAACGCAGGTCTGCGGAAAAATATCCTCTCATCCACCTGCTTTCTCTCCCCCCGGGAGCTGGAAATGACCCGATACCTCTTTGGGGATCTGGAAGGTCTCAGCAGCTTCGGCGGCTATGAAGAGGCGGAGCGGAAGATGCTAGTATACCTGCCGGACTATCTGGATGAAAGCGTCCTCTCTGACGAGGATTCTCCCCTCATCTGTCTCCGGGCAGAATTCTATCATGGAGACTCCCCCAGCCACCGGGATTTTCTGGGCGCGCTGATGGGCGCCGGTATCGGCCGGGAGACTGTGGGCGATATCTGTGTGGGTAAGGAAAGCTGCGATTTCTTCGTTACCGCTGAGATCGCGCCCTATGTGGAACAGAACTTCACCTCCGCAGGACGGACTCATGTACGCATTTCCCGGATCCCCATGGATCAGGTGCAGATCCCCGAGCCGGAAGTGAAAGAGATCAAAGATACCCTGGCCTCTCTTCGGCTGGATAGTGTCATCTCCTCCGGCTTCCGCATCGGCAGAAGCCTCGCCAGCCAATATGTAACCCAGGGAAAAGCTGCCATCGACGGCCTGCCCTGTGAAAAGCCGGATAAGGCCGTTGCCGAAGGAGTCAATATCTCCGTTCGGGGCCTTGGCAAAATTAAACTGGTATCCGTAAACGGAAAGACCAAAAAAGACCGTATTTCTGTAACAATTCATCGCTATGTGTGAGGTAAATACTATGACTATGGACGAAGTAATTGCAAGAATCAATGAGCTGGCCCGAAAGGTGAAGGCCGGCGAGACGCTGACTCCCGAGGAGACCGCAGAGCGGACCAGACTGCGCCAGATGTACATCGACTCCGTGGTGGGCAATCTGAAGGGTGAGCTGGAAAACACCACCATTCTTTACCCCGACGGCTCCAAGAAGAAGGTAACCCACAAATAATGACCTTTCATCTGTTTCGATTTTTCAGCATCGGCATTCCGGCCATGGCGGTTTTTGCCTGTTTCGGACCCTACCGCCGCCGGGCTCTGGATGCCCAGAAGCTCCGCTCCTCCTTCCTCCGGGAAATCGCGCTGCACCTGTTTGTGCTGTGTCTGTTCGGTCTTGCCGCAATGATCCTCTGGCCTCCCTACCACTGGGAAAACAGCAGGGGGCTATGGGGCGATCTGGTCATTCACACCGCCCGGGATTCCCGCCTGTCCCAGGTCAATCTGATCCCCCTGCGGACGATTACGATGTTCCTGCGGATGCTGCTTGAGGGAAAGCGGTATGATCCCATCATCAATCTTCTCGGAAATATCGTAACTTTTCTCCCTCTTGGCTTCTTCCCGGCTTTGCTGTTCCGGCAGGTTCAATCAGGAAAAATTTTCCTCATCGGTCTGGGCTTTTCCGGCAGCTGTGAGGTTTTACAGTATTTCATTGGGCGCAATTGCGATGTGGATGATCTATTGCTGAACCTTCTGGGCGTATTCCTGGGCTTTTGGCTGTGCTGTCTTTTCAGACGTCTCCTTCCCGGACTGGACAGGGTCTTCCATTGCAGGAAAAAGTAAACAACCTCCCGGTTGCACGCGCTTGGGCAACCGGGACTTCTTTTTGCCCTGGGGGCGAAAGGAGTTGTTCCCATGGACAAAATTTGGTACATAAGTCCCTCCAACCAGGGGGCAAATGTGGGTATTGACGGCTATGGCAGCGAACGGGATCAGATGTATCTGCTGGCGATGGAGATCACTCCGCATCTGGACCGGGCAGGCGTCAGCTTTGTGATCCCGGAGCGGCATGTGTCGCTGACGGAGCGGGTGCGCCAGTCCAATGAAATGGGTGCCTGTTTCCACCTGGCTCTTCACTCCAACGCCGGCGGCGCGGGAAAAGCCTGGGGACCAGTGGCGCTGTACTACAGCCAGACCGGAAAGGACTTCTGCCAGAAACTGGTGGATGCCCTTTTGGCGTTGGGCCAGCGTACAAACCGGGCTGCCCACGTCAAACAGCAAAAAAGCCTCTATGAGCTGCGGAAAACCCTGGCTCCGGCGGCACTGCTGGAAGTGGATTTTCACGATTCTTCCGTGGGTGTGGAATTCATCACTAATCGGCGCGGGGAAATCGCGGAAGCCATCGCCAGAGTCATCATCGAAGCGGACGGGAAGCGGTTCGTTCCTCCTGGTCCCAACGAAGCGCTGGAAACCGCAATTAACCTGGGTCTGTTCCCCGCGGATACGGATTGGGATGCACCCATGACCCGCCGGGAGGGAGCATTTCTGGCCACAAAGCTTCTGAAGGGAGGTGAAATGGCATGAAGGAAACCTTCTGTACCCTGTTTGGACTATTGGGTTCCGCTCTTTGCTGGGCCTTCGGCGGCTGGGACGCGGCACTGACTGCCCTGGTCATCTGCATGAGTGTGGATTATATCTCCGGCTCTTTGGTGGCTCTGGTATTCCATAACAGCAGAAAATCTGAAACCGGAGCATACAATTCCGCCTACGGACTGAAAGGATTGTGCAAGAAATGTCTGATGCTGCTCTTCGTCATTGCAGCGGTCCAGGCGGACAGGCTCATAGGCGGCGACTTCGTCCGGGACGCTGTGTGCATTGGCTTTTGCACCAACGAGATTCTCTCCATTGTGGAAAATCTGGGTCTGGCGGGCATCCCCATGCCCCAGGCGGTGGTGAACGCATTGGAACAGCTGCAGAGCAAGTAAATTCAGAGGCGCAGCCGAAAAGGCTGCGCCATTTTTTTGCACTTCCCTATTTGTCCCAAATCTGCTATAATGATAAAAATATGTTCTTTCGGAGGTATTCATATGCCTTTTCTGCCTATTTGCAAACAGGACATGATTGACCGTGGATGGGAGCAGTGCGACTTTGTCTACGTCATCGGCGATGCTTACGTTGACCACCACTCCTTTGGTCATGCCATTATTTCCCGGATTCTGGAGAGTCACGGCTACTCTGTCGGCATCATCTCCCAGCCGGACTGGCGCAATCCCAAATCCATCGACATCTACGGCCGTCCCCGCCTGGGCTTCCTGGTCTCCGGTGGCAATATGGACTCCATGGTCAACCACTATTCCGTCACCAAGCACCGCCGCAAGACCGACGCCTTCACCCCCGGCGGCGAAATGGGTAAGCGGCCCGACTATGCCACCATCGTCTATTGCAATCTGATCCGCCAGACCTACAAAGATGTGCCCATCCTGATTGGCGGTATCGAAGCGAGCCTGCGCCGTTTGGGCCACTACGACTACTGGTCCGAGTCCATGAAGCGCTCCATCCTGCTGGATTCCCAGGCGGATATCCTCATGTACGGCATGGGCGAAAAGAGTATTGTGGAGCTGGCGGACGCTCTGAATGCCGGCATGGCGGCCAGGGACATCACCTATGTGGACGGCACCGTATTCCGGTGTGCTGAGCTGGATGAGAGCCTGCCCACCATCGTGCTGCCCTCCTTCGATGAAGTGAAGAATAACAAGCGCAAGTACGCCGAGAGCTTCAAGATTCAGTACGGAAACTGCGACCCCTTCACCGCCAAGCGCCTGGCCGAGCCCTACGGCAAGGAATTCGTGGTGCAGAACCCGCCCCAGAAGCCTCTGACCACCGAGGAAATGGATGCGGTCTATGAGCTGCCCTACGAGCGGACCTGGCACCCCAGCTACGCCAAAAAGGGCGGCGTTCCCGCCATTGAGGAGGTCAAATTCAGCCTTGTCTCCAACCGGGGCTGCTTCGGTGCCTGCTCCTTCTGCGCCCTGACCTTCCACCAGGGCCGCATCATCCAGACCCGGAGCCACGAAAGCATCCTCCGGGAAGCGGAGATGATCGTGAAGGACAAGGATTTCAAGGGCTACATCCACGACGTGGGCGGCCCCACCGCCAATTTCCGCCATCCCGCCTGCGAAAAGCAGCTTAGTAAAGGTGCATGCGGCGGCCGGCAGTGCCTGTATCCCACCCCCTGCAAGAATATGAAGGCGGATCATTCCGACTATGTTTCCCTGCTGCGCAAGCTCCGGAAAATCCCCGGGGTCAAGAAAGTTTTCGTCCGCAGCGGTATCCGCTTCGATTACCTGCTGGCGGATAAGAAGGACACCTTCTTTAAGGAGCTGGTCCAGTTCCACATTTCCGGCCAGCTGAAGGTGGCACCAGAGCATGTGTCCGACGCGGTGCTGGACCGTATGGGCAAGCCCAGGAACGCTGTGTACAACAAGTTTGTGGACAAGTATTTTCAACTTAACAAGCAGTACGGCATGAACCAGTATCTGGTGCCATACCTGATGTCCAGTCACCCGGGCTCCACGCTGAAGGAGGCCATCGAGCTGGCAGAGTACATCCGGGAGATGGGCTACAACCCGGAGCAGGTCCAGGATTTCTATCCCACACCCTCCACCTTGTCCACCGTTATGTACTACACCGGTCTGGACCCCCGGACCATGGATAAGGTCTACGTTCCCACGGATCCCCATGAGAAGGCCATGCAGCGGGCACTGATCCAGTACCGGAATCCCAAAAACTATTACCTGGTCCGGGAAGCTCTGCTGGCTGCCCACCGGGAGGATCTGATTGGCTCCGGCCCCAAGTGCCTGATCCGGGCAGTGCCTCCCAAGCTGGGTAAGCCCAACGTCCCCCCTCCCAAGCTGCCCCCCAAGGCCAAGGCAAGTCCCAAGGCAGCGGCGAAAAAGCCGGTTGCCAAGGCGCCTGCCAAAGCACCTGTGAAAAAAGGTGCAACAAAAAGAAAGTAAACCCAAAGTTGCGCCATAGTTGGTGGACGTAACCGGGCAAACTTGCTACCATGCAGATATCCAAAACACAAAAGGAGTATCTATCATGGAAAACCTCAAACAAACCTTCATTACCATTTCTCCCGTCACGCTCATTGCACAGATTATCAACCTGGCAGCCACTGCCGGACTCATCTATCTGATCGTCCTACTGATCCGCACATGTCGTAAATATTTAAAATCCGTGGAAGTTCGCAGAGAATCGCAGGCTGTCCGTCAGACCCTCAGCCAGGTGCTGAAAGCCCATCGGATCCGGTGCAAGATGACCCAGGAATTTGTGGCTGAGCATCTGGGCGTCAGCCGTCAGGCCGTATCCAAATGGGAAAACGGCACGTCAGACCCATCCACCGCCAATTTGCTGGCGCTGGCCAAGCTCTATGGCATCAGCGCCGAAGAATTACTAAAGGAGGCAACCCAATGAACACCTTTGAAGCCTTTTCCGCCCGGTACAGCTACCGGGGCAAGTATCTGTCCACCCCGGTTCCCCGGGAACACTTGAAAATGATCATGGAGGCAGGCTGCGCTGCCCCCTCCGGCTGCAACAAGCAGACCACCTCCTTCATCACTGTGGATGACCCGGAGATTCTGGCTAAGCTCCACGCCGTCATCGATCCGCCCCTGGGCGAAACTGCACCGGCCATGATCTGTGTTCTGACCCGGGAGATCGTCGCCTACCGGGACCGGACCTTCTTCGTCCAGGACTACTCCGCCGCCATCCAGAACATGCTGCTGGCCATTGCAGACCTGGGCTACGCCAGCTGCTGGATCGAGGGTCATGTCACCGATACCGACCGGATCGGCGACAAGATGGCTGCCATCCTGGGCGTGCCGGAGGAATACCACCTGATCTGCTATCTGCCTGTGGGTATCCCGGAAGCGGAGGGCAAGCGGGTCCGAAAGAAGCCTCTGGAAGAGCGTGCCTGGTTCAACGGTTTCGGAAAGCCCCTGGAATAAGCCAAACGCCTGACGGCTGCGCCGTCAGTCGTTCTGTTTTACTTGCGCTTATACAGCAGCATTTCGTAGGCGATGCCGTTTTCCTCGCCGGACTGGAGAGTTTCCGCCAGGTACCACGCCGGATCCTCGTCCAGATTGGGGAAGAACGTATCGGATTCAATGTTTGTATGTACCTTGGTCACATAGGCGGCATCACAGTAAGAAAGCATCTGTTTGTAAATACTGCCGCCGCCAATGACGAAGCATTTTCCGGAGGTTTTCGCCAGTTCTGCTGCCTCTTCGGGACTATGGCAGAGGGTAAACCCAGGAATTTCAGCATCACTCCGGGTCAGCGCCACGTTCACCCGGCCAGGCAGGGGCTTTTTACCCGGAAAATCCTCAATGGTCCGGCGGCCCACGATGACCATGGCGCCCCGGGTGGTCTCCCGGAAGAATTTCCGGTCAGCACTTAACGCAACAGGCTGGGTTCCGTCCCGGCCGATGCCCCAGTCGTCATATACAGCTACAATCAGTTCCATAATCCTGCCCTCTTAAATTGCCATAGGGATCTCAAAATTGAAATCGTGATACTGATAGTTCTCCATGGCGAAGGAATTCTTGGTGAACTTGTAGAAATCATCGATGGAGGTGTCGATCTTGAAGGTGGGCGCCTCGAAGCCCTCCTTCTCCAGCATAGCCTTCACAGCGGGAATATGCCGGTCGTAGATATGGCAGTCGGCGATGACGTGGATGAATTCGCCCACCTCCAGGCCGCTGACCTGGGCCATCATATGGGTCAGCACCGCGTACTGCACCACATTCCAGTTGTTGGCGGTGAGCATATCCTGGGAGCGCTGGTTTAAGATGGCGTTGAGCTTATTTCCGGTGACATTGAAGGTCATGGAATAGGCGCAGGGGTAGAGGTTCATCTCATGGAGGTCCTCGAAATTATAGATATTGGTCAGGATTCGCCGGGAGGTGGGGTTGTGCTTCAGATCGAAGAGTACCCGGTCTACCTGGTCCATGTCGCCTTCCTTATAGTGGTGCTTGATTCCCAGCTGGTAGCCGTAGGCCTTGCCGATGGTGCCGTCCTCTCCTGCCCACTCGTCCCAGACATGGGAGCCTAAGTCGCAGATACGGTTGGACTTTTTCTGCCAGATCCAAAGCAGCTCGTCCACGGCGCTCTTCCAATAGGTGCGCCGCAGGGTCATGATGGGAAATTCCTCCGCCAGATTGTAGCGGTTTACCACACCGAAGGTCTTGATGGTGTGGGCAGGGGTACCGTCAGCCCACTTGGGGCGCACGGGCAGTCCCTCATCGGAAAATCCCTCCTCTAAAATTTTACGGCAAGTCTGCTTGTACAGCTCATCCGCTCTGCTCATTGTATATCTTCCTTCCTGTTTTCATTTTCCCACATCATACCACAGGATTCCGTCGAGGACAACAAAAATAATGACTCCGCGAAAAATTTCGCGGAGTCATCATTTTAATTGACATAGTCCATGCTGATCCAGCCCACTTCGGTGCGGCCCCACTTGGTGGTACCCACCTGCTGGGTCTCCAGAATGGTGAGCTTATCGCCCTGACGGTAGCCGCCCAGGCTGGCGTAGCCGGTGCCGGGTCCCTTGCGAATATTCAGACCGGTAGCGGTAACGGTGACGGTAAAGCCGCCGGGAACCACTGCCTGGGCATCCATTTTCACATGTGCCAGGCTGATCCAACCCTGATCCGTACGGCCCCAGAAGATGCCGTCCACGATTTTCTGCTCCAGGATGGCAACCTTGTCACCCTTGCGGTACGCACCCACTGCCGCAGCATTGGTGCCTGCCTTTGCGCGGATATTCAGCCCGCTTGCGGTAACGGTACCATTCGCTGCGTTGACGGAGTCCTGTGTACCTTCACCGGGCTTCTGCTCAGGTTCCTGTTCATTGGGCTTCTCAGGCTCATTGCCGGTATCCGGAGTGGCCGGGGTCGTGACCGTGGGGGGAGTAAGCTGTGTATCCAGCTTCACATAATCCAGGCAAATCCAGCCCTTTTCCGCGCGGCCCCATTTCTGGCCGCTGACCACTGTCTGCTCGTAAATGGTTACTCTGGTACCGGGTTTGTAGGAGCCAACTCTTGCGCTGGACACACCGGCTCCGGCGCGAACATTCAAAGCAGTGTTGCTGATTACGGTTCCCTGAATACCCACTTCACCGTCCGCACTGAATGCCAGCTTGACATACTGCATGCACACCCAACCCTTGTTGGTGCGGCCCCAGTTGACACCATTCACTGTCTTCTGCTCCAGTACCACAATCTGGCTGCGGGAGGGGTAAGAGCCCACAGCCTGATAGCCGGTACCGGGACCCTTGCGGATCATCAGCTCGGATTTGCTGATCACAGTGCCGGGAACGCCTTCCTCAGTCTCCTCCTTGGGAGGCTCAGAGGGAGCAGGCTGTGTTTCGGGTTCGGTCTCATCCGGCTGTGTCTCCTGCGGAGGCTCCGTGGGCTTCACTTCCTCCTCCGGCTGCGTAGGCTCCGTTGCATCCGGCTGGACCACAGGCTCCTCAATGGGCTTGTCCAGCTTCACATAGCTCAAGCTGATCCATCCCATATCGGTGCGGCCCCACGTGGTGCCGTCCACAGTCTTCACCTCATAAAATACCACCTTGGTATTCTTTTTGTAGGCTCCCATGACTTGGTTGCCGGTGCCGGGCTTTCTGCGGATGTTCAGAGAACTTGCGGTAACACTGCCGCTGCCGATACTCTCTTCCTTTTCGCCGTTTTCAGGCTCTTCAACCGACTCAAACTGGCTGGGATCAAAGGAAGTAAAGTCCAGGCAGATCCAACCGGCCCGGAACAGGCCCCAATATCCATCCTCCGTCTTTCTGACTTCGGTGATCTCCAGCTTATCTCCCCGGGCAGCACCGGCTACCACAGTATACATGGTTCCGGGGCCGGTACGGACATTCACATAGTCGCCGGTCACTTTCACGCTGACGAGGGGGACTTCCTCTTTCCGGACAGTGCCGGCGAGGGGGTTACCCAGGTTGATCCAGCCGCCGGAGACCTTGCCCCACTTTACGTTCTTACTGTCCACGTAGTCGGCGACCACATGAACGGTCGTATTGCTATTCAGACTGCCCTGTACGGTGCCGTTGGGCGCATCCCGCAGTTCCAGGGAGGCGATTCGGTCAGTGCTGACCGAGTAGGATGCTGCGCTTCCGTTGACGGAATCACCGTTTCCCTCCTGCCAGTGGGCAAACAGGGTCTTCTCCGCATTGCTTCTTCCAAGTTCCGTGACCCAGCTGCCGCCTTCCTTCTCGGTATACCATCCCAGGAACCGGTAACCCTTGCGGAAAGGCAGGGAATTCACAGCCGCATACTGCTCATAGTCAAAGCCCTGAACCCGGTCCTCAGCCTCGCCGCCGTTATTATCGTAGAGCACGTAGGTGTAGTTGATGGGATACTGATTGGTATAGCTTCCGTTGAGGTACATATCGGCCTCGATCAGACGCCGCTTCAGCAATCCGGTATGGACCTGGTCGCTGGCTGTGGACCACAGGGAAATGGGGTAGAGAAAATCATTGCCCTTGTATCCCTTGATCACAGCAGTGCGGAACTTACCGTCATTGGAAGTCCAGCCGGTGCCGCAATTGTATGTAAAGAGCATAATGGCATCAAACTGATGCTGCGCAAACACGATTCCATGCTTCTGAGCGAATTTGTTGATGATTTCCTCCATCTCCGCCAGATATTCACGCAGCAGTTCGTCAGCCTGTTCTTTTGTGATACCATTGGGATAGTCACCACGCTCACAGCGCGTGCCATAACCGACGCTGTACTGCTTATGATCCCATACAGGCTTCTCAATGAAGCCCTCCATTTCTTTCAAAATGGTAATGCATTCCTCACTGGTCCGCTGATCGCTTACCGCATTTGTCTCCAGCGCCACGGACGGCAGCAGAGTCAGCAGCATGAGTGCAGTGAGAAGTGCGCAAAATAACCGCTTTCTCATAGGCATGGTTACTCCTTTTCCAATTTAGATACGATGGTATTATATCAGTCTTTTTTACATTTTGCAACCCATTTTTACACTTTAATTACATTTTTGTTACTTTTAGTTTTTATTTCCTCGCAATTCACCCATATGTGGACCCGCTGTACCATTGACAATGGTTTTCTTCACTGATATACTTCCCTCATAAAGGACGCAAGGAGTGTATACCTATGCATCAGAAAAAAGCCCTTATTGCAATGAGCGGCGGCGTAGACAGTTCTGTTGCCGCTTATCTTGCACAGCAGGCAGGCTACAGCTGCATGGGCGCCATGATGAAAATGTTTGACAGCAGCATCCTGCATACCGGCGAGAGCCTTTGCTGTTCCCTAGATGACGCGGAAGATGCCCGGTCGGTGGCCAGCCGTCTGAACATGCCCTTTCACGTGATCAACGCCAAGGAGGCGTTTTCCAGGCATGTGATCTGGGATTTCATTGCCTGTTACGAGCAGGGACTGACCCCCAATCCCTGCATCAACTGCAACCGTCACATCAAATTTGACTTTTTTCTCCGCAAAGCAAGGATTCTGGGCTGCGACTATATTGCCACGGGCCACTATGCCCGCATTGATTATGATCCGGAGTGTGGCCGCTGGCTTCTTCGCAAGGCGAAGGACGCTTCAAAAGACCAGAGCTATGTGCTCTACTGCCTGTCCCAGGACCAGCTTGCCCATACCCTGCTGCCCCTGGGTGAACTGACCAAGGAACAGGCCCGTTCCATTGCGCAGGAACAGGGCTTTCTGAACGCCCGGAAGGGCGATTCCCAGGACATTTGCTTCGTACCCGACGGAGATTATGTGGCTTTTATGGAGCATTACACCGGAAAGGCATACGTGCCGGGGGATTTTCTGGATCTGCGGGGCAATGTTGTTGGCAGGCACCGGGGCGCTGTCTGCTATACCCTGGGCCAGCGCAAGGGTTTGGGCCTGGCCATGGGCGCGCCGGTTTATGTTTGCGCCAAGGATATGGACCGCAATACCGTCACCGTCGGCCCCAACGAGTCGCTCTTCGCCACCACCCTACGTGCCCGGGACTGGAACTGGATCCTGTTCCCGGAACTGACCGAGCCCCTCCGGGTCACCGCTCGGGCCCGCTACAATCAGAAGGAGCAGCCCGCCACTGTGTATCCGGAACCAGACGGCTGCGCCAGAGTGGTGTTCGACAGTCCCCAGCGGGCCATGACCCCGGGACAGGCAGTGGTTTTGTACCTGGATGATCTGGTTGTCGGCGGCGGCACGATTTCTGAAATACTGTAAACAGCGCAAAAAGGAGGAGCCAATGGCTCCTCCTTTTCTTATTTCTGAAATTTTCCTTTGTGCTGCCTGGGTACCCGGGATGGATTGGAATGCCGGTACAAAACTGCCAGCACCGCAGCGCAGACCAGGCTGATCTTCCAGCCGAGGCTGAAGGCCGGATTTCGGTAGCGGAAGGACACGGTGTGCTCGCCCTGGGACAGCTGGATTGCCAGCATGGCATCTCCCACCAGTACAGTCTCCACTTCCTCACCGTCCACCCACGCGTGCCAGTTTCCGTTCTGGGGGATGGAGGTGTAGAGCAAACCGTCCCGGTCACAGGAAATGCTGCCCTCCAGGAAGGTATTGCGGAAGGTGGTCAGTTCCAGGGTGGAAGCTGCCAGGATCTCATAGCCCTCATAGAACCGCTCGTTATTCAGAATGCCGGCGGTGAGGGTCATGGTTCCTTTCTCCCCTGCCTTGCAGGTCATGCGCACTGTCACCACATCCCCCACTGCCACATCTCCCACTGCAAGCATCTGGGGCAGGCTCATGGTTTCGGTATACAGCTCCTGGCCGTTGAGACTGATGCTGACACCGTTTCGTTTCGGGAGATTGAGGTGGACGCACATGAAACCGTCCTGCTCCACGGTATAGGTATAGTATACCTTGGAGTTGGCCAGGCCGTCGCTGTAGGCACAGTAGCCGCTGGAGCTGGAATCGGAAACCGTCACATCCTCCGAGGTGATCTCCAGACTGGTACCGGAGCCGATCCGCCACACATCCCCCTTCACGCCGGTGGCACCGGTGAAGATCCGGTTCTGGGCCTGGAAAACCCGGCTGCCGTCGCCGAAATCCACATCCGCAAGGGCTTCTTCCGCCAGAAAACCAAGGGGCAGATAAGCGGAATTCTCATACAAATGGGTATTTCCGTAGTGATGGATATAGTCAAAATAGGCGCTCTGCTTGTCCCTGCCGTCCCGGTCGATCATATACTTGATGCCCAGAAATAGGTTGGATACAGGGGATGCCTCCTCATAGCAGTAACGGTTGTAGGTATTCTTCGCGCCGTAGCCCAGGGCCTGCATGAACTCCGTGACCTTCACATTGGCGGAGCTGGTAAAGGCGGAAATACCCCTGTAGCCATTCAGCGCGCCGTCATTGAGGGTCTGGGAATGGGTGGTCTCGGCCCGGAAGAAGAGGGTATCCTCCTCCCGGTCGTTCATCATATAGCGGATCATGGAGGCAGAATATTTTGTATCCTTGGGGTAATTGGACGCGTTGGTAAAAGAGAACCGGCAGCCGAAATTCACCAGATTCAAAATCAGCTCCAGCGCCATCACACCGGCCAGCATCAGCCGGGCCTGGTATCTGCGGCGGCCCCGGCGGGCCTTCATTGCACGGATCTGCTCCGGGTCAGCCTCCTCCGGCAGCTTCTCCCTATGCTGGGCAAACAGCAAACAGCCTGAATACAGCGCCAGGAAGCCCAGGTTGAAGGCAAGGAACTCCGGCTTCAACCGGGCATCGGAGCAGGCCATGACTCCCAGGGTCAGAACCGCAGCCAGAGCCGTCTGCCACTGACGGAATTTATGACGGTTCAGCCAGGCACTGTAGGCCATACACAGCACCACGAAGCAGTACAGGAAGCTGAAGCGGTAAGGGATCATATTGGTAAAATGGAAGCCGTGCCAGATATAGTCCAGCTGCCGGATGATGAAGCTGACATTGAAGAACAGCAGCAGCACAACCCCGCAGATCTTATCCCGCAGCTTCACACCCTTGGCCATGAGATACAGGAACATCAGCAAAATGCTGCCCACACCGGCATAGACATTCGGCAGACCTTCCTTGAAATTCAGCTCCACTGCACCGGACATATTGCCCGCCACCTGCCGCATGGCGTCCAGAAGACCCTTCCAGGTATGCTCATCCGCGATATTTAAGCGGAAAGTGGTGGGAAACTGATTGACGCTGCTCTGGGTGGTCTGCAGGGCCGCGAAGGCAGGCAGTTCCAGCACCGCCGTCATACCGATGGCCAGGATGGAGAAGAAGGCGATGATTGCCAGATCCCGGAAAAAGGCTTTCACACTTGTGCAGCGGCAAACTTGATAGCAGATGAACAGCAGCAGCACGAAAATACAGGTGAAAAAGCCGATATAGTAGTTGGAGAAAATAGACAGGAACAGGCTCAGCGTATACAGCAGAAATTTCTGCTCCTTTAATAGCCGCACAGTACCCAGCGCCACCAGGGGCAGCAGGGCAAAGGTGTCCAGCCACATGATATTCCACTGGAAGCCCAATGCCCAGGCGCACATGCCATAGAACGCGCCGAACAGGGAAACAGAAATATCATCCTTGCCGTAGGTCTTCTTGAGGAAGATGGCAAAGAACATGGACGCGAAGCCCAGCTTCACCGGCATCAGCAGGGAGTAAAACTCCAGCAGGAGGCTTTCAGGCACCAGAACGCTGAGCAGGTTCAGGGGGCTGGCCAGATAGTAGGCAATGAGTCCCAGATAGTCCATGCCCAGGCCCACATCCCAGCTGTAGAGCAGGCTGTCGCCGGAGAGCAGCGCCCGCCGGAAAGCCTTGAAAAAGGGATAGTACTGGTGGTACATATCCGAATAGAGCATGGAGCTGGTGCCGAAGGGCTCAGCACCGGCCACGATCATCAGACTCAGCATCAAAACCACCGGAATGCCGAAGGCAAGGGCGGTATAATTCCATTTGATATTCCTTAGTTTTTTCAGATCCATTCCGCATCTCTCCCGGAAGTCGAAGTATCTTTTATTTTATCACGGTTTTTCTGCGGGGTAAAGGGTATTCTGGCATTTATTTTTTCTCTGATCCTTAAGTTTTCCTGAACATAAAAAACCCGCCGCCCTATGCCGGGCAGCGGGGGTGTGCGGTTTATTCCAGTTCATCATCCAATGTGTCATCATTATCGAGATCGGCACCAATGATTTCACCCACCCGGACGCGGCGCTTCAGCTTCACTTCCTCCACCTGGCTGTGGATCAATTCCTTGACCTCCACAGGATTTTTGATGTTCTTCAACACCATGGTGGGCATGGTCTTGTCGGAAGACATAATGGTAACAGTACCCACACCGAAGAGGCGCTGCCACAGAGACCGGGCAGTATCGATATCCCGCACACGGTAGAGCAGGATTTCATCATCCTTGATGTTCAGAAAACCCACAGAGGTAAAAAGCCGGTCCTCACTCATGGCGTAGCGGGTAAAGCTTAGGGGAAGACCCAGATAGCGCTTCCGGTCCTGCCAGAAATAATCGATTTTTATCATAAAAAACCGCCTCCTTTGTTTTCTTTTATTCTACCCGCAGGCAAGCAGAATGTCAACGATTATATCTCCGTTTACAGAATCAGGCACACCAGCCCGGTAGCCCCCTCGTTGACGATGCGGCTCAAGGTTCCCCGGAATTTTCCCCGGACCTCTTCCTGCAGGCCGTTGATCTTGGTATTGAGCCCGTCCTGGAGCAGGTCATATACGGATTTACCAAAAATGTTGCTCTGCCAGAGTTTTTCCGGTTCCGCGCCGGACAGGTGCCGGACCAGCTCCTGGGACTGCTTCTCATCCCCCACCATTGGACTGATCTCCGTATCCACATCCACCCGGATCATGTGGATGGACGGTGCTCCGGCTTTCAGCCGCACTCCGAAGGAGCCGCCCTTGCGCAGAAGCTCCGGAGCGGAAAGCTTCATCTCCTCTGCTGCGGGCATCACCACCCCATAGCCGGTGGCCATCACGGAAGAAAGTGCTGCCGATACCTTTTCGTACTCCTTCTTCACCTTTGCCAGTTCCACCAGGCTGTGTAGAAGCTCCGCGTCCGTGCGGATCAGAAGTCCCGACTGGGCACTGAGAATATCATAGTAAAGCTCCTCAGGCAGAGAGATGGCGCAGCTGACAGTACCCGTGCCCAGGTCGATGCCGGTGAGATAGTAGTCTTTCACAAATTCCACCTGGGCCATGGACGCCAGCGCCTGTTCCGCCTCCGCCAGTGTGACAATGGCCTCAGCCTTCTGCATCAGCGCCTGATAGAGCCCCGCCTTCACGGAATGCTCCGGCTCCAGCACATCCAGCCATCGGGGCAGATGTACCCGGATCTCATGGAGTGGGAAGCAATAGAGAAGGCTCTGCAGCAACTGGGAGACTCCCGCGTTATCCAGACTCTGACAGTCGCAGACGTGGGCATCCAGCCCATGTTCACGCTGTATCTGATCCCGCGCTGCCGCAGCTGCCTCCCCCATGGGCTCCCGGCTGTTGATGATCACCAGGAAGGGTTTTCCGGTGGCCTTCATATCCTGGATCGCCCGCCGCTCTGCCGGAATATAGTCCTTCCTGGGGATATCGGTAACAGTGCCGTCAGTGGTCACCACAAAACCCAGAGAGCAGTGGTCCTCCATAACCTTTTTGGTGCCCAGCTCCGCCGCTTCGGTCATGGGTATCTCTGTGTCGAACCAGGGTGTGGTGACCATCCGGGGTTTGCCCTCGTCATAGGCCCCCACCGCCCCTTCCACCAGATACCCTACGGAGTCGATCATCCGCAGTCTCAGCTTTGCTGTTCCGTCCGGAGAGATCTCCGCCGCTTCCTCGGGGATGAATTTGGGCTCCGAGGTCATGATGATCCGTCCGGAGCCGCTCTGGGGCAGCTCATCCCGGGCACGCTCCTTTTTGTAGGGATCCTCGATACCTGGAATCACCAATGTCTCCATGATCCGTTTGACCAGCGTTGACTTTCCCGTGCGCACCGGCCCCACCACGCCGATATAAATATCGCCACCGGTCCGCGCCGCCATATCCTGATAAATGCTTTCCATAGCCAGCCTCCTAAATCCGGCAGGAGGATGGCTCCTGCCATGGTTTTGTCACATGGTATGTCCCGGAATCAAGGCATAGAACCTTAACCTTATCCCCAGCGCTTCTCTGATACCCTATTTTGCATCCGACATGCCGACAGCCCACAAGATAATGTGTTATTCTTCAAAAAAATCCTGATTTTTTCAAAAATAACATTTGACAAATTACACATAATCCTATATAATACCTAGGCACGACTGTGAAAAGGAGGAATACTATGCTGTTAGGACTCACCAAGATCATTGACAGTCCCGGCGCTACGGTTCCTTTTTCCACCAGCGTTGACTTAAGTGATCTTTGTTACGGCGTAAGCTACCCTGTCACTGAGCCCGTCCGGGCAGAGGGTCAGGTCCGCAATACCGCAGGCGTTCTGGTCATGACCGGTTCCATTAAGACCACCATTCATGGCACCTGCGACCGGTGCGCCACCGACTTCGACCGGGAGGTTCACTTCCCCATCGATGTGGTTCTGGTTACCGAGCTGAGCAACGAAGAGAACGAAGACGAGTGGGTATTCCCTCTGGAGGGAGACAGCGCCGATCTGGAAGACATTGTGCGGACGGTTTTCGTCCTGAATATGGATTCCAAGCTGCTGTGCAAGCCGGATTGTAAAGGACTCTGCTGCCGGTGCGGCAAGAACCTGAACGATGGGCCTTGCAGTTGCCAGAAGGAGCTCGATCCCCGTTTTGCTGCTTTAAAGCAGCTTCTCGAGAAGTAAGACCATAAACGATGCTGTTTGAAAAGCAGTTTGACCAAGGAGGTGTCATCCATGGCTGTCCCTAAGTGTAAAGTATCCAAGGCCCGTCGTGATAAGCGTCGTGGCTCCAACTGGAAGCTGTCTGCTCCCAGCGTGGCCGTTTGCCCCAAGTGCGGTGAGCCCGTCATGCCCCACAGAGCTTGCAAGGCTTGCGGCTCCTACAATGGCCGTCAGGTCCTGGCCGCCAAGGCTGACTAAGGCAGGAAAATGCGAATGCGCAGAGGAAGGCAACTACGCCTTCCTCTTTTTCCTTGCTTTTGACAAGTTTTTGTGGCATAATAAGGAAAAAGAACTTTCTAACGAAAGGAGAGATTGCTATGGCAAAGCCTTTGGTTGCCATTGTTGGCAGACCCAATGTTGGCAAGTCCATGCTTTTTAATAAACTCACCGGTCAGCGCACCTCCATTGTGGAAGATACTCCCGGTGTGACCCGCGACCGGATCTACGGGGATT
>JAZQEP010000056.1:0-10020 GCA_045539075.1 Faecousia sp. | reverse complement strand
CTTTGCTATGTTAGCACATCCGACTCCATTTGTCAAGAACTTTTTTCAAGTTTTTTCAAATTTCATCACCGGATCTTACCTTAGCGCGGTCCCTCGCGGACAGCTTGCATATACTAGCACACCCACCTCCTTTTGTCAAGTGCTTTTTCTACTTTTTTCAAAATAATTCGGGGTGCTTTTCAGCACCCCGAATCCGGCAGCTTTATCTATCACTTTTCATCATCGATCAGACCGTATCCGCCATCTTTCCGGCGATATACCACAGCAAAGGATCCGTTATTATCCTCATCCCGGAAGGCGAAGAAATCATGCTCCAGCAGATTCATCTGGAGGATGGCTTCCTCTCTTTTCATGGGCTTGAAGTAAAACTTCTTGATCCGCTCGATGTTAAATTCGTCCTCATTGGGTTCCGGCACAAAGCTGGTCTCTTCCTGAACTGTGCGGGAGAAGGCATCCTGGCGCAGACGGCGGGCCAGACGAGTCTTATTTTTTCTGATCTGACCTTCAATGGTGCCCACTGCGGCATCGATGGACGCGAACATATCGGATGTACTCTCGCTTGCCCGGAACCAGGTTCCTGCGCCGTGAACGGTCAGCTCCACCTTATTCCGGTTCTTTTCTACAGAAAAGACCACAAGTGCTTCCGCATCCTCCTCAAAGTACCGTGCCAGCTTCATGACCTTCTTCTCGGCATAGGCATGGACATTACCGGGGAGTTTAACTTTCTTCTCACTGTACTGAAACTTCATATGCGGCAGCTCCTTTCGTTTCACCGATCCTTCGGTGTAATGGTATTATAGCATAGTTGGACGATTTACACAAGAGCATTTTGTTATTTTATTGTGAACATAGCGAAAATACACAAAACCCCGACATTCCATCAGGAGTATCGGGGCTTATGTCATTCTTCCAGTTCGTCCTCGTCCTCAAGCAGTTCGGCCATGGTCAGATTGTAGACATTTTCAGCCTTTCTCTCGAAGAGTTTTCCAAGCCGCACAGCCTGACGCTGGTCCGGAGCCATCAGCTCCAGTGTCATCAGATTTCCCATTTCGTCATCCAGGGACATGAGCACGGAGTAATCTCCGTTTTCCCGCGGAATGATCTGTGTTTTTACAAAGCTGGAACGGCGAATCTGCCTGTTAAATCTGGCAACCGCATTCTCAGCGCGCTGTTTGACCGTATAGGCAATAGAATCCTCAGTCAGGCTGCCGTCAGCCTTGCCTTTGTCTGTGATAACATAGCAATTGTTTTCGTCTTCCTTCAGATGACCGGATTTTACCATCTCCGGCAGCGCGGTGCAAACATCAAAATAGCTCAGGCAATCATCCTGGTAGCACAATTCATAAACCTGCTGCACATCCACAGGGTAACTCACACGGGACATGACAAACAGGATCAGAACTTTCACATCCAGCATATCGTGTATAAAACCTAATCTACGCATAAACTTCACCTCTTGGCTATTATTATACAGCGCCTTTTAAAAAAATCAAGCACAACCCAATTCTGCCGGACATATTCTGGCGCATAAGGAGGATGCTTATGAACGATCAAATCATCTTTTCCGCAGGCAGTACACCTGCTTGCCGTTACGCAGCGGAATATCTTAAAAAGCTTGGTCTTACAATTGTGGATACCCCATGCAAACATATCCGCTACTTTTTACTGGATGTCCCCGGTTTTCAGGCTGATGGTACACTGAGAAACGGCAAGGACCCGAACCTGCTTCTCTCTACCCTTCCCAGAGAAATTCTGGTGTGCGGCGGAAATCTGAGCACTCCGAAACTTGACGGATATGAAACTGTGGATTTCCTGAAAGATGAAACCTATCTGTGCGAGAACGCCTACATAACCGCCGAGTGCGCCCTGGATGTGGCGCTTCCCTATCTGAACCGCACCCTTCGCAGGTGCCCTATTTTGATCCTGGGATGGGGCCGGATTGGAAAATGTCTTGGCGCACTGCTGAAAAATCTGGGCGCAGATGTGACAATTGCCGCCCGTAATCCCGTTCACCAAGCTATGCTCCACGCGCTGGGATACCATAGCGCTGATCTTTCCGATCTGCCACTGTCCCATTACCGTCTCATATATAATACAATCCCCCATCTGATACTGGGCAGGGACCATCTGGCACAATGCAGGGAAGACTGCGTCAAGATCGATCTGGCATCAAAAGTCGGCATGGAAGGAGACGATATTGTAATTGCCCGGGGGCTTCCCGGAATCCATATGCCTGAAAGCTCCGGAACGCTGATCGCGGAAACATTTTTGAGACTTTGCTATGGGAGGTAAGTTTATGAACATCGGATTCGCCATGTGTGGCTCCTTTTGCACCTTCAGCCAGGTATTTCCCATGCTGGAGCTGCTGAGTCGGGATTACAGCATCACACCCATTTTTTCCTATTCCGCAAACAGCATCGACAGCCGCTTCGGCCTCGCAAAGGAACACATAGAAACCGCCGGAGAGATTTGCGGCCAATCTCCCCTTTGTTCCATCGAAGCCGTGGAGCCCATCGGCCCGAAGAAACTCTTCGACGCCCTGATCATTGCCCCCTGCACCGGAAACACGCTGGCAAAGCTGGCCCATTCCATTGCAGACACTCCGGTGACCATGGCAGCCAAAAGTCACCTGCGCAACGGCCGCCCGGTGATCATAGCTGTTTCTACAAACGACGGTCTGGCGGGTGCCGCGGAGAATATCGGCAGACTGCTGGTGCGAAAACACCACTATTTTGTTCCCTTCGGACAGGATGATGCTGTGAAGAAGCCCGCCTCCCTGGTGGCCGATTTCACTCTGATTCCTCTGACGCTGGAAGCAGCCTTGGAGGGGCGGCAGTTCCAACCGCTCTTATTATAAGAAAAGCGCGGTCCGCAGGGACCGCGCTTTTCGATGCGTATCAAAGGGAATCCACCTCGTCCAGCCAGATCTTACTTGCTGCGTCGGCGGGCATATTCCAGTCACCCCGGGGGCCAAGGCCCACAGAACCAACCTTCACACCGTCGGGCATGCAGTTGCGCTTAAACTGCTGGCTGAAGAACCGCCAATAGAATGTGCGCAGCCACTTCTTAATGACCGCAGGCTCGAAATCCTCCCGGAAGGCCCGGCAGGCCAGTGTGTAGATCTTGGTGGGCGTGAAGCCGTAGCGGAGCATGTGGAACAGGAAGAAATCATGCAGCGCGTAGGGACCCACCAGGTCTTCGGTCTGCTGACTGATCTTACCCTGGGCATCCGGCGGCAGCAGCTCGGGGCTGATGGGAGTGTCCAGAATGTCTGCCAGAACGGTCTTGGAGGGCGCAAAGGCGGGCATATCGCTGACTGCCTCGATGATCCAGCGGATCAGAGTCTTAGGCACGGTGCAGTTGACGCCGTACATGCTCATGTGATCGCCATTGTAGGTACACCAGCCCAGGGCCAGCTCGGAAAGGTCGCCGGTGCCCACCACGATGCCGTTGACCACGGAGGCATAGTCCATGAGAATCTGGGTCCGCTCACGGGCCTGGGAATTTTCGAATGTTCCGTTGTGGACGTTGATGTCGTGGCCGATATCCTCAAAGTGGAGGGTCACGGCGTTCTTGATGCTGATCTCCTTGGCGTTAATGCCCAGGGTGCGCATCAGTTCCCAGGAATTGTTGTAGGTCCGGTCGGAGGTACCGAAGCAGGGCATGGTGACGCCGTAGACATCGGTCACAGGCCGGCCCAGCTGCCGCATGGCTTCCACGGCAACCAGCAGCGCCAGTGTGGAATCCAGACCGCCGGAAATGCCGATAACAGCATTGCTCTTGATGGTAGCCAGGCGCTGCTTCAAACCGGTGACCTGCATCTGGAAGATCTCCAGGCAACGTGCAACGCGCTCTTCCTTTGTATTGGGCACAAAGGAGAGCTTCCGCAGGGGGTAATACTGGCCGTCAGACCGGAGGAAATCACCATAGACATCGGTATCCAGGTATTCATCGGCAGGCACGCCGTCGAAGCAGGCGATCTTGCTGCGGTCACAGCGGACACGGCCCAGGTCGCAGTCCATCATGATCATGTGGTCGGTGGTCATGGGATGAGAGTTTTCGTTCAGAATGCGGCCGTTCTCCGCGATGATACTGTGGCCGGAGAAAATCAGATCGGAGGTGGACTCGGTATAGCCGGCGGATGCGAAGGCATAGACGCACTTGCAGGTCTCGGAAACAAGCTTCACCAGTTCCCGGCGGTAGGCCCGCTTGCCCACCAGCTCGTGGGAGGCAGCCAGATTCAGGATCACTTCCGCGCCGTTGACGGCCAGATCCGCATGGCAGGCTTTGGGTACCATGCCGTCCTGGCAGATCTCGATGCCCACAATGGCGTCGTCGCCCAGCCGGAACAGTTGCTTGGCGGAAACAGGCACAGTCCAGTAATCCTCGGAGGGGATCAGGCCGATGTCCTGAGGTGTCAGATAGACGGTGCCCAGCTGGTCGGCAGATGCAAACCAGCGGTTTTCGGCGGTGGTCAGATGGGTCTTGGGCACGATGCCGCAGACCTCACCCCGGGCAATGACAGCAGCGCAGTTATACAGCCGGTGGCCGATGCGCACAGGCAGACCCACCACGCAAGTGACATCCGGATGCTGGCCGGAAACAAAGGCAATCTCCTTCAGACCGTCCTTGACGGCATTCCACAGGGCATCCTGGAAGAACAGGTCGCCGCAGGTGTAGCCGGTCAGGGCCATTTCTGGGAACAGGATCACATCAGCCCCCTGCTTGTCCGCTTCCACAATCATATTGCAGATATCCTGGGCGTTCTTCTTCACGTCGCCCACCTTCACAGCGGGCACGGCACAGATAATTCGGATAAAGTCCAGCATAGGAATCCCTCCTGAATAATATATAGAGATATCATATCACTATTCTCTGCGAAAAGCAAAGAGAATATGAAAAGGACGGCGAAATTTCGCCGTCCTTTCTGTTCCGCTAATTTAGATATTTGCCAGACGCTTCAGCTCATCTGCAATGTCGGTCTGCTCCCAGGGCAGGCCGGGGGCACCGAAGTGGCCGTAGGCTGCGGTGGGGGCGTAGATGGGACGGCGCAGATTGAAGCGGCGGATGATGCCGCCGGGGGTCATGTCCACGGTGGCGCGCAGCAGCTCGGTCATCTTCTCGTCGCTGATTTTGCCGGTGCCATAGGATTCCACACGGACAGAAACAGGCTGAGCAACGCCGATGGCGTAGGCCAGCTGCACCTGGACCTGCTCAGCAAGGCCTGCGGCAACCAGGTTCTTGGCCATGTAACGGGCCATGTAGGCAGCGGAGCGGTCCACCTTGGTGGGGTCCTTGCCGGAGAAGGCGCCGCCGCCGTGGGAGAAGTAGCCGCCGTAGGTATCCACGATGATCTTACGGCCGGTCAGGCCGGTATCGCCGTTGGGACCTCCGATGACGAAGTTGCCGGTGGGGTTGATATGGATGTGGTTGACCTTCTCGATGTCGAAGCCGTACTGCTCCAGCACAGGGGCAATGACGCCTTCGCGAACGTACTTGCGCAGCTCGCTCATCTCAAAGTCGGCAGAGTGCATGATGGACACAACAACAGTGTCGATGCCGATGACCTTACCGTTCTCGTCGTACTCAACGCTCACCTGGGTCTTGCCGTCGGGGCGCAGCAGGTCGGTGGAATGGACGCACTGAGTCAGGCGGTTGGCCAGGGCCCGGGCCAGAGCCACAGGCAGGGGCATCAGCTCAGGGGTCTGGGTGCAGGCGCCGCCGAACATCATGCCCTGGTCGCCGGCACCGCCAACCTCGTCATTGGTGCCCAGTGCGATATCGGCGGACTGGGTGTGGATGCGGCACTGGATCTCCACGGTATCGGCGTCGAACTCGTCGCCGGGATACACATAGCCGATCTTGCGGATGGCTTCCCGGGCAACTTCCTTGTAATCTACCACAGCCTTGGTGGTGATCTCGCCGCAGATCAGGCAGAAGTTGGTGGTGACCATGGTCTCACAGGCCACGCGGGAGTTGGGGTCCTGGGCAAGGCATGCGTCCAGAATCGCGTCAGAGATGGAGTCGGCAACCTTATCGGGGTGGCCGTTGGTAACACATTCAGAGGTAAACAGTCTTTTTTCCATTTTAGATTCCTTTCTTTCGCACATCATATTTTTCTTCCAACAATGAAAAATGCACACATCGAGGCATTCGACGTGTGCTTATATCGAATCCTCATCTCTCGTTTGCCGCCGGATTTGGCACCTTAGTGTCTCCACCAGGTTGCCGGGTTTCATCGGGCCGTTCCCTCCACCGCTCTTGATAAGGCTGTATGCAATTTACGTACATATTGTACCCAAAAGTTCCGAAAAGTCAATGCTTTTTTCGACAAAAGATGTACAAAAAAGTTCACAATCTTGCTATAGACTTTTTGTACCTTTGCTGGTAGAATGTAATAAATCCAATTCTTGGGAGGCAATCCAATTGAAAAACAATCTTCGCCGCCGCTTTGAGCGGTTCTGCTTCCGCAACCGGGACAGGGGCATCCCCAATCTGATGCTCTATATCTCCCTGGGCACCGCCGCGGTGTATCTGTTCACCATGCTGACACAGAATCCTGTGATCTTCAATCTCTTCTATTTTGACCGCACGTTAATCCTTCAGGGCCAGATCTGGCGGCTGTTCACCTATGTGCTGACGGACTTCCGGGGCAGTATGCTGCTGATGTTTATCAGTCTGTTCTGCTACTATTCTCTGGGACAGGCCATTGAAAATGTCTGGGGCACCTGCCGCTTCACGCTGTTCTATCTCAGCGGTGTGGTCATGATGGATATCTATTGCCTGATCTTCGGCGGGTACGCTGAGGCCTACTATCTGAATATGAGCCTCTTCCTGGCCTACGCCACCATGTACCCCAATGCTCAGTTCCTGTTTATGTTCGTGATCCCGGTGAAAGCCTGGATCTTTGCTATCATCGACCTGGTGCTGGTTGTATATGGCCTGGTAGTCTACCCCTTCCCTGCCAATCTCTTTGCCGTGATCTCCCTGGCCAACTATTTTCTCTTCTTCGGTCGGGATGTGGCGAATGTGATTCCCATGTCCTGGCGAGCCAATTTCTCTCGGCTGATCAAGAATGGCAAGCGCAATGTCACCCTCAAATCGGACCGTCCCAAGGTGGTCCCCTTCCCCTCCGCCGGTTCCTACGAAGCAACTGTGGCAAAGCCAAAGGCACCCTACACCCACCGCTGCACCGTCTGCGGCCGGACCGATACAGAATTCCCCGACCTGGAATTCCGCTACTGCTCCCGCTGCAAGGGCTACCACTGCTACTGCGAGGATCACATTTCCAACCACGCCCATATCGAATAAAGTCGGTCCCTCCTTGCAAAAGGAGGGACTATCTGCTATCATAAAAGAAAAAGGGGTGGCAGTATATGGAAAAACTATTTCAGGATCTGAAACGACTTGTGGAAATCGAGAGTCTAGTGCTCAACCTGGAAAACGCCTGCCTGGAACTGGAAGCGGATATAGACTACGAAAAGGACGAACTGAGATACGCCAAGATTCAGCTTATGTCCCTGGACAGTCCCGACTTTTTCCTGCGGCTAATGCCCGCAAGGCTGGAGAAAAAGAGGGAGCTTGCCCAGGCAGACGTTCGCGTCCATACAGCCGCTCTGGAGGAAGCAAAGCGGACTCTGGAAGCCAAGCGCTATTCCCTGGAGAAACTGAAGGAAGAGTATCAGGCACTTCTTCCCCGGCGGGAGGAATACGCCGCCGGTAAAGGCACCTTTCCGGCAGAACTGGAACAGCATCTGGCCTGTTTTGAGGGAATTCAGCTTGCTGACAGAGTACTCTCTTACCTGGAAAATGGTGCAAAGTATATGCGCGGAGATGCCCTGCGGGGAAATGACAAGGACGGCGACACCACCCTGGGACGGTATGTAAGAGGCAGCCGTAAGCTGGAATTTCTGTCCGCTGCCGCCCAGGATGCCAAGAAGCTTCGGGAAGTTCTGGACCGGCTTCCCGCTCCCATCCAAGTAAAAGGAAGCTATCTTTCCTGGCCCGATCACTACATCACAGAGCCCACGTCCGTCTATGCCCAGATGGACCGACAGAACATGGCAGTGGACACCGTCCGGGATGTCCGTAAGCAACTTCAGCAGCTTCTGTAACTTCAAGCCCGCTTTGCAAAAGGCGGGCTTTTCTCTTGCTATTGTCTTGTACATATGTTATAGTATTTTCATCGAATATTGACGAGAGGAGCATCATTATGCCCAAATATATTATGGCTTTGGATTCCGGCACCACCTCCAACCGCTGCATTCTCTTTGACCACAGCGGCAATATCTGCTCCGTTGCCCAGAAGGAATTTACACAAATTTTTCCCCAGCCCGGCTGGGTGGAGCATGACGCGGACGAGATTTTCTCCACACAGCTGGAGGTAGCCAAGCAGGCCCTTAGCAATGTGGGCGCCACCGCTGCCGACATCGCCGGCATCGGCATCACCAACCAGCGGGAAACCACCATCGTGTGGAATAAGTTCACCGGCAAGCCCGTGTACAATGCCATCGTCTGGCAGTGCCGTCGCACCGCCGGCTACTGCGACCATCTGCGGGACATCGGTCTGGTGGATGCCATCCGCCGTAAGACCGGACTGGTCATCGACCCCTATTTCTCCGGCACCAAGATCCGCTGGATCCTGGAAAATGTCCCCGGTGCCCGGGAACAGGCGGAGCGGGGTGAGCTGCTCTTCGGTACCGTGGAGACCTGGCTGATCTGGAAACTGACCCGGGGCAAGGTCCATGTCACCGACTATTCCAACGCGTCCCGGACGATGCTCTTCAATATCAACACACTGCAGTGGGACGAAGAGATTCTGAAAAAACTGAACATTCCGGTTTCCATGCTGCCCCAGCCCAAGCCCAGCAGCTGCATCTACGGAAGCACCAGCCCGGAATTCTTCGGCGCTCCCATCCCCATTTCCGGCGCCGCCGGCGACCAGCAGGCCGCCCTCTTCGGCCAGACCTGCTTCGAGCCCGGTTCTTCCAAATGTACTTACGGCACCGGCGCTTTCCTGCTGATGAACACCGGTGAAAAGCCCATCCTTTCCAGCAACGGCCTGGTCACCACCATCGCCTGGGGCATCGGAGATAAGGTGACCTATGCGCTGGAGGGCTCCATCTTCATTGCCGGTGCCGCCATTCAGTGGCTCCGGGACGAGCTTCGGTTCATTGAATCCGCTGCCGACTCAGAATACATGGCCCAGAAGGTCAAGGACACCAACGGCTGCTATGTGGTGCCCGCTTTCACCGGTCTGGGTGCGCCCTACTGGGATGCTTATGCCCGGGGTGCCATCGTAGGCATCACCCGGGGTGTGAACAAATATCACATCGTCCGGGCCACCCTGGATTCCATCGCCTATCAGGTCAGCGATGTGCTGAACGCTATGGCAAAAGACAGCGGCATTGATCTGCAGGCCCTGAAGGTGGACGGCGGCGCATCCGCCAACAACTATCTGATGCAGACCCAGGCAGATGTTTCCGCTGCTCCTGTCCTGCGGCCCAGATGTGTGGAGACAACCGCAATGGGTGCGGCTTATCTGGCTGGCCTGGCTGTCGGCTACTGGAAAGACCTGGAGGAAATCCTGGCCAACTGGGCCATCGACCGCACTTTTGAGCCTGCAATCGAAGAAGCAGAGCGCACAGAGCGTGTTGAGGGCTGGCTCAAAGCCGTCAAGTGCTCCTACGGCTGGGCAAAATAAGGTTCCTTCACTGCTGCAAAGTATTCTGCTTTGCAGCAGTTTTTTTATTGGACAACAAAAGCCTTCAGTGCTATGATAGACAAAAAATTCCATTCGGGAGGTTCCGACAATATGGATCGTTTTTCTTTTGAAACCGGCACTGCTCCCCGGTGCAATACCATTTCCACCGGCAAGATCCGCATCACTCTGCTGACCCCCAGCATGCTGCGGCTGGAAACCGGTGTGTTTACCAACCGCCCCACCCAGACTGTCTGGAACCGGAATCTGGGTGAGATCCCTTACACTCTGGAACGCCACGGAAATCTCTGGACATTCCA
>JAZQEP010000055.1:0-12718 GCA_045539075.1 Faecousia sp. | reverse complement strand
TGACCTACTGGAAGTTCTGCCGTGAGCTGAAGTACAACGGCATGCGCGTTCTGGGCATCGGCGACTGCCCCTACGATGGGCTGATGCAGGAGCTGAAGGACAGCCTCCACGAGTACTACAAGGTCTCCTCCCTGGAGAACTACGATGAGGTTTTCAAGGCCGTCGCTTTCTTCACCTTCAAGTACGGCAAAATCGACTGGCTGGAAAGCAACAATGAGTACTGGCTGATGCGTGACGCATGGCTGCGTACCGAGTTCAACATCACCACCGGCCCCAAGCTCCACGAGATGGACAAGATCAAGTTCAAGTCCGCCATGAAGGAGTACTACCACAAGGCCGGTCTGCCCACCGCCCGCTACCACCTGGTGGAGGGCCTGGATGACGCTCTGGAGTTTGCCCACATGGTCGGCTACCCCGTGGTGGTCAAGCCCGACAACGGTGTCGGCGCCAACAACACCTACAAGCTGAAGTCCGATGAGGATGTGCACTGGTTCATCAATACCAAGGACGACAACATCTATATCATGGAAGAGTTCGTCAACGGTTATGTCCAGACCTACGACGGCATCGTGGACTCCCAGGGTAATGTGCTGTTTGAGTCCGGCAATATCACCCCTCTGTCTCTGATGGACATCGTCAACGACGGCGGCGATTCCGTGTACTACCTGGTCAAGGAGATCCCCGAGAAGGTCCGCCAGGCAGGTCTGGCCACCATCAAGTCCTTCGGCGTCAAGAGCCGCTTCGTCCATCTGGAGTTCTTCATCCTCAATGAGGACCAGGAGGGCCTGGGAAAGAAGGGCGATGTGCTGGGCCTGGAGGTCAACATGCGTCCCGCCGGCGGCTACACCCCCGAGATGTACAACTACTCCCAGCAGACCGACGTCTACAAGATCTGGGCTGACATGATCGCCTTCGACTACAACACCAAGTCCATCGGTCAGCGTTTCTGGACTGCCTTCTACTCCCGCCGGGACGGCAAGCAGTACAAGTTCGATGACTACGAAATCATGAGCCGCTACGGCCACAAGCTGGTCATGTGGGGCCGCATCCCCGAGGCACTCTCCGGCGCCATGGCCAACCAGATGTACGTGGGCAACTTCGATACCGAGGAAGAGATGTTTGCCTTCTACGCCGATATGGCCGCTACCTACGAGAACTAAGCTACATAGCAAAACAGCGCGGAGCTTTCACTCCGCGCTGTTTCTATAATATGCGGTCAGGATTCTTTCCGGTGAATGGATCGCTCCGCGTCGAATCCCTCCGGGTAGCGTTTTTTCAGCTTCTCAATATTGGCCCGGAAGATGTCCTCCAGATCGAGGTCCAGAGCGGTGGCGGTTTCAGCCAGATACCAGGCGATATCGCCAAGTTCCTTGGCCAGTTTCTCTCTGTCCAGTTGGTGCCCCTGGGCCAGCCACTTCTTCACGATGTCGATGGCCTCGCCGCTTTCGCCGCAGAGCCCCATGACGCCGTTGATCAGCACATCCTTCTTATCCAGTGCGGGATTCAGTGTGGTCATGGCCAGCTTCTGATAAGCGCCCACCGTCAGCGCCTCCCGGCCGGGGTTGCGGATCTCGTAGTTCTCCGCATCCAAAACCACACCATGCTTGGTATATTTGCCGTAGCTGGTGCCAATGTGGGTCATGCCGGCTTTGCGCATGACAGCGCCGGAACCGCCGTTGGCGGATATGTGGTCCACCAGGATCCGGTCGATGTCCATTTCCTCAAAGGCAAAGCGGATCACCGCCTTCAGCGCTTCCGTGCCATAGCCCTGGTTCCAGTGGGCCTTACCCAGCATGTACACGAAGCTGCAGGAACTGTCCTCCTCGTTGAAACGGAGCAGGTCAATGAGGCCGATCAGAATATCGTCTTCCTTCCGGGCGATGCCCCAGCGGTAGAATCGGCCTGTATCATAGCGCTTCAGAGCGCCTTCCAGGCTTTCCCGGCTTTCCTCGATGCTCCGGTGGGGGTCGAAGAGCATATAGCGGCTCACATCTTCACTGCCGAAGAGCTGCGCGTTGTATTCCGGCAGATCTTCCATGCGCAGTCTGCGCAGGACCAGCCGGGGCGTATGCAAAATTTGAAACGGCGCGTATCGCATAATAGTTACCTCTCATTCTGTGAATGGGCTGCCCTCATGGCGAAGCAGCCATTTTTTCTTTTCCTGTCCGGCGGAAAAGCCGGTAAGTTTTCCGTTGGCTCCCAGACAGCGGTGGCAGGGGATGAGGATGAGTATGGGATTTTTTCCCGCGGCTTGTCCCACCGCCTGGGCGGACATGGTGCAGCTCAGCTGCCGTGCCAGGGAACCGTAGGTGGTGGTTTCCCCAAAGGGGATGGTCAAAAGAAGTTGCCAGACTCTCTTCTGAAAAGGCGTCCCGATAGGGGAGAGGGGAAAGTCGATAGGGCGGCAGATGCCGGAAAAATAATCGTCCAGCCATTGCTTTGTCTGACAGAAAACGGGGAGATCTTCCTGTTGATTCATGTGCTCGGAGCCTGTATCGATCTGCAGCCTGGTGAGGGCGGTGCCGTCGGATATCAGAAGCAGCGGGCCGATGGGGGAGGGGTACCGGGTGAAAAAAGCCATAGCGGACTCCTTTTGTGGTTTGTGTCCATTATACCTTCCGGATTTTTCCTTGTCTATAGCGATTTCACATCTTGATTCTTTGAAAAGGCTGGGCTATAATGTGGAAGAAATAGAAAAATAAGGAGAAATTACCGAAAATGCGTAAGGAAATTTTTGGAAAAACCTTTGATGAAGAGCGTGCACTGTACAACCTCACCGGTGCCGATGTGATAGATTGTGTGTTCGATGGCCCCGCCGACGGCGAGTCCGTGCTGAAGGAGGCACGGGATGTGTCCCTGGAAAATTGCCGGTTCAGCCTTCGCTATCCCCTGTGGCATGTGCAGGGCTTCAAGTTCCACGATTCTTCTATGGATGAGCTGACTCGTGCCGCCATCTGGTACAGCCACGACGGTGTTATCACTGACAGTGACCTGGGCGGCATTAAGGCAGTCCGGGAGTGCAGCAACATCCGCATCAGCGACTGTACCATCACCTCTGAGGAGTTCGGCTGGAAGTGCGACAATATTACCATCACGGACAGCACACTAAAGGCCCAGTATGTGTTCCTGGACAGCAAAAATGTCACCCTGGATAAGGTGCAGATGAGCGGCAAGTACTCTTTCCAGTACATGGAAAATCTGACCATCCGCAACTCCGTGCTGGACACCAAGGACGCATTCTGGCACAGTAAGAATGTGACCGTTTACGACAGTGTGGTGAAGGGTGAGTACCTGGCCTGGTTCTCCGAAGGACTGACACTGGTGAACTGTAAGATCATTGGCACCCAGCCTCTGTGCTACTGCAAGGACCTGACCCTGGTGAACTGTACCATGGAAAACTGCGATCTGGCCTTTGAGTATTCCGATGTGGAGGCAACCATTAAGGGCCATGTGGATTCCATCAAGAACCCCCGCTCCGGCTTCATTACAGTGGATTCCGTGGGTGAAGTGATCATGGAGGATCCGGTGATGGAATGCAACGGTAAGGTCATCGTTCGGGAAATGTAAAAGTACGGTTTCCGCGCCCTGTTGTCGGGGCGCGGAAATTTTTTTGAAAAGTTGAATTTGGTACTTGACAAAACCGATTCTATCCGATATAATGAGCCACGTTCCGAGCAACACGGCCCTGTGGTGCAGTCGGTTAGCACGCCAGCCTGTCACGCTGGAGGTCGACGGTTCGAGTCCGTTCGGGGTCGCCAAACAAAAATCCGCTATCCTTTTGGATGGCGGATTTTTGTTTTTTGGAACGAAAAGGACTCGAAAGGCGGCTCTTGGCGACAGTCCGGTGGACTGTCGCAACCGCCGTGGCCCGCCCGCAGGCGGGCGAGTCCGTTCGGGAATTCATGTTCATGATTCGCTATCCTTTTGGATAGCGGATTTTTGTTTTTTGGAACGAAAAGGACTCGAAAGGCGGCTCTTGGCGACAGTCCGTTGGACTGTCGCAACCGCCGTGGCCTGCCCGCAGGCGGGCGAGTCCGTTCGGCGATTCTTTTTTGCGCCATCCAGGGGGAGGATGCTTTCTTATTTTCTGCTTTACGCAAAGAGAAATTATGATGATAATGGAAATCATTGTTAAAATAGATAATTCGAAACGTTTACACTTCAGCATTTGTACGAATTACTAAGAACGGCTTTACAAAAAAACTGTGCAATGGTATAGTATGACTAGCTTTGTACTGGTGATATGTTGCCATACAGGGCAAAAATGGCTAAATCGGCATATGCCGTTAGCACAAATGTAAATTTAGGAGGAAACACAAATGAAAAAGATCATTGCACTGCTGCTGGCTCTGGTCATGGTCGTTGGCCTGGTTGCCTGCGGCAACGGCGGCGAGTCCGGCAAGGCTGACGGCGAAGTCGCTGTTTTCTGGTACACCTTCGGTGATACCTACCTGTCCAGCGTCCGCGCTGCCATGAACAAGGCCTTCGAGGCTGCCGGTGTCAAGTACCTGGACTACGACGCCAACAACAACCAGACCACCCAGACCGAGCAGATTCAGACCGCCATCACCAAGGGCGCTTCCGCTCTGGTCGTCAACATCGTTGACGCTTCTTCCGACGACGCTACCCAGGCTATCCTGGACATGGCTAAGAACGCCGGCCTGCCCATCGTGTTCTTCAACCGTTCCGTTTCCGAAGCTATCGTCTCTTCCTACGACAAGGCTGCTTACGTCGGCACCGACTATACCATGGCCGGCCACATGCAGGGCAAGATGATCGGCGACTACGTCCTGGCTAACTACGACAACCTGGACATCAACGCCGACGGCACCATCACCTACGTTATGTTCAAGGGCCAGGAAGGCAACCTGGAGGCCGACGCCCGTACCCAGTTCGGCGTTGAGGACGCTGACGCTGTCCTGACCGCTGCCGGCAAGCCCGCTCTGAAGTTCTACGACGACGCCAACGCTTCCAAGTACCTGCTGGACCAGAACGGCGCTTGGTCCGCCGCACAGGGCCAGGAGCACATGCAGACCCTGCTGTCCAAGTACAATGAGGACAACGGCAACATGGTCGAGCTGGTTATCGCCAACAATGACGACATGGCTCTGGGCGCTATCTCCGCTCTGCAGGCTGCCGGCTACAACGTCGAGGGCGCTCGCTACATCCCTGTCTTCGGTGTCGACGCTACCGACGCTGCCAAGGAGAAGATCGCTGACAAGTCCATGACCGGTACCATCAAGCAGGATGCCGAAGGTATGGCCAACGCTGTTGTTCTGATCGCTCAGAACCTGGTTGCCGGCAAGAGCGCTTTCGAGGGCGTTAACGGCGATCTGGAGGGCACCTGGAGAATCAACATTCCCTACGCTCCCTACACCGGCGAATAATTCTCACATAGCTTAAACCCCGGGCAGCCGCGCCACAAGCGCGGCTGCCTTGATGAAATTCTCAGCCGTTCGCAGGCTGAGGCCATGACCATGGGGTTCCGTGGCTGTGGCCTTGGCCTGTAATGGCAGCTGCGCGACACCTAAAGTATCAGGAGGCGAAAATATTGAGCAACAATGAACATGTCCTGCTGCGCATGGAGGGCATCACCAAGGAGTTCCCCGGTGTCAAGGCGCTGGACGGCGTCAACCTGACGGTGAAGGCCGGTACGGTTCACGCACTGATGGGCGAAAACGGCGCCGGTAAGTCCACCCTGATGAAGTGCCTCTTCGGTGTGTATCAGAAGAATGCGGGCAAAATCTACCTGGAAGGTAAGGAAGTCAACTTTAAGAACTCCAAGGAAGCTCTGGAAAATGGCGTAGCCATGGTGCACCAGGAGCTGAACCAGGCTCTGGCCCGGAACGTTATGGACAATATGTGGCTGGGCCGTTTCCCCAAGACCGGTCCCTTCACTTCGGAGAAGAAAATGTATGACGCCACTATGGAAGTGTTCGATGAACTGGGCGTCAAGGTCAACCCCAAGACCGTCATGTCTTCCATGCCTGTTTCCCAGCGGCAGATGGTGGAAATCGCCAAGGCTGTTTCCTACAAGAGTAAGATCATCGTCTTCGACGAGCCTACCTCCTCTCTGACTGAGACCGAGGTTGACCATCTGTTCACGATCATCAACATGCTCCGCGACCGGGGCTGCGGCATCATTTACATCTCTCACAAGATGGCTGAGATCAAGCGGATCTCCGATGAGATCACCATCATGCGCGACGGCAAGTGGATCGCCACTGAGCGTGCCGAAGATCTGGAGATGAATGATATCATCCGCCTGATGGTTGGCCGTGAGCTGACCAACCAGTTCCCTCCCAAGACCAATACGCCCGGTGAAACCTACCTGAAGGTGGAAAATCTCACCGGTATGTATAATCATCTGAAGGATGTTTCCTTCGAAGCCAGACGGGGCGAGATCCTGGGCCTGGCAGGTCTGGATGCCTCCGGTCGTACCGAGGTTCTGGAGAGCATCTTCGGTATCCGTACCCGGAAGTCCGGCACCATCACCCTGGGCGGCAAGCCCTGCCGCAACCGCAATTCCGGCGAATCCATTAAAAACGGCTTCGCTATGCTGACGGAAGAGCGCCGCGCCACCGGTATCTTCGGCATCCGCTCCATCCGGGACAATACCGTCATTTCCTCTCTGCACCGTCATAAGAAATGGGGCCCCCTGCTCAGCGAGAAGTCCCAGCGGGAGGATACCCAGCGCTATATCGATGCCATGCGTACCAAGACTCCCTCTCAGGAGACCCAGATCCGCAGCCTTTCCGGCGGTAACCAGCAGAAGGTCATCATCGGCCGCTGGCTGCTGACCGAGCCCGAGGTGCTGCTGCTGGACGAGCCTACCCGCGGCATCGACGTGGGCGCCAAGTACGAAATCTACCAGCTCATCGGCAACCTGGCAAACGAGGGCAAGACCGTTCTGATGGTCTCCTCCGAAATGCCGGAGCTTCTGGGCGTCTGTGACCGGATCCTGGTCATGTCCGGCGGCCGTCTGGCCGGCGAAGTCGACGCCAGAAACACCACCCAGGAAGAAATCATGACCCTTGCCGCCAAGTTTGCATAAGGAGGAAATAAAAAGTGTCTGAACTGAAAGTTAAAAAGCCTTCCAAGATCGACGAGCTGAAGGCTATGTCCCCCAAGGACCGGAACCGTGCCATCGGCGACCTGCTGATGAACAACGCCATGTTCATTATCATTGCCATCGCCATCGTGGGCATCGCCATTGCCGAGCCCAGCTTCGTCTCCGTTCCCTCCATCGTCAACATCATCTCCCTGACCGCTGCCAAGCTGCCCATCGCTCTGGGCGTCGGCGGTTGCATCATCCTGGCCGGTACCGATATCTCCGCCGGCCGTCAGGTGGGTCTGGCCGCCTGTATCGCCGCAGGCCTGCAGCTGACCACCAATAAGCTGTTCCCCGGCCTGGGTGTTATGCCCTGGTATGTCGCCCTGCTGGCCGTCATGGCTGTGGGTGCCGTCATCGGTTTCGTCAACGGCTTCTGCATGGCTAAGTTCAAGCTGCATCCCTTCATCGTCACCCTGTCCACGCAGCTGATCGTCTACGGCTGCATCCTGCTGTTCCTGAAGCTGGGCACCAACTCCGGCCAGACCCTGTCCGGTATGAGCCAGGCTTATCAGGACCTGATCAAGGGCACCCTGTTCCGCGTGGGCAATACCGCTGTTCCCAACTACGTGCTGTATTCCGCCATCATCACCTGCATCGTCTGGGTGATCTGGAACAAGACCACCTTCGGTAAGAACATGTACGCCGTGGGCTCCAACGAAGAAGCCGCCAACGTCTCCGGTGTCAACGTGGTCAAGACCATCATCCTGGTCTTCATGATGGCCGGCGTCCTGTACGCCATCACCGGCTTTATGGATGCCTCCCGTATCTCCTCTGTCAACGCCACCACGGGCCTCAACTACGAAGCTGACGCCATCGCAGCCTGCGTCATCGGCGGCATCTCCTTCGTCGGCGGCATCGGCAAGGTCTCCGGTGCTATCATCGGCGTTCTGCTGCTGCAGATCATCTTCACCGGCCTGACCTACCTGTCCGTTGACCAGAACCTGCTGTTCATCGTCAAGGGTATGATCATCCTGGTGGCCTGCGCCATCGATATGAGAAAGTACCTGGTCCGTAAGTAATTTATGGAAGCGCGTACCCCCGAAAAGCAGCCGGAGAAGGATTTCAAGGGAATTTACAAGAATGTAAAGATCTCTGTAAAAACCCTGGATGTTGTCATTGTGGGCGGCATCATTCTGATGATCGTGCTGGTGCTGTTCGGCATCGCCAACAATGGCTATACCATCTCCTTTGATTCCAAAGGAGGCACGGATGTGGCTGCCCAGACAGATTTGATGTACGGTGACCACGTGGAGGAGCCGGAGCCACCCACCCGGGAGGGCTACACCTTCACGGGCTGGTATCACGACGAAAACTGTCAGTATCCCTTTGATTTTAACAATACCATCGTGGACGCCAGCGCCACCCTCTACGCCGACTGGGAGAAAATTCAAGATTGAACGGAAGCGCGCACCTAAGGGTGCGCGCTTCTTTTTCGGTTCCGAAAAATGTTGGAACCGATACAAAAAGTACCGGTTTGTACCTTGCCAATTGATTTTGCCTGTGGTAGACTATGGGATGGAAATCAATGGAAGGAGGAATCCAACGTGGAATTCAATGATATCTACGATGAAAACCGGTGCCTGACCGGGAAGGTCCACAAGCGTGGAACCCCCTGGCACCCGGGTGAATATGGTCTGGTGGTCTGCGTGTGGGTCTACGACGGGCGCGGGCGGATTCTTCTGACCCGACGGGCAAAGGGTAAGAGCTTTGCAGGTACTTGGGAAAATTCCGGCGGCGCCGCTAAGACGGGGGAGACCAGCCGACAGGCCATTGCCCGGGAACTTTTTGAGGAGACCGGCATCCGGGCGGCGGAAGAGGAATTTGAACTGCTGTATTCCGATCGGGACCGGAATACCTTTTATGATTTTTACTGTCTGAAGCGCCAGGTGCCCATTAAAGATATTGTGCTTCTTCCCGGGGAGACGGATGCTGTCCAGTGGGCCAGCTACGGAAAGATCCACTGGATGATCCGTACGGGCAAGATCTGCAAGATCATTGCCCACCAGTTCCTGCGGCAGGAGAAAATGCTGAAACTGCGCAACTCCAACAAATTTGGACGGTGATTTTTGGAAGGGAGCCCATTGGAAATTTCTTGCAATTGCACAGCCTTCGGGATATAATCAAAAAAAGCGTTTTTTGGTTTCCGGCGAAAACGCTTGCGCCGGAACTGAGGAACGCTTCGTTTTTTTGATTCAAAGAGGAGGTAAGCAATATGATCAATATCGTCCATTTTCCCGTCCGTTATGGAACTACCCCCCTGCGTGTCGCCCGGGGCCATTTTGCCACCAACCACTCCCACATCAATTACTACATCGACATCACCTATCAGAAGAGCCGTCTCAGCGAGGCGAAGGATACTGCCTACCAGCTGGTCTCTCATTTTGTGCAGGATACGGTGGTGGACACCATTCTGTGCCTGGACGGCACCGCTGTGCTGGGAACCTGCCTGGCCGAGGAACTGACCAAGTCCGGCTTCCGCACCATCAACCAGCACCAGACCATCTACATTGCAGAGCCCGAGTACAACTCCAACTCACAGATCATTTTCCGGGACAATATCAAGCCGATGATTGAGGGCAAGACGGTCATGATCCTGATGGCATCTGTTTCTACCGGTTACACCGCCCTGAAGGCTATGGAGGCAATCAAGTACTATGGCGGTCATGTGGCTGGTGTTGCCGCCATCTACCGTGCGGTGGATGAGATCGCGGGCTATCCCGTCCATTCCATCTATTCCATCCATGATATTCCCGATTACGAAAGCTACGACTATCGGGAGTGCCCCTACTGCAAGAAGGGCGTGAAAATCGACGCTCTGGTCAACAGCTTCGGCTACAGCGCGCTGTAACGCGAATCATACCAAACCGCTCCCTTGAAAAAGGGGGCGGTTTTTGCGTTGCATCATCGTTTGACACAAAAAATCCCTGCCCGAAAAAGGGCAGGGAAGTGGTATTTATTCAGTTTGCCGAAATAGGTCAGATTTACCGAAAAATTACCGGGAATAAAAAGAAAAACCCATTGACAAACGAGTGCCAATGGTGTACAATAAAACTCCATATGTGGTAATATGCCCATAGGATGCTATCATCCTTTGTGAGCCTATACTACCACATGAGAGGGCCGCTGTCAAGTGGATAATCAGAAAAAGATTAAAAAATGACAACGAGTCCTGGCGTATCAAGTAAGCAACACACAATTCGTAAGAAAGGCTGTGATGATCCATATGGCAATGGTCAAGGACGTAATGTTCGGCAAGACCATGCGTAAGTCTTACGCAAAGTACGAAGAGATCCTTGAGATCCCCAACATGCTGAAGATCCAGAAGGACTCCTATCAGTGGTTCCTGGAGACTGGCCTGCGGGAAGTTTTCAAGGATGTAGGCACCATTACCGACTTCTCCGGTAAACTGGAGCTTAGCTTCCTGGATTATACCATGGAGGATAAGCCCAAGTACACCATCGAGGAGTGCAAGGAGCGGGATGCTACCTACGCCAAGCCCATCAAGGTCCGTGTGCGCCTGCGCAACACCGAGACCGGCGAAATGAAGGAGCAGGAGATCTTCATGGGTGATTTCCCCGTGATGACCAATGGCGGCACCTTCGTGATCAATGGCGCTGAGCGTGTTATCATCTCCCAGATCGTCCGCTCTCCCGGCATGTACTATGGCCATGAGGTGGACAAGGCTGACCAGCACACCTACACCGCCACCGTCATTCCCTACCGCGGTGCATGGCTGGAGTATGAAACCGATAACTCCAATGTGTTCTGGGTCCGTATCGACAAGAACCGCAAGCTGCCTGTCACCTCTCTGATCCGTGCTCTGGGTCCCCAGACCGATGAGGAGATCAAGCTCATGTTCGGCGAGGATGAGCGCATCCTGGCCACCCTGGACAAGGACCCCAGCAAGACCCGCGAGGAAGCTCTGCTGGAGATCTACCGCCGCCTGCGTCCCGGCGAACCTCCCACGGTGGAGACTGCCGAGGCTCATCTGCATGGCCTGCTCTACGATGCCCACCGCTACGATGTTTCCAAGGTCGGCCGTTACAAGTTCAACAAGAAGATGGACATCTGGTCCCGCCTGTCCGGCCAGGAAGTGGCTGAGCCTATTGCCGATCCCATGACCGGCGAGATCCTGGCTATGCCCGGTGAGATCATCTCCCGCAACAGAGCCCATGAGATCAGCGACAAGGGCGTCAACGAGGCTGTGCTGAAGGTCGGCGATTCCTTTGTGAAGGTCTTCTCCAACAGCATGGTTCCCATGGAGAACTTTGTGGAGTTCGATCCCAAGCAGTACGGCATTACTGAGAAGGTCTTCTTCCCCGTGCTGAAGGAAATGCTGGAGACTCCCGGCATCGATTGGGAGAGCGCCATTGCCGAGCGTATGGATGATCTGATCCCCAAGCACATCATCCGCGAGGATATCATGGCTTCCATCAACTACCTCAACTGCGTGGCCATGGGTATCGGTACCCCCGATGACATCGACCATCTGGGCAACCGCCGCCTGCGCTGCGTGGGCGAGCTGCTGCAGAATCAGTTCCGCATCGGCTTCTCCCGCCTGGACCGCGTGATCCGCGAGCGTATGACCGTGCAGGATCTGGTCGCTGTCACGCCCCAGAGCCTGGTCAATATTCGCCCTGTCACCGCCGTCATCAAGGAGTTCTTCGGCTCCTCCCCTCTGAGCCAGTTCATGGACCAGAATAACCCCTTGTCCGAGCTGACCCACAAGCGCAGACTCTCCGCTCTGGGCCCCGGCGGTCTGAGCCGCGATCGTGCATCCTTCGATGTGCGAGACATCCACTATACCCACTATGGCCGTATGTGCCCCATTGAGACCCCCGAAGGTCCCAACATCGGCCTGATCAACTACCTGGCTACCTTCGCCAAGATCAACGAGTATGGCTTCGTGGAAGCTCCCTACCGTAAGATCGACAAGGAAACCGGCGTGGTTACCAAGGAAATCGAGTATATGACCGCTGACGTGGAGGATGATTTCTATGTTGGCCAGGCCAACGAGCCCCTGGATGAGATGGGCCGCCTGGCTAACGCCCGTATCACCTGCCGTCACCGTAACGAGATCATCGAAGTGGACCGGGAAATGATCGACTACATCGACGTTTCTCCCCGTATGATGATTTCTATCGCAACCTCTTTCATTCCCTTCCTGCAGAACGACGACGCAAACCGTGCTCTGATGGGCGCAAACATGCAGCGTCAGGCTGTGCCTCTGCTGACCACCGAGCCTCCCGTCGTTGCCACCGGCATCGAGCACAAGGCTGCCGTGGACTCCGAGGTTTGTCTGAAGGCCAAGAAGCCCGGTACCGTTACCGCTGTCTCTGCCACCTGTATCACCGTTCGTTACGACGACGGCGAGATCGCTGATCACAAGCTGACCAAGTTTGCCCGCTCCAACGCCGGCACCTGTGTCAACCAGCGTCCCATCGTGGTGGTGGGCGAGCGTGTGGACACCGAGCAGATCATTGCCGACGGCCCCTCCTGCTCCGGCGGTGAGGTTGCCCTGGGTAAGAATGTGCTCATCGGCTTCGTCACCTGGGAAGGCTACAACTACGAGGACGCCATTCTGCTGAACGAGCGTCTGGTCCG
>JAZQEP010000054.1:0-31935 GCA_045539075.1 Faecousia sp. | reverse complement strand
AGCCACTTGTCTTCCGGCTCCAGACTTTCGGGCAGATCACAGGTTGTGATCTCATCACCCAGATTCATCAAAACAAATCGGGCAGCGTTCCAAAGTTTGTTGCAGAAGTTGCGGGCATAGATCAGCTTTTCGTCGCTCATCCGCATATCGCCGCCGGTGCTGTTGCCGGCGATCAAGGCATAACGCAGGGCATCGGCGCCGTATTGCTCAATCACCACCAAAGGATCAATGCCGTTGCCCAGAGATTTGCTCATCTTGCGGCCCTGAGCATCCCGGACGATCCCGTGGATCACCACATCGGTGAAGGGGGCCTTGCCGGTATAAGCCAGGCCGGAGAAGATCATTCTGCTCACCCAGAAACCGATGATGTCATAGCCGGTGACCAGGGTGTTGGTGGGGTAGAAGTACTTGTAGTCCTCAGCCTCGGTGTCAGGCCAGCCCAGGATGGAGAAGGGCCACAGGGCGGAGGAGAACCAGGTGTCCAGAGTGTCGGGATCCTGCTCCAGGTGGGTGCTGCCGCACTTTTCGCAGCAGCCGGGGGCGGACTTTGCCACATTGACATGGCCGCAGTCCTCACAGTACCAGGCGGGGATCCGGTGGCCCCACCACAGCTGGCGGGAGATGCACCAGTCGCGGGAACCGCGCATCCAGTTCAGATAATTCTTGGTGAAGCGCTCGGGCACGAACCGCAGTTCGCCGTCCTCCACCTTCTTGATAGCGGGGGCAGCCAGCTCCTCCATCTTCACGAACCACTGCTTGGAGATCATGGGCTCGATGTTGGTGTGGCAGCGGTAGCAGGTGCCCACCTCATGCTTATGGGGCTCGATGGCCTTCAGAGCGCCGATGGCCTTCAGATCCTCCACCATGACCTTTCTGGCCTCGGCGGTGGTCATGCCGGCGTACTTGCCGCAGTCCAGAACCTCGGGTTCGTCGGCGGTGAGCTTGCCGCTCTCCTTCAGAGCCAGGTAAGCGTCCCGGTCGGCCTTGCCGGTCATCTTGCCGTCGTAGGTGAAGCAGCGGACCAGGGGCAGATCGTGGCGCTGACCCACTTCAAAGTCGTTGGGGTCGTGGGCGGGGGTGATCTTAACCACGCCGGTACCCTTTTCCACATCGGCATGTTCGTCGCAGACGATGGGAATTTCCTTGTTCAGCAGGGGCAGGATGACGGTGCCGCCGTGATATTTCTTATAGCGCTCATCTTCGGGGTTGACGGCAACGGCCACGTCGCCCAGCATGGTTTCGGGGCGGGTGGTGGCGATCTCCAGATACTCGTCAGTGCCCTTGACCTGATAGAGCAGATGCCAGAAGAAGCTGTCCTGCTCCTCGTGCTCCACCTCTGCGTCGGAAATGGAGGTCTGGCACTTGGTGCACCAGTTGACCAGACGGTTGCCGCGGTAGATCTTGCCTTCCTCATACAGCTTCACGAACACTTCCAGAACGGCCTTGGAGCACTGCTCGTCCATGGTGAAGTGGTTGCGGGACCAGTCGCAGGAGGAACCCAGGGTTCTCAGCTGCAGCATGATCCGGTTGCCGTAGGTTTCCTTCCATTCCCAGGCGCGCTCCATGAACTTGTCACGGCCCAGATCGGCCTTGCTCAGGCCCTCCTTGCGCATGGCTTCCACGATCTTAGCCTCGGTGGCAATGGCAGCGTGGTCGGTGCCGGGGACCCACAGGGTGGAGTAGCCCTGCATTCTCTTAAAGCGGACCAGCACGTCCTGGAGGGTATTGTCCACGGCGTGGCCCATGTGCAGCTGGCCGGTGACGTTCGGAGGGGGCATTGCGATGGAGAAAGGCTTCTTCTCGGGGTCAATCACGCCCTTGAAGCAACCGTTTTGTTCCCACTTATCATAAATGCGTTTTTCAACATCTTTGGAATTGTAGGTTTTTGAAAGTTCAATCGCCATATTGAATTCGTGTCCTTTCTGTAGTGCTAATTTTTCAATCGTATACACCAGCATACCATAATAATCTGCGATTTACAAGACTTTGTTGGAATTTTATCTGTCTTTGACGGCCAAATGTTGCGGCTGCGCAGCGGTTTTTTCTATGAAATTTGCCATGTATACTATATATATTACAGAAAAGATAAAAATGAAGCCGCCGGATGACCGGCGGCTTCGCTAGCGTTGTATGGATTACTTTTCCTGGAACAGATAGACACTGCTGGAGCTGCTGCTGACAGAGAATTTACTGCCGGAGTAGCGCAGATAGCGGGAGTCGATCTTCAGCTTGCTGGAGCTAAAGGAGATGGTACCCGCATCATCGGAGCTGATACCCAGACTGGTGCTGGTATACCACCACCAACCGGAGGTGTAGGTGTACAGATAGTAGGTGGTGCCGTTGCTGACATAAGAGAGCTTTTGATCAGCGTAGCTCCACAGCAGGTCCTCGGAAATTTCAGAGGTGACGGTTCCGTTGGATACCTTGATCTGAACGGCAGAGATGCTGTTGCCTCTGTGAGACAGTGCATAGTACTTGTTACCGGACTTCACAGTGATTACAAAGCGTTCGCCGGAAGCCAGTGCGGTGGCCTGGCTATAGGTGAAGCTCAGCTTCTCAGAGTAGCTGTGACCGCAGTGGCTGCAGGTATAGACCCGGTAGCCGTTGGAATCTGCATGGGAGTAGCTGTGACCCAGAGCTTTCACGTAGTCGCTCTTGTGGCTGTCGCCGCAGGCGCAGGTATAGGTGGTGTAGCCGTCCTCGGTGCAGGTGGGGGCAGTAACGACGGTCTCATACTTGTGACCCAGAGCAGCGACTTCATCAGCAACGTAGCTGTCGCCGCAGGCGCAGGTATAGGTGGTGTAGCCATCCTCAGTGCAGGTGGGAGCGGTGGTCACAGATTCATACTTGTGACCCAGGGCAGCAACTTCGTCAGCAACGTAGCTGTCGCCGCAGGCGCAGGTATAGGTGGTATAGCCGTCCTCGGTGCAGGTGGGAGCGGTGACAACGGCCTCATACTTATGGCCCAGAGCGGCAACTTTGTCAGCAACATAGCTGTCGCCGCAGGCGCAGGTATAGGTGGTATAGCCGTCCTCAGTGCAGGTAGGAGCGGAAACGACTGCTTCATAGGTATGATCCAGCGCGGGCAGGATCTCCGTGTAGGTATCACCGCAGGTGCAGGTATAAACCACGGAGCCTTCCTTGCCGCAGGTAGCGGCGTTGGTCACGGACTCATAGATATGACCCAGGGCAGCAACTTCGTCAGCAATGTAGCTGTCACCGCAGGCACAGGTATAAGTGGTGTAGCCGCCCTCGGTGCAGGTGGGAGCGGTGACAACGGTTTCGTACTGGTGGCCCAGAGCAGGAATGACCTGGGAACTGGTGCTGCCGCAGCGCAGACAGGACTCTGTACGAGAACCATCCTCGGTGCAGGTGGGATCCAGAGTAACAACCTTCAGCTCATGGCCCAGAGCAGGAACAATGGTATCCACGGTGACATCACCGCAGCGACGGCAGGTGTGAGTGGTGTAGCCATCGGACTCGCAGGTGGGAGCGGTGATTACAGACTCCTGGTCATGACCCAGCGCGGGGATCACATCGGTGTAGGAATCGCCGCAGGCGCAGGTATGGACGATGGAGCCGTCCTTGGTGCAGGTAGCCTCGGTGGTCACGGCCTCGTAGTTGTGGCCCAGGGCAGCAACTTCGTCTGCAACATAGCTGTCGCCGCAGGCGCAGGTATAAGTGGTGAAACCATTATCGGTGCAGGTGGGAGCGGTGACAACGGCCTCATACTTGTGGCCCAGAGCGGCAACTTCGTCAGTGACGTAGCTGTCACCGCAGGCGCAGGTATAAGTGGTATAGCCATCCTCAGTGCAGGTGGGGGCAGTGACGACAGCCTCATACTTGTGACCCAGTGCGGGGATCACATCGGTAAAGGTATCGCCGCAGGCGCAGGTATAGACGATGGAGCCGTCCTCGGTGCAGGTGGCCTCGGTGGTCACGGAATCATAGCTGTGACCGAGCGCGGGGATCACATCGGCATAGGTATCGCCGCAGACGCAGGTATAGACGATGGAGCCGTCCTCGGTGCAGGTAGCCTCGGTGGTCACAGAATCATAGTTGTGACCCAGGGCGGCGATTTCATCGTCGATATAGCTGTCGCCGCAGGCGCAGGTATAAGTGGTATAGCCATCCTCGGTGCAGGTGGGGGCCGTCACAGTCACCTCATAGTTGTGGCCGGTGGCGGGAATCACTTCCACGGTTTCTTCGCCGCAGATGGTGCACTTGGTGGTAATGGAGCCGTCCTCGGTGCAGGTGGCGTCCACAGTGATGGTCTCAAAATTGTGTTCGGCGTTGATGGTCACGGTGATGGTGCCCAGATTCTGGCCATCAAAAGACACGGTGCCGGTGTAGGTGCCTGCGGCCTTGCCGTTGAAGGCAGGATTCCAGGTGACCATGTCGGAAGTCACAGCCAGAGTTTCGCTGTTGACGGTGCTGCCGTCATTGCTGGTCTGGATCGCAACTTTGCTCAGAATGGTATCCAGTGCAGCGGCGTCTGCAATGGTATAGGTCTGCTCGGTCTCACCGCTCAAACGGATGTAGGCTGCGTCAATATCTGCACCGGCGCCGGCGTACTTGTACAGACGGACAGGATCGGTGCTGCTACTGCTGGCCTGGAAGTAGCCGTTGCTGTTGCTCCAGCGGACATAGTAGTTGGAACTGCCTCCCCACCAGCTGCTGCCGCTGCCGGACTGCGTGATGGTATAGTTGCCGTTTCCGCTGCTGGAAATGGTCCAGACACTGCTGGAATTGCCTGCGGCCAGCTTAGAACTGCTGCGGCCCAGGTAAGTGCCGTTCTTCTGGAGCACATAACCATTGCCGGATGCGGAGATAGTCCAGCCGTAATCCGCGTCAGCAGTGGCCTCGTTGCCGCTGATGGAGACATCGGTGGCGTTGCCGTTGGATGCTGCTGCAATCAGTGCCTTGTCGTAGCTTTTTGCCACGATCAGATACTTGGCACCGTTGTCAATACCGTCGGTATCCAGCTGGAAGACATTGCCTGCGGGCAGCTCGATCCAGTCATCGCCGACCTCGGGGACGTCGGGGGTATCGGGCACATCGGGAGTTTCAGGCTGCTCGGGCTCCACGGTGCTGCCACCCTCTGCGAGTTTGTACAGACGGACATAGGAAGCGGAACTGCTGCTGTTCTTTGCCCAGTCGGAGCCGTCATAATAGAAATAGTATCTGTTGTAGCCGGAGCTTGCGCGGATGACACGCAGGCTGAAATTGCCGTTGCCGGTGCCAATGTCAAAGGTGCAGTCTCCGCTGCCGGTGAGATTCCAGCAGGAGCTGGAGTAGCCCAGCTTGTTGCCATTGCCGCTGGTGATGGTGCCGCTGGAGGCGCTGGAGAAGGTCCACTCGGTCAGCTCCTCTTCGGAGGTCAGAGTGTCGCCGGAGATGGTAACGCCCATGCTGCCCAGAGAACCGTCGTTATCCATCAGCGCAACGTCATGGTCGTTGGCTACGATAACATAGCTCTCACCGGCCTCAATGGAGGTTGCCAGCTCATAGCTGCCGGTTTTGGTGACCTTCTGAGCAATGCTGTAGGTGCTGAAATGGCTGGTGGTGAAGGTAACCGCACCGTTGGTGATGGTCAGCTTCTGCTCGGTGCCCTTCTCGGCGTCGATCATATATACAGCCTTGGAAGCGTCAAAGCCATCTTCCTCGTCCAGGGTGATGGTGACCGTAGCGGTCTTACCCTGCTCGTAGCCCTCGGGCACGATATCGTAGGAGGCGTAGGCACCGTAAACTTCGGCATCGTGCTTGCCGTCGGCAGTGCCTTGGATCTTGGTCACAGTCAGACCGGTCAGACCGGTGGAAGTAACGGACACATTGCCGTCGGTGACAGTATATACGGGTTCGGGCTCGCCCAGTTCGATAACCGCACCTTCGGTACCAATCACGCTGCTGTCGGTGTTATAGCCGCTGACAGCAGCGCCGGCAGCCTTCAGCTGATGCAGACCGCTTTCATCATAACGCTTCACGGTTACCTGATTGCCGGTGATCTCAAAGGCGGTGATGGTCTGGTGGGTGCAGGCGCTTCCGCTAATCTTACCCAGATATCCATAGTTCATATAGGTGAAGCTGATGCTGCTGTCGGTATAGGTGCCGGAGGAGCCCTTCACAACGGTCAGACTGCTGCCGACAGGCAGGTAGAAGGAACCGTTGCCCAGGTAGGCATCATAGCCGCCGGAGTGGTTATGGCCAACCAGGAAGATGATGTTCAGACCGGCTTCGCCCGCTGCCTCCAGCTCATCAAAGATCAAGCTGGCATATTTGTTGTCACCACGGGTGGTGGCATGCAGGGGCAGGTGGGACATGACGAAGATGGGCTTGGTATAGCCCTCCGCAATCTTGGCTTCCAGATAATCGCCCAGAGCGTCGGCGGTTGCCCGCACCAGGGACTCACTGGGCGCAGGATTGGAACTCATGGTCCAGGGGAAGTCATCGTGGTTGATGGCATAGACACCGTAGTAAGCCGTATCACGGACATGCTCGGTGGTCAGCAGATTGGAACTGCTGGGCTTCAAACCGGCATAATTCTCGTGGTTGCCCTGCAGATAGACTCTGTTCTCGCTGGCAATCTCGGGAAATACGCCGCTGATGGTGTTATCTACATTCTTAATGTGCGTAACAGTTGTGTTCACGTTGCCGGCGTCATAGTCGCCGCCCATCAGAACACCGTAAGCGGTGCCATAGTCCGCTTTGACCTGATTCATGGCGTTGGTCATGATGGTGCCGGAGTTACTGAGCTGGTAGTCGGAAGCAGCGATAACAACAATGGAGTCTTCTGCTGCCATTGCGCCCACCGGCATCACGCCCAGGACCATAATGAATGCCAATATCAGAGAACAAAAGCGTTTCAGATTTTTAGACAAGTTCATTTTTTTATCTCCTTATTTCTTTTTAGGGAATGCGGGGATTTTCCGGAAAGTATTGTTTGGACAGCCGAAGGACTGCCATGTCACCTCCAATTTGAACATTATCTCAGTTAGCGATGCTTACTATAAGCTATAAAAAATGTTAGCATTGCTAACTAAACGACTAAAGTATAGTTAGCGTTGATAACTTTACCCCAAAAGAAAAGTTAGCACTGCTAACGTTGATGATTATATCATCGGTTTTTCATTTGTCAACCATAAAATGAATAATTTGTAAAATAATTTCAAAGCTATAATCTGTCAAAAGATGTCATTTGACAAAAATTTAAAAAAATGGTATATTTTAATAAATTGGTAAGTCTGGCCATGTATATTTTGCTAGGTTAGGAGGTGGGCACGTATGGCTGAGCGCAACAGAAACCTGCGGGAGGATCTGATCCAGGCGGGTATTGACGAGATCAACAAGCACGGTGCCAACGGATTCTCTTTCCGCCGTGTGGCGGACGCGTGCAATGTTTCCAGTGCCGCGCCCTATAAACATTTCAAGGACAAAAAGGAGTTTATTTCCGAAATTGTGGACTTCGTCAACAGCCAGTGGTTCGTGGTCCAGGACCAGACCATCGCCTCCTGCAGTGATGATCCCCGGGAACAGATGGTGTCGGTGGCCACGGCCTATTTGAAATTCCTCATGGAAAATCCCCATTACCGCCAGATTCTGATGCTGAAGAATGCGGACTTCGATAATCTTTACCACCGCAAGCGGGGAGAGCTGAACAGCCGCACCCAGCAGATCATGCAGCGGGTGAAGGAGACGTACAATCTTTCTGACGAGGTGTGGCACCGGAAGGCGCTGATGGTCCGTTCCCTGCTCTTTGGCGCCGTGTTCATGTTCGACAGCGGCGAGTTTCGGTATTCCGAACAGAGCCTGGAAGATATCCGCTATGTGATCGACCGGGAGTTCACGGTTTTTTAAACCGAATCGCACAACGTAAAAATGGCGGTTTCCGTTAGGAAACCGGCATTTTTTAGCTATTCGGCGCTCAAAACGCATGCCGTTTCAGAAAGTAAGCGCTGCTTACTTGAATTATTGGGATTTTTCGGGACTGGGCGGTAAACCCCGGGTTTTTCCATGTCAGATTGTATTATTTTTGCCGTAACAAATGTTGACAAAAGGAAAGAGGAGGAGTACAATATAGGGTACAATGCTATAGCTAGGCGCGGATTGGGTTTTTCCTGAAAAGTGCCTGAAAATGGTAAATAATCCTGAAGAGATTCAAGGAGGAAAGATTATGAAGGAACTGAAGAAAGTTATCTCTCTGGTTCTGTGCTTCGTGCTGATTGCGGGTATTCTGCCCGTAAACGCCTTTGCAACAGAAGCCGGGGAGACGGTTGCTCCCGTTGCTGCGGAAGTGACCGCCGAACCTACTCAGAGCTCCACTGAGGCCCCCACTGTGGCTCCTACTGTGGCCCCCACAGTAGCCCCTGCCGAGGCACCCTCTGAGCCCGCTGTGATCGCCGTCACCGGCATCACGCTGGACCGGACTGCTCTGGAAGTGGGCGTGGGCGCGGAGTCTGTGACTCTGACCGCCGCTGTGGCTCCCGAGGATGCAACCGATAAGACCGTCACCTGGACTTCTTCCGAGCCCGGCGTGGCGTCCGTTGTGGACGGCGTTTTGAGCTTCGGCTACATGGGCAAAGCTGTCATCACCGCTACCGCCGGTGAGTTCAGCGCCACCTGCGCCGTCAACGTAAGCGAGGGCGAAGCCTCCGTTTACGCAAATTCTGTCGTGGTCATCGCCGGCTCTGACTACCAGCAAAAGGGAACTGACCCCGAGAGCACTACCACCAGCATTCTGAACCAGATTAAAAATGATTATGTTGCTGCTGACGGCTTCCTCTTCGGTGGCGACTACTATCAGGATACCCTGGACACTACTACCATGTCCAAAGAGGGTAAGGAAGAGCTGGATGAGGCGGTTACGGATGTCTATCCCGATCTGGCAAACCGCGTCTACATCCAGGGCAACCACGACGCTGATTCTCTGGTTACCGATGGCACACTGTCTTCCACCGGTGAGCATGATACCGATCACTACGGTGTCTATGCCATCAACGAGAAAGACTACCCCTGGGGCTGGCAGGCAAGCAGCTCCTTCCAGACCACCTGCAAAAACACTGCAACTGCCCTGGATGCGTATCTGGATACCAAGGCAGAGGCAGGTTATGACAAGCCCATTTTCGTCATCACCCACGTTCCCCTGCACTATACCCCCCGTACTTCCTCCATGGGCGACGGCAAGTACGCCAAGTATCTGTATGATGTCCTGGATGAGGCTGGCGAAAAGGGGCTGAACATCATCTTCCTGTTCGGCCATAATCACTCCAACACTTACGATGACTACATCGGCGGCGGTCAGATTTACCTGGCTAAGGGTAAGACCATTGCCGTTGCCAACGAGGGCAGCACCTCTTCCTACTTCACCGATACGCTGAATTTCACCTACATGAACTGCGGCTATGTCGGTTACATCGGCGGCAAGACCGGCACCGACCTGTCCATGAGTGTCTTTGAGATCACTGGTGATGAGGTCATTGTAAAGCGTTACGGCACCAGCGGCGAAGTTCTTTTGAAGGCCGCGGGCGTCACCACTTCCGGTGCTCCTGCTGCCGATTCTACCACAGTGGCATCCGGCGCTGTCATTGAGCTGAATAAGTTCGAGCCTGCGGCCGAGCTGACCGGCATCACCGTTACCGCTCCCACCAAGACCGCTTACGTTGTGGGCGATACGCTGGATGTTACCGGCATGGTGGTTACCGCTTCCTATGACGACGGTTCTACCAAAGAAGTGACCAACTATGCAGTGTCTGCGGATCTGTCCACTGCCGGCACCAAGACCGTAACGGTTATGTACCAGGAAAAGACCGCAACCTTCGAGGTTACTGTCTATGCCCCTGTTGAGGATGAAACCTCCGGTGTTACTGTGGCAGCTCCCGGCGTGACCGGTCTGACTGTTTCCAAGGTCACCGAGGAGATTCCTGCTGACTCCGGCTACAGTGCATATGTATCCTACGACATTACTCCCGTGGGTTACACCTCCGGTGCGGCTACCGTCACCGTCCCTGTTCCTGCGACCTTTGACGCAGGCAAGCCTGTGATGGTTCTGGACGGCGATACTGTGCTGGCTACTACCATCATCAAGAATGGCACTGTTACCTTCACTGCCACCCACTTCAGTGTCTATGCTCTGGCCCAGGCCGCTGAGACTGCGCTGGACTGGAAGGAGATTCCCGGCGGTACCATCTATAAGCTGGACACCAATGGCGTAAGCACCGGTGAGAAGTACTTGATCGTCAGCGCTGGTGCTGACGGCACTGCACAGGCTCTGCGCAATAACAACGGCAGCGTTGCCAGTGCAGAAGTAGCCATTTCCAATGGTCAGATTGTCACCAATGAAACGGATATCATCTGGACTTATGACAGCTCCGAATACCTTAGTAACGGCAGCCATTATATCTATCTTAGCTATAATAATACAAACAACTTCCTGAGTACTTCCAGTAAGCGATCTGTAACAATTTCCAGAAACGATGCAGGTGACGGTGCCTATACCGTCAAGAGAGATAGCCATAGTTACTATCTGAATTACAGCAGTGGTAGCTGGACAAACGGCAGCAGTGCGGATGACATTTACTTCTTTGTTGAGTCCGGCACCGGCAACGGCGGCTATGCAGCCATGACCGGCACGACTGTCTACCAGGTCATCACCGGCACCACCACTGTGGATGCTCTGGAAACTCAGATCAAGAATAACCTGGACGTCTACACCGCCACCGATGGCAACGGCACCGATGCCGCTACCACTACCGATTACACCCTCACCGGTACCGTAGACCCCGCTAAGGCCGGCGTATACACCTACACCGTCACCTACGGCGGCGTAGAACTGGGCACCATCACCGTGAACGTGATGGATAAGGAAATTGAGAGCATCGTTCTCAAGAATAACACAGGTGCCGTCACTGTGGGTGCTTCTGAAGCCGCACTGGTGGGCGCAACCATCACTGTCACTTACAAAGACAGCGATCCTATCGAAGTTCCTGTCACTGTAGGCATGCTGAGAGGTACATTTGACACTGATACTGTTGACACCTATAAAGGTCTGACTGTCAACTATAACGGTACTGACGTGCCTGGCACTTTCACCCTGACCGTCAAGGAGCGGGTGGTCAACAACTACCCCTCCTATCCCGATGAAGGCGCTGTGAAGGTCGACAAGTCCGCCACCGGCATCGACTTCCAGAAGACCGGCGTCGCCCGCGTGGAGCTGTCCACCTCCGGCGTTCCCATGAACCAGGGCGTTGACGTTGTGCTGATTCTGGACACCTCCTCCTCCATGGGCTTCCAGGGTTCTCTGGACAGCGGCACTCGTATCGGAGTTCTGCAGGATTGTGTCGATGCACTGATCGTGGCTCTGAAGGCGGATCGTGCGGACGGCTCTGCATCCGATATCGACATCGCCATTGCGGACTTTGCAGGTTATCTGCTAGGACACGATGGAACAAAACTGGACAACTATATTGGGGCTCAGGTTAAATCGACTGGTTCAGAGGATGTCGGTGGTGTGCTGACCGACGGCTGGGTGGATGTTCATGACCTTGCTGATAACTGGGGCACCCTAAACATCAAGGAGAAATCCGGTACCAACTATGACCATGGTTTGGAATTGGCCTATGACCTGCTGGCACAGAAGCAGATCGACGATCCCGGCCGTAAGCAGTTTGTGCTTTTTATGTCCGACGGCGCACCTTTGCAGTATAACGGTGTCAACTCCAACTCCCTGGATACGGATTGGGAAAGCTGGATCCTGGGCAGCTACACTCAGGAAGAAGTAAATGCTATGAGCAGAGCAGTGGATCCTGAAAACGGAACGCTGAACAAACCTGAGTTCTACTACGGAAACAACAACAGCAAGGGCCAGAAGCACTGGGTTGCCGAAGCCATCAAGGGCGCTCCCAGCGATGAGTACTCTATTGTTTGCCACGAAAACTACACATACGGCAGCGCCACCATGGGAACGAAAGTAGTTAACGGTCTGGGCGCCACCATGTACTCTGTGGGTCTGGCTCTGGAAGCAAGCAACATGCCTACTGATGTTGCCGGTCAGGAAGCCATTCTGAAGACCATCGCAAGCTCTGAAGATGTGTTCTATTCCGTCACCTCCGCAGCAGGTCTGCAGGGAGCCTTCGACGATTTCGCAGGCGCAATTATGTACGCCGCCGAAAACGCAGTCTTCGAGGACCAGCTGGGCAGCAGCTTCAACATGCAGCTGGCAAACACCACCACTCGTCTGGTGGATGGTGAGGTCTTTACTCTGAATCCCGCGCCCACCATGGAAGTCCGGGAGTACACCATCTGGACCCGCGCCGAGCTGGAGGATGCCAACGGCAACCTGAGCGAGGCCAACGCAAAGAAGGTCGGTACCCGCAAGACCAATACCGATGGTTCTCACATCTATGCCACCAAGGAAATTGTCAGCTTCAGCGAAGACGGCAAGAGCGCTTATACAACTGTAGGCGGCTACACCCTGCCCAACGGTACTGCTGTCACCGCTGCAACAGTTAACGAGGACGGCACTATCAATACTGCGGGAGCCACCAACATCATGGTGGATGACGTTATCTACGCAAAGAGTTTCTGGTTCAATAACAGCGACGCAACCGTGAAGGTTGACAAGGACGGCGATGGCACTGCCGAGTTTGATCTGGCGCCCGAGACCTTCCTGTGGAACGTGGGCACCATCGGCACCAAGGAGATCGCTCTGAGCTACTATGTCTATCTGGACGATTCTCTGGAGGGCGAAGCCAGCGCAGGCTCTTACGAGACCAACAACTACGCCATCCTGGAGTACGACAACTACCTGGGCAACCCCTGCCACAAGGATACCACCTCTCCCCAGATGGCATGGCTGTCCGCCAACGTCTCCTACGCCTACTACCTGGTCAATAAGGATGGCCAGCCCGTTGACGAAAACGGTACCGTCGTTACCTTCGCAAACCGTAAGATCATTGTGAATCCCACGAAGGCCGCCGAAATCAAGCTGAACAGCATCGAGACAGTTGAAAATCTCCCCATTGCCGCGTCTGGCATTCTGGACGACAGCAACTACGCTCTGTTTGACTATGATGCAGAGTATATCCTTTCTGTCAACTCCGATGCAACCGGCACGTGGCAGATTAACGTCGGTACGGACGAAGAAACCGATCTGGAACTGCCCCATACCACCTACGTCACCGGCTTCTCCGATACTATTCCCTTCACCAATGCTATTACCCCCAGTGAGATTGAGAATGCCTCCGGTGAAGAGGATATCTACGATTACACCCACACCACCGTCTGGTTCGCAGTTGTCTGGGAGCCCGAGGCAAAGGACGACACCGTGGTCATCGACTACGGCCTGCCCGTGGATGTCCACGTCATGACCAATGACTTCTTCGGCGACTTCGGTACCCTGGTTGGTGTTGCCACCGGTGAAGTAACCAATACCGACAACAATGTTACCACCAACGAGATTCCCGCCAGCGAGAATCCTGCTGAGGGTAAGTACGGCACCGCTGAGGTGATGAAGCCTGAGTCCGGCGCTAACGAATCCAACTCTGTGATCCGCTACACCCTCGACAGCATGCAGATGACTGAGCCCGAGGTGTTCACCTACTCCGTGGAGTACACCAACACCAAGCTGCACGCGCATAATGGCTTCTACTATGGCAAGCTGACCGTCATCCCCGCGACGACCATCTACTATGAGGATACATTCCTTGATCTGAAGGGCTACTCCCGTTCTGCCAGCGGCGCTGAATATACTCAGACTGCTCTCTGGACTCAGGTGACTGAGAGTACCGCTACCCAGGATGAGGACCGTCCCGGCGATATCAACTTCGCATTCGATACCGTCATCGACGCCAACAACGTCTACGGTAACGATTCCGCCTACGAGACCATGTCTACCCACTCCCTGGGCTCCAGCGCTAAGATCACCGTGGATGCCAACACCTACGGCACTGCTGAATTCTCCTTCTGGGGCACCGGCTTCGACGTGATCTCTCTGACCAGTAACAATACCGGCACCATTACCGTTCTGGTGAAGGACGCCAATGGCAAGCAGGTCAGAAATACCGTCGTGGATACCTACTACGGTATGAATGCAGACGGCTCCCTGTCCCCCAACACTCCCAACACCATCTACCAGGTGCCTGTGATCAAGATCTTTGACCTGCCCTACGGCCAGTACACCGTTTCGATCACTGCAGCCTGGAACGACTTCTTCGATCATGTGGATGGTTCCACTTCCTATGACCTGTATCTGGATGCTATCCGCATCTATGACCCCACCGGCAACCTGGATCAGACCGCCAACGATGCCTATATTGCCGACGGCGAGGCTTGGCCCGTCTATGAGGAGCTGAGAAATAACATCATCTCTGCTGAGGGCGTTACAACTACCACCGATGCTGAGGGTAATGTTACAGTTACATTCCCCACTGAGGATACCTTCCAGAAGGGTGCCATCTTCATTGACTGCAATGACGCAACCAACAGCATCAAGGATTACGTCAGCTACGGTCCCAACAACGAGCTGTATCTGAAGAACGGTCAGGCCATTGCCTTCAAAGTGACCATGGATGATACTGTGGCTGACGTTCAGCTGGGCATCAAGGCTGCCAACGGCAACACCGTGACCTACAAGATCAACGGCGACAGCTACACCGTCAACACCACCACCGACATGTACTACAGCATCCATGATTACGCAAAGGGTACTGATCCTGTGGTGATTGAGAATGTCAGCGGCGGTATCCTGTCTCTGACCAACATCAAGGTTACTCACACCTCCGCTCCCACAGCAGAATCCGGCATCAGCCTGCTGAGCATGGATGCTGAAAGCGCCGGCGTTGCTCTGATGATGCTGCGCAGAGCACCTGTCATCGAGGAAGAGATTCCCGAGACCACCGTTCCTGAGGAAACTGTCCCCGAGACTAATGTTCCCGAGGAAACTGTCCCTGAGACCACTGTTCCCGAGGAGACTGAGCCCGAGACCGAGCCTGCTAAGCCCGATAACTCCGAGCTGAAGGCCGCTGTGGATACTGCCAAGCAGCTGAGGGAGAAGGACTACACCAAGGAGAGCTTCAAGGCAGTCAAGGCTGCCCTGAAGACCGCGGAGAAGGTCATGAAGGACAAGAAGGCAACCCAGGCCGAGATCGACGAGGCACTGGAAGCTCTGACCGAGGCTGTGGAGGCCCTGGAGACCGAGGCTCCCGCTACCAAGCCCGGTAAGAACGAGAAGCCCGGTAAGAACGAGAAGCCCAACAAGGCAGATAAGGAAAACCAGAACAAGCCCAATTCCAACAAGAATAACAGCACCATTGAACAGCAGGTAGAACAGCTCATTGTGCAGGTTGCCAACCTGCTCTTCGGCTGGCTGTTCAACTGAGAGGAGGATTAACCGTGAAAAAGACATATTCCAAACCCGAAATTTTCTTCGAGAACTTCTCTCTGAGCCAGAACATTGCCGGTGACTGTGAGGAAAAAACCAATACCCCTTCCCAAGGACAGTGTGGCCTTGACTTTGGTCCGTTTGTTGTGTTCCTGGATTCTGTTGGTAGTGTGTGCACCGGTGCCGGCAGAGTGGAGGATATGGGTGGCGATGGCGCATATGGGCAGATTTGCTACCATGTTCCCTACGGCGAAAACCTCTTCAACTCCTAATCCCTAAGCCCAAAGGCCGCGCCATTCGTGGCGCGGCCTTTACTTCTAACGCGAGGTAAAACTTATGAGCGGAAAATATACCAAGAAAAAGAAGAATACCGTCAAGAAGCGTTCTTCCGCCAGAAAGAACAAACGCATCGGGCTGCTTCTGTTCCTCAGTGTGGTGATCCTGCTGGGCCTGCTGGCCGCTGTGGCCTGGTTTGAGAGCCACGGAAATGAATCGTCTGACGATCCGGCCATGGTCCCCACTGAATCCCAGGAAAACCAGCAGTCAGAAGAAACCCTTCCCACACAAACCCAGGCACCGGAGGCAACCCAGATGCCTAGCGAGCAGCCCTCTGAGGAAACCCAGGCCCCTGAGACCATTGAGGGCCTGGCATTGGGTAGTGATGTGTATGTGACCGGCTATATTTCCTACACCGGCGCATTTATGGAAGACCGTACCGACGAGGTGGTGGCCGATGTGCTGGGCATCCAGGTGACCAATTACGGTGAAGAGTATATTCAGACTATGGATATCACCCTCACCGACGGAGAGACCCAGGTCCAGTTCTCCCTGTCCACCCTGTTCCCCGGCGAGACTGTGGTGGCGCTGGAGAAGAACCGTATGGCCTATAGCGATGCTCCGGAATTCCGGCAGGCAGAGACCAGCGCCGTGGCCCTCTTCGATTCCCACCCCGGCATGGCGGAAGATAAGCTGGAGATCCAGTGTCTTAACGGCGTCATCAACGTGACTAATATCTCCGATGAGGATATTACCGGCGATATTCTGATCTACTACAAGAATTATGTGAGCGGAATGTATTACGGCGGCATCACCTACCGTATCCGTATTGCGGGCGGTCTGAAGGTCGGCCAGATCCACCAGGGTACCGCCGCCCACTTCAATCCCAGCAACAGTAAAGTCGTCTTTGTAACCTGTGGATGATATGAAAAAGCACTATTCTTTTGCCGGCGTGGAAGTGTCGGTGGATATTGCCGAGGGCTGGGCTTATGAGGATGAACGCCATCTGGCCCCCTTTCGGGTGGACCAGGTGACAGAGCCCCATGTTTTCCACTTTCAGCCGGTGGATTCCCTCTCCGCTCCCAACGCGAATTTTGAGGTGTTGATCCCCGGTATGCGTGTGTACCGCAGCGGAGAAAATTATGTGCGCTACATCGGCACCGTTGACAGCGGCTGGGAAAGTGCCTACATCCGGGCGGAGTATGGAGAAAAAGAGCATTTCGTCCAGGTGAAGATCCGCGAACCCATCACCCGCATCGGTGTCAAGACCGTGCTCAACGCCCTGGCCGCGGAGCACCTGGTGGCAGAGAATGGAGGATTCATTTTCCATTGCTCCTACATTGATCATCATGGAAAAGCCATTCTCTTTACCGCCCCTTCGGGCACAGGCAAGTCCACCCAGGCAGAGCTATGGCGGACGCATCGCGGCGCGGAGATCCTCAACGGTGACCGGGCGGCTGTGTGCGTGAAGGACGGTATGCTGGTTGCGGCCGGAATTCCCTTCTCTGGCAGCTCCACCTACAGCCTCAACCGGACGCTCCCCATCGCCGCCATTGTGTATTTGAGCCAGGCCCCCAAAACATCGATCCGCAAGCTGCGGGGTGTGGAGGCTTTTTCCCGAATCTGGGAAGGCGTCAGTGTGAACACCTGGGCGAAAGCGGACGTGGAGCGGGTAGCCGATGCGGTCCGGCAGACCGTTATGGAAATCCCGGTATACCACCTTGCCTGCACGCCGGACGAATCCGCGGTAAACGCACTGGAAGCAGCACTCAGAAAGCAGGAACTTGTATGAGAAGAATCAATTCTGAATCCAAGATCACGAATTATCTGCACAGCAAAGGCCGCAAACTGGGCCTGCCCATAGCGGGTAACTTCGAACTGACCGCCCGGTGCAATTTTAACTGTCCCATGTGCTATGTCCACATGACCCCGGAGCAGCTGAGGGCCTCCGGCAGAGAGGAGCTGACCGCCGCGCAGTGGCTGGAGATCGCCGGGACAGCCCGTGACCGGGGAATGGTTTTCGCCCTGCTCACCGGCGGCGAGCCCCTGGTGCGGAAGGATTTCTTTGAGATTTACGACGGTATGCGGCAGATGGGCCTGTTGGTCTCCATCAATTCCAACGGCTCCATGCTGTCGGGAGAAATTCTGGAGCGGTTTCTGGAGAATCCTCCCTTCCGCTTTAATATTTCCCTCTACGGCGGCTGTAATGAGACCTACCGGAATATGTGCGGCCTGCCGGTATATGAGCAGGTGAAGGAGAATATCCGTGCCCTCCGGCAGGCAGGTGTGGATGTGAGTCTGAATCTGTCCATCACACCCTATAATAAAGATGATCTGCCCCAAATCTATGCGGACGCGGTGGAGTTGGATGTGAATGTGAAGGCTTCCAGCTATATGTACCCTTCTGTCCGGGTGAATGGAGAGCAGTACGGCTGCGGCAACCGGCTGTCTTGTGCCGAATCGGCAAAATATTCCGTGGAGTGGGATAAGCTTCGGTTTACGGAGGAAGAATTCGCTCTCCGTGCCCAAAATCTGGCCCAGCGGAGAGGAATGGAGCAGGAGGGCTGCCCCATGGAAGAGGGCGAGGGCGTCCGGTGCCGGGCAGGCAGCAGCAGCTTCTGGATGACCTGGGACGGCAGAATGCTGCCCTGCGGCATGCTGACCACCCCGGCGGTAAAACCGCTGGAGATCGGCTTTGACGCGGCCTGGGAACAGATCCGGACTGAAACCGCCGGGATCCGTACCCCTGCCAAGTGTGTCAGCTGCGATTATAAGGACCTCTGCGGTGCCTGCGCGGCGGTGTACTATACGGAGACCGGACGGTTTGATGAAGCCCCGGAGTATGTGTGCCGCCGGGCGGAGGAGATCGTAAAGCAAACACTGAAGGCCTATGAGGAGAGGAATGCAAAATGATTATCAAGAAGGAACTGATCAAGCGCGAAATCGCCGGAGACCCCATTCTGGTGCCGGTGGGAAAGACTGTCTTTGATTCCAACGGCCTGTTTATGCTCAGCGAACTGGGCGCGTTTATCTGGGACCTGCTTCCGGAAGTGGAGACAGAGGAAGAGATCTGCAATGCCATTCTGGAGCAGTATGATGCTGATGCCGAAATAGTCAGAGCGGATGTGTCCGAGTTCATGAACAAACTGCGGGAAATGGATATTATCTGATTCGGAAAAAACAGAAGCCCTCAACCGTTGCACTCGCTCATGTAACGGTTGAGGGCATTTTATTAGTTCGAGTCTGGTTTTTTCATTGGTGCCGGCAACCGGACTCGATAAAATCAAGGAGCGGCTCGGGTAAACCCTCGCCGGGGGCGGCCCTCCCCCCCCCCTTTAATTGGTTCTCGTCCGATTCCCATTACCAAAAAAGAGAGGCCCAAAGGCCTCTCTTTTTTGGTGCCGGCAACCGGACTCGAACCGGTACGCTTTTAACGGCGAGGGATTTTAAGTCCCTTGTGTCTACCGATTTCACCATGCCGGCGTTGGTAACTGAAATATATTACCACATTTTTTATGCCGCGTCAAGTCACAGCTGATCCAGATTCAGTGCAAAGGCCCCCAGACAGAAATCCAGAAACCAGTTCAGCTCCGGACGGTCCATAGCCTTCATGGCATCCCAGGTCTGCTTGGCGGCGGAGTCGAAGTCTGTGTTGCCGGCCTTCTGCTCCTCCAGACACTTGATGTGGGCCGACAGCTTGTCAGCGGCTTTGATGATGGGCTCCAGTGCCTTGTCATCCTCCAGCACATCGTGCTCGTAGCAGGCCCGAAGCTGGGGCGGCAGCATATCCAGCAGCCGGTTTCCGGCGATACGCTCCACTTCCTTGTAGGCCAGCTTGATCTCCGGGTTGTAGTACTTGATGGGGGTGGGAAGATCGCCGGTGAGGATCTCCGAAGCGTCGTGGTACAGTGCTGCCACCGCGCAGCGGTCCGGATCCGGGCCCTCCAGATGGAGGATTTCCCGGCGGATCAGCGCCAGGGCGTGGGCCAGCACGGCGGTCATGTAGGAATGCTCGGAGAGGTTCTCCGAGAAGCTGTTGCGCATGAGACCCCAGCGGGTGATGTAGCGCATGCGCCCCAGGAGGGCGTAAAATTCATTGGCCATGGATCAGTTCCTCCAAAGCGTTCACCAGTTTTTCAGTATCATCACAGAAGTGCTTGCCGCCCACTTTTTCCATATCCGCCCGGTCCCGGAAGCCCCAGAGAACGCTGAGGCAGGGGACACCTGCATTCTGCGCCGTCAGTACATCCACCTCGCTGTCGCCCACATAGACGCATTTCTCCACGCCGATTTCCGCCATGGCCTTGTAAACCATGTCCGGTGCGGGCTTGCGCGGGCAGTCGGTGCTTTCGCCCCGGGCGTAGATGCCGGGGAAATAGTCCGCGCACAGCACTTTCACAGCCTTGTCCGGTTTGTTGGACACGATGGCGATGGGGTATTTTTCTTTCAGAATTTCCAGCGCCTCCGGGATGCCGCTGTAGGCCCGGGTCTTGATCTGGCAGTGCTTGGGGTACCAGCTCTGAAAGGCGTTAAAGGCAGCCTTGCCGTCCACGCCCTCAGGCACCGCCTGGTCCATCAGCCGCCGGGCGCCGTTGCCCACAAACAGCCGGACCTCCCCCAGCGTCCGCTCCGGGTATCCGAATTCCCGCATCACATGGTTAACACTGTCGTGAAGGTCAGCCAGGGTATCCAGCAGGGTTCCGTCCAGGTCGAATAAAATTCCGGTCTTCATGTTAATACCCCTTATTTTTCAGAACCCGGATGTCCTCACCCAGGAAGGCCACACGCTTGAAGCTGCCCCGGAGCCGGGACACGATCTGGGGGGAGTAGCGGCGGTTCAAATCCTCAATGGTCAGGTTGGTGGAGATGATCATGGGCTTGCCGGAGAGCAGCCGGTCATTGACCAGGGAGTAAAGAGCCGCGGTGACGAACTGTCCGGGCATCTCGGTGCCTAGGTCGTCCACGATCAGCAGATCGCAGCGGCTGTATTTCCGGCTCTCCTCTTTTGCCTGCTCATCGCCGGAGAACTTGGCCTGTTCCAGAAGGTTAAATAGGTGCCCGGCGCTTTCGTAGACCACGCTGTAGCCCCGGTCGGCCACGGTCCGGGCGATGCAGGCGGAGAGGAAGGTCTTGCCGAGGCCCGTATCGCCGGAGAAAAGCAAATTGCCGGAGCGCTCCGTGAAGGAAAACGCGTACTGGCGGCAGGTCTGGTAGGTCTTCTCCATCACCGCGCGGATGTTGACACCGAATTTGGGGTCGATCCGGTCCGGGTAGTAATCCAGACGGAAGTGGTCAAAATTCTCACGGCCCACATTCAGGAAGGTCAGTTCCTTCTTCTGCTCCTGGCGGCACAGCTCCCGCAGACACTCGCACATATTGGCGCCCACATAGCCCAGACCACCGCAATGGTCACAAATGGGACTGTCGTCCAGGAAGCCCTCTTCAAAATTCTCCCGGATCAGATATTCCCGCTCCCGCTGCAGTCCCAGGTTCTGCTCCTTCACCTGCTCCAGGGCCTCTTTGGCATCGCCGCCGGAGGCGAACACCGCCCGGGCGGTCATAGCCATGGTCCGCCGCAGCTCCATATCGATCTGGCGGATCCGGGGGACCTTTTCATAGGCCTCCTGCAGATGCTGCCGGTTTTCCGATTCCCGGTCTTCCCTGGCCTGGGCCAGTCGTGCCCTTGCCCGGGAGATTACTTCCAAGCTGTATGCCATAGCCTTATGCCTCCTGCATCATTCTCTGAATTGCGGCGATCTCGTCCTCGTCCGGCTGGCGCTGCCGGTTGGTCTGCCGCTTCTGGTCGCCGTTTTTCACCGCGTCGGCGGTGTGCAGCCCGGTCTCGTGCCAGCGCTGCAAGATTTTATTCATGTAGGCCCAGTTCATGCCGCCGGTATTCAGGCAGGTCCGCTCATAGGCCTCCGCGATGGCGCTTTCCTCAAAGCCCATCTCCAGCCAGGAAACGGCGTATCGTTCCTCGGCAGCAGTGAGGTTCCGGCCCCGGATCTGCAGGATCTGCATCAGCCGGCCCAGCCGGGAATGGCGGACATTCTGACTCTGGATGTAGGCTGCCGCCTCCTCCACGCTGTCGATGCCCTTTTCTGCCCAGGCATAGGCCTCTTTTTCGATGGAGCGGAGGCTGGGATTGCGGCTGCTGCCCTTCTGGCGGGCCCGCTCCCGGCAGTAGCACACCAGCACGGAAATCACCTCGGGGCTCATGCCAAGATACCGGGTGAAGCCCAGAATGATTTTCAGTTCCTCGGTGTTCAGGATCCGGCCCAGCTGCCGCTGGATCTCACCCTGCAGGGCCCGGAAATCCTTGTCCTGGTCTGCGGCCAGCACATCCTGCTCCGTGTAGGTGGGCCGCTCTCCGGCCATGACCCGCAGGGGTTTCTCGTCCGTCCACAGGCCCAGCTGCCGAAGCATGGCGCTGGCGCAGCTGATCCGGGCCTGGCTCAGATGCAGATTTTCCGCCGCGGCAGAGATCTGGTTGCCGCTCTTTATGTAAATATATAGAAGCGCCGCGTCGGCGTTGGCCGCTCCCAGCAGGGCCCGGACATCGCTCTGGGGCATGGATAGGGATTCAAACATCATGGTGCTTACCTCGCAGGTTCTGGTTATGGATAATTCGTCAGTACCGTTTATTATAGCACAGCTTTCGCCCGGTCACAACGGCTTTTACACATGGAAAATCAGACAAATTCCTCCTGCTTTTTTGGTACGCCACAGGATGTTGTGCCTTTTCACCGGAAGTGACCCAAACGAAGAAAAAACCGGAGCCAAGCTCCGGTTTTCGTTTATTCTTCCTGAGACTAAGGAATAATGTAAGGGGGTGAGTATTCCCACCCCGTTTTCGCATCGTGCCGGCGATACACTTGACAGAAGGTAGAGAAGCAGGGTCCCGGCCGAATACCGCGGTGTTCGATCCGTGCGTCTGTTTCGCCGACTGTCCACACTCAGTTTGCCCCGGGAGGGCAGAGCTATACGGAGGAATCTAATGGAAAAAATCGCGTTGACGCTGATACCTGCTTTGCTGGCATATCTGCTGGTCCGCAGCCTCTTTGTGCCCATGAAGCTGGGTCTTCGGGCGCTGCTGCATGGGGCCGGCGGCTTTCTGTGCCTGTGGATATTAAACTCCGCTTCCGCGGTTACGGGGCTGTATTTGCCGGTCAATCCGGTGACGGTGCTGCTCAGCGGTGTGCTGGGTCTGCCGGGCATCGGGCTGGTTGCGCTGCTGGCTTTGCTTTAATCCATAACAATGTCGTATTTTTCCACGGTCACCAGGGCCCTGCCGCTGCACCGGAAGGTGATCTCCTCCGCGGACAGGGGGGTGTAGAGGGTGGTGGTCATGGCCTGCTCGCCGTCATTGACAAAGATCTCCGCGCTGAACCTATCCAGCAGGATCCGCAGCTTCAGCTCTCCGTTCCGGGGCCATACCCGGCACTCCCGCTGGTGGACATAGTCCCGGGTGAAGCCGGCGTGGGTCCGGCTAAGCAGCAGACTGCATTCCTCCGGGCGGTAGAGGAGGGAGGTGTGGTATTGTTCGTCCTTGGCGAACCGAATCTGGAACAGACTGAAGCCCTTCTCGTTCCAGGACTTGATGGTGACGGTCATGTCGATCATCCGGCCCCGGACATCTTTGAACGACACTTCATCATGGACCGGCACATCCCGGTGGAGGACAGGATTGCGCCGGCAGTTTGCCAGCTCCCGGACGGGATTCTGGATCAGACGGCCCTCCCGGATGGACAGTTCCCGGGGAATGGACATCTGCCCAAACCATTTGGCCCCGGCGGGACAGCCGCCCACAGTATCCCAGGACTGCATCCAGCCGATCATGATCCGCCGGCCGTCGGGACTTTCCAGGGTCTGGGGGGCATAGAAGTCCAGACCGTAGTCGATGGCCTGGACGGCGTCCCGCCGCATTTGGCCCTGTGTCAGCCTGCCCAGGATGGCCATGGTGCAGTCACCGCAGTGGAATTCCAGTCCTCGGGCGCACAGCTCCTGGGGACTGGTGACGATCACATCCCTGCCGTCCAGATGAAAATAGTCCGGGCACTCCCACATCCGGCCCAGCCGATTGCGGCTCCGGTCCAGGATGGAAGAAAACTCCCAACGGAAACCGTCCGGGCTGGTGAACAGCAGAATGGCGCCGCTTCCGTCGTCGCTGCGGTTGCCCACCACGCAGCCGAAGCTGCCGTCGCTGTTACGGAACAGCTTAGGGTCCCGGAAATCCCGGATGGAGAATCCCTCGGGCACATCCGCGCCGGTGAGGACGGGATTGCCCGCATATTTTACATAGTTGACGCCGTCACCCACGGCAAGACACTGGGTCTGGTAGTCCATGTAGCTTCCGTCCGGTTGTTGTTCCCGCCGGACGCCGGTGTACATCAGCAGATGCCGCTTATCATCCAGTTCAATGGCGGAACCGGAGAAGCAGCCGTCTGAGTCATAGGGCATATCCGGGGCAATGGCCGCGGGGAGGGGCGTCCAGTGCAGCAGATCGCCGCTGACCGCATGGCCCCAGTGCATGGGTCCCCATTTGGTATCGTAGGGATGGTACTGGTAGAACAGGTGATACTGCCCCTGATAGACGGAAAAACCGTTGGGGTCATTCATCCAGCCCACCCGGGGCGTCAGATGGAAGGCGGGCCGGTCTTCCGGCGGTATGCGGGCGAAATGGGTCAGTTCGTAATCTCTGGCACGCTGAAGGATTTCGGACATGGGAAAACCTCCTGAAACAATAAGGTGTCAAAACACAGTTTGCTTACTACCAACATACCACGCCGTAGGGCCCCGGTCAATCGGAAAAACCATCCCGGGAAGGGGAAGAACCACTTTACAACCGGTATTTATCTCACTATAATAAATTTATAGAAAAATAAGGAGGGCAAATATATGACTGATATCACTGCCGTGGGTGAGATCCTCATCGATCTGACCCAATCCGGCATCAATGAAATGGGAATCCCTGTCTTCGCGGCCAATCCCGGCGGCGCCCCCGCCAATCTGGCCGTAGCCGCCGCCCGGCTGGGTGCGTCCACTGCCTTCATCGGCAAGGTGGGCACCGACAGCTTTGGTACCTTCCTGCGCAATACCCTCCTGGAAAACCATGTGGATGTGTCCGGCATGGTCACCGACCCCGGCAGCCGTACGACCCTGGCTGTGGTGGCGCTGGATAAGACCGGCGAACGGACCTTCAGCTTCTACCGGGACCCCAGCGCGGATGTGAACCTCCGGGCAGATGAGATTTCCGAAGAACAGCTGAAAAACACCAAATTCCTCCACTTCGGCTCCGTGAGCCTCACCACTGAGCCTGCCCGGAGCGCAACCCTCTATGCCGCCCGCACCGCCAAGGCCCAGGGCGCGCTGATCAGCTACGACCCCAACTACCGCCCCTCATTGTGGAGTGACGAGGCCACCGCCATTGGGCGGATGAAGGAGCCTCTGCCCGTGGTGGATGTGCTGAAGGTATCCGATGAGGAGCTGCCGCTGCTGGCCGGCACAGCCGATCTGGCCCAGGGCTCCAAAATTCTGGCGGATATGGGTATCTCCCTGGTGCTGGTGACTCTGGGCGCCGACGGCGCCTACTACCGCTTCGGTGAGAATACCGGCCATGTGCCCGGCGTGAAGGTGACCGTGGGCGATACCAACGGTGCCGGCGATACCTTCTTCGGCGCGGCGCTGTCCCAGCTGGCAAAATTCGAAAAGCTGTCGGACATGACGCCTGCGCAGCTGGAGGAGATCCTGGCCATTGCCAACCGTGCTGCCGCCATCACCACCTCCCGCCATGGCGCCATCCCCGCCATGCCCGATTACCGGGAGGTCTTCGGGGCATAAACAGATTTCCCAATACCGGCGTGAAGAATTTCACGCCGGTATTTTTTCGGAAAAATGCCTTTCGTTTCTTGCATTTCCCGAAAGATATTGTAAAATAGAGGTTCCAATATGAGAAAATAAAAAGGGGGATTTTTTGTGGAACACGGATACATTGACCTGCATACCCATACCAACCTCTCCGACGGAAAATACACACCGGAGGAGTTGATCCTCGCTGCACGGAACGTGGGCATCCGGGTGCTGGCCATTACGGATCACAATGTGTGCCAGAAAAACCTGGCCCGGCTGCGGAAGCAGTTTCCGGACATGGTGCTTCCGGAGGGCTGCGAGATCAGCTGCCGGGAACCGGGCGTGGATGATGAGATCCATATAGTGGCCCTGGACTTTGATCCGGCGCATCCGGCCATGATCCGGATTCTACAAAAAAACAAGATCGACCGCAGACCCCGGATCGAGGCCATCCTCCGGCGGCTCCGGGAGGAGTGCGGCATCGAGCTGGGAAGCTATGAGCAGCTGAAGGAGGAAAATCCCGGCTGCGAATTCGTGGGCCGGGCCCACATTGCCCAGAAGATGGTGCGCCTGGGCTATGTGCCCGATACGGAGACGGCCTACAGAGAATACATCGGCACTGAGGGCCGGGTATTTGTAAAGAAGGACTTGCCCTATATCAGCATGAAAGAGGCTGTGGAGGGGATCCTGGAGGCCGGAGGCATCCCAATCCTGGCCCATCCCCTGTACTACCGGATCAGCCGGGAACGGCTGGAGCAGCTGGTGGAAAAATTCGCCCGGCTGGGAGGCCTTGCCATGGAGGTTGCCTATGCTTTCTATGATGAGGAGCAGATGGCCTATCTTGCCTCCCTGGCCGCGCGATACGGCCTCCTTCACAGCGCCGGCAGCGATTTCCACGGCATCAAGCCGGGGGATTTCCTGGGCAGACCCTTCCCCATGGAAATCTATCTGGCCCTTATGGAGGTGCGCAGATGATCTATGTCACCGGCGATACCCACGGAGATCTGGGATACTTCCTCTCCCCGGAGGAGCGGGAGGCTTTGGCAGACCGGAACCGGAAAAAGATCTTTTTCGAGCCGGAATCGGTGTGCCGCGACCCAGGCTGGGGAGAAGACGATCAGGTGATCATCACCGGGGATTTCGGATTTGTCATGTACGGTGAGGAAAAGAATCCGCTGGAAGGGGAAAAGCTGGATATCCTGGCCCGGAAGCCCTACGAGATCCTCTTTGTGGATGGCAACCACGAGGGATTTCCCAGCCTGCTGAAATATCCGGAAGAGGAACGCTACGGCGGCCCGGTGCGTAAGCTCCGGGACAATATCTTCTGGCTCCGGCGGGGCCATGTGTATACCATCGGGGAGAAACGCTTCTTCGTTATGGGCGGCGCGGCCACACCGGACTTCGATAAGCCCAATAAGATGGCTGTGGGAAAGTGGTTCCCGGAGGAGATTCCCACCCGGGAGGAACTGGACCGTGGCAGACAGACCCTGGCGGCGATGGACCATCAGGTGGACTGCATCGTGACACATACGGTGCCCAGCCGGTATCTGCAGTGGCTCCTGCACCGGCAGCCCCGGTGGGAGGACGCGGATTTTGAACTGATGGATTTCCTGGAGTGGGAGGTATACCGGAAGGTGTCCTTTCGGAAGTGGTTCTTCGGTCACTTCCACATAGACCGGGAATTTTATGATGATATGGTGGCCTGCATGGATGCGGTTCATGAAGTTTAAAAAACCCCGCCGGATTTTCCGGCGGGGTTTTTCGCTGGGAAGCTTACTGCATACCCTGCTCGTAAGCCTCGATCATCTTCTTGTCCATCTGGCCGCCGACGGAGCCTGCCTCACGGGAGGTCAGGTGGCCGTTGTAGCCGCTCTGCAGATTGACGCCAACCTCGGATGCAGCCTGCATCTTGAACTTGTCCATAGCCTCACGTGCCTGAGGAATGTTCAGCTGATTGTTGTTCTTCATAGTATTTCTCTCCTTTTTTACACAAAACGTGTTGGTTTCTTCGGATGAATCAGACTGTTTCCGAAGAAACCGTCTTTTTCATTCCGCAAACATAGCTTTGCCGAAATAGACGGGAATATGATTTGTACATTTCGGAAATGGGTACAAAAAATGGAAATCATAAAAGAATCAGCCTAAAAAGTGAAAAATATGCTGAAAATTAGACAAAAATCCATTGACAGAGCAATAAAAAAATAGTATCATAGCACAATATCAATACACACATATCGATTTTGCTGTGTACATACCATATAAAAAAGAAAGTCAGGAGGATCCTGTTGTGGAATATTTTACCCATGTGATCGACAGCCTTCGGCTGGTAACACCCATGGCCGTGGCAGTTCGTATTATTGTAGCTGTGATCGTAGGCGGCTTGCTGGGTCTGGAGCGCGGCATGAAAAACCGACCTGCCGGTATGCGTACATATATGTTGGTCTGTGTCGGTTCTTGTATTATTATGCTGACAAACCAGTATGTGGTGCAGATCCTGGGTGGTGAGCCTACCCGTCTGGCAGCCCAGGTGGTCAGCGGCATCGGCTTTTTGGGTGCCGGTACCATCATCGTTACCCGCCGGAATCAGATCAAGGGCCTGACCACAGCAGCCGGTCTTTGGAGCTCTGCCGGTGTAGGCATCGCCCTGGGCATCGGTTTTTATGAAGCAGCCTTGGTAGGCGGTCTGGCCATCTTCTGTGTGATGACCCTGCTGCAGAAAATGGACAACCGGGTCCATCGGAAGACCAAAACTGTGGAAGTATACATTGAGATCAATAAGGATCTGACCTTGGGACAGCTGCTGCAGGCCATCCGGGAACGGGAATTGGAAGTTCAGGATGTCCAGCGGGAGTCCGGGCTGGAGACCGAAGGGGAAGGCAACCGTGCCTACATTGCCACCGTCAAAGCCCAGAAGAGAAGCCACCACATTGAGATCGTGGAGGAAGTCCGCGCTATTGACGGCGTTGTCTATGTAGAAGAGCTGTAATCGCCGACGAAAAAACTGATTTGCTTTTTTGCTATCTGCGTGCTATAATTGCACGCAGATAACTTTTTATAGGGAAAAGGGTGCATTTTCAATGAAAAAAATAGCAGTGATCCTGTTAGCCATGGCAATGGTACTGAGCCTGTTTGCCTGCGGCAAGAAAGAAACAGCAAAATCTGCACAGACGGATGAGAAGCAGGAAGACGACGGCATTGTTTACTGCCCTTGGGAGCTGGATGCTTCAGCCAAAGCAAAAGAGGAGCAGAAGATCCATTATTATTTCATGGCCAGCTACGGCCTGTTTATGTCTGCGGAAGCAAATCATCCCGAAAAATGGGGCGATGCCTGCTTGATCGCATTCCCCGACGGCAAGACCATGCTGATCGATGGAGGCATGGAAGTTTATGGCCCGGTGTTGGTGAAAAACCTGAAGCGGCTGGGCGTTGAGAAATTGGATTATGTGATCATGTCCCATAGCCATGAGGACCACTGCTTCGGCCTTTTGCTGGAAGGCGGCGTTTTTGATAACTTTGAAGTAGGTCAGGTCTACTGGTCCGGCATCGCCTGTTCCTACTGGGACGATATCAATGTGGAAGCCATTTGCCAAGAACACGGCTATCCGCTCCAGGCGTTGCAGCAGGGGCAGGTACATCAGTTCGGTGAGGTAACCATGGAAGTGCTGTGGCCGGACAAAAGCCTTGTAGGCACGGCAATGGATGACACCGATTTGAACAACAACTCTTTGGTGTTGCGGTTTGACTATAAAGACCATTCTTCTCTGTTTACCGGCGATTTGTATCAGGAAGCGGAAGCGCAGCTGATGGAAGTCGCAGGCGAAAAACTGGATGTGGACTTGCTGAAAGTCCCCCATCATGGCTCTCCCACCTCCAGTTCCTTGGCGTTTTTACAGGCTGTAAAGCCCGAGATGGCGGTCGCTACCGGCTATCAGGATGTTACGGTGGACATGGAAGAGCGGTATGATAGCGTTGGTGCGGAGTTGTACTTTGACCGGTATAACGGTTATGTGCATGTGGAATCTGACGGCACCGATCTGGCCGCAGATACCCACCAGACAAGAAAATGATCCATACCCCCGGATGGAATACATCCGGGGGTTTCTTGACATTTTGCAGGCTTGTTTTGTATAATAATGGTACCAAGAATACAGGAGGGTGTATTTATGGTATATCGGATGAATGTGGCGGGTGTCAAGCGGGATCTGCCGATCTGCAAAGTAACGGATGAATTGTATATTGCCGGCTTCGTGGTCTTTGGCGATCAGGAGCTGACGGTGGCCTGTGCCAAAGCCCTTTTGGAAAAGGCACCGGAATATGATTATCTGATCACCGCCGAGGCAAAGGGCATCCCGCTGGCCCATGAGATGGCCCGGCAGACCGGTGCTGACAAGTACTTCCTGGCACGAAAAGCCCCCAAACTTTACATGACCGGTGTGTTCAGCTCCACCGTGAAATCCATCACTACGGAAAAAGAACAGACCTTGTACTTAGATACCGCCGATGCGGCCCTTATGAAGGGCAAGAAGATCCTGATCGTGGACGACGTGATCTCCACCGGTGAGAGCCTGCGGGCACTGGAAGTGCTGGTGGAAAAGGCCGGCGGCATCATCGCAGGCAGAATGGCAGTTTTGGCAGAAGGTGATGCCCAGAACCGGGAGGATATCATCTATCTGGAAAAACTACCCCTGTTCAACCCCGACGGTACTGTCAAAAATTGACCAAAACAGCACTGCAAGGCTTTGCAGTGCTGTTTTTCATAGACAAGGGCTAAAACTTTTGTTATAATGGTACGATAAGAAATATTTGGAGATGAAAGCGATGGAGTTTTCTCACACTTATACAAAAATCGACTTGGATGCGATTTGTTCCAATTATGATCATATCTGCCAAAAAGCCGGCAAACCGGTGATGGCCGTGGTGAAAGCCGATGCTTATGGCCACGGTGCTGTTATGGTTGCCAAGGCACTCCGGTCTAAATGCCCTTTCTTTGGGGTATCCTCTGTTGCAGAGGCTTTGGAACTGCGGCAAAACGGCATCGAAACGCCCCTTTTGCTGCTGGGATATACCCAACCGGAGCTGTTTGAACCGGTGGTAGCCTACGACATTCGCCCGGCGATCTTTTCCTATGCGGATGCCAAGGCTTTGTCTGACCAGGCAGTCAAGCAGGGCAAGACCGCAAAGGTACACCTTGTTGTGGATACCGGCATGAGCCGGATCGGCTTCCAGGTAGATGAAGAATCGGCGGATACCTGTAAGAAAATCGCTGCTTTGCCCAATCTGGAGATGGAAGGCCTATTCAGCCACTTTGCCACCGCTGATGAAGAAGACTTGACCAAAACAAGGAAGCAGGCAGAGCGGTATGAAACCTTTGTGCAGATGCTAAAGGCACGGGGTGTGGCGGTGAAGCTCTGCCACTTGGATAACTCTGCCGGTATTATGAATTTCGGCGCTCATTACGATATGGTTCGGGCAGGCATCGTGCTGTACGGTTTGTATCCCAGCGAAGAGGTGGACAAGTCCTTGCTTGCCATCCAGCCTGCCATGAGCTGGCACTGTGGGGTATCTTGTGTAAAGACCCTGCCTGCCGGCCGGGAGCTGAGCTATGGCGGCACCTATGTTACGGACAAAGAAACGGTGGTTGCCACTGTTCCTGCGGGCTATGCCGATGGCTACCGCAGATGCCTTTCTAACCGGTTTTACGTGCTGATCCACGGCCAGAAAGCCCCCATTTTGGGCAGAGTTTGCATGGACCAGTTTATGGTGGATGTATCCCAGATCCCCAATGTACAGCCCGGCGACGATGTTGTCCTCATGGGCAAAAGCGGTGAAGAGGAGATCTCTGCCGAAGCAATCGCCGAAGCTTCCAACAGCTTCAATTACGAACAGGTCTGTGACCTGAGCCGCCGTGTGGAGCGGGTGTACATCCAGGGCGGCAAGGAAGTCGAAAGGATCAATTACCTTCTCAAGTAAGGAGGCATTTCAATGGAAAATACATTCGTCGTGGAAAAATCCCAACAGATCCTCAACCAAGTCCGCAAAGCGGTGGTGGGCAAGGATCATGTTTTGGTGTGGGTTTTGGCGGCCATTTTGGCTAAGGGCCATATTTTGATGGAAGATATTCCCGGCGTGGGTAAGACCAATATGGCCCTGGCCTTTTCCAAGGCGTTGCGTTTGGGCTATAACCGGGTACAGTTTAACCCCGACGTATTGCCTTCCGATGTTACCGGCTACAGCGTGCCGGAACAGGGCAGCGGCAAGCTCCTGTACCGACCCGGTGCAGTGCTTTGCAACCTGTTTTTGGCTGATGAATTGAACCGAGCCACCTCCCGGACCCAGTCTGCCCTTTTGGAGGCCATGGAGGAGGGTCAGGTAACGGTAGATGGCGTAAGCCACCGCCTGCCGGATCCCTTTGTGGTGATCGCCACCCAGAATCCCAC
>JAZQEP010000053.1:0-18510 GCA_045539075.1 Faecousia sp. | reverse complement strand
GTTTCTGATGTAGTACATGGGACCACCGACCCAGTCACCCTTGGGGTTGCGCTCCCGGTAACGAACGGCCAGTACCACTTCCGCGTACTTGGTGACCATACCAAACAGTGCGGAAATCCACATCCAGAACACGGCACCGGGGCCGCCAACGACGATCGCACCGGTGACACCGGCGATGTTGCCTGTACCCACAGTGGCTGCCAGAGCTGTGGTCATGGCCTGAAAGGGTGTGACCTCACCGTCTGCAGCAGCCTGCTTATGGAAGATCTTTCCGATGGTATTCTTCATGGCGTGACCGAACTTGGCAAACTGGATGAAACCCACCTTGGCACTTAGGTAAATACCCGTTCCAACCAGAAGCACCAACATCCAGGGGCCCCAGGCAATACCTTTCAAAAGACCAACGATTTCCGCAAAAGTCATAGGAATGCCTCCTTAAACGACGTTATATACAAGTATACAGGAAATAATTTCATTTTGCAATCACTTGTTTTTTCGGGAATACATTTATACATCGCAACAAAGATCCGGCCCATAGGGCCGTTTCTTTACAGAAGAAACTAACTTGGCTGGTGTCAGGAAGATTACCGAATGCACCGGCATCCTTTAGCATCTGGATATGGGTCTTGGACACCTTGGGACAGGCCAGTGCCACTTCTTCTATGGACAGGAAGGACTTTCCCTCCCGTCCTTCCATCAGGTCCCAGGCGGCACTTTCTCCCAGACCGGCGATGGCGATGAAGGGCGGCAGGATCTTTCCGTCCCTGATCAAAAACTTAGTGGCATGGCTTTCATAAATGTCAATGGGCAGAAATTCAAATCCCCGAAGATAATACTCATAGACAACTTCCAGTGTTGTCAGCAGATCTTCGTCCTTGGCTGTAGCATCCTCATTATTGTCGATGGCATCGATATTGGCAAGGACACTGTCCATACCCCCGGTCATCAGCACCGCATCAAAACCGCCTTTCTGACTGCGGCGGTAGAAATAAGCCGCATAGAATGCCAGAGGGTGATACACCTTAAACCATGCGATTCTGAATGCCATCATGCAGTAAGCCACCGCATGGGCTTTCGGGAACAGATACTTGATCTTCTTGCAGGAACCGATATACCAGTCCGGCACCCCGGCAGCGATCATCTCCTCCTCCGCGCCGGGAGGCAGTCCCCTGCCCTTACGGACGGACTCCATGATCTTAAAAGCCCGCTTATCCGGCATACCGCAGGAGATCAGATACAGCATGATATCGTCACGGGCACCAATGGTCTGGTCCACCGTGGCGGTTTTGGAGTTGATCAGATCCTTTGCGTTGCCCAGCCACACGTCTGTGCCGTGGGTATAGCCGCAGATCCGCACCAGGAAGTCGAATTTTTCGGGCATGGTATCCAGCAGAACGCCCCGGGTAAAGCGGGTATTGAACTCCGGCACGCCCACAGCGCCGGTGGGGCCCAAAAGCTTGTCGTTCTCGTAGCCCAGGATCTTACTGGATGTGAAGATGGACATGGTGCCCTTATCGTCCAGAGGAATGGTCTTGGCATCCACGCCGGTCATATCCTCCATCATGCGGATCATGGTGGGGTCATCATGACCCAGCATATCCAGCTTCAGGAGGTTCTCCTCCATGGAGTGGTATTCAAAATGGGTGGTGATCTGATCGGAATTGGGGTCATCCGCCGGGTGCTGTACCGGACAGAAGTCCCAGATCTCATTCTCCTGGGGGATGACAACCAGGCCGCCGGGGTGCTGTCCGGTGGTTCGCCGGACGCCAACACAGCCGGTGGCAAGGCGGGCTTCCTCCGCCCGGGATGCGGTTTTTTCCCGCTCCTGGAGGTACTTTTTCACATAGCCAAAGGCGGTCTTCTCTGCCACGGTGCCGATGGTGCCCGCCCGGAACACATGGGAGGCGCCAAACATGGAGATACAGTACTTATGGGCCTCCGCCTGGTACTCGCCGGAGAAATTCAGGTCGATGTCGGGGACCTTGTCACCGCCGAAGCCCAGGAAGGTCTCGAAGGGGATGTTAAAGCCATCCTTCTCCAGCTGGGTCCCACAGATGGGGCACAGGGCATCGGGCAGGTCCGCGCCGCAGTTAAATTCCTTGGGCACATCCAGAATAGTATGCTTGCACTCGGGATTGGGACAGCGGTAGTGGGGCGGGAAGGAGTTGACCTCCGTGATACCGGACATAAAAGCCACGATGGAAGAACCGACGGAGCCACGGGAGCCCACCAGATAGCCATTCTCCAAACTATTCTGCACCAGCCGCTGGGCAGACATATAAATCACGTCGTAGTGGCAGGAGATGATGTCGTGGAGCTCGGTTTCCACGCGCTTCACAAAGAGTTCCGGCGGATTCTCACCGTAGAGCCGGTGGAGCTTGCCGTAAACCAGACTCTTCAGATCCTCCACGGAGTTTTCGATCTTTGGGGCGAACAGGTTATGGGGCACAGGCCGGAGGGTCTCACACATATCCGCAATGAGGTTGGGATTGGTGATGACGATCTCCCGGGCCTTATCCTCGCCCAGATAGCTAAACTCCGTCAGCATCTCATCGGTGGTGCGGAAGTACAGAGGATTATCCTTGTCCGCGTCCTTGAAGCCCTTGGTGGCCAGCAGAATATGCCGGAAAATTTCGTCTTCGGGATTTAAGAAGTGGACATCTCCGGTGGCAACCACCATCTTGCCCATCTCCTCGCCCAGGCGGATGATGGTGCGGTTTAGGTTCCGCAGGTCCTCATCGTTCCAGACAGGGATCTTCTCCTCCGCGATCATGAAACGGTTGTTGGAAATGGGCTGCACCTCTAAGTAGTCATAGAAGGACGCAATGCGCTTCAGTTCCTCATCGCTGCGGCCCTTCAGCACCGCCTGGAATAACTCATTATTCTCACAGGCAGAGCCGATGATCAGTCCCTCCCGGTGCTTAAGGAGCTCGGATTTGAGGATTCTGGGAACCCGGCGGAAGTGGTACAGGTTGGCCTCACTGAGCAGCTGATAAAGATTTCTCATGCCGATCTGATTCTTCGCAAAGAGCACGATGTGCTGTGCATAGCGCTCGTCGCTGCGCAGTTCCGCACGAACCTTCTCCATGGCCGGATTGATCTGCTGCAGGGAATCAATGCCCTGCTCTTTCAGCATCTCCATGAATTTCGCCATGATAAGGCCGCAGGTGACGGAGTCATCGGCAGCACGGTGGTGGTTGAACTCCGGCAGGCTCAATGCGTTGGCCACGACATCCAGCTTATGCTTGTTGAGTTTTGTCATCAGGTTCTGGGCCAGAACCAGGGTATCGGCAGAGGTGTAGGTATAGGGCAGGGCCAGTTTTTTGCAGGCCTCCCGGATAAAGGCGGTGTCAAAATCGGCGTTGTGGGCAACCAGTACCCGGCCGGCGATGAATTCCAGGAATTTGGGCAGGGCTTCTGCGATATCCGGAGCGCCCTTGACCATGTCGTTGGTAATGCCGGTCAAATCGGTGGTCTCCTTGGACAGTGTCATGTGGGGATCCACGAAAGTCTGGAACCGGTCCAGCTCCACGCCGTTTTTCATCACCACCGCGCCGATCTCGATGATCCGGTCATCCCGGGCAGACAGTCCGGTGGTCTCCAGGTCGAAGGCAACAAACTCATCGGTGAAGGCCATATCCTGGCTTCCGTGGACCACGATCCGGTCATCCACATCGTTGACGTAGTAGCCCTCGCAGCCATAGAGGATTTTAATGGTGTCGTTGGTGCCGGCCACCTTGGGCGCGCCCTTCCAGTCCTCCACCACATGCAGCGCATCCGTAAAGGACTGGACACAGCCGTGATCTGTGATGGCGATGGCCTTGTGGCCCCAGGCAGCGGCCTGTTTGATGGCGGCCTTGGTGCTGGTCAATGCGTCCATATTGCTCATGGATGTATGCAGGTGCAGCTCCACACGCTTTTCGCCTGGGGCGGTATCCTCACGCTTGGGCATGACGCCGGGCATGATGGCATAGGGCTTGAGGACCATTTCATTTTCATAGCGGTCCTCGATGAGCTTGCCCTGGACCCGCAGGATACTGCCCATCTTCACATTCTCGATGATGGGCTTGGCCTCCCCTGCTTCCATAAACCGGGTAACCCGGACAGAGCCCCGGTTGTCGGTCAGATCAAATTTAACAACCCATGCGTTGCGCTTTTTCAGCTCCTTGTGCTCCACATTGAACACACGGCCCTCCACGATGACATTACCCATGTCCAGGGTAATCAGGCTCATGGGAGTGGCGTTGCCCCGGAAGGGCTTTCCATAGATGGCTTCACTGGGCGGTGCCGAGGCCTTCTTATCCTCTTTCTGGATGTTCCGGGCGGCAGGCATGGTCTCCATAACGCTCATGCGCATATTCTCCAGGGCATCGAAAAGCTCCTGGCCCTGAAGATCTGCGCCCGCTTCGATACGGATGTGAACGTTGGAATTGAACTGTTCGTTCAGCTCGTGCTCCACCGACGCAACCTCTTTCATCAGTTCCGTCTTGCCGTTGGCTTTCAGATAGATGATCAGATTTTGCCCATCCCATTCGTATCTTGCTCCGGCAAGGGAGCCCCGGGTCATGGAATTCCGGCAGACAAACAGCCACATGAGGTCCTGTGGGGGAATATGACACAACTGTTCGGCAGGATAAGTTCCCCGCAGATGAACACGCTTTAAACCATAGGTACTGGCAATGTCTCTGGAAGCCATGGCCAGGACACTTTTGGGAATATAATCCGGGGAATGGATAGTGGCGGAAACAGAACCCTTTTCCGGATCAATATCCGCATCCACAATCACCGCCTGAGCCAGCGCGCTGTACATATCTTCAGGCGGTGTGTAATCAGAAAACATATTTAACAAATTGAATTGGCTCATTGGTATGTACCCGGCAGCGGCGCCCACACCACTGCCCTTTGCGAGGGTTGACAACAGGGCCGGCGTGGGCACCGGCCCTGTGTAGATCACGGTTTCTCGATTCGTTTCAATAGAGCGGGCAGCAGCTCGTCATAAGGAAGCTTCTCTACCTGCACGCCCTTTTCAAAGATGGTGCCCCATCCGTCACCGCCGGCAATGCCGATATCGGCTTCCCGGGCCTCACCGGGGCCGTTGACCACACAGCCCATAACAGCAACGGTAATAGGCTTTTGGCAATCCTTCAGGGCCTCGTCAACCTGATTGACCAGACCGATGAGATCGATACGGGTACGGCCGCAGGTGGGACAGGAGATGATGTTGACACCCTCCTTCCGAAGGCCCGCAGCCTTCAGAATATCCTTTGCGGCATAGACCTCCTCCACCGGGTCATCGGTAAGACTGACCCGGATGGTATCGCCGATGCCTTCCAACAGCAGGGCGCCGATGCCCATGGCGGACTTGATCAGACCCTGCCGCACCGGACCGGTCTCGGTGACACCAATATGGATAGGATAATCACACTTTTCCCGGAACAGCCGGGCGGCCTTGACCATGGTGGGCACCGTGGAGGACTTCATGGACACGCAGGTATCGTAGAAGCCCTGCTTTTCCAGCAGCTCCAGGTGCTCAAAAGCACTTTCCACCAGAGCCTCCGCTGTGGGATGGCCGTACTTTTCCAGCAGCCGTTTATCCAGGGAACCGCCGTTGACGCCGATGCGGATGGGAATTTTCCGGTCCCGGCAGACATCCACCACAGCCTTTACCCGGTCCTCTCCGCCGATATTACCGGGGTTGATGCGGATCTTGGCGGCGCCGCCCTCTGCGGCGGCGATGGCCAGCTTATAGTCGAAATGAATGTCCGCAACCAGCGGCAGGGGACTTTCCTTACAGATTTCAGCAAAGGTCCGGGCCGCTTCCATATTGGGCACAGCCAAGCGGGCAATCTGGCATCCGGCGGTCTGCAACCCACGGATCTGTTGCAGCGAACCCTCCACATCGGTGGTTTTGGTATTGAGCATGGACTGGATCACCACCGGGGCACCGCCGCCGATGGTCACACCGCCCACTTCTATCTTTCTAACCATATTGTTTACCTCTTGAACAGGACAAAGATGTCCTTAAACATTACGATGGCCATCAATCCCAGCAGGGCCACCATTCCGGCGGCATGAAGATACCCTTCATACTTGGGATCGATCTTCTTCCGGGTCACAGCTTCCACCGCTGCAGTGAGCAGCAGGCAAACCACCCGTCCGCCGTCCAGGGCAGGGATGGGCAGCATATTCATCACAGCCAGATTAATGGCCAGGAACGCACCGATACTGAGCAGGTTCAGAAACGCAATGCGCGTTGTCTCGGACTCGGCGGCGATTTCAGACATCTGCGATACGATGCCCACAGGTCCCGCCATATCGTTAAGGCCTACCTGGCCGGAAAGCAGCATCTGCAGGCTGAGCCGGACCATACGCACATTGTCGGCGGTCATAGCCCAGATATAGCCCAGCTTTTGGCCAAGGTTTGCTTCCTTGGCCACGCCGAAGCCGAAGCCGTAGTGCCGGTATTCCTGCCCATTCTCATCCGGATGGGTGTGGGTCATGGGAAGATCGTAAAACTCCAGAGTTCTGTCTCCCCGGCGGATCACCAGGTCGTGGACACCGGTGGGATTCAGGCTGATCAGGGTGGAAATATCACCGTTGGTATAGATTTTCTCCCCGTCGATCTCCAGAATCACATCCCCCAGCTGCAGCCCCTCCTCGGAATGGAAGATGCAGCAGTCGGTGAACTCACGGATCTCAGGCACCACAATGGCATCCTCCGGCAGAAACAGGCAGGCATAGATCAGCAGGCCCGTAAGAAAATTCATGGCCGAACCGGCAACCAGGATGATGGCCCGCTTCCACCAGGCCGCTTTCTGGAAGGAATGGGGATTTTCCGTATCCTCGTCCTCGCCCTCCATGGCGCAGTACCCGCCGATGGGGACGCAGCGCACGGCGTAAAGGGTCTCACCGATCTGCTTTTTCCAGATGGCGGGGCCCATGAACATGGAAAACTCGTTGACCTGGACGCCAAAGAGCTTGGCGGTGGCAAAATGGCCCAACTCATGGACGAAAATCAGAACGCTGAAAATGAGTATTGCAAACAAAACGGACATAGGGTTCCTCGCTTATTTTTCGGAAAGAGTTCTGACCGCTTCCCGGGCAAGACGGTCAGTCTCCAGAATCTGCTCCAACGTGGGATTCTGGATGAAGGGAACAGCTTCCACTGCGGCGGAAACCAGCCGATAGATGTCATAGAAGCCGATTTCGTCCCGCAGGTACATGGCAACAGCTTCCTCGTTGGCGCCGTTCATGGCAGGGCATGCACTGCCGCCCTTCTTCGCGCAGTCAAAAGCAAGCTGCAGACAGGGAAAGCGTTCCAGATCGGGATGGGCAAAGGTCAGCGCGCCGCAGGTGGTCAAGTCCAGAGCATCCACCGGGCAATCCAGCCGGGCCGGATAGGTCAGAGCCAGCTGAATGGGCAGGCGCATATCCGGCGCGCCCAGCTGAGCCATCACCGCGCCATCCACAAATTCCACCATGGAGTGGACGATGGATTGGCGGTGCACCAGCACACTGACCTTCTCCAGGGGCATCCGGTAAAGCCGCATGGCTTCAATGACCTCCAGGCCCTTGTTCATAAGGGTAGCGCAGTCGATGGTGATCTTGGCGCCCATCTTCCAGTTGGGATGCTTCAAAGCATCCGCCCTGGTAACAGTCTTCAGCTCCTCGGGGGTCTTATTGTAGAAGGGACCGCCGGAGCAGGTCAGGATCAGCCGCTTCACTTCTCTTCTGTCAGTATTTCCCATGAGGCACTGAAATATTGCGGAATGCTCGGAATCCACAGGGATAATTTCCACCCCATATTTTTCTGCCTCGTCCATTACCAGTTCACCGGCACAGACCAGGGTCTCCTTGTTGGCAAGGCCGATGCGCTTGCCGGCACGGATGGCAGCCAGCGTGGGATTCAGACCCACCATGCCCACCACAGCCGTGATAACGCAGTCCACCTCCGGGATGGTAGCGGCCTCAATCAGCCCCGCCTCCCCCCAGGAAATGCGGATATCCAGCCCGGACAGGGCTTTCTTCAGCTTATCGGCAGCTTCTTCCGTAGCCATAACCGCCAGTTCCGGCCGAAACCGGCGGCATTGCTCCGCCATGATCTCCACCGAGGAACCGGCAGTCAGCGCAGCCACACGAATGCCTTCCATCCGGCTGATAATGTCCAGGCTCTGGCGGCCGATGGAGCCGGTGGAGCCTAAGATGCTTACAGTTTTTACCATATCAATCCACCGCCACAGGAAGCAGGATCAGCAGCACCTCAATGAGGGGTGCCACTGTCATCATGGAATCCAGCCGGTCAAAGACACCGCCATGGCCGGGGATCAGATTGCCGTAGTCCTTGATGCCGGTCTGGCGCTTGATGATGGAGAAGCACAGGTCGCCGAAGACACCAATGGCAGCACCGGCAATACCATAGATCAGCGCAAAGAAATAGTTGACGCGGAAGCCTCCCACCAGCTGCAGGATCAGCGCGTAGATCAGCATACTCAACACAGCGGCGCCCATGCCGCCAAACATGCCCTCAATGGTTTTATTGGGGCTGACCACCGGGGACAGCTTATGTTTGCCATAGCGAAGACCGATGAAATACGCACCGGCGTCGTTGATGCAGGCAATGACAAAGGGGATCAGCGTCACATACCGGCCCAGCTTCATGGTCAGGATCCGGATCACAGCTGTCAGCAGGAAGGGTACCACCACACCTGCCAGCATACACTCACCCAGCATGCTCACACGAACCTTCACATGGTCCGCCATCATCTCCGCAAAGAGAACCATGGTAAAGAGCAGCACCATCAGCACCAGATAGGCATGGACGGCGCCGAAATAGCTCCACATGGTCAAGGCAAAGGCCATGACTGCGGAATAGATCACCAGCCGGCGGTGACGTACCAGGCCGGTCCGGTACAAAAGTTCATATACACCGATGGCCATCAGCAGACCGAATACCAGTGCGGCGATAATCTTAGGTGCGGCCAGCACCAGGACCAGCAGGCCGAATGCCATGGATACACCGGCAATCAAACGTGTTTTCATTTTCTTTATGTCCCTCCAAAGCGGCGGTTGCGCCGGTGATATTCTTCAATGGCCTTATCCAGATCCTCGGGACCAAAATCGGGCCACAGAACATTCATAAATATATATTCCGAGTACGCACTCTGCCAGAGCAGGAAATTGCTGGTGCGCATCTCGCCGGAGGGACGAATGATCAGTTCCGGATCCGGCACATCCGCCGAATACAGATACTTACTTAGCAGCTCTTCCGTCAAATCCTCACTTGTATACTTTCCAGCCGACACATCATCGGCAAAGGCGCGGCAGGCCCGGACAATCTCATCCCGTCCGCCGTAGTTCAGGCAGAAATTCACCTGAACATCGTAATCCCTGGATTTGTTCACCGCATCATTGCACAGCTTCTGAAGTTCCGGGCTCAAGCGGCTTAAGTCTCCGAAAAACCGGAAGCAGACACGGTTCTTTTCCATGTCCGCCAGGGCCTCCCGCAGGTATTTGCCCAGAAGGCGCATAATGCCCCCCACCTCTTCTTCGGAACGCTTCCAGTTTTCGGTGGAGAAAGCATAGACCGTCAGATATTTGACGCCCAGGGTGCGGCAATAGTTGGCAATGCGGCGAAAGCTCTCAGCGCCGGCGGCGTGGCCGGCTGTCCGGGGCAGGCCCCGCTGCTTTGCCCAGCGGCCGTTGCCATCCATGATGATGGCGATATGTTCAGGGATCGGTTTCTTTTCAGAAAGTGCCATAAAGCACCTCTTTCTACATTTATTAAGTGCATAAGTAGGGGTCGATATCGGCATCGACCCCTACATACTTTTGTTGGCATCAGATTGCCATCAGTTCCTTTTCCTTAGCGGCCAGAGCTGCATCCACCTTCTTGATGTTCTTATCCAGCAGATCCTGCAGATCCTTCTCTGCCTTCTTCTGGTCATCCTCGGTGATCTCGGAATTCTTCTTCAGCTTCTTGACGTAGTCCATGCCGTCCCGGCGAATGTTGCGCATAGCAACCTTGGACTCTTCGGCGTACTTCTTGACCTGCTTGACCAGATCCTTACGGCGGTCCTCAGTCAGCTGGGGGAACACCAGGCGGATGACACGGCCGTCATTCTGGGGGTTGATGCCCAGATCGGACATCTGGATTGCCTTACCAATATCCTTCAGCAGCTTGGTATCCCAGGGCTGAATGACCAGGGTGCGGGCGTCGGGGGAAGAGATGGTGGCGACGCCGTTCAGGGGAGTCTCAGAACCATAGTATTCCACGGTGATCCGGTCCAGAACCTTTGCGTTGGCACGGCCGGCACGGACAGCGCCGAACTCCTCCTGCAGGTGCTCCAGAGCCTTGTCCATTCTTCTTGCGTAATCCTTAAAATCCACTGCCATGATAATTTCCTCCTAAAAGTTAATTGGTAACGGTGGTTCCGATTTCTTCGCCGCGAACCACACGGATGATGCTGTTCTCTTCATCCAGGCCGAAGCAGACCATGGGCATATTATTGTCCATGGCAAGGGCCATGGCGGTAACGTCGGTGGCCTTCAGACCATCGGCAAGAACCTTCGCGTAGGTCAGATGGGTATAGCGGATTGCATTGGGGTCCTTATTGGGGTCGGCAGAGTAGATCGCATCCACATTCTTGGCCATCAGAATGGCATCCGCCTCGATCTCCACACCGCGAAGCACAACACCGGTGTCGGTGGAGAAATAGGGGTTGCCGGTACCTGCGGCAAAGATGACCACCTTACCCTCGTTCAGATAGCGGTTTGCCAGGTCCCGGGTGAAATACTCGCAGAACTTGTGCATCTCCACAGCGCTGAGGACCCTTGCCTCCACGCCGTGCTTTTCCAGGGCATCAGCCACGGCGATGGAGTTCATTACGGTGCCCAGCATACCCATAGCATCGGCATGGGAGCGCTGCATCTTGTCCGCGCCGTCCTTCACACCGCGCCAGAAATTACCGGCACCTACCATCAGACCCACCTGAACACCCATGTCCACACAGGCCTTGATGGATTCACATACAGAACTGATCACATCAAAATCAAGGCCCCGGTGCGCTTCGCCTGCGAGGGCTTCGCCGCTGACCTTGAGCATGATGCGCTTATACTTAACTTCGCTCAAAACGTTCACTCCTTCTTTTCTTCCTTATAATCCTATCCTATTTTAATATAAGAAGCCAGAATTGACAACCATAAATATCAAGAAAAATAAAAATGTTTTCTGTTTTTTCACAGTTTCATCTTTTATTCCCCCGGCGCAACTGTCTATTGGCGAAAAATACAGTTTTCTCAGGTAATTTTTGTTGCAAATTTCTTGTATCTGGGTTATAATACCGTATTATTGGAATTTTACCAAAGAGAGGAAGTATCCAGTATGGCTGAAATCAACGAGAGCAAAAATTTCATCCACGCTTTTATCGAAGAGGACATCGCCGAGGGCGGTCAGTACGCAGGTAAGACTGTGCACACCCGCTTCCCCCCCGAGCCCAACGGCTACCTGCACATCGGCCACTGCAAGGCCCTGACCATCGACTTCGGCACCGCTGAGAAGTTCGGCGGTATGTGCAACCTGCGTATGGACGACACCAACCCCACCAAGGAAGATGTGGAGTTCGTGGAGGCCATCAAGGAGGACATCCACTGGCTGGGCTTTGACTGGGGCGACCGTTTCTTCTACGGCTCCGACTACTTTGAGAAGGACTATGAGTACGCCGTGGAGCTGATCAAGAAGGGCCTGGCCTATGTGTGTGAACTGACTCCCGAGCAGTTCAAGGAAAACCGCGGTGATGTGAACACCCCTGCCGTATCCCCCTACCGGGACCGTCCCATGGAAGAGAGCCTGGACCTGTTCGCCCGGATGCGTGCCGGCGAGTTTGAGGACAACAAGTATACCCTGAGAGCCAAGATCGACCTGGCATCCGGCAACTTCAACATGCGTGACCCCGTCATCTACCGCATCCGCCATATGCACCATCACCGCCAGGGCGACAAATGGTGCATCTATCCCATGTATGACTTCGCCCACCCCATCCAGGACGCACTGGAGGGTATCACCCACTCCCTGTGCTCCCTGGAGTTTGAGAACCATCGTCCCCTGTATAACTGGGTTGTGGACAATGTCCCCGTACCCCACAAGCCCCGGCAGATCGAGTTCGCCCGTCTGGGCATCGACCACACCGTGCTTTCCAAGCGTAAGCTGAGAAACCTGGTGGAGACCGGCGTTGTCTCCGGTTGGGATGATCCCCGGATGCCCACCCTCTGCGGCCTGCGCCGCCGTGGTTACACTCCCGCCTCTATCCGCAATTTCTGCGAGCGCGTGGGTGTTGCCAAGAGCCCCAACACCATTCCCTACGCTTTCCTGGAGTTCTGCCTGCGGGAAGATCTGAACGACACTGCCGCCCGCGTTATGGCCGTGCTGAAGCCCGTAAAGCTGACCATCACCAACTATCCCGAGGGTCAGAGCGAGACCATGACCGTGGAGAACAACCCCAACCATCCCGAGGATGGCACCCGCGAGGTCACCTTCTCCCGGAACCTGTGGATCGAAGCCGATGACTTCCTGGCTCAGCCCATTCCCAAGTACAAGCGTCTGTACCCCGACGGCCCCGAGTGCCGTCTGAAGGGTGCCTACCTCATTAAGTGCACCGGCTGCGTCACCGACGAGAATGGCAATGTTACCGAGGTTCTGGCCACCTATGATCCCGAGTCCCGGGGCGGCGATCCCGCTGACGGCCGGAAGGTCAAGGGCGCTACCATCCACTGGGTGGACGCCGAGACTGCCGTGGATGCCGAGGTCCGTCAGTACGACAACCTGTTCAGCGATCCCGATCCCGACGCCGCAGGTAAGGATTACCTGGCCTGTCTGAATCCCAACTCCCTGGAGGTCCTCACCGGCTGTAAGGTGGAAGCTTCTCTGGCTAACGCAAAGGCTCCTGCCTCCTACCAGTTCATGCGTCTGGGCTACTTCTGCCCCGACAGCCGCGACTGCTCCCCCGAGCACCTGGTGTTCAACCGCTCCGTGAGTCTGAAGGATTCCTTCAAGCCCGGCAAATAAAAATTCAAGGCCGCACCTTCGGGTGCGGCCTTCTTTTTTATCAAAATCAAAAATAAACCTTTCCAAATCTGCTTTTTTCCTGTATAGTAGATACATCTATTCTTTAGGAGTGAATTCCATGAAAAAAAACGGTGTTTTCCTTGTACCCATTCTTGTCATCGGCGTGTTTATGCTGATCAGCAACAGGCTGATGTCCTCCGGTGCCATGAGTCCCTCCACCATGGTTATCATCGGTGCGGTTGCCTTCGTTCTGATGCTGCTGATCCGCCCCCAGAAGCCCACCAGCCAGACTTCTCCCGATACTGCCCTGTCTCTTCTGGGCGATTATTCCAAGGATGCTTTCTCCTACGACGAGTCTCTCAGTGCCAAGTTCCAGTCCGCCGTTTCGGATTTCCTGAATTCCATGCCCAAATCCGCCGCCAAGAAGCTGGAAGCACTTCAGCCTCTGTGTAAAACCGATGCCGATACCTATGCTGTCTCCGTGGCAATGGGCATGATCAAATGCCAGAACGATGACTACGCCGAAGCTATTAAGCTTTTCAATAAAGCCGTTGTGCTCCACCCCACCGTCCAGCTGGCAGAGTCCATCGCCTCCGCCCAGCAGCGTATCGGCGAACTGGATGAAGCCATCGACAGCTACGAATTTGCCCTGGATCTGGACCCTGAAGCCATCGACATCCGGGCAAAGCTGGCCACCGCCTGCGTAGGCAACGGCGACTTCGAGTCCGCAATTGACCATGCCCAGCTGGTTCTGGATAAAAAGGAGGACCACGCCTCCGCACTGGCCACCATCGCCATCTGCCACGGTGTGCTGGATCACGCCGACCTGTACAACGGCTACACCGCGAAGGCTTCAGAAGCCGGTTACAGCGAGCAGAAGATCACCACCACTGTCACTGCGCTGAAAAAGAAGTACAAAAAGACTCTGGAGTCCATGAACTGATCCCATAAAAAACTCCCGCACCGGTCCCGGTGCGGGAGTATCCGAATGAGGTATCCATTATGAAAGTATTTCGCTTCATCCTCTGCATTGCTCTCATTCTGGCGATTATCGGACTGCTGGTCTGGCAGGGACTTGTGGAGAAAAATCTGGAGACCAACGATCTGACCAAGGGACTGCTGATCATCCTGGCCGCTGTGGGGACCATGTCCAAAAAGCCCAGGACCCGCTCCGTATCCAACAAGAAAGCCCTCTACCAGAATGCTTACCCGGAATTTATCCAGAATGCCTTTTCTGAGGAGCCCAGACTGGAAAAGAAATTTTATAACGCCATTCATGATTACAACCGGGGTAAGCCCGCTGCCGGCATTGCCAAGCTGGAAAAACTCCGCCGGGAATGCCAGCGCACCGCTGATCTGCGGGCCGTGACGGTGTTTACCGCCCTGTGTCTTGACGACATGAAACGCTACGAAGAAGCGCTAAAGCACTATGATGCCGCCCGGAAGATCAGAGATTCCTCTACCCTGGCCAGCAATATGGGCCTGTGCTGCTACCGTCTGGGTAAATTCCGGCAGGCACAGGAGTACTACGAGGAGGCTATCCGGCTGGACGAAAACAACGCCGTGGTATATAACAATTACGCGTCATTGTACTTTGCCGTAGGTGATTACGAAACTGCCCTGGAAGCGGCAAAGGATGCCATTTCCCGCAATGAGAAAATGCCCCAGGCATTGAGCACAGCGGCGATGTGCTGCAAGCTTACCGGAGATGAGGAGGGCTATAAAACCTACTACCGCCGTGCTGTGGCTGCTGGCTACGACGGTGAAAAAATCAAGAACGCCATCCGAAAACTGGATGAACATATCTGACCAAAACCGGCACACCAAAAAGTGTGCCGGTTTTTGCAAAGCACGCTTGACATATTATGCAAAGTATGCTATGCTTTTATTGCAAAGTTAACTTAGCATTTACCCTTCCCGGACGCGGGAGGCGGTAAGAACAGGAGATACCATGAAAACAAGAATCCGCGAACTGCGCAAAGCGCGTAAACTCTCCCAGGAGGAACTGGCCGATGCCGTGGGCACTACCCGCCAGACCATCACCTCCATCGAGGTGGGCAAATATATCGCCTCCCTCCCCTTAGCTTACAAAATCGCCCGGTATTTCGGGCTGACTATTGAAGAAGTGTTCGATTTTTCCGATTTGGAGGATTAATAATGGAATTATTCAGAGAAAAACTTAAGGTTCAGAACCTTTCCATCGGTATTTGCTGCTTTATTCTGGCTGCTTTCAGCTTCCTGTCCGTTGCCGGCGAAGCCGGTATCATCCATTTCATGACCCCAACCGCCGGTGACAGTCACTGGCAGAGCATGTGGCGGGGCTTTATCGTGGGTGCATCCGCGGGCATCCTGATGCTGATGATCGTGGGTCTGATCCGCAACATTCAGGCTCTGTGCGATGAAAAAAAGCTGAAGAAGCTTTATGTCAAGGAGCATGACGAGCGGCAGATCCAGATCTGGACCTCCGCCCGGGCCCTGTCCATGCAGATTTTTGTTTTGGGAGGTCTGGTGGCCGGTATCGTTGCCGGCTATTTCAGCGTCACTGTCAGCGTCACCATTCTGGCCTGCGTGTTCATTCACAGTCTGCTGGGCGGCGCCTGCAAGATCTTTTACAGCCGAAAGTTTTAAGATCCAACTGCATAGACCCCCCCCGCCAAAACGGCGGGGGGGGTCGCCGTCCGGTCTGTTGTCTCCTGCCTTTACAGCCAGGTCTTTTCATGATAAAATTTGGGAAGAAAGTGAGGAGTCCGCCATGAAACCGCTTTTTTTGACAACTGTTGTGATACTGTGCCTGCTGCTTTCAGGCTGCAGCCGGGAACTGCCGCCCACGCAGCCGCCCGAAACCATCCCCCAGGCTGCCGAAGCAACCCTTCCCTCCACGGAGCCTGTCACGGAGCCTGCTGAGGAAACCACAGTACCGGAGCCCACAGAATATGTGCTCAGCTTTGTGGGGGACTGTTGTCTGGCAAACCAGAAGGGCTGGAGCGAAAAGGAATATTTCCTGGGCACCGTGGGTGAGAACTATGCCTATCCATTTGCCGGCGTGGCGGAATATTTTTCCGCTGACGACTTTACATTTATCAACCTGGAGAATCCTCTTACCGATGGAAATACACCCATGAATAAGCCTTTTGTATTCAAAGGACCTGCGGCGTACACACAAATTCTGACGGAGGGAAGCATTGAGTATGCCAATGTGGTCAATAACCACGCCATGGACTACCGGGAAGAGGGCTACCTGGATACACTCGCAGCCTTGGACAGCGCAGAAATCGCCTACTGTGAGCAGGGTGAAAGCATGCTCTTCACCACAGCCCGTGGGCTTGTCATCGGTATACACGCCCAGATGTTTCCTCAGAATTCCGACAGCATCTGCCAGGCTGTGACACAGCTGCGGGAGGGGGGCGCGGAAATTGTCATTGTAAGCCTTCACTGGGGCAAGGAATACTACTACAAGCCCATGCAGGAGCAGGTCGACATGGCCCACGCAATCATCGATGCCGGGGCAGATATTCTCTACGGCCATCACTCCCATGTGCTGCAGAATATGGAAGCGTACAACGGAGGTATCATCTTCTATTCGCTGGGAAATTTCTGCTTCGGGGGAAATTCCAATCCGGAGGACAAGGACACAGCCATTATGCAGCAGCGGATCATCCGGGAGCCGGACGGAAGCATCCGGATGGGTAATCTGGACATTATCCCCTGCAGCCTGTCCTCTATCGACCGATACAACGATTTCCAGCCCACGCCTTTGGAACTGGGCACGGAAGCCTATGACCGTGTTCTGAGCAAACTGGACGGCAGCTTCGGCCGGATGAAGGTAACGGTATCCAACCGTCCGGAGTTAGGGTAAAATTTATGGACCGCTCCCTGCCGGAGCGGTCCTATTTATTATTTCTTTTCTTCCTTAATGTGCGCCTGCAGATGCATGGAAAGCACCGCCAGGGATGTTGCCATATTCTCATACTGCACCAGAATATGGGTAGGAACCTCCAGCAGAACAGAAGCAAAGGTCCAAATTGCCTTGATGCCGCAGTCCACCAGCCGGTCGGCAACCTCCTGGGCCTGTTCACCGGGGACAGTGATAATGCCCATGAGCACCTTGTGCTTCCGGCAGAAGTTCTCCAGTTCGGACAGAGGGTAAATGGGTTTGCCGCAGTCCGTCACATCCATAGCAGGATTCACATCAAAGGCAGCCAGAATATTCAGGCCATATTCCTCGAAGCCCTTGTAGTCCAGCAGAGCCCGGCCCAGCTTGCCTGCGCCGATGAGCACCGCGTCCGTGGTATTGTCATAGCCGAGAAACTGCTCAATATCTTCAATCAGAGCTTCCCGAAGATAGCCGATCTTCGGTCTGCCCCCATCGGAAACCATGGCCAGGTCCTTGCGCACCTGCACCTCGCCCATACCCAGAGCATTGGCCAGTGCAGTGGCAGAGATGTGGAGAGGGCTATCCTCAGGCATACTTTTCAGATAACTCAGGTACCCCGGCAGACGGCGCAGAACCGACTTGGAAACTTTCTTCTTTTCCATCAAAAGAATCCCTCTTTCTAATGTACGATAACATTTGTACATTTTTACACTTTATGATTGATAAATTATATCATGAAGGTCATGTATTTTCAAGCACAATTTGTCTGCTTAACCAGCTCTTTTCTCAATTTGAGCATGATTTTCTTCTCCAGTCTGGAAATATAGGACTGGGAGATTCCCATATATTCTGCCACTTCTTTCTGCGTTCTCTCCTGCACGCCTCCAAGACCAAAGCGCATGCAGATAATTTCTTTTTCCCGTTGCGGCAGCTGACTTAAGGCACACCGGAGAATCTGTAGGTCCACTGCGTCCTCCAGTCTTCCGGTGACGATATTTTCATCAGTCCCCAGAATATCGGAAAGCACCAGTTCATTTCCGTCAAAATCCATATTTATGGGTTCATCCAGGGATACTTCCGTCTTCTGATTTGATATCTTTCGCATGTACATCAGAATCTCATTTTCGATGCAGCGGGAAGCGTAGGTTGCAAGCTTGATATTTTTATCCCTGCGGTAAGTATTGATACCCTTGATCAGGCCGATGGTGCCGATGGAAATCAGATCCTCGATATTGATACCGGTATTTTCAAACCGTCGGGCAATGTAGACCACCAAGCGCAAGTTTCGTTCAATCAACGTCTGCCGTGCGGCGACCATTCCATTTTCCTAGTCCAAGTTCAAAGAAGTCTCTTCTTCACGGCTGAGCGGTGGCGGCAGCGTATCACTGCCGCCGATGTACATGATTTTATCCGGCCTGCTGTGTCTGCGGATCCATTGCACCAGCATCAGCAGAAATTTTCCCATAAACATCTCCTTTCTTTAGGCCGCCCCACAGTGCCCGATAGGCGCCGCCATCGCTGACGGAATTAGGCGTCAACGCTACCCACGCTTTGCGGTAGGTCGCTTTTCCTACCT
>JAZQEP010000052.1:0-30568 GCA_045539075.1 Faecousia sp. | reverse complement strand
GGGCAGCAGGGTGCCCTGGAAGTTCAGCTTGAACAGGAAGTCAACGCCGGACTGGTCCAGATCGAAGAAGGTCTTGCAGCCTTCCCATGCTTCGTGATGGTACTCGTTGTCGCAGGTTGCACGGGGGTTGTTGCCGCCGGCGCCGTTGACCAGGATGTCACAGGGACCCAGGTCAGCCAGGATCTGCTGATGAACAGCCTCCAGAGCCTCCAGCTCCAGAACGTTGGCCTTGTAGCCCTTCATGATGAAGCCTTCTGCGGTGACCTCTTCAGCCAGCTTCAGAACAGCAGCCTCGTTCAGGTCCAGAGCAGCGACCTTCGCGCCGGCCTGAGCGTAAGCGCGGGCCATATCGCCGCACAGAACGCCGCCTGCACCGGTAACAACGACGACCTTACCGGTAAAATCATGAGTCAGGGGAAGATTAAGCATGTTAAATTACCTCCAAAAATAATGGTAGTTGATTGGCTAGAAATTACAGAGTGGTCTTGGTGCCGGCCTTCTTGTCCAGCATATCCCATGCGCCCAGCATGTACATGATGCCCAGAGCTCTGTCGTACAGGCCGTAGCCGGGACGGACAGTGCCGGGGCCCTCACCCCACAGGTGACGGCCGTGGTCGGGACGGATGTAGCCCTCGTAGCCGCACTCGTGGTAAGCCTTCAGGATCTCCAGGATGCCGGTCTCGCCGTCGCAGTCGCGGTGGGAGGCCTCGGAGAAGTCACCGTTGTCGAAGTGCTTGACGTTGCGGATGTGGGCGAAAGCGATGCGGTCGCAGTGCTTGCGGACGACGTTGGCAACGTTGTTGTTGGGGTCAGCGTTCAGAGAGCCGGAGCACAGGGTCAGGCAGTTGTTGGGATGGTCAACCATGGACAGGAACTTGTCGATGTTCTCCTCGCTGATCAGCAGGCGGGGCAGACCGAAGATATCCCATGGGGGATCGTCCATGTGGATGGCCATCTTGATGCCGCACTCCTCGCAGGTGGGCATAATAGCTTCCAGGAAGTACTTCAGGTTGGCCCACAGCTTCTCGTGGTCAACATCGGCATACTCCTTGAACAGGCGGTCCAGCTGTGCCATACGCTCGGGCTCCCAGCCGGGGAAGGACATGTTATACTTCTCGGTGAAGTCCAGGATGTACTTGGCCATAGCGTTGTAATCGTCCTGGATCATGCCCTTTTCATAGAACAGAGCGGTAGAGCCGTCGCCCACGGGGTGGAACAGGTCGGAGCGGGTCCAGTCGAAGATGGGCATGAAGTTGTAGCAGATGACCTTAACGCCGAACTTGGACAGGTTGCGGATGCAGACCTTGTAGTTCTCGATCAGAGCGTCACGGGTGGGCTTGCCGATCTTGATGTCGTCGTGAACGTTGACAGACTCGACAACGTCGCCGTTGAAGCCGTACTTGTGCAGCTGGTCCATAACCTCAGCGATCTCGTGCTCTTCCCAGATTTCACCGGGCATCTTGTGGTGCAGAGCCCAAACGATGGTGCTGACACCAGGAATCTGCTTGATATAGTCCAGGGTAATCTGGTCATTGCCCTCGCCATACCAACGGAAACCCATTTGCATAGGCATAAGTAATTCCTCCAATTTTCTGATTATTCATAAATTCCCCATAAGGGCTTTTAGACAAAATGATTATAACACAAAGTTGGTCCATCTGACAATCAAGTGCCTTCAAAAATAGTAACCAAAAAACCGAAGCGTTTTTTGGACAAGAAAACAATTCCCCTGTGTACTTTTTTCCAAATCTGCTGTATACTGTGCTTATACAAATCTATTCTGGGAGGTATCCTATGAAAAAGAAGATTCCCGTCTATTTGTCTGCGCTGCTGGCAGTATTGCTGATGGTTTTCTTCGGCGCACCCGGCGCTGAGGAGGTTCTGCAATACCCCGCCCCGGAATTCGCCGTGCAGGAGGAGACTGCCGTTCCCGCCACCAATTACGAAGAAATCCAGCAGTCTCAAGCCCTTGACGACGGTTCCACCCTCATTTTTGTGGGCGGTACATATACCACAAAGGAAGATGTTGCCCTCTACATCCACACCTACGGCTGCCTGCCGGAGAATTTCATGACCAAGGCAGAGGCCCGGAGCTTGGGCTGGGAAGGCGGCGGTCTGGAGGATTACGCCCCGGGTATGTGCATCGGCGGCGATCGGTTCGGCAATTACGAAGGGCTGCTTCCCGATGCCGAGGGACGGAAATGGACAGAATGTGACATCGATACGCTGGGGGCAGACAGCCGGGGTGCCAAGCGAATCGTCTTCTCCAACGACGGTCTGATTTACTACACGGAAGACCATTACGAGAGCTTCGAGCTGCTGTACGGAGAGCCCTGATATGAAAAACATCACCATTGACTGCACCTGCATCGAAAGCAGGGAGCAGCTCCATGCTGCCTTTGCCGCCGCCCTCTCTTTCCCGGATTGGTACGGAAAGAATCTGGATGCCCTGCACGACTGCCTGTGCGCAATCACGGAATCCACCCGCATTTCTCTGCCCGGCTTCCGGGGACTGGGCAGCTTCGCAAGAGGCTTCCAAATGGTGCTGGAGGATGCGCAAGCAGAAAACGACTGTCTCACTGTCGATATTCTGTAAAAACCGGTTTTCATATTCTCCGCATTTTCCGCGCATACTATCTGCGGAAGGTGAAAACATGACGGACAAACAATACAGCCGGCTGGTGGAGGAAATCAGTCCCAATTCTCCAATGGGAAAGGACTGCATCTGCGCCTTTGTCATCGGCGGCATTATCTGCACCATCGGCCAGGCATTTCTGAATTTCTATACCGCTCTGGGGCTTGACAAGGACGCAGCGGGCACCGCCACATCCATGACCCTGGTGGCCATCTCCGCCCTACTGACGGGACTGAGTATCTACGACGACATCGCCAGGCACGCCGGAGCCGGTACCCTGGTGCCTATCACCGGCTTTGCCAATTCCATCGCCGCCCCGGCCGTGGAATTCAAAACAGAAGGTTTCATTCTGGGCCTGGGGGCCAAAATGTTCACCATCGCGGGACCGGTGATTGTGTATGGGGTGAGTGCCAGTGTGTTGTACGGCTTGATTTACTGGATTTTCACCTTTGTGTGATCATCAATGGGTAACAAAAAGGCCATAGCAAGTGGTTGTCTTGTTGTGGCCATATTTTTCTATTCTGATTCACATATTCAACTCTTTACTCGGAGCAATCTTGGGTAGAAGCTACCCGGTCCAGTTCTAACTGCGATCTTCCCCATGCATCCAGTTCTCTCAAAAGCGGAATCAAAGTCTGCCCACGTTCTGTCAAAGAATATTCGACTTTGGGCGGAATGGTGTCATACTGTTTCCGACGGATCAGGTGATGCTCTTCAAGCTCCTGCAAGGACTTAGTGAGCATAATATTCGTGATGCCATGAACTCCACGCTTCAATTCGTTGTAACGCAGAGTTCCTTCATCTGCCAGGTGCCACAAAATCGGGATTTTCCATTTCTGTCCGATGAAACTCAACGCATATACGATGGGACAGATGTGGTCAAAATCGATGGGTTCCGGAATAGGTGTTACTTTTGGCATAGCTATCCTCCTCTTAGAGTAGGGCAGAAAAAACTGCGTACTATTCTTTTCCTGCCTGTTTTTGTATAATCATTATAAGAAAATTTATATGATGCAGTCAAGGAGGAAATATCATGAAAATCTATGTATTCAACGGCAGTCCCAGAAAGAATCGCAACACCGCACAGATGCTGAATGCTGTGGTGGATGGCATCAAGGCAGGTAACCCGGATGCTGATGTGGAGTATGTGAATCTCTTTGATTACACCTACAAAGGCTGTATCAGCTGTTTTTCCTGCCAGCGCAAGGAAAACCGTAACCGTCTGCGCTGCCAGGTAAAGGATTGCCTGTACGAGATGCTGGACGGCGCTTTCCATGCGGATGGTCTGGTGTTTGGTTCTCCCATTTACTTCTTCGATATCACCGCTCAGATGCGTGCCTTCCTGGAGCGGCTGATGTATCCCGGTGATTCTGATAAAGTAATCCCTACCACCTTCGTGTATACCATGAATGCCAATGAAGAGCAGAAAAAAATGTTCAATTTTGAGGGTGCACTCTCTACATCTAAGCGGTTCCTGGAATCCACATTCCGTCAGGCACCGGAATGTGTGTATTCCTTCAACACCTATCAGTATTGCGACAGCGATGCCTTCCACGACGGTTTCCGGAACTATGGAGCTAATGAGGAAAAGAAACAGCGATACAAAGTGCAGTTCCCCGTTGACCTTCAGAATGCCTACAATGCCGGTGTGAATCTGGTGAACCGGATTCGTGCAGCACAAAGTGAGGAATGAAATTATGGATTTTCTGGAGTTGGCCCGAAAGAGATACTCTGTCAGAAATTACTCTGACAGACCTGTGGAAGAAGAAAAGCTTCTGAAGATATTGGAAGCAGGTCGGTTGGCACCTACTGCGGTCAATTATCAGCCTCAGAAGATTTTTGTTCTGAAAAGCACGGAAGCAATGGCAAAGCTGCGCAGCGTTACCCGAATGGCCTACAATGCGCCTATGGCTATGCTGATCTGTTACGACAAAAATATCAGCTGGAAAGCAAACCGTTTCGGGGATGATTACGATGCCGGTCCCATGGACGCAGATATCGTAACAACCATGATGATGCTGCAGGCAACGGAACTGGGGCTTGGTACTCTCTGGGTTCGTGGTTATCGAACACAGGATATTCTTGACGCTTTTCCCATGCCGGAGAATATCATCCCGGTATGCATTCTCCTCTTGGGTTATGCAGCAGAATTGGAAACAAAGAATCGAACCGCAAGAAAAGAACTGAAAGACACGGTTTTATTGCTATAATTGGGGGTATATCAGCTCCTCAGAAATTAGTGTAAACCGAAAAAGCTCCCTAACAGAACACGAAGTGATGGGTTCTAACTGATAGAAGCAAAAGAAGTTGTTTGCGTGGAGAAAAAGCAAAATTCGTACTAAATTGACACCAAATTTATAAAATTTAGTCCTAATAGAACACGAATATATGGGTCCTAACTTGACACCAGCAGAAGGTTTCATTCTGGGCCTGGGGGCCAAAATGTTCACCATCGCCGGCCCGGTGATCGTATATGGATTAGCAGCGAGTGTGGTTTATGGATTGATTTATTGGCTTTTCCTGCTGTTTTAGCACGTTATGTACAGAAAAAACCTCCGAAGGATGTACCTTCGGAGGTAATTTTTTTGCATATCATCCGCGCATGGCGCGCTTACGGGCAATGTTGATGGGGCCCTCCTGCATGTGGTTGATCCAGGCAAGGCTCTTGCCGCAGCCGTAGGCCGTGCAGGAATCCGGGTCATCTGCCAGCACGCAGGCGATGCCGGTGCGCTCTGCCAGCAGCATATCCATGCCCCAGATCTGGCAGCAGCCGCCGGTGAGGGTGATGCCGTTTTCGGAAATGTCGGACACAAGCTCCGGGCTGGTCTGTTCCAGAACGGACAGCACCTCGTCGGCGATCATACGGGCGGGACGGCGCAGAACTTCGTAAATCTCCGTGGAGGTCAGGGTGACCATCTTGGGCATACCGGTCTTGAAGTCACGGCCCTTGACGTTCATGCTGCGCTCCTCGTCCCGGGGATAGACCTGGCCGATCTGAATCTTGATGGACTCAGCCGTGACCTGGCCGATGACCACGCCGTGCTGACGGCGGACATACCGGGCAATCATTTCGTCAAAATAGTTGCCGGCAACCTTCAAAGAAGAGGACACGGCAACGCCGTTCATGCTCAGCACGGCGATGTCCGTGGTACCGCCGCCGATGTCCACCACCAGGTGGCCGCTGGCACCGCGAATATCCAGGCCTGCACCCAGGCCTGCGGCCAGGGGCTCTTCGATCAGGAACACACGACGTGCGCCGGCTTCGATGGCGGCGTTGATAACGCTGCGCTCTTCCACTTCGCTGACGCCGGAGGGAACAGAGATGACCACACGGGGCTTAGGGGTAAACCAGGAAGCCTTGGTGGCAGTCTTGAACATTTCCTGCAGCATTCGGACGGTCATTTCGTGGTCGGAGACGATGCCGTCCTTCAGAGGATGCATGGCCACCACGTTGCCGGGGGTACGGCCCAGCATATTCCGGGCGGCAGCGCCCACCTGCAGGATCTTGCCGGTATTCTTGTCCACCGCCACAACGGAGGGTTCCCGGACCACCAGGCCCTTGCCGTCAGCATAGATCAGCACATTGGCTGTACCCAGGTCCACACCCAGGTCATTAGAAAACATATTATTGAACAGAGACATATTACACCTTTACTTTCGTGCCGCCGCAACTGCGGCGCAATGTACTTCCTTCGCCCCGGCGGTCAGCAGGACTCTTGCAACCTCTCCGGCAGTGGCACCGGTGGTCAGGATGTCATCCAAAAGAAGGATGCGCTTTCCCGATACGTCCGTATCCACCATCCGGTAGGCACCCAGCACGTTGGCCCGCCGCTGGGCAGCGCCGGTAATCCGGGCCTGGGGGCGGTTATGACGAATTTTTCTTACCAGGGGAACCGGGGGAATCCCCAGCTCGCGCCCCACGGCATTTGCCAAAAGCTCCACCTGGTCATAGCCCCGGCGCAGCTTCCTCAAGCGGCTCACCGGCACCCAGGTCAGTGTATCAAAGCCCTCCGGGTGGGAGCGCAGCAGCTTCATGGCAAGAAGAGGCCCGTAGCTTTCGGCATTCTTCCGGGCACCGTAGAACTTATAACGCAATAAACTTTTTCTTACGTTCCCTTCATAGTACCAGACTGCGGTGAAACTGTCAAGAAATTGAAGCTTTCTTTTATTTTCCGGGTACTCCGGAGCCTCCACACGGCAGGTCCGGCACAGGTCTGTTTCGTCTTTTTCCAGCACTTTTCCGCAGAGCACGCACTTGGCCGGAAAGAGAAGATCCATAATTCTATAGTAGATGCTCATTGCACTTTCCCCTGGAGCCGCAGTTTCAGGCCCGAATAGCGGCGGTTTTTCTTGGCGTTTTCCACCATGACCCCTACGGTCTCTTCCCTGCCCACGATGATCAGCAGTTCCCGGGCCCGGGTAATGGCAGTATAGAGGATGCTGCGGCTGAGAAGATAGGGCGAGCCGTTCCAGGCGGTGAGGATCACGCAGCGGTATTCACTGCCCTGGCTCTTATGAACCGTCATGGCGTAGGCAGGCTCCAATTCATTCAGCTGTGTAAAATCGTACTCCGCCTCCCGGTCATCGAAGGTGACCGTCATGGTTTCCGTTGCCGGTTCCAGGGAGGTAATGATGCCAACGTCACCGTTGAAAATGCCGGTGCCCACAGCGCTGCCGTCGCACTTTTTCCACATAATATCATAATTGTTGCGGATCTGCATGACCCGGTCGCCTTCCCGGAAGATGTAGTCGCCGAACTGGCGCTCCTTCTTGTCCGGGGCAGCCGGGTTCAGGGCCGCCTGGAGCATCCGGTTTAAGCTCCCGGTGCCCACACCGCCCTTCCGGGTGGGTGAAAGCACCTGGATCTGATCGGAGGGAATTCCCATATTTTTCGGCAGCCGGGTGGTACACAGGTCCCGGATCAGCTGAGCAACCCCCTCCTCATTCTGGCGACGCATGAAGAAGAAATCGCTCTTTACATTTTTCAGGTCCGGCATCTCGCCCCGGTTGACCCGGTGGGCATTCATGACGATGAGGCTTTCCTGGGCCTGCCTGAAAATCTCCGTCAGGCGCACGGCCGGAAGCGTACCGCTGCGCAGCATATCGCTGAAAGGAAAGCCCGGCCCTACCGGAGGCAGCTGGTCAGGGTCGCCCACCAGAATCAGCCGCTTTCCATGGGGCACTGCCTGGAGCAGGCTGTGCAGCAGCTCCACATCCACCATGGACATCTCGTCCACAATAACGGCATCGGCCTTCAAAGGATTGTCCTCGTCCCGGACGAAAACCATCTTTCCCGTGGCTGGATCGATGCTGGCTTCCAGCAGCCGATGGATGGTGGAGGCGTCCTCCCCGGTCACTTCGGTAAGGCGCTTGGCAGCGCGGCCGGTAGGGGCTGCCAGCAGGCAGCGCAGCTGCATCTGGCCCAGAAGCTCCAGAATTCCATTTAATATGGTAGTCTTACCGGTACCGGGGCCGCCGGTGATGATCAGAAGGCCGGAGGCAGCCGCCTGGCGGATGGCCTGGCGCTGTTCCCCGGAATACTGGATGCCGCTTTCCTTCTCCACCCGGCGGATCATTCTGTCCAGTCCGGAAGGCTCCGGGAACGTATTCTTCGCAAAATTCAGCAGCGTTTCGCAGCAATACGTCTCCGCCTCGTAAAGCCGGGGCAGATAGCACACCGTGATACCCGCCAGAGCGTCCCGCACCAGTCGGTCAGCCTCCAGAAGACGGCTCAGGCCCTGGGCAACGGCTTCCGGCTCCACGCTGAGCAGCTGGGCAGTGGCGGCGGTCAGTTTATCCTCCGGCAGGAAGCTGTGTCCTGCCAGCAGGTTATAATTCAGTTCAAAGAGGATACCGGCCTCCACCCGGCGGGGATCATCCCCGGCAACGCCCAGTTCAATGGCAAACCGGTCCACAGCCCCGAAGGGGGCTTCCAGCCCCTCGTCCATCAGCAGGTACGGATCGTCGTATAACAGCTCAATCGTGCTGTCACCGTACAATTTATAAGTACGCACCGCCAGCTCAGCAGGCAAATGATGCAGGGCAAAAAACTCCATCAGCTGCCGCATACCCACCTGAAGCTTAAACTCCTCGCCGATGACATTTGCTTTATCCCGGGAGATACCGGGCACCTCTGCCAGCCGCACCGGCTCCCGCTCCATAATGAGCAGGGTCTCTTCTCCGAAATGCTCCACGATCCGGGCGGCCATTTTCGGACCGATGCCCTTGATCACCCGGCTGCTTAAGTAGCTCATGATCTCCATTGCGGTCTGGGGCATCATCCGCTCCAGAAATTCCGCCTCAAACTGGCGGCCGTAGCTGCTATGATTGCTCCATTTACCCGTGACCATGAGCCGCTCACCCACAGCGGGAAGCGGAATGGTTCCCACAACAGTGACCATCTGCCCGCCGCCCACATTCAGCCGCAGCACGGCGTAGCCATTTTCATAATTCTCAAATACCACGGCGCTGATCACGCCCTGCAGGATTTCCATTTCCTGTTCCATCAACGTATTTCCGCTCCTGTTCCAGCCGGGCAGACAGCTGCTCCGGACTGCAGTATTCTATTCCTTCTCTTTTCCGGTCCTTAGCCGCTTTCTTTCCCACTGCCAGCAAAGGACATCTTAAAAAGCCCATGCGCTGCAGCCACCTGACGCGCAGGTACAATCCTTCCTCCGGTTCACCCGAAATAACCAGCACAGCACCCTCCGCCGGCGGCAGAAGCCATCCGGCAGCCACCCAAAGGGCACAATAACCGCCGAACGCAGCCAACGCCCCCAGAACTATATACCATGCCATACACACCACCTCACCGGCAGTATATGGCGTGCAGGCAAATTTGGTCCCTTTGCATTTTATTTTACTACATTTCTTCCGAAATGAAAAGCCTTTTTCTGCTCCGGCAACTGTGTTGTTATCTCCTCCAAAAAGAGAGATTCCAAATTGTTAATAAATTTGTCTTGATTATCCATCTTATATCCGTTATAATGGGTTTTGTTGTAAAGATTTCTGTTTCCCATTTTCGCCGCGGAGGCCATGCATGAAGCTATTGAATTTGCTGCTTTGGGTAACACAATTTGGTGTTTCCGTGATTTTTCCTGCCTGCCTTTTTCTGATTCTTGGGGTATGGCTTCAAAACCGCTTCAATCTGGGTGTTTGGATTGTCATTGTGCTGGGTATTCTGGGGATAGCAACCTCTGTCAGCACCGCCAAATCCTGCCTGCGCTCCCTGTGCAAAGCCGCAGAAGAAGCCAGCGGCCGCAAAGAGCCCCCGATTGCTTTCAACGACCATAACTAAGGAAAAGGAATATCCCCATGAAATTACAAAGCGCATCCAAAAAAGAAATCCGCCGCATCGCCCTGGGCACGCTGGTTTGCGATGCAATTATGATCCCGGCACTGTTTCTGCTGAGCCAGTTCGGCATCGGCAGTTTTCAGTTCGGCAGGATCCTGCTGGGCGCTGCCTGCGGCAGCGTGATCGCCGTGGTCAATTTCGCCATTCTGTGTCTGACGGTACAGAGCGCTGTGGAAATCGAAAACAAGCGCAAAATGAAGCAGCGCTTCCAGCGCAGCTACAACATCCGCCTGATTCTTCAGGCCGCCTGGGTGGTTGCCTGCTTTGCCGTGCCTCAGATTCATTTTGTGGCCGGTGCGGCCCCCATTCTGTTTCCCAATGTGGTGATCTTCTATTTGCAGTACAAGGGCAAGCTCATGCCCCCCAGCGAAGGCACCGCCGCCCCCGTTGTCTCCGACGAAGAGCCGGAGGACCGGCTGGAAAGCTTTGAAGTGTAACCATCCATCATGTTTATGAGGTGAATAATCTATGGAAGTATCAATCCAAGGCGCAAGAATCCTGGGCTATATCGATCTGCCCCTGCTCGGCGAAGTCGCCATCACCCAGACCCTGACTGTATCCTGGCTGGTAATGGCAATCATCTCCGCCCTGTGCATCTGGCTGGGCTCCGGCCTGAAGGTCACCGGCATCTCCCGGAAGCAGGCTGTGGCTGAAATGGTCTATACCGCTCTGGTGAATTTCGTCCGGGGCAATATGGGCACCGAATTTGACCGCTACATTCCTCTGGTGGGTACGATTTTCGTCACCTCCGTCATCTCCAACCTGATCAGTCTGCTGGGCATCTGGAGTCCCACTGCCGACCTGATGACGGAGCTGGCCTGGGGTCTGGTGGTTTTCGTGCTGATCACCTACCATAAGATCAAAGCCTCCGGCATCGGTTCTTATCTGAAGGGCTTCCTGGACCCCATTCCCATCCTGCTGCCCATCAACATCATGTCCGAGTGCTTCACTCCCATTTCCATGGCCTGCCGTCATTTCGGCAATATTCTCTCCGGCACCGTTATCAGCGCGCTGGTCTATGCAGCGCTGGTAGCCGCAAACAATGCCCTCTTCGGCATTCTGGGTTCTTCCCTGTATGTGGGACTGGTCGTGGCCGCAGTCGGCGCTGCCCTGATCATCCTGGGAAGAAAGACCGGAAAGAAGCTGCCCCTCATCATCGGCATCATCGCTGCCGTTCTGGGCGTGCTGGGTGTCATCACCAACCTGGGTGCCACCTTCCCCTGGCTGACCGTGGGCATCCCCGCCATCCCCAGCCTGTACTTCGACTGGTTCGGCGGCTGCATCCAGGCCTTCATCTTCTGCACCCTGACCACTCTCTTCATCAAACAGGCTGCCGGCGACTAACGCCAAAAACAGCCATTTGAATAAACATGTAAATCAATTTTAGGAGGAAAAATAGTATGGAAATTTTGGCTAAAGGCATTGCTCTGGCAGGTTGTGCCATCGGCGCAGGTCTGGCTCTGATCGCAGGTATCGGCCCTGGTATCGGCGAAGGTAACTGTGCTGCCCGTGCCTGTGAAGTCATCGGCCGCAACCCCGAGTGCAAGAGCGACGTTACCAGCTCCATGATTCTGGGTATCGCACTGTCCGAGACCACCGGTATTTACGGCTTCGTCACCGGCCTGCTGCTGATCTTCGCTGCCCCCGGCATGTTCATGAACTACCTGGGCTAATTTCCGTAAAGTTCACATTTATTAATAAAATAATACGGAAGGAGGCCAATCAGTGGAGACATTTTATCAGTCCCTCGTGGCGGTCAATCCCGTAACCCTGATTGCTCAGATCTGCAACTTATTCATTACGCTCTTCGTTTTCAAGAAGCTTTTCTGGAACAAGGTTCTGGATATTCTGGATCAGCGCCGTGCAGCTGCCGACAAGGAAATCACTGACGCTCAGAGTGCCAAGGCCGAGGCCATGACCATCAAAGCTACCTACGAGGAGAACATGCGCCAGTCCAAGGCAAAGGCAGATGCACTGCTCGTCAGCGCCCAGCAGACCGCTACCGCCCGCGGTGAGGAGATCATCCAGGACGCTCAGCGTACCGCTGTGCAGATCAAGCAGAAGGCAGAAGCCGACATCGCCCAGGAAAAGAAGAAGGCTGTCAACGATGCCAAGAACGAAATTTCCGAAATGGCGCTGGCCATTGCCGGCAAGGTGGTGGGCCGCGAACTGAACGCAGCCGACCAGTCTTCCCTGGTGGACAGCTTCATCGCTGGACTGGGTGATAACGTATGACCGGCGTAGGAAGCGTGTACGGCGAGGCACTGTACACTCTCGCCCGTGAGGAAGGCCTTTCCCAGGCCATCTTACAGCAGCTGAAGACTTTGGACAGCTGCTTTGCCGCGGAACCGGACTTTGTCCGGCTGCTGGGCGCACCCAATCTGCCCAAGGCTGAGCGCTGCCAGATTCTTGACGACAGCTTCCGGGGCAAAATCGAGCCTTATGTACTGAACTTTCTGAAGATTCTCACCGAAAAGGGCTATATGCGTCATTTCCCCGACTGCGTGAAGGCCTATCGTGAGCACTATAATCAGGATAACGGCATCCTGCCCGTCACTGCGGTCACCGCAGTCCCCATGACGGACATCCAAACCGAGGCTCTGACCAAGAAGCTGCAGACCATCACCGGCAAGCGCATTGAGCTTGTGAGTAAGTTGGATCCCAATGTTCTGGGCGGCATGCGCCTGGACTATGACGGTAAGCGTGTGGACGACACCGTGGCCCATCGTATGGACGCGGTCAGAAATATGCTCAAGAACACCGTACTCTAATGCAAGAAAGCAGGGAAAGTATGGAATTAAGACCCGAAGAAATAACCAAAATCATTCGCAGTCAGATCAAGAACTACGAAAATAAGATGGAAGTCAGCGAGACCGGCGTCGTCATTCTGGTTGGCGACGGCATCGCGAAGGCCTCCGGTCTGGAAAAGTGCATGGCAGGCGAGCTGGTGGAATTCCCCGATGGCTCCTACGGCATGGCCCAGAACCTGGAGGAGGACACTGTCTCCATCGTTATCCTTGGCTCCGACGCGGGTATCAAGGAGGGCGACACCGTCAAGCGTACCGGCCGTGTCGTGTCCGTTCCCGTAGGCCAGGGCCTCATCGGCCGTGTCGTCAACGCTCTGGGTGAGCCCATCGACGGCGCCGGCCCCATCGAAGCAGAAGGCTACCGTGCCATCGAAATGCCCGCTCCCGGCATCATCGAGCGTCAGCACGTGTCCCGCCCCCTGCAGACCGGTATCAAGGCTATCGACTCCATGATCCCCATCGGCCGCGGCCAGCGTGAGCTGATCATCGGCGACCGCCAGACCGGCAAGACCACCATCGCCACCGATACCATTCTGAACCAGAAGGGCAAGAATTGTATCTGTATCTACGTTGCCATCGGCCAGAAGCGCTCCACTGTCGCACAGCTGGTGGAAAATCTGACTGTGGGCGGCGCTATGGACTACACCATCGTGGTCTCCGCCACCGCTTCCGAGCTGGCGCCCATGCAGTTCATCGCCCCCTACGCCGGCTGCTCCATGGGTGAGCATTTCATGCACCAGGGCAAGGACGTGCTGGTCATCTATGACGATCTTTCCAAGCACGCTGTTGCCTATCGTGCCATCTCCCTTCTGATCCGCCGTCCCCCCGGACGTGAAGCCTACCCCGGCGACGTCTTCTACCTGCACTCCCGTCTGCTGGAGCGCGCTGCACAGCTGTCTCCCGAGCTGGGTGGTGGCTCCCTGACCGCGCTGCCTATCATCGAGACCCAGGCCGGTGACGTTTCCGCCTACATTCCCACCAACGTCATCTCCATCACCGACGGTCAGATCTTCCTGGAGACCGAGCTGTTCAACTCCGGCGTTATGCCCGCCGTGAACCCCGGTATCTCCGTCTCCCGTGTCGGTGGTGACGCCCAGATCAAGGCTATGAAGAAGGTCGCAGGCTCTTTGAAGCTGCTGTACTCCCAGTATCGCGAGCTGCAGAGCTTCGCTCAGTTCGGCTCCGACCTGGATGCCGATACCAAGAGCCGACTGGCTCTGGGTGAGCGTATCGTGGCCGTTCTGAAGCAGAAGAACAATGCCCCCGTTGAGGTTGCCCACCAGGTTTGTATCATCTACGCCGTCACCCACGGCTATCTGGCAGGCATCCAGGTTGACATGATTCCCGAATTCGAAAAGCGTCTGCAGGAGCATATGGACGGCCGTCACTACGCCGTTCTGGAGGCCATCCGCACCAGCGGCAAGCTGGAGAAGGACACCGAGGATGCTCTGAAGGCCGCAATCGAGGAACTGGTGGCTGAGTTTACCGCCGCTGTGTAAGGAAGGAGGCGCTTAAATGGCTGGCGTTTCCACGAAGGAGATCAAGAATCGCATCCGAAGCATGGAGTCCACCCGACAGATCACCAAGGCAATGGAAATGGTCGCGTCTTCCAAGCTCCGCCGTGCTCAGGCCCAGGTTCTTGCCTCCCGACCCTATTTTCAAGTTTTGTCCTCCACGATCAACGACATTCTGGAGAACAACCGGGACTTCTCCTCTCCTTACCTGAAGGAGCGTTCCGTCAACAAGGTCATGTATATCGTCATTGCCGGTGACCGTGGTCTTGCCGGCGGCTACAACAGCAATATTCTCAAGATGGTGGAAGCCGAAATGAAGGGTAAGGACGCTATTGTGCTGCCCATCGGCAAAAAGGCTGTGGAATTCTTCCGCAGCCGCAAGGTCCCCGCCTTCACCGAGAGCTACGCTGTTGCTGCCGATGTCGGCATCGGCGACTGCTTCTCCATCGCCAAGAATCTGAGCAAAGCTTTCCTGGCCGGCGAATTTGATGAAGTGCACATTGCCTACACCAATTTTGTCTCCGTCCTTTCTCAGGTTCCTGCGGACAAGAAGCTGCTTCCCCTGCAGCTCGAGCAGCCCAAGGACGATGCTGAGGGAAGCCCGCGCCGCTGCGATACTATCTATGAGCCCGGCCCCGAAGAGGTCTTCTCTTCCATCGTACCCGAGTACCTGGGTGGTATCCTCTATGGCGCCCTGTGCGAGAGCCGCGCCGCCGAGCAGGCAGCCCGCCGCACCGCCATGGACGCAGCTACGTCCAATGCCGATGAAATGATCGCCGACCTGAGCCTGAAATTCAACCGGGCCCGTCAGGCCGCCATCACCCAGGAGATCACCGAGATCGTCGCTGGTTCTTAAGAGATTCCCCTGTGAAAATAGTTACACAAGGAGTTGAAATACCCATGTCCAAAACTACCGGAACTGTGATCCAGGTTATGGGTCCTGTTCTTGATATCCGCTACTCCGATGAGCATCTGCCTCTGCTGAACAGCGCCATCGAGGTCAAGAGCGGCGACAATATCATCGTTGCTGAGGTTGCACAGCACATCGGTGACAATGTGGTTCGCTGCATCGCTATGTCCTCCACCGACGGTCTGCAGCGCGGCGCAGAAGCTGTAGATACCGGCGCCCCCATCTCCGTCCCCGTTGGCGAAGAGTGCCTGGGCCGCGTGTTCAACCTGCTGGGTCAGCCCATCGACAATAAGCCCGCTGCTGAGACCGCTGAGAAGTGGCCCATTCATCGTCCCGCCCCCTCCTACGAGGAGCAGCAGCCCGCTACCGAGATTCTGGAGACCGGCATCAAGGTCATCGACCTGATCTGCCCCTACGCCAAGGGCGGTAAGATCGGTCTGTTCGGCGGCGCAGGCGTCGGCAAGACCGTTCTGATCCAGGAGCTGATCTACAACATCGCCACCGCCCACAACGGCTACTCCGTCTTCACCGGCGTCGGCGAGCGTACCCGTGAGGGTAACGACCTCTATAACGAAATGACCGAGTCTGGTGTTATCTCCAAGACCGCCATGGTCTTCGGTCAGATGAATGAGCCCCCCGGAGCCCGTATGCGTGTCGGCCTTTCCGGTCTGACCATGGCAGAGTATTTCCGTGATGTGAAGCATCAGGACGTGCTGCTGTTTATCGACAACATCTTCCGTTTCACCCAGGCCGGTTCCGAGGTTTCCGCACTGCTGGGCCGTATGCCCTCCGCCGTCGGTTACCAGCCCACTCTGGCCACCGAAATGGGTGCCTTGCAGGAGCGTATCACCTCCACCAAGAACGGCTCCATCACCTCTGTTCAGGCTGTTTACGTCCCTGCTGACGACCTGACTGACCCCGCTCCCGCCACTACCTTCGCCCACCTGGACGCCACCACCGTTCTGGACCGTGGTATCGCATCCCTGGGTATCTATCCCGCCGTTGACCCCCTGGACTCCACCTCCCGTATCCTCTCTCCCGAGATTCTGGGTGTTGAGCACTACGAGACCGCCCGTGCCGTCCAGAATATTCTGCAGCGCTACAAGGAACTGCAGGATATCATCGCCATCATGGGTATGGACGAACTGAGCGAAGAGGACAAGCTGACTGTTAACCGGGCCCGTAAGGTCCAGCGTTTCCTCAGCCAGCCCTTCCATGTGGCTGAGCAGTTCACCGGCTACCAGGGCAAATACGTGCCTCTGAAGGAGACCATCCGCTCCTTCAAGGAGATCATCGAGGGCAAGCACGACGACATTCCCGAGTCCTTCTTCCTGTTCGCCGGCTCCATCGACGAGGTCGTAGCCAAGTTCAAGGGCGGTGAGGGCAAGTGAGTTCTTTCCCTCTGAAAATCGTCACCCCTGACGGTCTGATCTTTGACGGCGAAGCTGAAAAGATCATTGTCCGCACCACCAACGGCGATATGGCCATTCTGGCCCGACACATTAACTGTGTGGCGCCCTTGGGTATGGGCCGTGCCACGGTGGTGGATGCCGCAGGCAACCGCCGCTATGCCGCCTGCATTGGCGGTATGCTCTCCGTGCAGAACGGTGAGGTGAGCCTGGTTCCTACCACCTTTGAGTGGGCTGAATCTATTGACGAAGCACGTGCCCAGCTTTCCCTGGAGCGTGCCGAGAAGGTTCTCAATAACAAGGAAGCTTCCGCAACCGATCTGAAGCTTGCCGAAGCCCGTCTCCACCGGGCCCTGGTCCGCAAGAGCGTGGCATCCTACAAGTAACGAAAAACCTCCAATTCTTTTGAATTGGAGGTTTTCTTTTGGTCATATATCCTGTATAATGATGGCAAAGGAGGCGATTTCATGAAATATCCCATCGATCTAAAAGAACGAATCGTCATAAATGGACTGAAGCAGACCATCCACATCTGGGGCACAAAGCAGGAAAACCCTGTAGTTCTCTTCCTCCACGGCGGTCCCGGTATCCCCAACCGCCACGGTATGGCGGTAGCCCACATGGACCTTCTGGACGATTTCACCATCGTAGCCTGGGACCAGCGGGGCACCGGCGGCAGCTATTTCGGCTGCGACCCGGAGACCCTGACCCTGGAACAGCTGATCTCCGACTGTGGAAAGCTGCTGGATTATCTGTGTCTGAAGCTGCACAAGAAGAAGATCTTCCTCCTTGGCGGCAGCTGGGGCACTGAGCTGGGCACCCTCGTTTGTCAGAAGTACCCGGACAAGGTGGCCGGTTACATCGGCTACGGCCAGGTGGTCAACGGCATTGAAAACGAGAACGTATCCTATGCCTTCGCACTGGAAAAGGCAAAGGAGGCAAACTGCGCCGAGGATATTGCCGAACTGGAAAAAATCGGACCTCCTGTGGATGGCCAGTACAAGCCGGTGTTTGAGGGACTTATGACACAGCGTCGGATCATGAAGAAATACGGCGGCCACTCCACCAAGGGCGGCAGCTACTTCACCGGCACGGTCATCCCCATTCTCAAGTCCCCCGAACTGAGCATCGGCGACAAAATCGGCACCGCCAAGGGCTACAAGCTCTGTCTTTCCAAAATGTGGCCCACCATCGTCCACTACGATTTTATCCGGGATTGCGGTCCATTTAAAATGCCCTACTATATCTTCCAGGGCAGGCTGGACAACAACACCCCCTCCTCCCTGGTGCAGGCATACTACGACTCCATCGTTGCCCCGGACAAGGATCTTGTCTGGTTTGAAAACTCCGCCCATGGCCCTCTGGGCGAGGAGCCGGAGAAATTTAAGCGCCTGATGCGGGAAAAATTCCTGGCAATCAAAGATTTCTAAGGAGTATCGGACATGAAACAGTTATCTAACGGTAAGATCATTGCCCTGTGCATGGGCGATTTTGCCCGGGGCATGATCAATGGTATCGTGACCACCTACCTTCTGACCTTCTTCATCCCCACCAACGCAAACACCACGCTTCCCCAGTTTTTTCTGAATGCCGCCCTGGTCATGGCCATCATTCGGGGCCTGGGAACCATCGTGGATGCCGTCACGGACCCCTGGGTCGCCAATCTGACGGATAACTGCAAACATAAACTGGGCAGAAGAATTCCCTTCATGCGCATTGCCGCCATTCCCTATGGCCTGTGCTGTCTGATGATCTTCTTCCCGCCGGTAAACGGTACCAGCTATGCAAACGCAGTCTGGGTGGGTGTCCTGCTGATTCTCTACTACCTCTTCTCAACCCTTTATAACATCCCCTTCTCCGCATTGCAGGCGGAAATCGTTGCCGAGCCCAAGCGCCGGGTGTTCCTGTATACCATGAACAGCCTCCTCTATGTCATCTCCAACGCCCTGGTTTTCTGCTCCTCCATGTTTAAGGGAATGTTGATGGGCGCCGGTATCAGTGAAATCTGGGCTCTGCGGATCCCCTTCATCATCTGCTGCGCAGGCGGCGCCATCGCCGCCATGATCCCCGCGCTGGCAATCCGGGAGCAGGATTACATCGTACCCAAAACCTACTCCCAGCCCTTAAGAGAGGCTCTGAAGGCCATTTTCTCCTACCGCAACTTTACCATCATCACCATCGGATACCTGGTCATGTGGGTGGCCTTCACCTTCTTCAATACCGCCCAGGTCTACTACATCACGAATCTTTTGGCCCTGCCGGATATCTGGGTCACCATCGTTACCGTCATCTCCATCGGTGTGGGCGTGTGCACCTATCCTCTTGTGAATATCCTGGCCCGGAAGATCGGCAAGAAGCCTCTGCTGCTGGGCGCCTGCATCACCTATGTGCTGCTGTACTTCGGCATCTACAATTATCAGACCGTCATCAGCATCATTGGCGGCAAGGGCTTCGCCCTGGTCATCGGCTTCTGCATCGCCATGCCCATCGCCATCACCAACATCATCCCCGCCTCCATGTTTGCGGACCTTGCCCAGTATGACTCCATCAAGACGGGCCAAAACCGTGCCGGTATGTTCCTGGCCGCCCGGAATTTCGCCAACAAGCTCTGTCAGAGCATTGTGGTCATCGCCTGTTCCCTGCTGCTGGGCCGGGGCGCTGACGGCACCGGTGCCGCCACTTCCGAGGGTATCCAGTCCACCGCCCTGGTTGCCTGCGTCTTCGTGGCCTGCGCGTTGGGCATCTACTTTTTCTACAATGATAAGGAGATCGCCGACGCCATCCGGGAGAGCAACGAAAAAGCAAAATAACGATCAACATTAACTGCCCCGGTGGAAGCCGGGGCAGTTTTATGTTAAAATGGGCAGAGCAACCGCTGGTTGCTAAAGTTTCAAGCCGGGTTGGTAGACATTTTCGGTCTCGAATGCTATGATGGGCCCAAGAACAGCAAGGAGGGTCATTATGAATCTCGGTGAAAATATCTACAAATTCCGCTCTGCGAACAATATGTCTCAGGGGGATCTGGCAGATGCGTTGGCAGTTTCCCGGCAGTCTGTCAGCAAATGGGAAAATAACAACGCAGTCCCGGAGCTTGATAAACTGATAAAAATGGCAGAGCTTTTCGGCATTTCACTGGACGAGCTGGTGGGGCAGCAATCGTCTGCATCTGATATCCGCCTCCGCACACCAGCTGGCTACAGCAAAAAAAGAACCGCAAATACCAGGAAAATCATCGGAATAATTCTGGTCTGCACAGGAGCCATATTCCTTTTGATGGCGCTGTCCGCGACGCATGCATCCGTGCTTGTCAGTCAGCTTCTCTTTGGTATCTTTTTTATGATTTGCGGAGCCGTCTATCTGAACGCAAAGTCTCATCCCGGACTTTATTGTTTATACGTCCTGTACCTGTTTCTGTGGTTTCCCATGGGTGTTCTCTCGCCTAACTATGTCCACATTACATTCGCCAGATTGTTCCAGCTCATTCACATGGGGTTCGGTGGACTTATACTCCTATACATCTGGAAAATCGCGCAACAAGCACCGATTTGGAAGCAGAAGCGCTTTGGCACAGCTGTCTATTCCATTCTGTATATCACAATCATGATCTCTTTTCTCGTTCTCCTCTTCCCCGGACTGCTTCCCACTCCCGGGCTGCATAGTTTCTGAACAAATCATCACAGCCCCGGCTTAGCCGGGGCTGTTTTCATCCTTTTCCCAATTTTGTTTTCGTGTCGATCAGCAGCAACGCACATTCCCGGCAGTACCATGCAGGACGGTAGGATTCCTCAAACCAATCCCACGCCGTGTCAAACCGCACACCTGCGGACAGGTCCTCTGTTTTTTCCACATCCGGCATTTTCACGAGTTCCCGGTTCGTTGGCCTTCTTCTTCCCGGGTACCAGATCAGCGGAGGCCTTTGGGCACCGTGGGTAATGCCCTTTTGCATTTCCTTGCCGCAATTGGGGCAAATCATCATATCAAACCGTTCTTCCATTTCCATACCCCCTTTTCTTTATGATACCATGTCTATCTGCCATCACAAAGAAAACTTTCTTCACTATTTCTCACAAAAATTGCAATTCCCTCTTGTAAAATCTCCCCAATTATCGTATACTTACCTTACATTTTATTTACAAGAGAGGTTATTCCCATGGAACTGATCACCGTTCGCGACCTGTTCAAGAACACCGAGAAGTACGCCGGCAAGGAAATCGAGATCGGCGGGTGGGTCCGCAACAAGCGCCCCAGCAAGCAGTTTGGCTTCATCGTCCTGAATGACGGCACCTACTTCAATCCCGTCCAGGTTGTTTATAATGACTCTATCGCCAATTTCCAGGAGATCTCCAAGATCAATGTGGGCGCTGCTCTGATCGTCAAGGGCACCCTGGAGCTGACCCCCGGCGCCAAGCAGCCCTTCGAGATCCAGGCTTCTTCCGTCACCGTGGAAGGCCCCTCCACCGGCGATTACCCCCTGCAGCCCAAGAAGCACTCCATGGAGTTCCTGCGCTCCATCACCCATCTGCGCCCCCGGGCCAACACCTTCCAGGCTGTGTTCCGTGTCCGCAGCCTCGCCGCCATGGCCATCCACGAGTTCTTCCAGGACCGTGACTTCGTCTACGTCCACACTCCCCTGATCACCGGCTCCGACTGCGAGGGCGCCGGCGAGATGTTCCAGGTCACCACCCTGGATCTGAACAACATCCCCAAGACCGAGGACGGCAAAATCGATTTCTCCCAGGACTTCTACGGCAAGCCCACCAACCTGACCGTTTCCGGCCAGCTCAACGGCGAGACCTTCGCCATGGCCTTCCGCAACATTTACACCTTCGGCCCCACCTTCCGGGCTGAGAAGTCCAACACCACCCGTCACGCCTCCGAGTTCTGGATGATCGAGCCCGAGATCGCCTTCGCTGATCTGAGCGACGATATGCGCCTGGCTGAGGATATGATCAAGTATATCATCACCTACGTCATGGAGCACGCTCCCGAGGAAATGAACTTCTTCAATTCCTTCATCGACAAGGGTCTGCTGGACCGGCTGAACCATGTGGTGAACTCCGAGTTCGGCCACGTCACCTACACCGAGGCCATTGAGATTCTGGAGAAGAACAACGCTAAGTTCGACTTCCCCGTGTACTGGGGCTGCGACCTGCAGACCGAGCACGAGCGCTATCTGACCGAAGAGGTCTTCAAGCGTCCCGTCTTCGTTACCGATTACCCCAAGGAGATCAAGGCCTTCTACATGAAGCTGAACGAAGACGGCAAGACCGTGGCCGCTATGGACTGCCTGGTTCCCGGCATCGGCGAGATCATCGGCGGCTCCCAGCGTGAGGACAACTACGACATTCTGAAGGCCCGCATTGAGGAGCTGGGCATGAACCCCGAGGACTACGGCTTCTACATGGACCTGCGCAAATACGGCTCCGCCCGCCACGCCGGCTTCGGCCTGGGCTTCGAGCGGATGGTCATGTACCTGACCGGTATCGGCAACATCCGCGACGTTCTGCCCTTCCCCAGAACCGTTGGCAACTGCGAACTGTAAGAAAAACGCAAAAGGCGAACCGAAATCGGTTCGCCTTTTTGTTATCCGCCATAAATCAGCTGGTAGATGTACACCGCAACGGAGATCACATAGCGGTGGATGGGATAGTACAGATAGAAGAAATACTTGTCGCTTCTTCCCTTTTGTCCGTTATAGAGCAGGATAAAGGGCACTGCCAGGATCATGTAGTACTGGGGATATCCCACTACGAAATAGAACATGGACGCCCTCACCAACGAAAGCTTGGATACCAGGTATCCGCCTATGCTGAAAGCAGCCAGCACAGCAGCTTTCCCGTATTTATTTCCGGCGAAGTACATCACAACGCCCATAATCACAAACAGGATCGTATACTCTACATGGATGGGACTTGCCAGGAAGCTGCAAACCACATCCTGGAACAGGAACGCCACCTGCAGCGGTGCCCCGTAGTCCATCACATTGACCCGGTCCAGCAGCACCAGCAGAATATGGGGAATGACTGTCCCGGCGATCCCCGCAATGCCCAGCCAGGTCCGCTTCGGCGTTTTTTCCCGGATACCTGCCATGAGCTCCTCGATCAGAGTGATGTACAGCGCCACATAGAAGTAGGTAAAGAAGATATTGCTGTTTGCAAACATTCCGATGGAGTCATGAAACAGGAAATTTGTCACAGAAACAAACAGTCCCGACCACACAGCGCCCAGGTAAAGACGCAGGAGGAATCTGGGTCTGCTGCTGGTGTGCTTTACACTCTCCGTAACGATGAACAAGAAAAGCGGCATGGCAATGCGCCCCAGAAGCCGAAGTTCTGTCTTCACTGCGTCTAGGATGGGAATTTCAAATCCGTAGGCCCCCAGATGGTCTATGGTCATGAATACAATGGCGATCATCTTGATCTGCCAGCTGTTCAGGCCTTTTCCCAGGCGGTTGGAAAGCTGCTGCATATCACCCGTTCCTCTCTTTGAAGATTGACACAATTATAAAGCACAGTCCCGGAAATTACAATCCGTCCGGCGGAAACTTAATATAATCTTAGAAACCTCCCCGAAGCAGCCGCTTCGGGGAGGTTTTGTGTACAGATTCTTCGCTACACAGCTTCTTCCTGGGATTCACGCTGCTTTTCCGTCTTCTGCTTCCACAGGAAGGAAATGCCCACCGGGAAGCCGAAGAGGCCCCAGATACCGAAGAGCCGCAGGCCTACAAACATGGCAACCAGCGTGATAATGGGATGCAGCCCCAGCTGAGCGCCCACGATCTTAGGTTCCACATAATTGCGCACCACAGTCACAATGCCATAAATGATGAACAGCTGAATACCCAGCCCTGTGTAGCCAAGCACCAGGGATGTCACCGCCCAGGGGATCATGATGCCGCCGGTACCCAGGATCGGCAAAATGTCCAGCAACGCAATCACCGCTGCCTTGAGCACAGGCTTTTCTATGCCAAACACCGCAAACAGAATGCTCAGTTCGGTAAAGGTCAAAAACATGATCGCCGCATAGGATCGTATCACCACAAAGAGGGTATCCGTCAGATAGATACGGATATTCTTCAGCAGGTTTTTCACGCCCTGGGGCAGATTCTGAGATGTAAAGGCTGCGATCCGCTCATAATCCGCCACCAGAAACACGGTAGTAAAGATCATCGTCAGCATACTCAGGATCAGCGACGGAACACCTTTTACGATACCGGACACCAAGTTCACCGCCAGTTCCGAAATCCCGGAGAAAAGGCTCTCCAGCGCCGACAGAACACTTCCCAGCACCTTTTCCAGTGCGGTAAGCAGGGTAGGATTCAGAAGCTCGATGGTTTCCCGGGCCCAATTGTAACACAGCATGGCGAAGGGCTCCAGCTTCATGGCATAGAATCTGGGAAGCCACTTGACCAGGTCCGTTATGCCGGAAACCGCCCGCACCGCGAGAAGCCCGACCGCAAGACCAATCAGTCCGTAGATCAACAAGGATAACCCGATCCTCACAAACCGGTTCGGACACCGCAGTTTCCGGGTGATTCCTACCACCAGCCAGGCCAGCAGGATACCCAAAATCACCGGGACGCAAATGGGAACCAGATACTCACAGATCAGAAAGCCGGCGCCGATAATCACCGCCCAGTAGGCACAGCTGATCAGAAATTCCCTCTTTTTCTCAATGCTCATAGTCCACCTCCTAATTCTAATTAGATTATATCGAAAAACCGGGAGGCTGTCTACATCTTATATTTATTTTTACCAAAGCTTAAAAAACCGGGACCAATTTGGTCCCGGTTTTTCGGATTTGAATTACACCGCCAGGAAGAACTTTACCAGGAACAGTGCGGAGATGGCGTAAGTCAGGACGGAAACATCCTTTGCCTTGCCGCCGAAGACCTTCATAATGGTGTAGCTGATGAGACCGATACCGATAGCGTGGCCGATGGAGCCGGAGACGGGCATACCGATGAGCATCAGGGACACAGGAACCATCTGGTCCATGTCGTCGAAGTCCACGTTCTTCAGACCCTGCAGCATCAGCACGCCCACATAGATCAGTGCAGCGGATGTAGCGGCTGCGGGGATGATGGCAGCGATGGGGGCAATGAACATGCAGGCCAGGAACAGCACGCCGCAGGTAAGTGCTGTCAGGCCGGTACGCCCGCCGGCTTCCACGCCGGAAGCGGACTCCACGAAGGTGGTGACGGTGGAGGTACCGGTGCAGGCACCGGCCATGGTGCCGATGGCATCGGACAGCAGAGCTTCCTTCATGTTGGGCATATTGCCCTCCTCGTCCACCATGTTGGCACGGGAGGCGGTGCCCACCAGGGTGCCGATGGTGTCGAACATGTCAATGATGCAGAAGGTAACCATCAGGGTGATAACGGTGAACCAGCCGATCTCCATAAAGCCGGCGAAATTGAACTTGAAGAAGGTGGTCTCCATCATATCAGCAAAGGGAGGCAGGAAGGAGGCGGTAGCCAGGGAAGCGAAAGGATTGGTGCGCAGGAAGGCGAAGGAGCCTGCCCAGTAGACCACGGAGGCAATGAGCATACCAAACAGAACGGCACCCTTGATGCCCTTCTTGGCCATAGCCACAATGGCGAACAGGCCTACAAACATGGTCACCACGGTCAGGATCATGGTGGCATAGCCGGCATCGCCCATGCTGGTCTTCAGCACGCTGGGGGTCAGGGCACCGAAGAAGTCACGCATGACGAAGAAGGGGGTAGTGAAGCCGTTGCCCTCAGCATAGATGCCCACGTTGGAGCCCAGACCGATGTTCATCAGCATCAGACCGATAGCGGGGCTGATGCCCAGGCGGATACCCAGGGGGATGGACTCCACGATTTTCTCACGGACATTGAAAATGGACAGGACGATAAAGACGATACCCTCGATCAGAATGATGATCAGCGCGGCCTGGAAGGACGCCACATAGGTCATTCCGGTCATGGCAACGATATTGCCCACCACCACAGCAAAGAAGCTGTTCAGGCCCATACCGGGGGCCATACAGAAGGGCTTGTTAGCCAGGAATGCCATGGAGAACATACCCACGGCAGAGGCGATGCAGGTGGCCATGAACACGCCGTTCCACAGCTGGGAGCCCTCTGCACCGAAGTTGGTCAGCAGATTGGGGTTCAGAGCGATGATGTAAGCCATGGTCATGAAAGTAGTCAGACCGGCAACCAGTTCGGTCTTGACGTTGGTGCCGTTGTCAGACAGTTTAAAAACCTTTTCAAACATTTCAGTTTTCCCTTTCTTTTCTGGATTTTCCGTCTGTTCCCAGCACGGATACTTATATTTTACCACCTTCGCATGTTTTATCAATTAGGGAACACCCCAAAATGTGAACACAAAGTGAACATCATTTTGTCGTATCGCACAAGAACAAGGAGGTCCTTTCGGACCTCCTTATGATCTGATTTACTTCTTGGGACGCTTCCGTGCCAGGTACTGGTCCAGTTTTTCCTTCATATTCTCGGGCATTTCCTTGGCCACGGGCATACGAACAGCATTGGCCATCCGGTCGGAGAAGGCAACCAGGAACTTGATATCCTCAACCATCTGCTCACCGCTCATCACAGCCAGCGTATCGTAGCTGTTGTGGATGGTGGCAGTGTTCTGAGGTGCGATCCGGGCGAAGGACACGGCGGGAATGCCCTTGTCGGCAAAGGGTGTGGAGTCAGAGGAATATACATCCTGTCTTGTCATGATGCCGAAGCCCTGCTCAGCTGCGAAATACTCGATATAGCTGACCAGCTTCTCCTCAGCGGTAGCGCAGCCGATGAATTTACCCATGATGCAGCCGATCATGTCCAGATTGATGTTCAGAACGCAGTTGCTAAGGGCTTCTTCGTTGGCGCAGTATGCCTTTGCACCCAGCAAGCCCCGCTCCTCGCTGCCGCACCAGATGAAGCGCAGACCGTAGCGGTGCTTGTTACGGGCAAAATGCTCCGCGATGCCCAGGATTCCCACAGAACCGGACATATTGTCGTAGGCACCCTGGGACAGGGATGTGGTGTCATAGTGGGCGGTGAAGGCGATGTACTCGTCGATCTCACCGGGCATATCCAGCACCACGTTGTGGGACTGGCCCACATACTCATGCTGGCGCAGGAGTATTTTTGCATTGGCAGCAGCCTTCTTGACCAGGCGGATGGCGTCCTTGGCGTTGATATTCACGCCGGGGATCTTATTGCCCTTGTGGACCATAGCCCGCAGCTCACGCTGGTCGATATCGCAGTCGCAGTAGTTGGCATTGCCATCGTAAGTAACGAAGCCCACCGCACCGTTCTCCAGCAGATCCTGGTACATCCAGTAGCCCATGTAGCCGTCCACCATGACAATCTTGCCCTTGCACTGGGAGAGGGAGAATTTATCGGTGGAACGCAGATAGTAGAAGGGTGCTTCCACTTCCGCATTGCCGGCATTGAAGTAGCCCTTGCAGGTGATCTCTTCCCCATCGACCAGCAACTTAGCCTCCTGGATGGTAGCCATATCCACATCAAAGGGAACGATGTCGGCCTTCAGGCCCAGCTCTGCGCATTTGTTTTTCAGATACTCCGCGGCCTTCAGTTCCTCTACGCTGCCGCCCATGCGTACATAAGCAGTATCCTCGAAAATTTTCATAATCTGCTTGGCATCCATTGGTGATTACCTCCTAAATTTTTATCTTTTCCTATGGTAACCCATTTTATAAAAAAAAGCAAGTGCGAACAAAGCAGGAGGAACCATCTTCCTCCCGCTTTTCGTGCTTAAAGCATTTCCTTCCACTTTTCTTCCTTGAAGCCGGTGAAAACCTTATCATCCTTGACCAGGATGGGACGCTTCACCAGCATTCCGTCGCTGGCCAGAAGCCGCAGCTGCTCCTCCTCCGTCATGGTGGGCAGCTTATCCTTCAAGTTCATAGACTTGTAGACAAGGCCGCTGGTATTGAAGAATTTCTTCAGAGGCATACCGCTGCGCGCATACCATTCCCTCAGCTCTTCATAGGTAGGATTCTGATCCTTGATGTGCCGTTCGGTATAGGCAGCACCCTGCTCATCCAGCCATTTCTTAGCCTTCTGACAGGTAGAACATCCGGGATAATAGACAAACAGCATACTTTTTCCTCCGGATCAGATGTCCAGCACGTAGGCCAGCAGCAGGTTCATGGTATTTTCCAGGCCGGTCAGGTGGGTCCGTTCCATGCCGTGGCTGCAGTATACGGCCATACCAAAGGCTGCTGCCCGGAGATTGTTGCCAGCCCGGACAGAGGCGTTGCCGTCGGTGCCGTAACGGTAGAACACATCTACAGCGTAATCACAGCCGGACTTGCGTGCGTAGTCAACCAGCCGGTTGGTCAGATCCACATCATAGGGTGCCGCGGCATCCTTGGCGCAGATGCTGACCTTGAACTCGTCGCCGTCGTAGTCGGGACCGATGAGTCCGATATCGATGGCCACATATTCACTGACCTCCTCGGGGACATAGGTGCCGCCGAAGCCGATTTCCTCAGTATAGGGGAAGGCAAGCAGCGTTCTGTACTTGGGCTTCAGGTTATTCTCATGCAAATATTTCAGCATGGTAAAGCAGCAGGCAATTGCTGCCTTATCATCAATGAATCGGGACTTCAAATATCCGTTGGGCGTCACCTGGCACCGGGGTTCCACGGAAACGAAATCGCCGTTGAAGATACCCAGGGCATTGACATCTGCCTTGGTCTTGACCCTTTCGTCCAGAATCACCACACAGGTATTCTCATCCCGAACCAGGGTCTTGGCATCGTCGAAAACATGGACGGAATGGGACTGACAGGCAAACAAGCCGGTGTAACTGCGTCCATCCCGGGTGTGAACGGTAACAGTCTCGCCCTCACAGCTGCCAAAGTTGATACCGCCCAGATTTCTCACCCGGATCATGCCGTTGGCATCGATCTTGCGGATCACATAACCCACCGTATCCGAGTGGGCGCCGATCAGCACGGTCTTACTATTGTCCTGGCCGTCCAAAGCAATGTAGGGAGTGCCCCGGCGGTCGTAGGTCACTTCAAAGCCAAAACGGGAAGCTTCCGCTTCCAGAACAGGGTTCAGAAGAGAATAAAAGCCCACAGGACTGGGAGTCTCAACAATACGTCGGAAAGCCTCCAGCAAATATTGCATATCTGGCTGAAATTTCATATCAGCGCCTCCTTAGTTTTTCTGCAGTTACTATAGCACAGCTTTCACAGCATCGCAAGCATAAAGAAAAGCCGGGGAAACGCCGAACATATTTCTTTAAATAATTATACCTTATTTCCGCTCATCGCACAATAGGCAACGCTGGCCGCATCCAATTCCTTATTGCAGCGCATTACCCAAAGCGGGACTATATCAGCCAAGGAATCAACCAGGCTGTTCACTTTTACCTGCAGTTCAGCATCATCAGGTGTGTGCGCCTGGTGCCGGAGCAAAGAAATCAGATCCTTGATTTCCGCAGGGCTGATCACATTTTCTCTTCCCCGCTGAAGAGAACAAATTCCTTTTAATGGTACACGCACATTGGTGGCCAGGCCGTGCTTTCCACTCCAGGGAGAACCGTAGGCAAATACGGCGGAGGAAGTGATTTGGAGAAACGGTTTATCATCATTCACCATAATTGCCCGTTCTCCAAATAATTCTCTCCACAGTCTGGTGTGTGTGGACTTTCCGGTGCCACAAGGCGCTGTAAAAAGATAAGCCTGTCCATCTACCGATACTGTGCTGCCGTGAAACATTAATGTATTATGTTCTAAAAGAAAGTCAGCAACACGGCGCTGTATACTGGCACGCTCCAGAAAAGGATCTTTGAATTTGCGAATCTTAAGCCCCTCCTCCACTGCCTCACGTTCCAGCATCATTTGCTCATAGGAAAGATCAGCCAATGTTACCTGAATAAAGAATTCCGGTTCCCGATCAGTAAGGTAAGGCCTACAATATTCTATTGTGCTCTGAAACAATGGCTGAACGCCAAAAACCTTCCCGGCTATTTCCATGGTAAAAGGGTTCACTCACTGTACCTCTCTGTAATAAAATAAAAAGACCAGCCGAAGCTGGTCTTTGTGGCGCCTCTTGTAGGACTCGAACCTACGACCTGCGGATTAACAGTCCGTCGCTCTACCGACTGAGCTAAAGAGGCATTATGTTGGCATTACCTATTTTCACGGCCAGTCACCCGGCAACTATCGTCGGCGTACATGAGCTTAACTTCTGTGTTCGGAATGGGAACAGGTGGACCCTCATGACAATCAATACCAACTATGGCAAATGGAATCAACCATCAGCTTTTAAATTCTAGCACACTTCACTGTGCTTGTCAATCCCCTTTTTAAGGATTTTGGTGACCCATACCGGATTCGAACCGATGTTAACGGCGTGAGAGGCCGCTGTCTTAACCACTTGACCAATGGGCCATTTGGTGCACCTTCAGGGACTCGAACCCGGGACCCACTGATTAAGAGTCAGTTGCTCTACCAACTGAGCTAAAGGTGCAGATCCTTTATTCAGGAGTGATACACCCTGAAAACCGAACATCGTTACTACTTCACAATTTAAGGTAAGGCTGTTTTTTCACTGAGCCTGCGCTTTGGTCAAGCTTTCGGCTTATTAGTATCAGTCAGCTGCACACATTGCTGTGCTTCCACCTCTGACCTATCAACGACATAGTCTACGTCGAGCCTCAGTGGAGATCGTATCTTAGGGAGAGTCTCACGCTTAGATGCTTTCAGCGTTTATCTCGTCCGCACGTAGCTACCCAGCCATGCCCTTGGCAGAACAACTGGTACACCAGAGGTGCGTCCATCCCGGTCCTCTCGTACTAAGGACAGCTCCCTTCAAATCTCCTACGCCCGCAACAGATAGGGACCGAACTGTCTCACGACGTTCTGAACCCAGCTCGCGTGCCGCTTTAATTGGCGAACAGCCAAACCCTTGGGACCGAAT
>JAZQEP010000051.1:0-13338 GCA_045539075.1 Faecousia sp. | reverse complement strand
CCCATGTACTTTGCAACGCTGCATGCCTGGCTAGAGCCGTACTTTGGCATCCATACAGAACCTGTTCGTGCCGTCGGCATGGCCCTGTTGCTTTATGTTCTGCTGAATATGCCCAAAGTCCAAAAGTGGTTGTCTCATCCCAGCCTGGTATCTCTTGGAGATATTTCCTTCGAGATATATGCCTTCCACTGGCCTATCATGTTAAGTTTTCAGGCTTGGGTTTTCTCTATTCTTATACAGAAAATGACTTATGATGCAGCTGTACTATCTGCATTTGTATTGACCCTTCCTATTATTTATGTCGTATCCCGCTTTATTCACGTTACGCTGGGAAAACTTAACCGTGTTTGCGCAGGTTTAAAGAAAGCTGCATCAACACTTAATCAGTAAAACAGTCCCTGCGGATTTCCGGCTTTATGTAATACCGGCGGAACCATTCCGCCTGCAATAAGAAAGGAAGTTATTATCATGATCGTTTGCGCCTGGAAAGACATTAAGAAGTACGCATCCCTGCTGCCCGGCATTGACGAGGCCTTTGACGCCGTCAACGCCCTGACCGAGTACGAGGACAAGAAGAACTATCCTCTGTCCAACGGCAACCGGTTCTTCCTGGCCGTGCAGAGCACCAAGCCGGTAGACCTGGCTGAGGCTCACAGGAACTACCTGGACATCCAGTACATCGTCAAGGGCAAGGAAGTTATGGGCTGGGCCGACCTGGCTGACTGCAAGCTGGAGGGCGAGTTCAATGAGGCCAAGGACGTGGGCAAGTACTCAGGCTCCTTTGAGTACTTGACCATCAACGAAGGCGTGTGCTACGTGGCCTTCCCCGAGGATGCCCATATGCCCGGCCGTCACCTGGATGTGCCCAACGATTTCGTCAAGGTCGTTGTGAAGCTGAAGGTCAACTAAATGGCAATTCTCACCGATTCCCGGTGCCTGCTCTGCCATTTCAATAAGAACATCGATACCGCCCGTGGCCTGGGAACCGAAGCCCAGGCCACGGCCTTTGCCCGGGATCTGATGCAGATCTACCTGGATTCCCCGGCAGATGTGGGCGCCACCTGGTACGGCCCCGCCACGGCAGAGCTCTTCGACAAATTTTACGGTGTGGGTCCGGACCGGTTTGTGGAAGAGAAGCGGCAGTCCAATGCCTTCGTGCTGGAGCGGATGGAGCAGATCCGGCAAAAAATCGAATCCGCGGATGATAAAGTACTGGCTGGGCTGAAATTTGCCATTTTGGGCAATTACATCGATTTTTCCGCTCTCTATGGGGAAATGAGCTTTGAAAAGCTGGATGAGATGCTCCTTTCTGCCCTGGAAATGGAACTGGACACGAAAGTATACGCCTCCCTCTGCGAGGAACTGAAAAAAGGCGGCAAACTGCTCTACCTGACGGACAACGCCGGAGAAATCGGCTTCGACCGGCTCTTTGCCGAGACCATCGCGGAAAAGTACCCACAGATGGATATCACCTTCTGTGTCCGGGGCGGCCCGGCCCTGAACGACGCCACCCGGGAGGACGCAATCCAGGTAGGCATCCCCTTCCCGGTGATCGACAACGGCAACCTGGTGCCCGGTACGGAGCTGAAGTTACTGGGAGCTGAAGCGAAAGACGCCCTGGGAACCGCGGATGTGATCATTGCCAAGGGGCAGGCCAACGCGGAAACCCTTCTGGACTCCGGCTACAACATCTATTTCGCGTTTCTGGTCAAATGCGTCCGCTTCATGGAGCGTTACGGTCTTCCCAAACTGACCCCCATGCTGACAAAGGAACGGACATGATAAAATCCCCGGTAACCGGGGATTTTTCTTGCCTTTTGTAACGGCCGTGGATATAATAATTATATTATTTCGATTGGAATGAAAAAATAATATTAACATCAGAAAGGAGGCCGCGTATGGCCAAGAAACGATCCTCTTATCGGGGGTGCTTGCTGGGCACGGCCGTGGGTGACCTCATGGGCTACACCGTCAACAGCCACTCCCTGGAAGAGATTCGGACGGATTACGGTCCCTCCGGTCTGCTGGGCTACAACCCCCCCAACGGCTATGCCGAAATCACTTCCCACACCCAGCTGGCAGCCTTCACCGCCAATGGTCTGCTCCGCGGTCTGACCCTGGGCCGATACAAGGGCACTATGTCCCCCTATATCAACTATATCGCCCAGAGCCACTGGGAATGGGCTTCCTCACAGGAGATCATGGGCCGTCCCACCCAGACCGTATGCTGGCTGTTTCACGAGAAGTCCATCTGCCACCGGCACTGCCTGGACACCCGGATGAAGGAGCTGATCCTGCGCAAGCAATTCCGGACTCCGGAAGAGCCCGGCAACCCCATGGCCACACCCACCTCCCTCTGCGCTGCCCTGGGCGTGGCCCTGTTCCACGACCCGGATAATATGGAGCAAACAGAGACGGACCGGTTGGGACTGGAAGCAGTGGCGCTGACCCACGGAAGCCCCCTGGCCTTCCTCACCGGCGCGGCGGTTGCCCATCTGGTCAGTACCCTGCTGGCAAATCCCAAGGCGGATATGGACGACCTGGTGCAGCAGACCATGGATGCTCTGCGGGAACAGTTCGAGCGGGAATACGCCCCCCAGGTCAACCAGATCTGCGCCCTGGTAAAGCAGGCCATGGCCCTGAGCCGGGAGTACACCGTTGCTCCTGTGGATGCCATGGAGCGGCTGCGCTGCGAAAACGCCCCCCAGGTGCTGGCCGGCGCCCTCTACGCGGTGCTCACCGCCGGAGATGATCTGGACCTGGCCCTGATCACCGCCGTGAACCACTCCGGCGCCAGCGCTGCGGTGGGCGCTCTGGTAGGTGCGATTTTAGGTACCCGGCTGGGCGCGGAAGCGCTGCCGGAATTCTATCTGGAGTGTCTGGAATGCCGGGACGTTCTGAAGGAGCTGGCGGACGATCTCTATCAGGGCTGCCCCATCGAGAAGGGCGACATCTTCTTTGACGGCGACTGGGAGAGCAAATACCGCTTCGGCAAGCGGGGATAATAACAGAACAAACCGGCCTGCGGATGTCCGCAGGCCGGTTTTCTTATGCACTTATTTTGCCCAGAGGCGGAAATTGAAGGTGATATCCCGGTCACCGGACACATGGTAGGCGCTTTCCACATCGCTGCCCCAGGTGTCGATGCCGCCCACGCCGCGCATGGCACCGCAGACGGTGATGACGGTGCGCAGGTGACGGGGCAGTTCCTCCACATGGAATGCCTGCTCCAGCTGGTGGGGGGTGTAGGAGATGGCGGAGAAGTGGAAGGGCTGATCCAGCTGATACAGGCTCAGCTTCCGGCCCTTGACCGTGAAGGCGGCAAAGCGGGAATGCATATGGTTGCCGCACTCCTGGGGCACCAGGTAGTTGGGAACATGCGGCACTTCCCGGAAGCGTCCCGCCAGGGCGCCCTTGTAGCGGTCGGGGTAGGTCTCTCCCTCCAGACCGTCCCAGAGGGTCTCCTCCACCGGCTGTGCCGTGGAGAACCGCAGGCCCAGCAGGGGCAGCTGGGGACGATTGGGGGCACCGTGGTAATGTACCGTCACATCCACAAAGCCCAGGCAGTCCACGCTGTAGGTCACATCAGTCCTCAGATCCGGCATTACATCGGCGCAGAAGGTGTAGCGAATGGCAAAGCGCCGGGGGCCGTCGGCAATGATCTGCCGGTCCACGCACTTCTGGTGGGTCTCCACCGCGGACCAGATCGCGCTCTTTGCCGGGAAACCGCAGCCCAGGTCATTTTCCGTGGGGGCCCGCCAGTAGGCAGGGCGAGGACCACGCCACATCCACTCCACGCCGCCGGCACGGATGGAAGCGGGGCCTGCCTGGGCATGGGAGAAGAGGATCTCAAAGCCGGAGCCCCGGACGCCGATATTGCCGTCGCCATGGACCACGGTCAGATCGGGTGCCATGGCCTCCATGTGGGCCAGGATGGCGTAGTCATGATTCCGGTGGTCATCCATAGTGGACAAAATCCGGCGGTTTTTCGCGTCATGGGCTTCTCTCTCAGCCTCGGTGGAATGCCAGTAGCGGACCTCCTGCATGCAGGGCTTGGGATTGCCGTAGGCATCCACAATGCCGTTGCCGCTGAAATTGTAGTCCGCCTGCCGGTCGCCGAAATCGCCGCCGTAGCCCAGGACCTCTTCCCCATCGGGGTTGGTGTACACCAGGGCCTGGTCCATGAAGTCCCAGATAAAGCCGCCCTGATACATGGGGAACTCCTTCCCGAGGTTTACATAACTTTCCATTCCGCCCAGGGAGTTGCCCATATTGTGCATATATTCGCAGGAGATATAGGGCTTGCTGGGGTCATTTTCCAGATACTCCCGGATATCCCAGGGGGTGGCGTACATCCGGGACTCCATGTCGGAGGACCGCTCCCACTCCGGCTTCCAGTGGGGAGAGGTGGGCCGGCCGTTGGTAACGCCCCGGGTGAAATACACGCTTTCGTAGTGGACCAGGCGGCTGGGATCCTGGCTCCGGAAGTAATCCGCCATGGCCACGATATTCTCGCCGCAGAAGGCCTCGTTACCGCAGGACCAGAAGAGGATGGACACATGGTTTTTATCCCGCTCGAACATGGATTTGGCCCGGTCCAGTACATTTTCCTTCCATTCGGGAATGCCGGCGGGGATATTCCAACTGGGCTCGATGGAATCCGGCAGCGCATCCTTCTGCCAGGAGCCGTGGGTCTCCAGATTGGTCTCGTCCATCATATAGATGCCGTTTTGGTCGCACATGTGGTACCACTCGGTACGGTTGGGGTAATGACAGGTGCGCACGGCGTTCATATTGTTAGCCAGCATGGTCTGCATGGCTTTTTCCATATCGGCCACATCCACAGCACGACCCTTGCGGCAGTGCCACTCATGGCGGTTTACGCCGTTGATCATAAGGCGCTTGCCGTTGAGATACATGATCCGGTCACCGCCCATCACAAAACGGCGGAAACCGAAGTCATAGGGAACGTATTCGGTGATTTCATCACCGACCAGAGTCAGTTCGCAGTGGTATAATTCTGGTGTACCGTAATCCCAGATTTTTACACCCGGGAAGGAGATGGTCTGGGAGAAGCAGTAAGCACCCTCGGCGTTCAGTTCCAGATCGCCGTCAAAGAGGACGCCCTCCTGTTTGTGGCTGATCTTCGCCCGGACCTTTGCGTTTTCAGTCAGCTTCAGCCGGAAGCGCACATCGCCGGAAGTTAAGTTTTCATGGAGGGTGGGCTGGATCCACAGGTCCTCCAGGATGGGCTTGGCATAGAGGTACACGGGACGGAAGATACCGGAGAACCGGAAGAAATCCTGGTCCTCCAGCCAGGAGCCGGAGCACCGCTGGTACACCTCCACGCAGATCCGGTTGCCCTTCTCCCGGATCCAGGGAGTCAGGTCAAAATCCGCCGGGGTGAAGCTGTCCTCGCTGTAGCCCACGAAGCAGCCGTTGCACCAGAGGAAGAAGGCTGCCTCCACACCCTGGAAGGAAATGCGCACACCCCGGCCCTTCAGCCCCTCGTCCAGGTCAAATTCCCGGACATAGGAGCCCACAGAGTTGTGCTCCCAGTCAATGTGAGGCGGACGGAGCTCCGCGTGGCCGTCCCAGGGATAGAGCTTGTTGGTGTACTGGATCTGGCCGTAGCCCTGGGTCTGGATATGTCCGGGGACGGTAATAGTGCCAAAAGCCGACAGTTCATAGTCCTCAACCCAGAAGTCGGCGGGGCGGGAAGCGGGATTTTCGCTGAAGGCAAAGCGCCACTGTCCATCCAGGCTCTGGCGCAGGGTGGATTCCCCCTCCTCCCGGGCGGCGTAGCAGATGTGGTCGGAGTGGGCGTCCAGGCGGTTTACCCGGAAAACTTCGGGGTTCTCAAGCCAATGGATATCCGGCATCATAATAAGCTCTCCTTATCTAAAATTTCTATCATTCAGTATATCAAATCCATCCATGTTCCGTCAACCAAGATACTTTTCCATAGGTGACAAAGAAACGGGGAAATCTTTGTGACCTTTCCCGAAATTACTCAAATCACCCCCGAATTATTGGACGGAATTTGTGGTATCTTCCTATTGACAGGATAATTTTTACAAAACGTTACAATATATTGTGTTTACATAACTGTTGCAACCACAAAATCTTGTGTTTTTTGTAGTTGACTTTCCATCCTCGACACTATATACTGTGTAGCGAACGGCATTTTGGGGAAGGGGGATATTATGTTCATCAACGGAATTCAGAAGATGACGCTGCTGGACTATCCCGGCAAATGCGCCTGCACGGTCTTTCTGGCGGGCTGCAATCTGCGCTGCCCCTACTGCCACAACGCGTCCTTAGTCACGGGACAGCCCCCGGAAGCCATGACCGAAGAGGAGTTCTTCGCCTTCCTGGCCAAGCGGAAGGGGTTGCTGGACGGGGTCTGCATCACCGGCGGCGAGCCTACGCTGCGGAAGGATCTGCCGGACTTCATCCGCAAGATCAAGCAGATGGGGTATCTGGTGAAGCTGGATACCAACGGAAGCAATCCTGAGCTGCTGCGCAGGCTGATTGAAGAAAAGCTGGTGGACCGGGTGGCTATGGACATCAAAAATTCGCCGGAGCTCTACACCCCCACCTGCGGCGGCCGGGAGATCCTGGACCACGTCCGGGCGAGCGTTTCCATCCTCATGGAAGCAAGGGTGGAATATGAGCTGCGCACCACCTGCTGCAAGCCCTTCCACACCCTGGAAGCCATGGAATCCATCGGAAAATGGCTCAGCGGCGCCAAAGAATACTATCTGCAAGCGTTCGTGGACTCCGGCGACTTAGTCGGCACCGGTGTCAGCGGATTTACCAAAGAAGAAATGGAGGCCCTCCGGCAGGCGGTGCTTCCCTACATACCCAGCACCCGCATCCGGGGCATTTAGGAGGAAGAAAGATGTATAAAGTTACCAAACGTGACGGTCGGACCGTGGATTTTAACATCACCCGCATCGCCAACGCCATCACCAAGGCCTTCGACGCCACCCAGATTCCCTACAATCCCGACATCATCAACATGCTCTCCCTGCAGGTCACCTCTGACTACGCCTGCAAGGTCATGGATAACACCATCGAGGTGGAATCCATCCAGGACTCCGTGGAAGCTGTCCTGCAGCGTGCCGGCTACGCCGACGTTGCCAAGGCCTACATCCTCTACCGGAAGAACCGGGAGAAGCTGCGCTCCATGTCCTCCACCATCCTGGACTACAAGGGTCTGGTGGACGGCTATCTGAAGGTGGCCGACTGGCGTGTCAAGGAAAACTCCACCGTCACCTACTCCGTCGGCGGTCTGATCCTTTCTAACTCCGGCGCCATCACCGCCAACTACTGGCTGACCGAAATCTACGATGAGGAGATCGCCAACGCACACCGCAACGCCGACATCCACATCCACGATCTTTCCATGCTCACCGGCTACTGCGCCGGCTGGAGCCTGCGGCAGCTGATCCAGGAGGGCCTGGGCGGCGTGGTGGGCAAGATCACCTCCGCCCCCGCCAAGCACCTGGCAACCCTGTGCAACCAGATGGTCAACTTCCTGGGTATCATGCAGAACGAATGGGCCGGTGCCCAGGCTTTCTCCTCCTTCGACACCTACCTGGCACCCTTCGTCAAGGCGGATAACTTAAGCTATATCGAGACCAAGCACTGCATCGAGTCCTTCATCTATGGTGTCAACACCCCCTCCCGCTGGGGTACCCAGGCTCCCTTCAGCAACATCACCCTGGACTGGACCTGCCCCGCTGACCTCTATGACCGTCCTGCCATCGTGGGCGGCAAGGAGATGGACTTCACCTACGGTGACTGCAAAAAGGAAATGGATATGGTCAACCGGGCCTTCATCGAGGTCATGATTGAGGGCGACGCCAACGGCCGCGGCTTCCAGTATCCCATCCCCACCTACTCCATCACCCGGGACTTCGACTGGAGCGAGACCGAGAACAATAAGCTCCTGTTTGAAATGACCGCGAAATACGGCACCCCCTACTTCTCCAACTACATTAACTCCGATATGGAGCCTTCCGATGTCCGCAGCATGTGCTGCCGCCTGCGTCTGGACCTGCGGGAGCTGCGGAAGAAGTCCGGCGGCTTCTTCGGCTCCGGCGAGTCCACCGGCTCCATCGGTGTCGTCACCATCAACATCCCCCGGATCGCTTACCTGGCCAAGGACGAAGCCGACTTCTTTAAGCGTCTGGACAAGCTGATGGACATCTCCGCCCGGAGCCTTAAGATCAAGCGTGATCAGGTGACCAAGCTGATGGACGAGGGCCTGTACCCCTACACCAAGCGTTTCCTGGGCACCTTCAACAACCACTTCTCCACCATTGGCCTCATCGGCATGAACGAAGCCGGCCTCAACGCCAACTGGATCCGCAAGGACCTGACCCACGAGGAGACTCAGAGCTTCGCTGTCCGTGTGCTGAACCACATGCGCGAGCGCCTTTCTGATTACCAGGAGCTGTACGGTGACCTGTATAACCTGGAAGCCACTCCCGCCGAGTCCACCACCTATCGTCTTGCCAAGCACGACAAGGCCCGGTTCCCCGAGATCATCACCGCCCACGAGGGCGCTACCCCCTACTACACCAACTCCTCCCACCTGCCCGTGGGCTACACCGAGGACATCTTCGAGGCTCTGGCCATCCAGGACAAGCTGCAGACGCTCTACACCTCCGGCACCGTCTTCCACGCCTTCCTGGGCGAAAAGCTGCCCGACTGGAAGTCCGCCGCCACCCTGGTCCGGAAGATCGCCGAGAACCATGAGCTGCCCTACTACACCCTGTCCCCCACCTACTCCGTCTGCGCCGACCACGGCTACATCGCGGGCGAGGAGTACACCTGCCCCATCTGCGGCCAGAAGACCGAGGTCTACAGCCGTATCACCGGCTACTACCGCCCTGTCCAGAACTGGAACGACGGCAAGAGCCAGGAGTACAAGGACCGGAAGAATTACAAGATCGCTGCCTCCTCCGCTCCCGTGGAGCGCGTGGTGACCAAGGTCGAGGAAGTTGCGCAGGCCGCGCCCGCCCTCTCCGCCGACGCCAAGGCTGTTCTGATCTCCCGGGTCACCTGTCCCAACTGCCGGGTGGCCGAGACCTTTCTGAACAAGTCCGGCGTTGCCTACGAAAAGCTCATCGCTGAGGAGAACCTGGACCTGTGCCGCCAGCTGGAAGTGAAGGGTGCCCCCACTCTGGTGATCACCGACGGAAGCAGCCATAAGCTCTACTACGGCGTCCCCGAGATCAAGAAGTACATCGCTTCCCTGTAAGAAGTACATAAGAGCCGGACACAAGTCCGGCTCTTTTCCAAGGAGAATCTATTATGTATGACATCCTCATTGTGGGCGGCGGACCTGCGGGCCTCACTGCCGCCATCTACGCCCTCCGGGCGGGCAAGACCGTGCTGGTCATTGAGAAAAACGGCTTCGGCGGTCAGATCGCCTACTCTCCCAAGGTGGAGAATATCCCCGGCACCATCGAAATTTCCGGCGCGGAATTCGCCGACAAGCTCACGGAGCAGGCCATGAATCTGGGCGCCGATGTGGAACTGGAAAACGTCATCAAAGCCGAGAAAGCAGGCGACCTTTTCCGTCTGGAGACCGAGGAAGGCAATCGCTTCGAGGGCCGCAGTCTGATCCTGGCTCTGGGTGTGAAGCACCGCCGCCTGGGCCTTACCGGCGAAGAGGCGCTTATCGGCAAGGGCATCTCCTTCTGCGCGGTCTGCGACGGCGCTTTCTACACCGGACGGGACGCTGCTATGGTGGGCGGCGGCAACTCCGCCCTGCAGGAGGCCCTGCTGCTCAGCGAGGTCTGCCGGAAGGTCACCGTGGTGCAGAATCTGGCCGGCTTCACCGGCGAGAAAAAACTGGCCGACGCGCTGCTGGCCCGGGAGAACGTGGAGGTCCATTTCTCCACCGTGGTGTCGGGCTACCGAACCGAAAACGGTAAATTTGCCGGTCTGGAGCTGAAAAAGGACAGCGGCGAAACCTTCTCCATCGACTGTGACGGCGCTTTCCTGGCTGTGGGCCTGGAGCCCCAGAACGGTCCCTTCGCTGCTCTGGCGGAGCTGAATGCCTGGGGCTATTTTGACTCTGCCGAGGACTGCGCCACCAAAACCCCCGGCCTGTTCGTGGCCGGCGACTGCCGCAGCAAGCGGATCCGTCAGGTGGTCACCGCCTCCGCCGACGGCGCCATCGCCGCCATGGCAGCCTGCAATTACCTGGATCTATAAGAAAAAAGCACCCCTTTGGGGTGCTTTTTCTTTACTCTTGAGACACCGTCAGATTCCGGACCCATTTATATTTGCGGTAGTGGTGGAACACCGCGGGGATCTTCACCCACTCGTCCATGTTGATGAAGATATAGACCACCCAGATGGGCAGCTCCCACACAAAGGCGCCCAAAAATCCCAGGGGCACCACGATGAGCCACAGGGTGATGGTATCGCAGATGAAGCCGAAGCGGGTATCGCCGCCGGCGGGGAAGATGCCGGAGATGATGGCGGAGTTGTTGCTCATGCCGATGAGGTTCACGGCGCACATCACGATCATCCACCGCAGGTACTCCCGGGACTGGGCGGACAGCTCCGCCAGCTGCAGGATCACCGGGGTCAGCGCCACCAGGAACACTGCCGTGATCGCACCGCTGATCAGCGCCAGCCGCACCACCTTGCCGCCGTATTTCTTCGCCAGGTCCAGATTGTTGGCGCCCAGCTCGTTACCCACCAGGATAGCACCGCCGGAGGCAAGGCCCATGCAGAAGCAGTTGACCAGGTTCTTCATGGTCATGGCGATGGAATTTGCCGCCACCGCGTCGGAGCCCAGACGGCCCAGGATGACGCTGCCCATGGTGATGCCCACGCCCCAGACCAGGTTGTTGGCGGTGAGGATAAAGCCGTGCTTCCAGTACTCCCGAGCCAGGGAGCATTTTCCGAAGAGATAGCTTTTTCTCAGCTTGATGCGGCCGGGACGGGCGGTCTCCCGGAGGACCCAGACAAATTCCACGATCCGGGTCAGGGTAGTGGCCAGGGCGGCGCCCACGGCACCCAGGGCAGGAAGCCCCAGCAGGCCGAAGATCAGCAGCGCATTCAGGGCAATATTGATCACCACGCCGGTGGAGCTGATCACCGTGGCGGTTCCGGCCCGGCCGGAATTGCGCAGGATGGTCAGATAGCTCTGGTTTATCCCGTTGAGCACATAGGAAAGAGCTACTGCCCGCAGATAGCGGCTGCCCAGCCGGATCAGTTCAACATCCGGCGTGAAGATCCGCATCAGCAGCTCCGGACAGGCAAGAGCTGCCACTGTAAACAGCCCTCCCACCAACGCCATGGGCCGCAGCATCACCGCGAACACCTGCTCCACCTCTTCCCGGCTGCCCTTGCCCCAGTACTGGGCTGCCAGCAGGCTGCCGGCGCCGGTGAGGCCGAAGGCGAAGAGGCCCGCCACGAAGGTGATCTGGGTGGCCAGCGACACGGCCGAGAGGCTGGACTGGTCGATGAGTCCCATCATCAGCGTATCGGAGGTGCTGACCAGCGCCGACATCAGCTGCTGGAAGGCGATGGGGAACACCAGGGGCGTCAGCTTTCTCCAGAAGGCTTTGTTATCCATGCAATGCTCCTTTCACTTGACGGCTATATTTGGGTTTGCTATAATTTTATTGTATAAGTCCGTATATTTCAATGGTTTTCTTCCACCATTTTATAGGATGATTACAGGCCTCTGTGAAGGATGTGACAAAACGCTTTGAATAAGAAATCTCTTTCACTCACTTCCGCCGGTCTTCACTGTCTGGCTATGTTCTGCATGCTGCTGGACCATATGTGGGCTACGGTGGTGCCGGGGAACGACTGGATGACCTGCGTGGGCCGTCTGGCCTTTCCTATCTACGCCTTTCTCACCGTGGAGGGCTATTTTCACACCCGGAATCTCTCCAAATACGCCCTTCGGCTGCTGATTTTTGCCCTGGTATCGGAGATCCCCTTCAATTTGATGTTGTCCGGCCGAATCTGGAACCCGGTGCACCAGAATGTGCTGTGGACATTCCTTCTGGGATTGGGACTGATCCACTGGAATGAGCGGCTGAAGGCCGCGCCCCTGTGGCGCAGGCTCCTGCGGTGGGGCTGTACCATGGTCTTTGGCTTCCTGGTGGGCACGGTGACCATGATCGACTACTACGGCTACGGCATTCTGATGGTGCTCTCCTTCTATCTGTTCCGGGGGAAAAACTGGCGGTGTCTGGCAGGACAGCTTCTGCTGCTGTGGTGGATCAATGCAGAGCTGATGGGCGGACTGGTCTATGAATTTGCGCTTCTTGGCCGCATCTGGTATTTCCATCAGCAGTCCTTTGCCCTGCTGGCGCTGATCCCCATCTGGCTCTACAACGGCCGTCAGGGCTGCGGCCGCCCCTGGTTCCAGTACTTCCGCTACTGCTTCTATCCGGCCCATATGCTGCTCCTGGCACTGCTGCGCAACGCACTGCATTGAAAAGGAGGATACTATGAAGAAGAAATGGATCATCTGCCTTGCCGCTACCGTATGTCTGCTTCTGGCATGGTGGTTCTACAGCAGGCCCATGCCCATGTCTCAGCTTTATCCCATGCTCAACCTTGATAAATGCACCCAGCTTCGGGGCTATTACCGGATCGGCTCCGGGGACATGGAAGAATTCTCTGCCAAGACAGGCAGTGAAGAATTTGAAGAATTGTGCGATTTGTTTTTTGACCGGACTTATTGCCGGACTCTGCGGGATATCCTGCCCGGAGGCACACGCATCCATCGGACACAACCGGATGACTTCCAATGGGAGGTTTTGTTCCGCTTTGATGATATCCGCTTCGCCGATGGAAGTGGAAGCGCGGAGGTCCATTTTGATTTCTGGTATGGTGAGCTGGACATTTATTTTATGGGCGAGACCTATTCCTGCCGCACCCATGACCAGGAAGCCTGGTCTGAAGAAGTTCTGAAAATTTTACAGTAACATGAAAGCCCCTGCCTGCGAAAACCACAGGCAGGGGTTGTTTATATATTTACATATCAAGCCGGCAGGTGTCACTTTCTTGCCCCCATGCAAGAAAGTGACCAAAGAAAATGGCATAGGGGAGGCGCTGACCACGAAGCCTATCGGATCTGCAGTGATATTCTTCCATATTTCCCCGGCTTCGAGCCGCCCTCCCCTATGTACCCCTTCCGGCACTGGTCGGATGAAAGGCAGTAGTCGTTATTTTTCATGACAGGTACAGCCAATGCTCACACCGCTCAGCCATTGATTTGGAAAAGCGAACAGAAAAATCCTTCGACAGGGGCCGGGTGGGGGTCTGGGGGAGGGCGGCTCAAAG
>JAZQEP010000050.1:0-13702 GCA_045539075.1 Faecousia sp. | reverse complement strand
ACCTTATCTCCTGTATTTAAAGTCTTGATGGACTGCTCGAGCAGCTCTGCAAAGCTCTCTTCCTGCACAGCCTCAACATTAGTAATTTCGCTCATTGTCTTATTGACCTCCTTTATTATCCACGCCGGTGTGGATGCACCGGCTGTGATGCCAACATCAGTTACACCGTGAAAATCCTCCCCGTGCAACTCGGCGGAACTTTCCACCAGAAAGACTTTTTCACAGTGCTCCCGGCAAATCATAGCAAGACGCCCTGTGTTGGAACTTTTCGGGTCACCGACAACGACCATTGCCTGACTGATTCCACTCAATTTTGCTGCTTCGCTTTGCCGTAATTCAGTTGCTCTGCATATTGTATCATTAATTTTTACATTGCACAAGCCCTTTTTCACAATTTTTTCGCAGGATAACCATAATTTTTCTGTGGATGTGGTCTGGGAAACCATGGTCACAGGCACATTCCGGCGCTCCGGATCGGCATTCAGCCAGATTTCCAGCTCCTCAGGGCTTTCAAAAATTTCACAGCGGCCGCACCATCCGGCAATCCCCTCCACCTCCGGGTGGCTGCGGGTGCCGATGATAACCGGCAGCCGCCCCTCCTGCTCCGCCTGGTTCACCAGATTGTGGATCCGTTTGACGAAGGGGCAGGTGGCGTCGATAATCACCACGCCCCGATCTTCCAGCCGTCTTACCACATCCCGGCTGACACCGTGGGAACGGATGATGACGGTCTGTCCGGGGACTGCCTGTTCCGGTTCATCGATGACTCCCACGCCCATTTTCCGGAATTTCTCCACCACGTGGCGGTTGTGGATGATGGGGCCCAGGGTCACCACATTGCTGCCTTCGGCGGCAGCCTTCTCCACCAACTCCACTGCCCGGTTCACACCGAAGCAGAAGCCGGCACTCTTGGCAATTCTGACACTCATACCGGGATCTTCTCCCCGATAATCCGCTTCATTTCAGCAATGACGCCATCAATATCCAGCTGGGATGTGTCCAGCTTGATGGAATCCCGGCACATCTTCAGTGGGGCAACCTCCCGGTGGGTGTCCTGGTAGTCCCGCTGCTGGATCTCCTTGAGGATGGTCGCGTAGTTGGCCTTTTGACCCTTGGCGATCAGTTCATCGGTGCGGCGCTGTGCCCGGACCTCGGCCGAGGCGGTCAGGAAGATCTTCACATTGGCCTTGGGCAGTACCACGGTGCCGATATCACGGCCGTCCATGATCACGTTATACTTTTTTGCCACATCCCGCTGCATGTCCAGCAGCATGTCCCGAACGATGGCATGGGCAGAGACCAGGGAGGCCTTCTGTCCGATCTCCTGGGTGCGGATATCGCCGGTGACGTCGATTCCATTCATGATCATGTGCTGCAGGCCATCTTCGTCATATTCGATGTCAATATTCAGCTCATCGATATAGCGGCGAATGCCGTCGATATCCTTGGGAGACACACCCCACAGGTCAAAAAAGTAGGCAACCGTCCGGTAGATGGCACCAGTATCCACATACCGGAAGCCCAGCTCCGCAGCCAGACGCTTGGCGATGGTGGACTTGCCCGCACCGGCAGGGCCGTCGATGGCGATGGAATAAGTCTTAGGCATAATTCTTCCTCATTTCTGTATCGTTGCTGCGTCGGCAGGCTTATAACCCCGCCCTGCAGTTACTGTTTGCGCATTTTGGTCATGGCGGCAGTCTCAACAGCTACCACCTCGTCGGGGGTCAGCCCCAGCTTTCTGCCGGTCTCCTCGGGAGACAGGGACAATCCGCCCTCCAGGCCGAAGCGAAGAGAAATGACTTTCGCTTCCTGTTCCGTCAAACCGGAGAGCATCTCATTGACCCGCTGACGGGTCTGGAAGTAGGCAGTGTCCTCCACCGCCTGGTCTTCCTCCTGGGGAAGCTCTTCTTCCTCTTTTTCTTCCGGCAGCGCCTTCTGAAGCTTTCTGGCAATGCTCACCATATTCTGCAGGCCCCGGGCGTTTTCCTCGGAGATATGCATTGCCTGGGCAATTTCCGCCACTGTGGCGTTCCGTCCCAGCTCGCCGAGCAGCCGCTCGTCCACACTGCGGTAGTCCTCCATATCCTGGCGTACCCGCTGACCCACGCCGTACGCATGAGCCTGCAGGATCACAGCTCTTGCCATGAAGAACCGGATCCACCAGTTGCAGGCCTGCTCAAAGCATCCGTTCCGGGCATCCTGCACACAGCACATCAGGCCCATGCAGCCCTCCTGGATCAGGTCCATCAGCATAACACCGTGACCCACGTGCTCACCGGCGATCTCAATAATTCGTGCCAAATTCAGATTCGTCAGCTGAGCAAGGGCTTCTTCATCACCGTCGGCACAGGCCTCCGCCAAAATCTGACTATCACCGAAGGCGGGTGTCAGAGCGACCTCCTCCAGAAAGATCCGCAGCGGATCGCCGCTCTCCAGATTTTCCGGACGGATGCCCTTTTTCACCAGCTGCTCCTCCGAGCGCAGAATCCGGGCGGTTTCACCGAAGCCATAGGTCTTGGGCAATTTCTCCACCCGGGGGAAAATGCAGCGCTCCCGGCACAGTTCCAGTGCATCCTCCACCGATTGCTCGTCCTCATCCTCCATCAGACTCAGCAGCTGAGCCGCGGGGATCCGGGCTCCCTCAGCCAGGCCCTCCAGATACCTCCGCCAGGGGGCGGTATCCAATTCAAATTCCAGATTATTCATCCAAAAAATCCTCCAATCCCAGGTTCGCGCCCTCAGCCTGCAGCTTCTCCATTGCGCGCTTTTCGATCTGACGCACCCGTTCCTTGGAAATGCCCAGTCTGACACTGATTTTTTCCAGAGAATAGCATTCTCCGTCCTCCATGCCGAAATGCAGCCGAAGAATTTCACGCTGCCGGGATGTCAGTGTGGACAGGAGCTTATCCATGGTGTTTTCCAGTTCGTGACGGATCAGCTCCTTATGGGGCTGCGGTGCCCGAAAATCCTCCACCAGGGTCACCAGGGTATCGTCCTCCTCTTCCCCGGCCGGAGCGTCCAGAGAGCACAGCTCCGGCTGCAGGAGCAGCAGTTCCATCAGCTTTTCCTGGCTGAGGCCGCAGCCGTCAGCCAATTCCCGCACAGAGGGGAGTTTTCCGTTTTTCTGAAACAGCTCGCTCTGTACCCGTCCGATCTTCCAAAGCTGTCCGGTGGTATCCGAAGGGATCCGGATAACCTGGCCATGCTCCATCAGACACCGAATGATACCCCGGTAGATCCATTTGGTGGCGTAGGTGGAAAATCGCACATTTCTTGTATAGTCGTATTTCCAGGCGGCACTGAGCAGGCCGATGCTGCCCTCCTGGATCAGATCCATCAGGGGCACATTCCGTCCGGCGTATTTCCTGGCCACGCTGACCACCAGCCGCAGGTTGGAGTTAACCATCTGACGAATGGCGGATTCGTCGCCCTGGGCGCAGCGCCGGGCCAGCTGCTGCTCCTGCTCGGGGCTCAGCAGGGGGAAACTGCGGATCTCGCTGAGCAGCAGGGTCAGATCATCTCCCCCGGAGATGGGCAGTTCTTCCTCGGGAAGCAGGGTCGTCATCCTTTGATCCCCTTTCTTTGTCTCATGCGCTCCTGGAGCGCCCGCAGATCTTCTGCGGTGCTGACGCTGGATTTTCCATGCTCAGCCAGAATGGTGCGGACGCAGTCCTCCAGTGCCTTTTCATTCACCGGGCCGTTCTGCCGCTGGGCGATGCCCGCAATGTGGGACATCTCCTCGGAATCAAGTTCCAGGCCGGATAGATTCACTTCCAGTCCCTGGTTGTGCCGATCCCGCAGCTGCTCATATACCCGTCCAAGAAGTTCGGAGGAGAAATGCTCCCGTTTCAGCCGGGCTGTCTGATCCAGCAGCGCAGGAGCTTTCAGAACCATGGCCAGCAGCGCCTCCTCCGCCATGGCGGATTTGACATTTTCATAGCGGATATTCCGGCTCTTTGGCTGCAGGGCAGCGGCCGGAGACAGGTTGATCCGCTCCTGCTTTTTCTTTTCCCGGGCAATGCGCCGTTTATAGGCCTTGTTGACCTCGATCTTCATGGCATCAAAGCTGATACCGGCAGTCTCCGCCACGCGGGTGCCGTAGATCTCCCGCTGGACGGCGTTGCCCAGGGTGCTGATAAATTCCGCAGCTTCCGCGATGAATTTCACCCGCTGGTCATCCAGTCCCAGGTCATATTTCTTTCGGATGGCGTTCAGCTGATACTCCACCCGGTTGGATGAGTCGTTCAGCAGCAGCCGGAACTTGTCCGCGCCGAATTTTTTCAGATATTCATCCGGATCCTTGGCATCCTTCAGCTGCAGGACCTTCACGGACAGGCCCGCCTTTTCCAGCATGGGGATGGCCCGCTGGGCCGCCCGCTGTCCGGCCTCGTCCCCGTCATAGATCAGAATGACAATTTCCGTATAGCGGCTTAAAAGCACCGCGTGTTCCTCGGTAAGGGAGGTTCCCAGGGAGGCCACGGCGCAGTCAAAGCCGTACTGGTGCAGGGCAATGGCATCCATATAGCCCTCCACCAGGATCATATAAGGAAGCTTGGTTTTCTTGGCCACATTCAGGCCAAAGAGGTTCTTCCGCTTGTTGAAAATCAGCGTTTCCGGGGAATTTAAGTACTTGGCGGCGTTATCATCCTTTTTCATGATGCGCCCGCCGAAGCCGATGACATTTCCCCGGACATCGATGATGGGGAACATGAGCCGGTCCCGGAACCGGTCGAAGATATTGCCGTTTTTCTGAGAAACGGAAACCAGACCGGAATCCTTCAGTTCCTGGTCTGTATAGCCCTTTCTGCGCAGGTGGTCCGTAAGAGAAGACCAGGTATCCGGGGCATAACCGATGCCGAAATTGATGATTGTGGACTTTGGCATACCACGGCCAAGGGCATACTGCAGGGCCGCTGCCCCCTCGGGGGCGATGAGCTTGCTGTGGAAGAACCGGGCCGCTTCTTTATGGAGGGCCCAGAGCCGCTCCTGCTGGCGGTACTTGGACTGGTACTGCTCGTCATCGGGCACCTCCAGACCCACCCGCTTGGCAAGGTGCCGCACCGCGTCGGGATAGCTTAGGCCCTCGATCTCCATCATGAAATTTACCGCGTTGCCGCCCTTGTGACAGCCAAAGCAGTAGTAAATGCCCTTATCGGGAGCCACGGAGAAGGAGGCGGTCTTCTCCCCGTGGAAGGGACACAGGCCAAAGAGGTTGGAACCGGAGCGCTTCAGGCTCACATACTGGCCAACCACATCTTCAATTGGATTGCGAGCGGCAAGCTCGTCAAGAAACGCGGGAGGAAATGCCATGAAAAACGCTCCTTTCTTGATAATCGGTTTATTATATCACATCAACCCCGGACGTTCCAGCCCATGGGAATGAATATTTCTGTAAATTTGTCCACGGCATAGTTATCCGTCATGCCGGCAATGTAGTCGCAGACATTTCGCTCGATACCCTCGAAGCTCAGCTGGGGATGGAAATCCTCCGGCAAGGCTTCCGGGTGGGTGATGTAGTATTCAAACATCCGCTGCAGCATATCCTGTGCCCTTGCTTCCTCTCCCTTTGCCACAGGATTGCGGTAGACCCGCTCAAACATGAACGAGCGCAGGGTCTTCAGTGCGTTGTCCACCGCCGGAGAGAGCATCACCGTACCTGCCTCCCGGGATGTAAAGATAGCATCCGTCACCAGGGTGTTGATACGCTGGGAATGATTGTGGCCCAGCACATCGGAAATGGCATCGGGAATATCCTCATTGGCCAGAATGCCCGCCCGGATGGCATCGTCGATGTCGTGGTTTACGTAGGCGATCTGGTCGCTTCGCCTTACCACCATGCCCTCCAGCGTCTCCGGCCAGGGGTCACCGGTGTGGCAGAGGATGCCGTTGCGGACTTCGTAAGTAAGGTTTAAGCCCTGTCCGTCATTTTCCAGCACATCCACCACCCGCAGGGACTGCTCGTTGTGCCGGAAGGGCTTACCCAGGCAACGGGTCAAGGCCACCTCGCCGGCGTGTCCGAAGGGGGTATGGCCCAAATCGTGGCCCATAGCAATGGCCTCTGCCAGATCCTCATTCAATCCCAGAGCCCTGGTGATGGTGGAAGCGATCCGCGCCACTTCCAGTGTGTGGGTCATGCGGGTGCGGTAATGGTCGCCCTCGGGCCGGAGAAACACCTGGGTCTTGTGCATCAGCCGGCGGAAGGCCTTGGAGTGGACGATCCGGTCGATATCCCGCTGGTAGCAGGTTCGTACATCCTCCTCCCGGATCTTATCGCCGAGAGGACGGCCCCGGCTCTGGTCGGAAAAAGCCGCAAGGGGGTTCAGCTTTCGATGCTCCTGACGCTCCAGTTCTTCGCGGACGGACATAGTACCACTCCTTATTCAAATTATCTTTTTTATACAGGAAACGCTCTGTATTCCTGGCCGGTCTCCATACCTTCCACGGTTCCGGCGGTCATATCGGTGATTTTATCCAGGAAGGGCTGCACCTGTGCTTCCGGGAAGAGAAGCTCCAGTTCCACCTCCGCACCGAACTGGGTATCCCGGATGATGCCGCCGAAAGAGGCAACTTCCAGTTTGATCCGCTCGTAATATGTATAGGGAATCGGCATGTAAATAACCGTCCAGACCCGTTTCATGCTCTTGCCTGCGGCGTCCACCGCGATTTTCGCACCCTTGGTATAGGCTCTGACCAGGCCGCCGGCACCCAATAGGATGCCGCCAAAGTACCGGGTCACCACGCAGACGATGTTATAAAGCCCCTCCCGCTGCAAAACCTGCAGCATGGGCATGCCCGCGGTGCCGCCGGGCTCACCGTCGTCGGAAAACCGGACAGCGCCATCCTTAATGATGTAAGCCCAGCAGTTGTGGGTAGCGTCATAGTGCTGCTTTTTCATGGCCTGGATTTTCTCCAACGCCTCTTCCTCAGTCTCCACAGGCCAGACTCTGCCGATGAAGTGGGATTTCTTTTCATAAAATTCGTCTTCACCAAACTGGGTGGGTACCAGGTATTCGTCCAAAGCTTTACAGCTCCTTAATCACATAGTTTTTCAGTCTTCCGTAGAGGATATCATCCAGCACGGTATCGATTTCCATACCCTCGCCGGTGTACTCCACAGAGTTGACCTTTGCTCCGGAGTGGAGGGTATCCACCATGCCGCCCATGGAGTAAGGCAGGCGCAGCAGCACATGGTGCCGTGCGTGGCCCAGGGCATTTTCGATGGCTTTCAGGAGATTCTCCATGCCCATTCCCCGCTTGGCGGAAATGGGAACAATATCCCGGCCGGCGGGCAGATCCTCGAAGGAAACCAGATCCGCCTTGTTGTAAACCTTCAGCACAGGGGTATCGGGCCTGGCCAGTTTGGAGATCAGTCTGTCCACCACCTCGATATGCTCGTCCCGGTTGGGATCGGAAGCATCGATCACATGCAGCAGCAGGTCCGCGTATTCCAGCTCCTCCAGCGTCGCGTGGAAAGCATTCACCAGGTGGTGGGGAAGCTTTGCGATAAAGCCTACCGTGTCAGATAATATCACATCCAGGTTGTCGGAAACCGTCAGCTGCCGGGATGTGGTGTCCAGCGTATCAAAAAGCCGGTTGTTCGCAGGGATGCCTGCGCCGGTCAGATGGTTCAAAAGTGTGGATTTTCCCGCGTTGGTATAACCTACGATGGCAACCACAGGGACAGAATTTTTCTTTCTGCGCTCCCGCTGGACGGCCCGGACCTTGCGCACCTGCTCCAGCTCCTCTTCCAGCCGGTTGATCCGCTCCCGGATGTGCCGGCGGTCACTTTCCAGCTTGGTTTCGCCGGGGCCGCGGGTACCAATGCCGCCACCCTGGCGGGAAAGGGACAATCCCATACCGCTCAGCCGGGGCAGCAGATACTTGTACTGGGCCAGCTCCACCTGCAGGCGGCCTTCCTTTGTTTTGGCCCGCTGGGCGAAAATATCCAAGATCAGCGCGCTGCGGTCCAGCACCGTCACGCCGATGATATCCTCCAGCGCCCGGATATTTCCCGGGGAAAGCTCATTGTCAAAGACCACCATGGTGGATTCGGTGGCCTCCACCAGCATTTTCACTTCCAATGCCTTGCCCTCGCCAATAAAGCTGTGAGGGTCAGGAGTTGCCCGGTTCTGCAGCAGCTTGCCGACGCAGAAGCCGCCGGCGGTTTCCAGCAGTGCTTCCAGTTCCGCAAGGGTCTGCTCGGTAGCAGTCTGTTCTTTTGTAAAGCAGGCGGCATTCAGCCCCACCAGAACCGCCCATTCGATGTTCTTTTTTCCCAGATTTTCTTCCATAGTTCCTCCGAGGGTGCAAATCACCCTATTTCCTCATTCTATTCATAGTATTATATCACAAAATACGCCCCGGGAACAGACTTTCCGTAAAAAAGTATAAAAAAATTCCGCACCACGGAACCGTAGTGCGGAATTTGGGTTCTTACTTCAGGCCAAAACGCTTGTTGAAACGATCAACACGTCCACCGGTGTCAACCAGCTTCTGCTTGCCGGTATAGAAAGGGTGGCACTTGGAGCAGATTTCAACACGAATTTCCTTCTTGGTGGAACCAGTGGTAAAAGTGTTGCCACATGCACAGCGGATAGTGGTCTGTTCGTACTTGGGATGGATACCTTCCTTCATTTCGTTCACCTCTTTCTTATCAAGTAAAAGGGCATAATTGCCCCTAGCAATTTCAATCGCTCGAATATACTAACACATTGTCGCACTAAATGCAAGTCTTTTTTTCAGAAATTTTGTGATTTATTCTTTGAAATCGTCCCAATTGATTTTCTTGTCCCGCCAGTAGTAGATTTTGTCATGTTCTCCCACTTCCCTAAGCACACGGCAAGGGTTGCCCACCGCCACCACGCCGGAGGGAATATCCTTCGTGACCACGCTTCCGGCGCCGATGACCGTGTTATCGCCGATGGTGACACCGGGCATCACGATGACCCCTGCCCCCAGCCAGCAGTTGCTGCCGATATGCACCGGCAGGTTATACTGCAAGCCCCGGCGGCGCAGATCGGGGTGGATGGGGTGACCCGCGGTGGCAATGGTCACATTGGGGCCGAACATGGTCTCGTCACCCACATAGATATGGGTGTCGTCCACCAGGGTCAGATTGTAATTGGCATAGATCCATTTGCCGAAGTGGACATGGTGTCCTCCGAAGTTGGCATGGAGCGGCGGCTCGATATAGCAGCCCTCGCCGATCTCCGCGAACATCTCCTTCAGCATCGCCGTCCGCTTGTCCAGCTCACCGGGGCGGGTCTGATTAAAGTCGTAGAGCTTTTCCTGGCAGGCGGTCTGCTCCTTGTGGATCTCCGGATCGCCGGGAAAATAGATTTCTCCGGTGTGCAGTTTTTGGTAATCAGTCATGCTTCTTCCTCCCAGAATAAATCGTTCAGTGTCAGCCCCAGCACCCGGCAGATGCCGATGCAGAGCTTGATGGTGGGGTTGTAGTCCCCCTTTTCGATGGCGTTGATGGTCTGGCGGGAGACACCCAGGGCATCCGCCAATCCCTGCTGGGAAAGACCCTTTTCAGCGCGGGCCTTCTTCATGGCTTCGTTCTTTCCCATGGGTTACTCCTTCTCCCGGCGGAAGATCTCAAAAATATGCAGCGCTGCCAGGGTGATCCAGTAGAAGGACATCATCAGATCAAAGACGCCCATGGATGTCTGGCCCACAAGGGAGATATCGCCCCAGCGCTGTATATTCCGAAGCGGAACCAGATACATGACACCGATGATCAGATAGCAGGGAATCACAGCCAGGGGCTTTGAAGACAGGGGCATAGCCGCATGGTTGATAAAGCAGTAGACGTGGAATACCACGGTCAGCAGCATAAAGCCGCCGAAAACCAGCAGATAGGCCTCCACATTTTTCTCCCCCTCCACCTGGTGAATCAGCTCCGGCAGGATCAGCAGCATATAGGCAAAGCACACCATATTTACCAGCCGGTGCCCCCGGCCCCGGACCAGCTGCTGCCGTTCGTCGTATTCGCTGGTTTTTGCGGTTTTCTCCATCCGGGTCACACCCAGACACAGAAGCACAATTCCCGCAAGAACCAGACCCATGATTGCTAATGCTGTTAGTATAGACATATTTGAAACCTCCTTATTGGTTTTGTCAAATATATCTTACATCACACTTATCTATTTGTCAACTATATTTTACATCTTAAAAATTAGGGAGGGCCAAAGGCCCTCCCTGCATTCAGATTAAATTGCCCAGTTGCCGTTCTCGAAGATGCGGACAACGCTTCCGTCCTCGCAGGTGGCGTCGATGTTCATGCTGTCGCAGCCGATCATGAAGTCCACATGGATCATGGAATCGTTCAGGCCCAGCTTGTGGCACGCCTCACGGGTCATGTGCTCGAAACCGTCAATGGTATCGGCATAACCCCGACCCAGAGCCAGGTGGCAGGAGGCGTTCTCATCGAAGAGGGTGTTGTAGAACAGGATACCGCTTTCGCAGATGGGGCTGTTCTGGGGGATCAGCGCGCACTCGCCCAGGTAGGCTGCGCCCTCGTCCATGGAGATCATGTCCTTCAGCTGTGCTTCGCCCACTTCGGCGCCAACTTCCACAGCCTTGCCGCCCTCAAAGCGCAGCCAGAACTTATCGATCAGCTGACCGCGGTAAGAAAGGGGCATGGAGGAATGGACGATGCCCTCTGCCTCGCCCTTCTTGGGAGAGATAAACACTTCCTCAGTGGGAATATTGGGATTGAACTCGATATTCTGCAGGCTCTTGTCGCCGCCGCCACGCCAGACGCCTTCTTTCATCATGCCCACGGTGAAATCGGTACCGTTGTCAGCGGTGTAGTGAAGACTCCGGATCTTCAGCGCGTTCAGCCGGTCGCAGCGCTCCAGCAGGTTTGCGCCGTGATCAACCCAAGCCTGTACGGAGTCCTCGCAGACCCGGGAAGCGGACAGAATGGCCTCCCAGAGCATCTCCACAGCCTTGCCCTTGGGCTGGCCGGGGAAAACCTTCTTTGCCCAGGCCACACCGGGCACAGCGGCAATGCACCACTGCTCCTTGTTCTCCCGGCGCTCCTGGTAGGGCTTCAGAATGGGATAGCTCATCTGGCTGGCCTTGGAGATTTTGGCCATATTGACACCCTTCAGGCCGTCGGGATCGGCGGAAATCAGATGCAGCCGTGCGGGCAGTACTTCACAGTAGTACTCCTGCCGGGCCAGCTCCCAATCCTTCACTTCGGCCATGGTCTTCAGAGACTGATAACGGGCGTGGGTCTTGGTCAGAGGCTGGTAGCTCCACTCCACGATGACCTCCTTAGCCTTGGCCTTGTAGGCCTCCTCCACCACCATCTGGACAAACTCCGGCTGATCCAGTCCTGCCCGGATGATCAGCGTCTGGCCCTTCTGGATATTCACGCCGCTGCGGACGATGAGTCTTGCATACTCGCGTAAAACAGTTTTTTTCATGGTATTTCTCCTTTTTTAGGTTTTTCCTATCGTATCAGATTTTGCCCAAAAGGTCAATGATAGTTGCATTCAAATCAAAAATGGTATATAATCGGGGTAATATTTTACGTTTCAGAGAGGTATCCATATGCTGACAAGAGAAGAATTCCATGAGAAGGTCGCCTCCGGCATTCATTTCCTGGACGGCGCCACCGGTTCCAATTTACGAAAGGCCGGCATGCCCAACGGTGTGTGTACGGAGCAGTGGGTCCTGGAGCACCCGGAGATCCTGGTTTCCCTCCAGCGACGCTATGCCGAAGCCGGATCTCAGATCATCTATGCCCCCACCTTCCAGGCCCAGCCCATGGCCCTGGCTTCCGTAGGACTGGAGGATCAGACCGAAGCCATCAATGCACAATTGGTTGCCCTCTCCCGCTCCGCCGCCCCCGGCTGTCTCATTGCCGGTGACCTGACCACTCTGGCCGCCTTCTGCGAAAGCTGGGATCCCGACAATTTTGATCTGCTGGTGGAAAACTACCAGCGCCAGATCCGGGGTCTGATCGACGGCGGCTGCGATATTCTGGTTGCGGAGACCCTCATGCACGCCCAGGAGGCTGAAGCCATCCTCTGCGCGGCGGAAATGGAGTGTGCCGGCGCTGTGATGTATTCCTTCACCATGATGGGCGACGGTTCCCTCTTCTCCGGCGCGGAGGCGGGCCCCGTGCTCCGGGAGCTGGAAGAGGCCGGTGCCGCTGCCCTGGGCTTCAACTGTGTGGCTATGGATATGATGACGCCCTACCTTGTCGCGAAGCTGCACAGGTTCGTGAAGGGACCTCTGATCTGCAAGCCCAATGCAGGCAGCCCCGTGATCAACGCCCAGGGCATTGCCGAATACGATCTGACCAGCGACGATTTCGCCGCCTTTGCCCTGCAGTGCCGCCTCAACGGTGCCGACCTGCTGGGCGGCTGCTGCGGCACGGATCCGGAATTTATCGCAAAGGTCCGCAAAGCTGTTCAATTCTGATACACAGGCCCTGCTGAAAAGTGTGATGTCCATAACGGAGAATCGCAGCACAAAATAACAGATGCCTGCACAGACCCCTTGTGGGGGGCTGCGCAGGCATTCTTTATGCAGTTGTGCAACAGGGCGAAGGCTCCCTTGTGTAAAGGGAGCTGTCGCCGATAGGTGACTGAGGGATTGTATAATTGGCAATATAATTACAATCCTTCCACCGCGAAATGCGGTCCCCCTTCCTTTACACAAGGAAGGCTTACGCAACTGTCATCTCGTAATACAAACCATAATTTATTTTTAATCATTCCCGTCAACTTTTTCATAATTTACCGACCTATTCACAAACTCTGCAAGGTCATTTTCACTGTACCCCAAAGCACAACCCACAAGGGTTTTAACATATGCCATTTCAAAGGTTGTTCCTTCTATATTCAATGCTCCCGATTTTAGTGCATCACCTGTAGATACATATTTAAAAGCCGTCGGACTACAGGGGGCTAAAAAGAGAGGTATAGATTTTTCTTTGCATCTATCCAAAAGATGCAAAACAGAAAATTTCCCATATCCTTCTTTCCCGTTCTTTCTCTCAACGCATACCGATTCAGAATGAAAAGTGCCATGCACCACAGCCTTCACGCCTTCAAGAGAATATCTTGAATAATCAATCCCCACATGAGGAACAAGAGATAAAACCGCAGGCTCCAACGCTTTAATTTTATTTATATACATACTTTTAGTTTCAAATGCCTTTCCCGACAGCTTAGCATTTTCGGGGTTTTCTATCACCATTTTATCAACACTGAAAAAATCATCGCTGTAATTTGCACACTGCAAAAGATGTGCACCAAAGTGAAGATATATTTTTCCGTCACTATTCCGATAGACCGCATAAACATTAGGGGCAATGCCGTTTACAATAAGCTCTGCCGCAGCCCTGAAATTTATATGCCCGTTAGTTTCCGGTTCTGATAGAGGTAGCTGTGCCGATACCATCATAACCGGAATTGGGACTCCTGCCAGAAGAATTGAAAGCAATGCCGAGGTATATGCAAGGGTATCGGTACCATGAAGAACGATTATTCCGCTATAGTTATCCCACTCTACCTTTGTTTTAAAAACATTTATCAACTTATTCCACCCGGGGATTGTGAGATTTTCGCTCAAAACATCCAATGGCATTATAGTTTCAAAATCAATTTTATCCCGGCAAGGAGATTTTCCTTCAATAAAACTTTTTACAATCTTTACGTTCTCTACATCAGAAAATCTT
>JAZQEP010000049.1:0-12146 GCA_045539075.1 Faecousia sp. | reverse complement strand
CGGTGCATCCACACCGGCGTGGATAATAAAGGAGGTCAATAAGACAATGAGCGAAATTACTAATGTTGAGGCTGTGCAGGAAGAGAGCTTTGCAGAGCTGCTCGAGCAGTCCATCAAGACTTTAAATACAGGAGATAAGGTGCTGGGCACCGTTACCGCTATCGGCAACACCGAAGTCCAGGTCGACCTGGGCACCAAGCATGCCGGCTACATCCCCTACGATGAAGTCTCTGCCGATCCTTCCGTGAAGGCTGAGGACATCCTGCACGTGGGCGACCAGATCGAAGTGTTCGTGGTTCGTGTCAACGATCAGGAGGGCACTGTTCAGCTGTCCAAGAAGAAGCTGGACTCCATGAAGATTTGGGACGACATGGCTGCCTGGGCCGAGGAGAAGGTCACCGTTGAAGGCACCATCACTGAGGAGAACAAGGGCGGCCTGGTCTGCAATGTCAAGGGCATCCGCGTCTTCATCCCCGCTTCCCAGTCCGGCGTTGCCAAGGGCGGCGACATGGCTGGTATGGTCGGCAAGACCGTTCAGCTGAAGGTCACTGAGGTCAACCGCGCCCGCCGCCGCGTCATCGGCTCCATCCGCGCTGTCGCTTCCGAGGGCCGCAAGGCTGCTCAGGAGAAGATCTGGGCTGAGATCGAGAACGGCAAGAAGTACCACGGCACCGTTAAGTCCCTGACTTCCTACGGCGCATTCGTGGACATCGGCGGTGTTGACGGCATGGTTCACGTTTCCGAGCTGAGCTGGAACCGTATCAAGACCCCCGGCGATGTGGTCAAGGTTGGCGATGAGATCGACGTTTACGTCATCTCCTTCGACCCCGAGAAGAAGAAGATCTCCCTGGGCTACAAGACCGCTGAGATGAACCCCTGGAACCAGTTCATGACCAACTACTCCATCGGCGATGTGGTCGATGCCAAGGTCGTGAAGCTGATGACCTTCGGTGCCTTCGCAGAGATCCTGCCCGGCGTTGACGGTCTGATCCACATCTCCCAGATCGCTGACAAGCGCATCGGCAAGCCCGAGGATGTTCTGGCTGAGGGTCAGGATGTCAAGGTCAAGATCACCGATGTTGACGCTGAGCACAAGCGTATCTCCCTGTCCATCCGCGCTCTGCTGGAGCAGCCCGCTGAGGACGCTGAGTAATTTGCAAACCGATACCGGGACAGCCCAGCGCTGTCCCGGTATTTTCATAGGAGGAGTCAGTATGATCAAGCATATCGTGTTATTCAATGCAAAAGAGGGCGAGGATAAGGACGCTGTGGCAGCACTGGCAGCCTCTGTTCTGGAACCTCTGGTGGGAAAAATTCCCGGACTGGTATCTCTGGAAGTGAAGCGCTGCTTCGCCGGCTGCGATTTTGCCCTGTATTCCATTCTGGAAGACAAGGAAGCTCTGGCGGTCTATGCGCCCCATCCCCTTCATGAGGAAGCCAAGTCCCATTTCTTCCACCTGCTCGCTTCCCGGATGGCTGCGGACTATGAGGTCTAATATGGTCAGGCATATTGTGCTGTATACGCTGAAAGAGGGCGTGGACAAGGACGCCGCGGTGGCGCTGATTGCATCCAAGCTGGAACCCCTGGTGGGAAAGATTCCGGGCCTTACCAAAATGGAAGTACGCCGGTGCTTCGCAGGCTGCGACTATGCGCTCTATTCTGAGTTTGAACGGCCGGAGGATGTGAGCGCATACCGTGCCCATCCCCTGCACCAGGAGGCTAAGACGCACTTCCACCATATGCTGGCCACCCGGCTTTCCGCGGATTACGAGGTGTAAGATGAAGCTCTATGTTGCCCGCCATGGGCAGACCCGCTGGAATGCGGAAAATAAGGTCTGCGGACGTACCGATCAGCCGCTGACGGAAGTGGGCATTGCCCAGGCGGAGGCGTTGGCGAAAAAGGCTGCAGAACTGGGCATCGATCTGATTCTGACCTCACCACTGCAGCGGGCACACCGGATGGCACAGATCATCGCCCAACGCTGCGGTGCGCAGTTGCGGACGGAGGAGCGACTCATCGAGCAGGACTACGGAATCTTTGAAGGCGCAGACCGAAAGAATCCTGATTTTCTGGCCAACAAGCGGCACTTTGCCGTCCGGTACCCCGGGGGCGAGTCCATGATGGATATGGCAGGGCGAATTTATCCGTTGCTGCGGGAGATCAAGGAAAAATATCCGGATAAAACGGTGCTGCTTGCCTGTCACGGCGGTGTATGCCGGGTGATCCGCACGTATTTTGTTCCCATGACCAACGAGGAATACTTCGCCTACTCCCCGGAGAATTGCTCTCTGGAGTGCTATGAATTGTAAAAAGAGCGCCGGAAATCCGGCGCTCTTTTGCATATTTATGATAGCACAAAATCCATATATTTTCAAGACTTGTACTTCCGACGTTGTACGGTAGAATAGAGACCAGAAGGAGGGATCATCATGATGTTCTACCATTGTTCGCCGATTACGGGGCTTAAAGTCCTGGAACCCCGGAAGCCGGAGTCCTTTGATAAGCCTGCACGAGTGTACATGACCACGTTGCTTCCCATGGCGTTGATATACAGTATCCGAAATTATGAGTATACCTATGGCTACACCCGGGAGGGGCAGATCTACCTGGACGAGTATTTTCCTGACGCCCTGGAAACCCTGTACCGGGGCAAAAGTGCCAGCCTGTATATTTGCGAACCCGGAAACACGGAACGCACAAGAATACCCAATGAAGCGGTATCGGAAACAGCGGTTCCCGTGATTGAGGAGATTTTCATTCCCGATGCCTGCGAAGCGCTTCTGGAGCAGGAAAAACTGGGGACACTGGTGATCCGCAGATTTCACCAGCAATCCCCCAAGAAGCTGGAATGGATCCGCGCGGCGGAGGCGGACTCTATCCGGGAGGGCGGACTTTTGGAATCCCCCGGGCTGAAAGCGGATTACTACCGGACCCATTATCCCGAAAGCTGGGCTATGGTGGAAGGGGAACGTCGAGATCAGTAAAGTGAAAGCACCGGGGTAACCCGGTGCTTTTTCTATCAGGAGATGAAGGCGGCAATGACGCAGAATACTGCCAGGGCAGGGAGCGTGAGCAGGGAACAGACGCCGGAGGCCACGGTAAAATCCTCCTGGGACCGTCCCAGCGTGGGGGCCAGGTAGGAGGCGGGAAGGGTGCAGTACATCACCAGGGCCCAGCGTGTCAGGGCATCCACATTGGGAAGGAACAGGAGAACGACCTGGATCAGAAGTCCCCAGGCGGCAAAGTACAGAAAATGGATGGCAGAAAGCCGGAAAATCACGGCCCGGTTATCCTTTGTCAGCGAGAAATTATAGCCCACGGCGAAGATCATCATGGCGCTGACCGGCTGTGCCAGAAAGCCGGTGCACTCGGTGATGACGCTTCGCAGACCAATACCCTCCAGCCAGGCCCCGATTCCGCTGATGTTTAGACCAAGGCCCAGAGTGCTCATGATCAGAAGCGGGGAAGTGAGGACATTTTTTAAAATGGATTTGGCAGAGGGATTTGTTTCCGATGCAGCGGAGAGAATGGCGATGGTGGGGTAGGCGGTGACCGCCTGGGCCAGGTCCAGCACACCCATCCGGTAAGCCTGATCCGCGCCGAAGAGGATCAGAAACAGGGGGATACCCAGCATGCCGGTTTCCTGGGCAGTAAAGAGCTGGGGCAGGTTATGGTAGGGGAATTTCTGCTTTCGGGACCGGAATGCCCAGAGGGTGCCGAAGAGCACCGAGGGGATCACCAGAACCATGGAGGTCAGGGATTCGCTGCCGATATCCGCCGTAAGACAGGAATTGAAGATGACGCAGGGCAGTCCGATCTTCATGACGAACTGCTGCAGGCCCCGGACCTCCTGGGCGGTCAGCATTTCTCTTCGGCGGGCGATGATGCCCAGACCCACCGCGGCAAAAATGGGGGCAATGATCTGTAAAATGGTCAGGATTTTCTCCATAGTCTCATCTCCACGGATTATTTTTATCATCATAACATGGAATTTGGGAAAAGGCAATCAACAAAAAAGCACCGGGATATCCCGGTGCTTTTGATTATGTACGCTTCTTTTGGATAAAGTACAGGACCCAAGCGATGACCACTGCGATATCATTGGCCCAGAACTTGAGATCCTGGGGTGAGAACCAGTGGATAGGAGATCGGCTTTCCAGATACAACTTCACACCAGTGAAGATCAGTGAAAGAATTGTAGCGATAATCAGTTTCTTCAGAGTAAGTTGCCTCATAGGGATTCCTCTTACTTTGCAGACAGGTCCACGCTTCTGCGGATCATGCTCATGGGGGGCACCGCCTTGGGAAGCTGCATGGTAAACTTCATCTGGGGCGTTCTGGGCTCCTCCAGAGCGTTACCTTCCAGGTCGTGGATATTTTCAGCGGTGATGGAGAAGGGGCGCAGGTCGGGGCCGACCACTTCCAGTTCATCGCCAACCCGGAACTTGTTGTTAAGGCTGCAGGTGGCGATGCCGTTTTCGTCGCAGTCATCCACCTTGGCTACGATCTGCCACTCCCGGATATAGCGGGAATTCTCGGTATACTGGCCTGGTTCGCCATAGTAGAAACCGGTGGAGTAGATCCGATGGGAGACGTGGTCCACTTCATCCCGCCACACCGGGTCGATGGGCCGACCGGCACAGATATCGTCAATGACATGCCGGTAAGCGCCGGTGACGATGGCGGCATAGTAGGCAGACTTTGCCCGGCCCTCAATCTTGATGCAGTCCACGCCCACATCCATCAGATCCTTCAGATGGTCGATCATGCACATATCCCGGGAGTTTAGAATATATGTACCTTTCTCATCTTCGTAGACAGGGAAGTATTCGCCGGGGCGTTTCTCTTCCATCAGAGCGTACTGGTAGCGGCAGGGCTGGGCACAGGCACCACGGTTACTGTCCCGGCCCGTCATGTAATTGCTGAGGAGGCACCGGCCGGAGTAGCTGACGCACATGGCACCGTGACCGAAGGTCTCGATTTCCAGCTCCGGGGAGGTTTTCATGCGTATCTGCTCGATCTCCCGGAGGGAACACTCCCTGGCCAGCACCACCCTTTGGGCACCCAGGTCATACCAGGCCTGGGCGCAGGCGTAATTGGCAACGGACTGCTGGGTGGAGATATGGCGCTGGCAGTTGGGGGCGTATTTGCCGGCCATGGTAAATGCACCCAGGTCTGCCAGAATCAGCGCGTCCACACCGGCGTCGTTCAGCTGTTCCAGATAGGGGGGAAGATACATGACTTCGTCATTTCGGGGCATGGTGTTGACGGTAACATGACATTTGACACCGTGATCGTGGGCATATTTTACCGCCTGGGGCAGCTCCTCCGGGGAGAAGTTTCCAGCAAATGAGCGCATGCCGAAGCTTGTGCCGGCCAGGTAAACAGAATCCGCACCATAGAGAACGGACATTTTCAGCCGTTCCATATCTCCCGCGGGACTCAGTAGTTCCAGTTTTCTCAACCTTCGTCCCCTCCATCACTGTTGCGGAACTCCTCCACCCACTTCTCGTGCTCTTCCAGGGTCTTGGAGAACTGGTGCATGCCGGTTTCGGGATTGAGAACGTAGTAGTAATACTGGCTGTCCTCAAAATTCAGAGCTGCATGAATGCTCTCCAGACCGGGGTTGGAGATGGGACCGGGGGTGAGGCCTGCGTGCTTGTAGGTGTTGTAGGGATGATCGATGGAGGTGTCGATATTGCTTGAGCTGCCGGTGGCGTAGATGATGGCAGCGTCGATGTTCAGATAGCGCTCATACATCTGGTCCTCAGTCAGACGGTTGAAAATGACGGAGGCGATCATGGGGCTTTCCTTGGCGGAGGCGGTTTCCTCTTCAATGAGGGATGCAACCGTCAGCAGGTCGCGCAGATCCAGCTGGTTCTCAGCGATATACTCCTCGCTGCAACCCTTGGCGCGCATCATGGCACTGAGCCGTTCATTCAGCGCGGGCAGCTGGTCATAGACTTCCTGGGTGAAGCGGTATTCAAAGCCGTTAAGCATCTTGCCCAGGGCTTCCCGGGGTGTGGAATAGATATAGAAGTCGTAGGTATCGGGGAAGAGGAAGCCTTCCAGACAGTAGCGGTCTCCCCGCTCCACGCCCTCCAGGAACCAGTAATCGCCGAAATCGCCGTTGGCGGCGTATTCCTCCAGCTCTGCCACGGTGCAGATGTTCTGCTGCTCCAGCAGCTCAAAGATCTGGCGGCAGTTGAGGCCCTCGGGGATCAGCACGTCCTCAATGACGCTGCGGTTGGAGGAACGGGGACCCATCTGGACCACCAGGGCGTGGTAGTCATAGAGTGTGTCCATTTCAAAGGTACCGGGGAGAATATCGCCATCGTCCACAGCCAGCTTGGCGTAGAGCTTAAAGAGCTCGGGATAGCGGACCAGCTCAGCGTCGTGGAGCTTCTCGGCGATATCTTCGATGGTGTCGTTGGAGGTGATGGTGATGGAAACCTTCTTGGATTCCCGGCCGAAGGCCAGCACATCCGCGGCACAGACCCAGAGCATACGGCCCAGGGAGGTGCCGATGGCTACGATGATGGCCAGCCACACGAGGGTGGCCAGCAGATGGGGAATGCCGAAGAAGCCGTAGCCTTTCTTTCTCTTGGGGCGGCCTTTCTTCACAGGCGGCCGCTGAGGGACCTGGGAGGAAGCTTCGGCGGGGGGCACAGCTGTAACTTCAGGGCTTTCGGGCACATCCCTGGCAGGAATATCTTCGGGGATGACAGCAACCTCATCCACATATTCCGGAGCGGAAGAGGGCTCGGCAGCAGGCGGCTCCATAACAGACATGAGAATGACCGGATCTGCGGCAGAAACGGACTCAACGCCCTCAGGGCAGGGCACAGCCGGTTCTTCACAGGCAGGTTCCGAGGTGGAAGCGGCAGCCTCGGCCAGAATCACGGGAGACTCAGAAGGTGTTTCCCGAATGGGCATTTCCAGCGCATCCAGGTCATCCAGAACAAAAGCTTCAATACTTTCATGCGGGATAGGGGCCTCCATGGATACGGAGTCCAGGATCAGCTGGGGCATTCCGGCGGAAGTTTCATCTGCGGGAACGGGGGCATCCTCAGCAGGGGGGGTATTCTTGTTCAGTTCATCCATTGTGCATTCCTCCTGTCAGCGGATGACGATTTGTGTGGCGATTGTGTCCGCCAGAGCTTTGCCCCGAAGGACTTCGATAAGTTTCAGACCAAATGCAATGGCGCAGCCGGCAGAGGCACCGGTAATGATCCTGCCGTCGCGCACTACTGCCTCACGCAGAACCGTTGCGCTGCCCATACCCTCTTCGCAGCTGGGATAGCAGGTGGCGCTTCGTCCGTTGGTGATGCCGAGGTCGGCCAGAATCATGGGGGCGGCGCAAATGGCAGCCACATAGGCACCGGTGTTATTGGCGTAACGGATCATATCCATGGCGGCTTTGCTGCCCCGGATGGATGCGACGCCGCCCATTCCGCCGGGAAGAATGACCATTTCCAGGTCCTCCAGCTGCATTTGTTCCACTTCCAGATCGGCTTCTACGGCGATGCCGTGACTTCCGGTGATGATTTTGCCGTTGAGACCGACGGTTTTGACCACGACACCGGCACGGCGCAGGAGATCCAGGGGGGCGATGGCTTCGGTTTCTTCAAAACCGTTTCCTAAAAACATGTATACCATAGTTATTCCTCCAGACAGTGGGCGATATGCCGGTAGATCTCTTCGTGGATATCTTCAATGCTGCGCATGGCTCCATCCCGGACGCAGTCGATGACCGTCCAGCCATAGAAGGCGGCAGCCTCCTTTCCGCTGCGGCGGCAGGTAGCAAGGTAGGCAAGATCCTGCTCGTGAATATCGGCGGAGGTGTTTGTGTCGGCTTCCCGTTTGCGCATCATCTTTTCGGTATAGTCCGTGGGGACGTCCAGATAAATTACCAGATCTGGGCAGGGAAGACCCAATCGGTCATATTCAAACTCATAGAGCCATTTTAGAAAGGCGCTTCGGGTTTCATCAGGCTCCTTGGACGCCTGATGAACGGCATTGGAGGTGGTATAGCGGCCGGAGACCACCAGACCGCCCTGCTCATACCACTGACCCCATACTTTCTTATAAGAGGCGTAGCGGTCCACGGCGTAGAAAGCGGAGGCGGCATAGGCGTTGACATCGGAGGGCTTGCTGCCGAATTCGCCGCCAAGGTACATTTTGATCAGCGCCGAGCTGGGCTCAGAATACTGGGGGAATTCCAGCTGCCGGAAATCCCGTCCCTCCCGGGCCAGACGCTGGGTAAGAAGCTTAAACTGAGTGGACTTGCCGGAACCGTCAGTTCCTTCAATAACTATCAGTTTACCCATAAAATCAGAACTCCTCTCATATGCAGGAGAAAAAGGCTATAAAACTGCATAATATGATATCTTAGAATACCATATTTCCGCGCGTTTGTCCACCGCTCCGGCCTTGAGATTTCTTTAATTTTCTGCGAACGAAAATAGTCTTCATAAGGTTTCTGCTTCTCACTGTTGCAAATGGTTGAAAATTCTGATAAAATGTATATATCTATGACTATAAGAACAAAGGAAGAAATACATGGAAGTTACATTTGAAAGTTTAGGCCTTTCCGATGCCATGCTGAAAGCACTGGAGAAGAAGGGCTACGGCTGGCCCACCACCATCCAGGCAGAGGCTATCCCGCACTTTATGCAGTGGAAGGATGTCATCGCGAAAGCGCCTACGGGCACGGGAAAGACCTTCGCCTTCGGCATTCCCATGATCGAGCATATTGACCCGGACAACGAGGCTGTTCAGGGCCTGATCCTGGCACCCACCCGGGAACTGGCCATCCAGATCGGCGACGAGCTCCGGGGGCTGCTGACGTACTATAACGGCATTCGAGTGGCTGTCCTCTACGGCGGCGCCGGCATCGGCGGTCAGATCAAGGCCCTGGAAAAGAAGCCCCAGATCGTGGTTGCCACCCCCGGCCGCCTCATGGACCACTATAACCGCAAGAGCATCCGCTTTGACAAGATCCAGACCGTGGTGCTGGACGAGGCAGACCGGATGCTGGATATGGGCTTTTTCAAGGATGTCACCAAGATTCTGGACAAGGTGAAAAATCGCCGGAATCTGGGACTGTTCTCCGCCACCATCTCCCAGGAGGTCATGACGGTCCAGTGGATGTACCAGCGGGACGAGGTGGAGATCACGGTGGAACCCAAACATGAAGACCGGCCCGATATCGACCAGTACTGCCTCACCTGCACACCCCTGGAGAAGGCGGAGAAGACCCTGCGGCTGATCAAACTGAAGGGCTACGAGCGGGTGATGATCTTCTGCAACACCAAGCACATGTGCCAGCGGCTGAGTGACGATTTCCAGCGGGCAAAGCTGGACTGTGACTGCATCCACGGCGATATCCGCCAGAGCCAGCGGGAAAAGACCATGCAGCGCTTCCGGGACGGCAAACTGGCCATCCTCATCGCAACCGATGTGGCTTCCCGGGGTATCGACGTGGACGACGTGGACTGCGTTATCAACTATGACGTGCCTGATGAGAATGAATACTATGTCCACCGTGTGGGCCGTACCGGCCGGGCAAAGCGGAAGGGTGTGGCATGGAGCATCATCGGCAATTTCCCGGAAAAGGCAAAGCTGGATGAGGTCTGCAAGTTCTGCAATTTCACCGTTCAGCCCATGGTGCTGGATGACAACGGACAGTTGTCCGAGGAAGTTGTGAAAGCGCCTGCGGCACCTAAGAGGAGATTCCGTTGACCGGGGCGGAGGCGGGCTTCCTGTTGCTTGCCTGCCGCTTGGGTAATCCGGAGCGAAGGGTGCTGACCACAGCGCAGCTGCGAACCCTTTCCCAGCGGATGAAGAATGTGCCGATGGATGACCCGGACCGGGATCTGGAACCGGGGGATCTTGTGCGCCTGGGCTACAGCCGGGAAATGGCGCAAAGGATTGTGGCCCTTCTGGGTGAGGAGGATCTGCTGCTGCATTACCTGCGCCGGGGCCGGCGGGCCGACTGTGTTCCCGTTCCTCGAAACAGTCCCCTTTACCCCAAAATTCTGCGGGACCGGCTGGGCGATGAAGCCCCCGGATGTATCTGGGCTAAAGGCGACTTGAAAATTCTGGAAAATCCTGGGATTTCTCTGGTGGGCAGCCGGGAATTGAATCCGCTTAACGCGGAATTTGCCCGGCAAGCGGGCAGGCAAGCCGCCCTGCAGGGCTATACGCTGATTTCCGGCAATGCCCGGGGCGCGGACAGGACTGCCCAGGACTCATGCCTGTCAGCCGGCGGAAAGGTCATCAGCATTGTGGCGGACAGCCTGGAAAAACATCCGTTAGGGGAAAATGTGCTGTATCTCAGTGAAGAGGATTTTGATGAAGAATTCTCTGCCCAGCGAGCTCTGAGCAGGAACCGGTGTATCCATGCGCTGGGTGATAAAGTTTTGATTGCCCAGGCAAGCTACCGGCACGGCGGTACCTGGGACGGCACCGTGAAGAATCTTCGGTTTCACTGGAGCGATGCGTTCTGCTTCGCCGACGGAAGTTCCGCGGCCAAAGAGCTCTGCCAGATGGGGGCAAACCCTGTTTTACTGGAACAGCTTTCGGATTTAAAGAGCCTGATTGGCTCGGAGGATAATTTTTTAGGCCGGTAGTCTGGTGACTACCGGCCTTTGTGTATTCTCTTATGCGTTTTTCACTGCCCATGCGGCGATCACATCACGACTATCCTTGACCTGGTGGCCCCGGACAGAGAGACCTTCTCCGATTACAGCGCCCAGGCAGGCGTTGGCGATATCCTGGGGGGCCTTGGCCAGGCCGGAACCCTCATTGGTGCATAGAGGGAGGACCTTTTTGCCGGTCCAGTCGTAGTGATCCAGGAACGTGAACACACACATGGGGGCGGTGCCGCACCAGCAGGGGAAGCAGACGAAAATGGTGTCATATTCTGCAATGGAGGGGACAAAGCCCTTAATTTCGGGCCGCGCACCGGCCTTGATTTCCGCAACGGCTTCCATGCAGCATTCCCGGTAGTTGGCCGCGTAGGGCTTTACGGTGTCGATCTCAAACAGATCCGCGTTCAGGGCTTCGGCGATGAATTCCGCGGCGAAGGCGGTGTGGCCCTTTTCCAGAATATGAATGCCGTCCGGCATGTGGTTCTCACCTTTGCGGGAATAGAAAACGACTAAGCTTTTGGACATGTGATTTCCTCCTTGCGTGTAAATGAATGGATACGTTTGATTTATTTACAGTATAACAGAAGGAATTCTGCCTGTCCAGCGGACAGAAGGTGTATTTCGCAAAAAAGCGCCCTGTTGTGCCCGAAACCTTATGAAAAACCCCGAAAAGGCTGGAAACGATCACAATAAATCTTGACAAATCGATATAAATATATTATATTACGGTGGATTGGGTTCGCCCTCGTGATCGGTGTTTCCGGAGCTTTTCTCAATCACGCTGCATGACTGACGGAAAAAGCGGGTTACCGCAGGGGAGTGCGGCGGAATATCTTATGCCGACCGTCTGGGCAGAACAGTTGATAGATTGACTGTGTGCCCAGATTTTCTTATATTTCCATTTATTTACAGAAACGATAAAAATACGGTATTATTTTGAATATGGTGAGTTTTCGTTCCTGCGGAGACTTCTTATCATAGATTAACTCGTTACACAAATTTAGGAGGTATCTTATGGCTCATATCAACGAAGCCGGCGTCAAGAAGATCAATGAGATCTGCGACAGATATGTCAACGAAAAGACGCCCCTGATGATGATTCTGAGCGACATCCAGAATGAATACGGCTACATTCCTCTGGAGGTTCAGCAGATTGTTTCCGAGAGAACCGGTATTTCCGTGGCAGACATCTACGGCGTCGTCACGTTCTACTCCTTCTTCTCTCTGGAGCCCAAGGGCAAGTATATTATCGGCTGCTGCCTCGGAACAGCATGCTACGTCAAGAGAGCCCAGCAGGTCATTGACAAGTTCTCTGAGATCCTGAAGATCAAGCCCGGCGAGACGACCGCGGACGGCCTGTTCACGCTGGACGCGCTGCGCTGCATCGGCGCTTGCGGCATCGCCCCGGCCGTCACCATCAACGGCACGGTCTATCCCAAGATGAGCGTGGGCCAGGTGCCTGAAGTATTGGCGCATTATACGAAGGAGG
>JAZQEP010000048.1:0-2508 GCA_045539075.1 Faecousia sp. | reverse complement strand
AATACATTTTGTGTTGTGATGGCAAACGGAAAAGATGTATGGGTAGAAATTTTATTAAAGGACCTGCTTCCTTACGGATTCGGCCCCAGTAACCTGTAATAATTCGTTGTAAGAAGGTGACGAAATGAAAGAGGAAATCCTGTTTGATAAATTACCTTTCCTGGATTCTATTCAGCCGGACAGACGGCAGCAGATCCTGAAATATTTCCGCACGGCTCCCGATTCCTTAGCGGACCATCTGATTATTGAAAACCTGGTTCCCAACAGAGTCTTTGTTCGTGAAGGTGCACCAGTTGAGTATGTCTATTTGATTGCCACCGGTATCATTAAGGCAACCGATTACCGGGTGTTCGGAACAGAGTTTGACTTTATCCGGTTTGATAAGGCCTACGCAATGGGTGCCATGGAAGTGCTGATGAAACTCTCCAATTTCCTGACAACTTTGACGACGGTCACAAAATGCACAATTATCAAGATCCCGATTGAGCCGTACTCTCGTTGGCTTCTTTCTGATGTGGATGCGCTGCAGCTAGAAGCGCAACTGATGGGAGAATACTTGCTGGAGCAGAGCAGACTCGCAAGAGCATATTTGTTCCTGCAGGGTGCAGACCGGCTGATGTACCTGCTGATCAGAAAGTATGAAAAGTATGGCAACAACGGTGTATACCATTTCCATGTAAACCAGCAGAACCTGGCCAACGAAACAGGTCTTGTTGTGAAAACGGTGAGCCGTGCGATCAAAAAGATGGAAGAAGAGGAATTGATTTCCCGCTCCCAGAAATTCATTCTGATTAACCATGAGCAGTATCTCAGAATGAAAGAATACGTAGATCGTCTCATTTATCTGAATGACGATAAGTAATACGCAACAGTTTTGTTGAATGAAAAAGTACGAAAAGCTGAAGGCAGCTAAATTATAAAAAATAAGGAGCTAATATTTATGACTATCAATGAGATTCTCGCCAAGTGCGATCATACTCTGTTGGGCCAGACCGCTACCTGGGCTGACATCAAGGCAATCTGCGACGACGGCATGAAGTACCAGACTGCTTCTGTCTGCATCCCTCAGTCCTTTGTGAAGCAGGCTAAGGGGTATGTCGGTGACAAACTGGCTATCTGCACCGTTATCGGCTTCCCCAATGGCTATGCAACCACTGCTGCCAAGTGCTTTATGGCTTCTGACACTGTAGATAACGGTGCTGACGAAGTGGATATGGTCATCAACATCGGCTGGGCAAAGGAAGGCAAGTGGGACGAGATCACTGCTGAAATCGCTGCCATTAAGGCTGCCTGCAAGGGCCGGATTCTGAAGGTTATCATCGAGACCTGCCTGCTGACCGATGAGGAAAAGATTGCTCTGTGCAAGTGTGTTTCCGACTCCGGTGCTGACTACATCAAGACTTCTACTGGTTTCTCCACTTCCGGTGCTACCTTCGCTGATGTGGATCTGTTTGCAAAGCATGTTGCTCCTCATGTGAAGATCAAGGCTGCTGGCGGCATCTCCAGCATTGAGGACGCTGAGAAGTTCATCTCTCTGGGTGCTGACCGCCTGGGTACTTCCCGTATCGTGAAGATTGCCAAGGCTCTGGAAGCTGGCGAAGAGGCCAAGAACGACGGCAGCTACTAATTAAGTAGAGAAAGGCGGAATTATCTATGACTAATTTCCCTGTTACACCCCATATCAACGTTCAGAACGATATTGGCTTCGGTAAGACTGTTCTGATGCCCGGTGATCCTCTGCGTGCCAAGTTTATTGCAGAGAACTTCCTGGAGAACCCTGTTCTGGTGAACAACGTCCGCGGTGTCAATGGTTACACCGGTTACTATAAGGGCGTGAAGGTATCTGTTATGGCTTCTGGTATGGGCATGCCTGCAATCGGCATTTATTCCCACGAACTGTTCAACTTCTTTGATGTGGAAAACATTATCCGTGTTGGTTCTGCCGGAGCCATTCAGGAGAACATCAATCTGTACGACATTGTAAACGGACAGGGTGCCTGCACCGATTCCAACTATGCCGCACAGTTCCACCTGCCTGGTCAGTTTGCTCCTATTGCTTCCTGGGATCTGGTTCGTGAAGCTGCAGCTGCAGCAGAGAAGGTTGGTGTTACATACCATGTGGGCAATCTGAGCTCTTCCGATGTTTTCTATGGCGATCATATTGGTGTTCCCGAGGGCCTGGACAGCGTCTACGGTCTGAAGAAGATGGGTGTCATGGCTCTGGAAATGGAAGCTGCGGCACTGTACATGAATGCAGCCCGTTACGGAAAACGCGGCCTGTCCATCTGCACTGTGTCCGATCATATCCTGAAGGGCGAAGCAACCACTGCTGAGGAACGTCAGAATGCATTTACTACCATGATGACTGTTGCACTGGATGTAGCGGTTGCTATGGAGAACAAGTAATAGAGGTATCTGCATGAAAAGAGTTTTTTTGTTTGTGCTGGATTCCTGCGGTGCTGGCGCAATGCCTGACTCTGAAAGCTTTGGCGATATCGGTGTCAATAC
>JAZQEP010000047.1:0-2224 GCA_045539075.1 Faecousia sp. | reverse complement strand
AGGCTTCTACGGCCCGGTGGGCTGCACCGGTATTGCCGTTAAAGGAGGCGGAGAAGTTCACACCGTCGCTGCCGTAGTCCTCGATGTACAATTCACCGCCGCAGGTCCACTTGGGATACTGAGGAAGGATCTCATCCCATTGGGCCAATATCTTGGCATTCTTACGGGCTGCCATTTCTTCCTCCTGCAGCGCAACGGGAAGCTTAGTGCCGCAATCCTGACAGAATTTGGTGCCCACACTGTTCTGCTTGCCGCAGCTGGGGCAAACAGCGCTCTGGCCCAGGGTCTGTTCCGGCAGCTTCGCACCGCAGCCCGGGCAGAATTTCTTCTCTGCCGAGGTGGGCTGACCGCACTCGGGACAGACCTTCAAATCCTTGGTCATCTGGTTGGCATAGCTCTGCATGGACCGTTCCAGATTGGCAAAGGCTCCCTCCAGAGAGGAAGCAGTCTGCCGGGTCTGCTGGGCGGCATTGCCCGCAGCCTGGTCAAAATGCTCTGCGGCTTTATTGGCATATTCTGTGGCTCTGGGCTCCACAGCCTGTTTTACTGCTTTGCCCACGGCATCACTGATGCCTCTGCTGATACCCTGACTGACCGCATTGCGAATGGTTCTTTTCAGAAAGCTCATAATTATCCTCCCTTCGTTACAGATCCTTATAGCGGATCAGGATCTGTCTTCTGCCGGAAACGTCCAGCTTTTTGTAAATGTTCTTGCAGTGGAAATGGACGGACGAACTGCTGATAAACAGTTCCTTTGCGATTTCTTCCTGAGTCTTATCTGTGAGCAGATAGGCAAAAACCTCGATCTCCCGGGGAGAAAGTTTTGTCAGCTCCGGGTGCTCTGCCTGGATGGACAGAAGTTCCTGCTTTGCCAGTGCCATATACTCAAAGAAGCTCAGTTTTTCCTGTGTCTTGTCTGCCATCGGTTCCCCCTTTCGCCATGCCTTTGGGATGGTGGTATTCCTACCATATCGGGTAGGTTTTCGGAACAACGGTTGAATTAGGGTGCCATATCTGTTATGATATGGGCAACCCGATCTTCTATGTCCGGTTCCATTATATCGGTTATGGGGGACTGCATAAATCCCTTGTTTAAGGGGTTTTACAGGTTACCTACCATATTTCGGGGGATTTTTACCGAAACTGGGGATGTAACTATGAATTATTCCGTTCTGTTAGCCAATCAGCAGAAGCGGCAGAATGTCAGCCTGAAGCACTTGTGCTGCTTTGCTATGTTCTGCTTCTGGCAGATGGGCTTCATCTATTTATGGGACCTGCCCTGACTATCGATGGGCGCACACCGCTGCCCATTGATATGGACAATCTGACCACCCTCATTGCTTTGAGCTATGTGCTGTCGATCCTATATATGATCTTCCTGCCAAAGTATGTGGTCTGGGCGGAGCGGATCGGCACACTGGCCGCCATCGCTACGGTGTTGGGGCTGTTCTTTCCGCTGCCGGATGAAATTCTGAAAGGCTTGATCTATGCCCATGTATTCATCTGCTGCACCATGATCGGCTTTGAGACCTTCATTATCGTGAATTTCCTGTCTGAGAAAAGTGCCGTTTACGCCCTGACCGCCGGTTACGGCCTCGCGCTTTTCCTGATCGCTTTGGTGCAGAATGACTTCCTGGCCATTACCTTCCCGGTGTTCCGGGTGGTCACGGTGGCAGCGCTTGTCCTGCTGCTGATCTTTACTTTCCGTTTACCTGCCTCTCCCAAGGCCTGCCCACAGTATGTCCGCAAGGACAGCGGTCTGGTAGCACCCAAAAAGCTGCTGACCGGCACCTTTGTTCTGATGTTTGTCAGCTCCCTCATGGGAGTGTCCGGCCCCTCTATTTCCGCTGAGGTGCGCCACGGTGTATTCGTTACCTATTTTGTGGATGCCATTGCCAGCATACTGGTCTTTTTCCTGTACAGGAAGAAAGAATTCCACCCTTTCCGGTGTATTTCTTTCGCTGTCGATCTGGCCTGCATCGGCTTCCTGCTGATGTATGTGGCAGACTTTGTGCCCTGGGTCAGCTATATTTCCTGCGCTCTGATCGGTTTCGGTATGTTTGCCTGCCAGATGGTTCCTTTGTACGGTCTGGTGCTGATGAAGTCCTACCCTTCCCGGTATCTTTCTCCCATCATCATCGGTCTGGCACTGGTCGCTGTTCTGGTCCAGGGTGGCATGGTGGAAGCCTTCCGCAGCGCCCCCTCCATGCTTTTCCTGGCCTAT
>JAZQEP010000046.1:0-28553 GCA_045539075.1 Faecousia sp. | reverse complement strand
TCTGCCGTGATATCATCCGGGATCTGCCGGAAGTCATGACGAAATATAGAATCAACAGCTTAGAAGAGATTATAGGAGGCGCAAAGTAATGGGTAAAGACGTAATCGTAGCATGTGATTTTTCCTCTGCAGCGGCAACCTTCGCATTTTTGGACAAGTTTACCGGCAGAAAGCCTTTTGTAAAGATTGGAATGGAGCTTTACTACGCCGAAGGCCCCAGCATCGTTCGGGAAATCAAGGCCAGAGGCCACAAGATCTTTCTGGACCTGAAGCTCCACGACATTCCCAACACCGTTAAAAAGGCCATGAGCGTGTTAAGCGGTCTGGATGTGGACATCACCAACCTCCATGCCGCCGGCACCAAGAACATGATGAAGGCCGCTCTGGAGGGTCTGACCCGTCCCGACGGCACCCGCCCCCTGCTGATCGCCGTGACCCAGCTGACCTCCACCGACCAGGAGAGCATGGAGAACGATCTGATGATCCACGCTCCCATCGATGAGGTGGTCATGCACTATGCCAAGTGCGCCGAGGAATCCGGCCTGGACGGCATCGTCTGCTCCCCCCTGGAGGCAGGCAAGGTCCACGACAAGTGCGGTAAGAACTTCCTGACCATCACCCCCGGTGTCCGCTTCGCCGACGGCGATGTGGGCGACCAGAAGCGCGTCATGACCCCCGCTGCTGCCAAGGAAATCGGCTCCGACTACATCGTGGTGGGCCGTCCCATCACCGCCGCCGCTGATCCCGTAGCTGCCTACAACCGCTGCGTGGCTGAGTTCTGCGACTAAGCGGCGCGTCGCCGCTGACAATGGCGTGCCTTTGGTGCGCCGGTTGACCAACACCATTGGGTGGTCAGCCCGATTCGTTACAGTATCCGTTTTCCAACAATCATAGATAAGGAGTTTCAAAATGGAAGCTTACAAGAGAGAGTTTATTGAGTTCCTGCAGGGTGCCGGTGTTCTGAAGTTCGGTGACTTCACCGCCAAGTCCGGCCGCAAGATCCCCTACTTCGTCAACGCCGGCATGATCAAGACCGGCGACCAGATCACCAAGATGGGCGAGTTCTACGCCAAAGCCTACTTCGACAAGCTGGGCAACAAGCCCGCCGTCCTCTACGGCCCCGCCTATAAGGGCATCTCCCTGTCCATTTCCGCTGCCGTTGCCCTTTCCAAGAACGGCCTGAACGTGCCCTTCTTCTTCAACCGCAAGGAGGTCAAGGACCACGGCGAAGGCGGCACCTTCGTTGGCTACGTGCCCCAGGCAGGCGAGGAGATCGTCATCATCGAGGACGTCATCACCGCCGGTACCGCTATCCGTGAGTCCATGGAGATTCTGAGCCACCTGAAGGACACCAAGGTCATCGCCACCTTCATCATGGTGGACCGTAAGGAAAAGGGCCAGACCGAGAAGGGCGCCATGCAGGAGATCGAGGATACCTTCGGCTTCCCCGTGTACTCCGTGGTTGATGTCTACGATATCATCGAGTACCTGGAAGAGGATCCCGCCAACGAGGAGAACGTGACCCGGATCAAGAACTACCTGGCCGTGAACGGAGCAAAGTAATGAAGAACCTGATGAATATCACCGACCTGACCGTGGAGGAGATCCAGGATCTGATCAGCGTCGCTGAGGATATTATCGCCAACCCCGTGAAGTACCAGGATGCCTGCCGCCACAAGCTGATGGCTGCCCTGTTCTTCGAGCCCTCCACCCGTACCCGGCTCAGCTTTGAATCCGCCATGCACCGCCTGGGCGGCAGTGTGGTGGGCTTCAGCGAAGCCGGCTCCTCCTCCACCTCCAAGGGTGAGAGCCTCAGTGACACCGTCCAGACCGTGGGCTGCTACGCCGACCTGATCGTCATGCGCCATCCCAAGGAGGGTGCTCCCGTTGTGGCTGCCCGGCGGGCCGGTGTACCCATCATCAACGCCGGTGACGGTGCCCACAACCACCCCACCCAGACTCTGACGGACCTGCTGACCATCTGGCGCTACAAGCACACCTTTGAGGGTCTGACCATCGGCCTGTGCGGCGATCTGAAGTTCGGCCGCACCGTCCACTCCCTGGTTGCCGCTATGGCCCGGTACGCCGGCATCAAGTTCGTGTTCATCTCCCCCGAGGAGCTGAAGTTCCCCCGCTACATCATCGAGGACGAACTGGAAAGCCGCGGCATCGAGTACAAGGAAGTTTCCACCATGGAAGAGGTCATGCCTGAGCTGGATGTGCTGTACATGACCCGTGTTCAGCGGGAGCGGTTCTTCAATGAGGCTGACTACATCCGTCTGAAGGACACCTACATTCTGACCCCCGACAAGCTGGAGCCCGCCAAGAAGGACATGATCGTCATGCATCCCCTGCCCCGTGTCAACGAGATCTCCGTGACTGTGGACGACGATCCCCGGGCAGCTTACTTCCCCCAGGCCAAGAACGGTATGTTCATCCGTATGGCTCTGATCCTGAAAATGCTGGAGGTAACCGTATGAAAATCGGACATATCGAGAACGGCATTGTCCTGGACCATATTACCGCCGGCAACGGCATGAATATCTACAACATTCTGAATCTGGGCAAGCTGGACTGCACTGTGGCTCTGATCAAGAACGCCGACAGCCCCAAGCTGGGAAAGAAGGACATCATCAAGATCAGCACCCTGCTGGACATCGACCTGGACATTCTGGGTTATCTGGATCCCGGCATCACCGTCAATGTGATCCACGACGGAGAAGTGGTGGAGCGCAAGAAGCTGGCCCTGCCCGAGCGTGTGGTGGGCGTCATCAAGTGCCGCAATCCCCGCTGCATCACCTCTGTGGAGCAGGAGATCGTCCACGAGTTCAAGCTGACTGACCGGAAGAAGGGCGTCTACCGCTGCATCTACTGCGAGCAGGCTGCAAAATAAGCTCAAAAAAATTCCCGAATCTGACGATTCGGGAATTTTTGCATTTCTTACACGCCGTAGCGGGGCTCACAGGTCAAATTCACGCCCAGGCGCTTGAAGGTCTTTTCATCCACGGAAGAGAGGATCACACTGGAGTGAACATCGCAGCCCCGGAGCTTACTCAGCTGGTTCATGGCATGCTCCGCCAGAGGATTGTTCACAGCGGAGATACTCAGCGCGATGAGCGTTTCGTCGGTGTGGAGACGGGGGTTCCGGTTGCCCAGGTGGTTCACCTTCAGTTTGGTGATGGGACCCAGGGCGGTGGGAGAGATCATATGCAGGTCATCGGGCAGCCCGCCCAGCTTTTTCAGCGCGTTTAAGAGCAGCGCGGAGGAGGCGCCCAGCAGTTCAGAGGTCTTTCCGGTGACGATGGTTCCGTCGGGCAGTTCCATGGCAGCGGCCGCATCGCCGGTCTCGGTGTCCCGCCGCATGGCGGCAGCGACCACCTTCCGGGCCTCAGTGGTGACCCCGGCCTTGCGCATCAGCAGTTCCAGCTTCGCCACCACTTCCTCGGACTGCTTGCCCTTTTTGGCTTCGCAGAGGGCATCGTAGTACCGGCGGATGATCTCCTGCCGGCTGGCTTCCTTCACCACTTCGTCATCCACGATGCAGTTGCCCACCATATTCACGCCCATATCCGTGGGAGACTTATAGGGGCAGTGGCCCAGGATCTTCTCAAACATAGCCACCAGCACGGGGAATGCGCCCACGTCCCGGTTGTAGTTCACCGCCACCTCACCATAGGCCTCAAAGTGCAGGGGATCGATCATGTTCACGTCGCTGAGGTCCGCGGTGGCAGCCTCGTAGGCCAGATTCACAGGATGGTTCAGGGGCAGATTCCACACCGGGAAGGTCTCAAACTTGGCGTAGCCCGCCTGGATGCCCCGCTTGTGGTCGTGGTAGAGCTGGCTTAAACAGGTGGCCATTTTGCCGCTGCCGCCGCCGGGGCCGGTAACCACCACCAGTTCCCGGGTGGTCTCGATATAGTCATTCTTGCCAAAGCCCTCAGAAGACACGATGTGGGCAGTATCAGAGGGGTAACCGGCGATGGTATAGTGGTGGTAGACCTTCACGCCCATATTTTCCAGCCGGGACTGGAAGGCCCGGGCGCCGGGCTGGTCGGCGTAGCGTGTCAGCACCACGCTGGACACATACAGGCCAAAATCCCGGAAGATGTTGATCAGCCGGATCACATCCCGGTCATAGGTAATGCCCAGGTCGCCCCGGACCTTATTCTTTTCGATATCCGCGGAGTTGATGGCAATGACCATCTCCACCTGGTCCTTCAGCTGCAGCAGCATACGCAGCTTGGAGTCCGGCTGGAAACCAGGAAGTACCCGGGCGGCGTGATTGTCGTCATAGAGTTTGCCGCCGAATTCCAGATACAGCTTGCCGCCGAAGGACGCCAGCCGCTGCCGAATGTGCTCGGACTGGGTCTTTACATATTTGTCGTTGTCATATCCGATTTTAGTCATGATAACGCCTCTTTCGCAAAAAACTTACCTACTATTGTAACAGCAAACCAGGAAAATAGCAAGGAATTTGACTGCACAATTATTGCCAGTATTTATGTCTTCCCATTCAGCAGAATTCTACATTCTCCTTGTTTTACTTTTCTCGGCGTGGTATAATGATGAAAACCATTCCATGGAGGTGCTTTATGCAATTTTCCGTCAATCATCCGGTGCTGTACATCCTCGCCGGGCTGCTGGTTGCGGTGGTGCTGGGCCAGAGCGTTTATTTCCTGCTGAAAGCTCTGAAGCGCAGCCGCGCCATCGGCATGGATCAGAAAAAGATCCGCAAAACCATTCAGACCGCCGCCATCTTCACCATTGCGCCGGCGGTGTCCATCGTCATCAGCGTCATCGCGCTGAGTAAGACACTGGGTATCCCCCTGCCCTGGCTGCGTTTGAGCGTGGTGGGTTCCCTGAGCTATGAGGCCATTGCCGCAGGCAATGCCCTGTCCGCCATGGGACTGGAGCTGGGCAAGGTGGACGCGCTGACTGCCCAGCAGTATGTCAATATCACCCTGGTCATGACCATTTCCATTCTGGTGGGCATCTGGCTGGTGCCGGTCATCGGCAAGAAGCTCCTTGGCGGCATGTCAAAGCTGGAAGCCAAGGACAAGAAGTGGTCCGAAATTTTCCAGAACGCCATGTTCATCGGTATGATCGCCGCCTTCCTGGGCTTCGTGTTCTGTGATGTGGGTATGCTCTGGAGCCCTGTGGAAGGTGTTGCACCCACCACGGGACTGATCCCCGTGGCTGTCATGGGCGTGGCCGCCGCCGTGATGGTAGTGCTGGGTCTTGCCATGAAGAAATGGAAGTGGCTGGGCGACTATGCCCTGCCCATCTCCCTGGTGCTGGGTATGATCTCCGCAATTCCCATCACTGCCTGGCTGAGCTAAGGAGGTAGTACCATGAAAAAGAACTTAAGCTACATCGATTCCGTCCATCGCGACGGAACCATCTGGAATCTGGGCGTCATGCTCCTTCTCATTGCCTTTCCCATCGCCGTGGCCGTTATTTTCCATGCCGCGCCCGACTTCGGTGCCCTGGTGGTGGGTCTCATCTCCACCGCTCCCATGTACTGGGCTGTTGGTGTCATTGAAACCATCACCTTTGTTCCCATGCTGGGTGCCGGCGGCTCTTACTTAAGCTTCGTCACCGGCAATATCTCCAATCTGAAGCTGCCCTGCGCCATTAACGCCCTGGAGCAGAATGAGGTCAGTGCCTCCTCTGAGGAGGGTGAGATCATTTCCACCATCGCCATCGCCACCTCCTCCATCGTCACCACCATCATTATCGTCATCGGTGTCGTGTGCATCGTGCCTCTGACTCCCATTCTGGAGGCTCCCATCCTGGAGCCCGCTTTTGCCCAGATGCTCCCCGCCCTCTTCGGCGGCCTGGGTGTGGCCTTCGTCAGCAAGAACTGGAAGATCGCCATCGCTCCCGTGGTGCTGATGCTTATTCTGTTCATCTTCATCCCCGCACTGAACGCAGGCACTGTTGGCATCATGGTCCCCGTGTCCGTGCTGTTCACCATCGGTGTTTCCCGCCTGCTGTACAAGAAAGGAGTGCTGTAAATGATCGGTTATCTGATTTTGGCACTGGCTGCGGCGTTTATTGCTGTGGTCCTGGTACGTACGCTGAATTTCAAGCCCAAGGCGCAGCCTAAAACCTCCCAGGAGGAAGTCTCCTTCGACCGGGACGCTGCCATTGAGGCCCTGGCTCAGCTGATCCGCTGCAAGACCATCTCCTACTCCGACCACACCCAGGAGGATGACGCGGAATTTGAAAGCATGATCGGTCTGCTGCCCACGCTTTATCCCAACGTATTCAAAGTCTGCTCCTTCGACCGGCTTCCCGACCGGGGTCTGCTGTTCAAGTGGCCGGGCAAGACTCCCGGAGACCCCGCCATCATGATGGCCCACTATGATGTGGTTCCCGTCAACGAAGAAAACTGGGATAAACCTCCCTTTGATGCCATCATTGAGGACGGCTGCATGTGGGGCCGGGGCACCCTGGACACCAAGGGCACCTTCAACGGTGTTCTCTTCGCCGCTGACACTCTGATCGCCCAGGGCTTCCAGCCGGAGCACGATATGTACTTTGCCTTCTCCGGCGGCGAGGAGGTCAGCGGCAATGGCGCGCCCAACATCGTGGACTGGTTTGAGAAAAACGGCATCACCCCCGCCATCGTGGTGGATGAGGGCGGTGCGGTGGTGGAGAACGTGTTCCCCGGCGTGAAGCAGCCCTGCGGCCTCATCGGCATCGCGGAAAAGGGCTTCATGAATGTCCAGTTCAGAAACCGCTCCGCCGGTGGCCACGCCTCCTCTCCCAAGCCCCATACCCCTGTGGGTATCCTTTCCCAGGCCTGCTGTGATGTGGAGTCCAATCCATTCACTGCCCATATCGAAGGTCCTGCCTCCCAGATGTTTGACACGCTGGGTCGTTACTCCACCTTCCTGTATAAGATGATCTTCGCCAATATGTGGTGCTTCGGATGGGTCATTGACCTGCTGGGCCGCAAGAGCGGCGGCGAAATGAATGCTCTGATCCGCACAACCGTGGCCTTCACCCAGATGGAGGGCAGCTCTGCCCGGAACGTGATCCCCCCGGAGGCCACCATGGTGGCCAATATGCGGCTGAACCCCGCCGATACCATCGAGTCCGCTGTGCAGACTCTGAAAAATGTCATCAGCAATGACGACGTGGAGATCACCGTTCTGGAGGGCACCAACCCCAGCCGTGTTTCGGTCACGGAAGGTCCCGCCTGGGAGAAAGTCAGCGCCGCCGTGCTGGAAACCTGGCCCGGCTGTATCGTTTCTCCCTACCTGATGGTGGCCTGTTCCGACTCCCGGCACTATGGCCGGATCTCCGATAAGGTCTATCGTTTCTCCGCCATGGACTTAACTTCCGAAGAACGGGCAACCATCCACGGCAACAACGAAAAGGTGCGTCTGGAGCTTATCTGCCGGGCTGTAGAATTCTACATCCGCCTCATGAAAAAGCTGTAAACGTTTTACCAAATTACATTCCCGGCTGTAAAATACAGCCGGGAGTTTTTTATACACATTGCCCATAAAAATATACCAATTGAAAATTGCTTTTTCATATTTTACATGATACTATGATGATAGGCAAATTTGTACCCGCCTGCTGGCGGGGCACCACTTATATAATTTTATATTTTAGGAGGATCATCATGCAGTACTTAGGCGTTAATTTCGACATCAAGCACGTTCCCGAACTGGATCCCGGCTTTATCCCCTTCGGCGTGTGGGTGAACAGCTACCTGGAAGGTGCCAAGCAGCCCATCGCCATTGCCGTCGAGCGCAACGAGGGCCAGATTTCTGTCCGCCGCACCTTTATCCACGGCACTCCCGAGATGGCTGAGGCCGACTACCGCTATGTAGAGCGTGTGGTGAAGTTCCTCCTGTGGTCCATCGGCGGCTTCAAGGTCACCGTCTGCGGCTGCAGCGAGCTGACCAAGCGGCTCCAGAAGGCCTACACCGCAACCGGTGAGCGTGCCTTCGACTACGATTTCTTCCAGAAGCTCTACGAGCGTGAGCTGGTGATCGTAGACGCCGCCCTGGAAGAGTGCCCCGAGTCCAACGAGGCTCCCAAGCCCATCGGCGGCCACCTGGACGGCTGCCGTATCGGCTTCGACGCAGGCGGCTCCGACCGGAAGGTCTCCGCAGTCATCAACGGTGAAGTGGTCTACTCCGAGGAGGTGGTCTGGCATCCCAAGAAGAATCCCGATCCCAACTACCAGTACCAGGGTATTCTGGATTCCTTCCGCACCGCCGCATCCAAGATGCCCCGGGTTGACGCCATCGGCGTTTCCTCCGCCGGTACCTTCATCGGCAACGCCCCCATGATTTCCTCCATCTTCTACTGCGTCCCCCGGGATCGTTGGGATGAGGTCAAGACCGTCTTTGACCGCGCCGCCGCTGAGATCGGCGATGTGCCCGTAGTCGTTGCCAATGACGGCGACGTCTCCGCCCTGGCCGGTGCCATGGGCATGGGCTGCGGCAAGATCATGGGTCTGGCCATGGGCACCTCCGAGGCCGTCGGCTACGTGGATGCCGACAAGAACGTTCTGGGCTGGATCACCGAGCTGGCCTTTGCCCCTGTGGATCTGAGCGAGGACGCCATGCAGGACGAGTGGTCCACCGACTTCGGCGTGGGCTGCAAGTATTTCTCCCAGGACTCCGTCAACAAGCTGGCCCCCCGTGCCGGCATTGAGCTGGACGAGAACCTGACCCCCGCTGAGAAGCTGAAGGTTGTCCAGGCTCTGATGGCTCAGGACGACGAGCGTGCCGCCAAGGTCTTCCGGGATATCGGCAAGTACCTGGCCTACACTGTGGTTCTCTACGACCGCTTCTACGACATCGAGCATCTGATGCTCTTGGGCCGCGTTATGTCCGGCAAGGGCGGCGATCTGATTCTGGAAACCTGCAACGCTGTGCTGGCTGATGAGTATCCCGAGCTGGCTAAGAAGGTCCACGTGATGCTGCCCGACGAGAAGACCCGCCGTGTGGGTCAGTCCGCCGCTGCCGCTTCCCTCCCTGCTATCAGAAAGTAATTTGACCCCGGGAGGCAGCTTATCTTTGCTGCCTCCCTTTTCATAAAAAGGAGATGCGACTATGTTCTACAAAAACGCCAGAATTTTCGGTTCTGATTTCCGTTTTCACCTGGGTGCTTTCGAGGTCGTGGATGGCAAATTCGCCTCTGTGCTGCCCGAGAATGTGCCCGAAGATGCCATTGACTTAAACGGCGCCACCGTCATCCCCGGCCTGGTGGAGGTCCACAGCCACGGCTGCGCCGGTGCTGACTTCTCCGACGGCGATTACGAAGGCCTGAAGGCTATGGCCAAGCAGTACGCCGCCTGGGGTGTCACCTCCTTCGCTCCCGCCTCCATGACTCTGCCCTACGACGTGCTGGAGAAGGCCTTCGCCACCGCAAGAAAATTAGTGGACGAGGACATTGAGGGTCTGTCCGTACTGCGGGGCATCCAGATGGAGGGTCCTTTCTTCTGCTACGCCAAGCGGGGCGCCCAGAACGCCGACTATCTGCGTGATCCCGATTTCGAGGCCTTCAAAGCCCTGTTTGATGGCTGCGGCGGTCTGGTGAAGATCGTGGATGTGGCCCCCGAGCTGCCCGGCGCTGCCGAGTTTGTGGAAAAGGCCAGTAAGCTGTGCACCGTATCCATCGCCCACACCGATTCCGACTACGACCATGCCAAGGCCGCCATTGATGCCGGCGTTACCCATCTGACCCACCTGTACAATGCCATGCCCGCCATCCACCACCGCAACCCCGGCGTGATCCCCGCCGCTGTGGAGAACGAAAAGGTCCGGGCCGAGATTATTGCCGACGGCTTCCACATCCACCCCGCCTCCGTCCGGCTGGCCTTCACCATGTTCAAAGACCGTATGGTGCTGGTCTCCGACTCCGGCCGCTGCGCCGGTAAGTCCGAGGGCTACCAGTACGACCTGGGCGGCCAGATGGCCGAGGTCCGGGGCGGCGTTGCCAAGCTGGTGGGCACCGAGACCATTGCCTGCTCCGCTTCCAATATGTGGGCCTGCCTGTGCAACGTCCTGTCCTGGGGCATTCCCGAGGAGGAGGCCGTCCGTGCCGCCACCTATAACCCCGCCTGCGCCATCGGTGCCGACAAGATCGTCGGCTCCATCGAAGAGGGTAAGCGGGCTGACTTCCTGGTGGTCACCCCCGGCTACGAATCCTACCGTGTCTTCCTGGCCGGCAAGGAGCTGTAATATTTGACATTCGACACATCTATGCTATACTGAATGCAGGGCTTTCTGCCCTGCATTCTCCTTATTTTCGAGGTTTATTATGCGCAATCGTGCTTTCAGCGGCCTGGGATATTACAAGCATATCCTTTCCATCGCCATTCCCATCATCATCCAAAACGGCATCACCAATTTTGTCAATCTCCTGGACAACATCATGGTGGGCCAGGTGGGTACCATTCCCATGAGCGGTGTATCCATCGTCAACGGCGTGCTGTTTGTCTTTAATCTGTGTATCTTCGGTGCCAGTTCCGGTGCCGGCATCTTCACTGCCCAGTTCCATGGCTCCCGGGACGACGAGGGTGTCCGCCACACCTTCCGGTTCAAATTCCTTGCCTGCCTGGTGCTGACCCTGGTGGGCACACTGATTTTCACCTTCGGTGGAGAGACCATCATCGGCCTGTATTTGACCGGCGACGGCGACGCTGCCATGGCAGCCGGTGCCATGGAATATGGGCTTAAGTACCTTCGGATCATGATTTTCGGCTTCCTGCCCTTTGCCCTTTCCAACGCCTATTCCAGCACCCTCCGGGAAACCGGTGTGACTCTGGTGCCCATGGGTGCCGGTATTGCAGCCGTGTTTGTGAACCTGGTTCTGAACTACATTCTGATTTTCGGCCACTTCGGTGCCCCTGCCCTGGGCGTGGAAGGTGCCGCCCTTGCTACCGTCATCTCCCGGTTCGTAGAACTGGCCATCGTGGCTGCCTGGACCCATACCCATCCCCAGCAGCACCGCTATATCCAGGGTGCGTTCCGCTCCTTCCGGATTCCAAGGAACCTGCTGAAAAATATCATTATCAAGGGTATGCCCCTGCTGGTCAATGAATTCTTCTGGGCCAGCGGTATGGCCATCCAGAACCAGTGCTACTCCACCTGCGGTCTGGATGTGGTGCCCGCTCTGAACATTTCCCGCACCTTCTTCGAGGTTGGCAGCGTAGTGTTCCTCTCCCTGGGCAATTCCGTGGGCATCATCATGGGCCAGATGTTGGGCGCAAACCTGGCTCGGGAAGAAATCCGCAGCCACAACCGCAGGCTCATGACCTTCGCCACCGTGGTGGGCGGCTCCTTTGGTATCCTGATGATTGCCTTCTCCCACCTGTTCCCCCAGCTGTACAACACCTCCGACGAGGTGCGGCTGCTGGCAGCACGGCTCATCTGCATCAGCGGTCTCATGATGCCCTTCAATTCCTACACCAACGCATCCTATTTCACCCTCCGCTCCGGCGGCCAGACCCTGGTCACCTTCCTCTTCGACAGCTGCTTCGTCTGGACGGTCTGTGTGCCCCTGGCCTTCTGTCTGAGCCGATTTACAAACATCTCCATCCTGCCCTTGTATTTCATCATCCAGGCTACGGACTGGGTCAAGTGCGCTCTGGGCGCTTACATGATCAAGCAGGGCAAATGGATCCAGAATCTGACGGCGTAACAAAAAATCCCGACCATACGGTCGGGATTTTTCTTATTTGATGGTGGCGCTGTTATTCAGCACCAGGGTGGAGTACAGGAAGAGCACATCCTGGCCAGTAAACTCCAGAAACCGGCCCAGCACATCGATCTGGATATAGCGGATATCCACCAGCGTTACTTTTGCGTAATCCTGGACCAGCAGGGGCACAATGGATGAGCCGAAGGAATCCCGGAAGACGATCAGCTCCCGGTCTGTGGAAGCGTTGGGATTCTCGATAGTCAGCAGGGAACGTGAACCGGAGAGGAACACATCATACAAATCCCGGCTTTCCAGCTTGGACATATCGTAAACAGCGTTGTATTTACCGCTTTCCCAGTCCAGTACGGTGCAGTTGTTCAGCAGGTCGCTTTCCATGACGTACATGGTCTCGGGGTCCATTGGCAGGGCCGCCTGGCCGTAGTAGACGCCGTAGAAGGGACGTTCCAGGGCAGTGGGGGTGAAATCCGACTCCTTGGGAGCGGCGACGCCCAGGGCTTCACAGAGCTTCCGGGCGGTATCCAGCAGGTTCTCCTGCCGCCAGTGGGTATCGGTACGGTAGTAGTCCTCCGCGCTTAACGTATCAGTAATATCCACAAACTCCGCCCAGGGCATATCGGATTCAAAGGACGCAAACATGGATCTATAGTCCATTGTCAGATGTCCGCTTTCCTCGCCCAGATAGTACCCCTTGTCCGGCACGATGGTCATATAAATCTCACTGCCAGACTCGGCCAGGTACTTTTCGTACAGGTAGTTGAACCGGTTCAAGGCATGATCCACGGATTCCGGGTTGTAGGGATACTCCTGCTTCACCGCGTAACCATCGGCGATATAGATATCGTTGTTGTCCTTCTGCCCCAGAACGTAGTAGTGGAACAGGGATTTCACCTGCCGGAAGGTATCCCGGAGGGGGAACTGGTCCAGGGTGTAATCCTCAAACTCAGACATAAATTTGCCGCTGAGCAAAGTCTGAACGCGCATCTCGGGCAGCTGCTTCAGAGGGCGGCGCTCCGCTTCGGAGATTTCCTGCTTCGGACCGAACCAGGAGAAGGCGGAAAGGACCGCCCAGACGGTGACGATGGCAATGACGCCTGCAGTTCTGATTTTCTTGTTCATACAGCAGCCCTCCTTAGAAACGGAAATACAGGAAGGGGCTGAAGGACCCATCCACCAGGTAGGCGCTGCAGGCAATCAGCAGCGCGGCCATCAAGGCAATTTCCAGCACAGCCCCGCAGGGCTTCTCCCCAATCTTCCGGGCGGTATCCCGGACGACAGGTGTAGCGCCCACGATACCCATAACAAACAGAGGTGCGTAGCTGCGCAGGTAGTAAAGGCTCTCGGCATTCACCAGAGGAACACCCATAAGTCCAAACATGCCGCCCATGTCGGAAACAGCCTGAGACAGGCTCTCAGCATTGAACAGCACGAAGCTCAGGCACACGATCAGCAGCACATAGCCATGCCGCAGCCAATCGGGCAGTTTCTGCAATGCGGGCACCCACTTTTCGATCATCAGCAGGATGCCAAACAACAGTCCCCACAGCACAAAGTTCCAGGCAGCGCCGTGCCAGAGACCGGTGAGCATCCAGACGGTGAGGATGTTGAAGACCCATTTCGCCTTGCTCACCCGGTTGCCGCCCATAGGAATATAGATATAGTCCCGGAACCAGGAACCCAGACTCATATGCCAGCGGCGCCAGAACTCAGTGACACTCTTGGAAAGATAGGGATAGTTGAAGTTTTCGATAAACCGGAATCCAAAGATCCGGCCCAGGCCGATGGCCATATCCGAATAGCCGGAGAAATCGAAGTAGATATTCAGCATGAAGGCCACGGCATAGAGCCAGTAGAACAGGACGCTCTTGCCTTCACTCTCCCGGAAGATCTTCATAAGCAGAGCGAAATTGTCCGCAATGAGGATCTTCTTGCCCAGGCCCACCAGGAAGCGCCGCAGTCCCAGACAGAAATCCTCCCAGGAGTGGGTTCTCTCATCCAGCTCCCTTGCCACATCCACATAGCGCACGATGGGGCCGGCGATCAGCTGGGGGAACAGGGCTACGTAAGCACCGAAGGAGATGGGATTTTTCTGGGCGGGCACATTGCCCCGGTACACGTCGATGGTATAGCTCAAAGACTGGAAGGTATAGAAGCTGATTCCCACCGGCAGACTAAGGCGCAGCAGCGGCACGCTCAGACCGGTGACTGCATTGAATGAGTCAATGAAGAAATCCGCATACTTGAAAAGGCCCAGCAGTCCCACGCTGATGACAATGGATACGATGAGCCAGAACTTTTTCGCATTCTGACTTTCACTTTTGCCGATCATCAGACCGCAGAAATAGAACATCAGAATGGTGAAGATCATCAGAAAGAGCAGCTTCGGCTCACCCCAGCCGTAGAATGCCAGGCTGAAAATCAGCAGAACAGCATTTTTCAGCTTCCGGGGTGCCAAAAAGTAGAGAATCAGCACCGCCGGGAGAAAATAGTAAAGAAAGGTCACACTGGAAAACAGCATGAACATACCCCCTTTTGAAAAAAGGCAGCGGCCATTGGTCGCTGCCTCATGTTTTGGAAATTAGCCAGCAACAGCCTCGTTGAACAGGACCTCGGCATCGGCATAGGCCTCACCGAAGTGGGTCATGAAGGGGTTCATGGCATCGTTGACACCGTAGGCGATCAGCACATAGCTGCCGTCGATGACGGCCACGGTCAGAGTCTCGGGGAAGCCGCACATCCACTGGTTATTCTGGATGGCGTCGCGCATAACTTGGGCAAATGCGGCAGTGTCAGCGCCCTCCACCAGGTGGACAACACCGCAGGTGAAGGTGTTGGCGTTCATCATGTGGACCATAGTAGCAGCCTCATCGATATTGGCCAGCTCAGCCTCGGGAACCAGCAGGTTGTAGGTCAGATTCTCGGCGTAGGCCATGTCGTAGTTGCCGGGAGCGCCGTCCACAGGGGCCTCCATGTTGCCGCCGATGACAGCGAACTTCTCGTCCTCGCCGTACAGGTTCCAGATGTTCTCCAGAATGGAAACAGCGCCGGTGGCGGCAGCGGGAGCCTGGGTCTCAGCCTCGGGAGCGGTGGTCTCAGGGGCCATGGTGGTCTCTACAGGAACAGTGGTTTCCACGGGTGCGGTGGTCTCAGCGGGCTTCTCAGTGCCGCAGGCAACCAGGCTCAGAGCCATCACGCCAGCCAGAGCCAGGGAAATGATCTTCTTCATAACGTATTGTTCTCCTTTGATTGTTTGATATGTTTGACGATAGTGTGTCCCAGAAGCAGCAGCCCCATGCCCGCAGCCACGCCGCAGGTGTCGATTGCCACATCCCGGACACCGGGACCCCGGTCCGGCACGAACAGCTGAATGGTTTCATCCACACAAGCCGCTCCGAAGCCATAGAGCAGGGCAATGATTTTTCTCTTTTCCAGCATGCCGCACCGCCAGGTCAGGCACATACCCAGAAGCGCGAATTCGGTGAAATGGGCGATTTTACGCAGCAGCCCTCCGCCGGTGGTCACTCCCGGAACCGCTCCCGGAAGCAGAAAAGCCAGCATGTCTTTTACCCAGTCGCTGAAAGCGCCGGATACGGACCCGGGCAGCAGGGAATTTCCCCAGATGAAGCACAGCGTCAGGCACAGCATCCACCGGCAAATTCGAAGCCGCTTGTCCGTGCGGATCATGCCAGGATCCCCAGGTGCTCCAGCAGGATCTTGGTGCCCAGCAGGATCAGAATGATACCGCCGGCCATCTGCGCCTTCTTTTCAAACCGGCTTCCGAAGACATTGCCGATCTTCACACCCAGAGCAGACATACCGCAGGTAAACAGACCGATGAGGATCACCGCCGTGACGATGTTCACATTACCGGCCATGGCCAGAGAGATGCCCACAGCCAGAGCGTCAATGGAGGTTGCCACCGCCATGACAAACATGGTCTTTACGCTCAAGTCCGCATCCTGCTCCTCGCCGCAGCAGCCGCAGTCGCTCTCAAATGCTTCCTTCAGCATATTGCCGCCGATGAAGCCCAGAAGAACAAAAGCGACCCAGTGGTCGATTGCCTGGATGGCAGACGCAAAGAGGGTACCCAGGAAGAATCCGATCAGCGGCATCAGTGCCTGAAATCCGCCGAACCAGATGCCGCAGGTTAAGCCCTCCCTGATGGTTGCTCGCTTCATAGCCAGTCCCTTGCAGATGGAAACCGCAAAGGCATCCATGCTGACACCCAGGGCCAGCAGAAGCAGTTCGCCCAAACCCATAAAAAATGACCTCCGTGTAAGCTCGACACGAAAGCCCTGCGAAGAGACTGTGCCGGCAACCTTTTAAGTCTCGTCATTTCAGGCTGAACCAGAGATTTCTCTCAGTGTGTTGATCCAGCCGCGCTTTCACGCCGACTACTCCCTCTTCGCGGTGCATTATAGCAGACAGGGAATGAACTGTCAAGGTCAGAACAAAAAAATCCACAGAAACTTCATAATCATCTCATTTTTGCGCATTTTTTGTATTATTTCTTAAGAAACGCAAAGTGCCGGGGCGTCCATGATCGGACGCCCCGGCAAGGCTGGAATATTTCAGAAATTATACCGCAGCGGGATCAGTCGTTGGCCAGCATGATCTCCAGGATGGTCCGGTCGGTCTGGCGCATACCCTCACGGGCCAGGATGCCCACGTTGCGCACGGTGTTGTCCACGCCCTTGGTGACGATGCCGTCGCCGCCGTAGAACTGCTGGCCCTCCAGGAACATATTGTAGCCCAGAATACCGGCATCCACAGCGGAAGCGATCTTGGCGGCGCAGGAGGGCTTGGCACCGTCGCAGATGGTGCCGGAGAGGATGGCGATGGCGTTGACCACGGTATGTGCCACGGCATCCGCCTTGCCGCCCTGGAGGTAGGCGATACCGGCACCGGCACCGCAGCCGGCGCTGATGGCGCCGCAATAAGCGGACAGACGGCCGATACCGGCCTTCTGATGGATGGTCACCAGGTCGGAAAGGGCCACTGCGCGGAGCAGCTCCTCCTCACTCTTGCACATCTCCCGGGCGAAGACCGCCACAGGAACGGAAGCGGTGATGCCCTGGTTGCCGGAGCCGGAACAGATAATGACGGGCTTCTCGCAGCCACTCATACGGGCATCGGAGCCGGCGGCAGCCCAGGCAGCGGCGATCTTCTCCACACCGCCCACCTGGCGGCGGAGGATCACGGAGCCGATGTTGGCACCCCAGTCATTCTTCAGGCCCTCGGCGGCGATGGCCATATTCTTCTCGATCTGCTGACCCACGGAGTCACGGACATCCTCCACATCCAGGCAGTCGGCAAACTCCACGATCTTCTCGATGGTCAGGCAGGACTTATCGGTGAGGTTCTCCTCGGAGGATTCGGACACAGGCAGTTCCAGCAGCACATCGTCATTCTTCTGGATCAGCACGATGTTGGTGTGGTGGTTGGCAATGCGCAGGCGCACCACATCTTCACCGTGGTAGACAAACAGGTCGATGTCGAAGACCAGGTCGGAATAGGAGGGCTGGATCTCCAGGTCAACGGTGTCCATATAGGCCTTGATCTCGGCATGCTTCTCCGCAGGGACCTCCGCGATGACCTGCAGTTCCTTATCCGCGTCGCCGCCGATGATACCGGCGCAGAGTGCGGCAGCCATACCGTGCAGACCGCCGGTGTTGGGAACCACCACGCTCTTGACGTTCTTGATAATATTTCCGCTGACCCACAGGCGGATCTTATCGGGAATGGCGCCCAGGGTGGCCCGGGCTTTGGCGGCAGCATAGGCCATGGCGATGGGCTCAGTGCAGCCCATGGCGGGACGGAGCTCTTCCCGGAGGATGGCTAAGTACTGATTGTAGAGTTGATCGCCTTTTTTCATTGGATTCGCACTCCTTTTATGATATTGGATTTTGTCACGGTTCATACGGATAGCTTCATATGTATTACTATACCAAATTCTTCCGGAAAAATCAACAAAAAGGAGAGCCCCCAGAGGCTCCCCTTCCTGTTTACTTTGATTTAGAAAATGGGCACCACTGCGCCGGAGTAGGTGTCGTTGATGTATGCCTTGACTTCCTCGCTGAGGACAGCCTTGATGAGAGCCTGGATCTTCTCGGAGTTCTCGTTGCCCTCCTTGACAGCCAGGATGTTGGCATAGGTGGTGGCGGAGATGGACTCTGCGTCCTCCACGGCCAGCGCGTCGGTACCGGCGTTCAGACCGGCCTGCAGGGCGTAGTTGCCGTTGATGACGGCCAGGGCGACGGAGTCACGGACGTTGGCAATCTGGGCGGCCTCCATCTGGACGATGTCCAGGTTCAGAGGGTTGCCCACGATATCCAGGTCGGTAGCATCCATACCGACGCCTTCCTTCAGCTGGATGACACCCTCAGCCTCCAGCAGCAGCAGGGCCCGGGCGCGGTTGGAGCCGTCGTTGGGAATGGCAACCTTGTCGCCCTCGGAAAGATCCGCGATGGCGGACTTGGTGCCGGCGTAAATGCCGAAGGGCTCATAGTGGACCATGGCCACGGAGACGATGTGGGTACCGTTGTCGGCGTTGAAGGTATCCAGGTAGGGCACATGCTGGAAGTAATTGGCGTCAATTTCGCCGTCCTCAACCACGTTGTTGGGCTGGACGTAGTCGGTGTATTCCTTGATCTCCAGAGTCCAGCCGTCCTTGGCCAGAACTTCCGCGGCAACCTTCAGGATCTCGGCGTGGGGGGTGGGGGAAGCAGCGATGGTGATGGTCTTGTCGTCAGCCTTGGCGCCGCAGGCAGCCAGGGACAGGGCCAGAACCAGGGTCAGAATGATGGCGATGGTCTTTTTCATAATTGTGTACTCCTTTTCTCAAATAATCAGATGCGTGTGGCATCATAATTAACTCTTATTACGAAGGCGCTTGTCGCACTTCACTGCCAGATGGCCGCCGGCACTCTGGAAAATCTGCACCAGGATGATCAGACCGATGACCGCGGCCCACATGACCAGGAATTTGGTATTGTAGTAGCCGTAGGTAATGGCCAGCTGGCCCAAGCCGCCGCCGCCGATGACGCCTGCCATGGCTCCGTAGCCCAGGATGGTGCCTACGGTGATGGTGCCGCCGGAAATGAGGCTGGGCAAAGCTTCGGGAAGCAGCACCTTCTTCACGATCTGCCAGGCGGTGGCACCCATGGACTGGGCCGCTTCAATAACGCCCTGGTTCACTTCCCGGAGGGAGCTCTCCACCATTCTGGCAACCAGGGGGAATGCCGCCACCACCATGGGCGGAATCGTTGCCGCGGTGCCCACCTTGGTGCCCACGATGATTTTGGACAGAGGCAGGGCGATGATCATCAGAATCAGGAAAGGCACGGACCGGAGCAGGTTGATCACCACATTCAGCGATTTCATCAGCCAGCCGGGCAGGGGCCGGATGCCGCCTTTTTCTCCGGTAACCAGCAGCACACCCAGGGGCAGACCGATGACGTAGGCAAACAGCACCTCCAGGGCCAGCGCGTAAAGGGTTTCCCAGACGGCAAAGCCGTAGGCATCCAGGATGATCTCCATCTGCGCTGCCATCTTCACAGGGTCGGTAAAAATTTCAAACATCTTACTGCACCTCCTCTGCGGTAACGCCGTCGAAGCCGTTTAAGTAATCCATGACCTTCCGGCGCTCCGTCAGATCCTCCGGCAGGGAGACCAGCATGGTGCCAAAGGCCTTGCCGTCCACATTGCGGGTATCGGCGCCCAGGATGCTCAGCTTGATGCCCAGCTCCAGCGCCACGGAGGCGATGATGGGGTCGGCGGAAGCATTGCCGTTGAAGGCGATACGGGCAACCCTTCCCTCCCAGGTGGACAGGGGGATATTCTCCGTCTTGGGGCTCACCAGCCGGCGGCCTGCCTTGGATTTGGGATTGGAGAAGACGCTCTCCACATCGCCGATCTCCGCCACGCAGCCGTGGTCCAGAATGGCCACCCGGTGGCAGATCTGCTCAATGACGGACATATCGTGGGTGATGATGATGACAGTGATACCCCGGTCCCGGCTGATCTGCTGCAGAAGCTGCAGGATCGCGCGGGTGGTCTTGGGGTCCAGGGCGGAGGTGGCCTCGTCGCAGAGCAGCACCTCCGGGTCGGAGGCCAGGGCACGGGCAATGGCGATGCGCTGCTTCTGGCCGCCGGAGAGCTGCACCGGGTAGGAATTCGCCTTATCCGGCAGACCCACGGTTTCCAGCAGCTCCATGGCCCGCTTCCGGGCTTCCTTTCTGGAGACGCCCGCCAGTTCCAGGGGGAAGCAGATATTGTCCAGGCTCGTCCGCTGGTCTAAGAGGTTGAAGCTCTGGAAGATCATGGAGATCTTCCGCCGCTGAAGCCGCAGCTCCTTTTCCTTCAGCCCGGTCAGGTCGCTGCCGTGAAAGAGCACCCTACCCTCGTCCGGCCGCTCCAGCAGATTGATGCACCGGACCAGCGTGGATTTACCTGCGCCGGACAGGCCGATGATTCCGAAGATCTCACCGCTTCGCACCTCCATTGACACATCGCTCAGGGCAGCCACGTGGCTGTCGCCGGAGCCGAAATGCTTGGAGAGGTTCTTGATCTCAATGATGTGTTCCAAAGCCATACCTCCCGTTAAAAAGAAAACGCCCTTGCACCCAAATACATGGATACAAGGACGATCAAAATAACCGTGTTACCACCTTGCTTCGCAGCCGCCTCACAGCGACAGCCTCCGAGGGTACCAGCATACCCCTGCGCGATAACGGGCGCCCCCGTCGCAGACTACCTATCGCCTGCGCGGCTCCGGGACCATGTTCGTCTGACCTGTCCGTACCCCATCACACCAAGCGGGGCTCTCTGAACGGCATCGGGCAAATTACTCTTCCCTTCACTGCCTGTAACTGAAATATTGAAGCCATTGTAACCGACAAACGGACATTCGTCAACAGGAAAATTACACTTTCCTCAATTTTCTTCCCAGGCGCCCAGTTTCTCCAGCACTTCCAACACCTGCTGACCCCGGTTCGTCAGGGCTATACTGCCCCGGATGGGATAGGCCAGGTAGGCCGAATCGTCGAAGCCCCGGAGCTTCTCGGAAAAGTCCAGGGAAATGAGGCCCTTCTTTTCCAGGGTCTGCAAAATCAGGCTGTACTCCTCCGCACTGTGGTCGGTATCCTCCAGGTAAACCGGATCCAGGTCTCCCATTTTCCTGGCCACGGGCAGGAAGGGGATCTGTCCCAGTTTTTGCAGCATCTCCATCTCCCAGGGTGTGATCACCAGTTCCCTCGCGCAGCCGCCGCAGCTGCCGCAGTTTCCGTTGCATCCCATAAAAGCACCTCACATTATTTACGTCATTACAAGTGTTCCCAAGCGTGGCGGATCCATGAATATTTACCCCGCTCTATAAGAAAACCCGGCCTAAGGCCGGGTTTTCGGATCAGATCAGATCTTTGGTATATTCCTTAATGGCCCGGAAGGACTCGTCACTGATGGCATGCTCCAGCTTGCAGGCATCGGCCACCGCCACAGCTTCGGGAACTCCCACCTTCATCAGGAGCCGGGTCAGCAGCGTATGGCGCTCATAGATCTTCTCTGCGATCTCCCGGCCGGAGTCCGTCAGATTCAGACCGCCGTCGGCATCCACTGTGATGTACTCGCCGGATTTCAGCAGGCCCACCGCCCGGGACACACTGGGCTTTGAATATCCCAGATATTCACTTACATCCACGGAACGGACCAGTGTCATCTGCTTCGACAGCACATGGATCGCTTCCAGATACATTTCGCCGGATTCCTGCAGGCGCATGGGGATCCCTCCTTGTTGGGGTGTTTCTAATTACAATAGCATATCATGCTACCGATTGCAAGCATGGAAATCCCGCCGGATCCGGCAGGGATCCGGCGGGCAGGTTTTTTTGGGGATTACAGCTGGGCCAGGATGTAGTTCTTGACCTTTTCCAGCTTACTCTTCTTCCATTCACCGTCTTTCCACTTCCAGGAGAAGGGAACGATGATGTTGAAGTCCATGTGGGCACCGGCAAAGAAGCCGTCGGTGTTCTCACTGAAGAAGTAGGCGTCCCAGACTTCCTGGGTAGCGTCGGTGTAGGTCTCGGGCTCCAGGTAGATCATCTTGCGCATATCCTCCACCACGAAGGCATGGGCGGACAGAGGTGCCAGCAGCTCGTATTCTTCAGCAGGGATGTTGGTGAACACATCGGGCAGCTCGCAAACATCGATGCGCTCCTCACCGCGGATGATCTTGATGCCGATGGCCTCGAAGTCCACCTTCTCCTCGGTGAAGATCAGCTTAAGCAGGATGCCCAGGTCGGTATACAGGTGGACACGCTGGTAGTTGGTATCGAAAATGAAGTTGCCCAGAGAGTAGAAGATGGCCTTGCCGTTGTCGAACAGCTCATAGTTCTCGGGCACATGGGGATGGTGACCAACCACCACGTCGGCGCCCAGCTCCAGGAACTTCAGGTACCGGTCACGGGTGTAGGGGCTGGGCAGGCTGGTGAATTCCTCGCCGCCGTGGGACACGACGACGCACCAGCGGCACTTGGACTTGATCTCCTTGATGCGCTTTTCAATGTAATCCAGGTCGTCCCAGCGGAAGATGCCGGGTTCGGTCTCAGTGGCGGGGATGCACTCGTTCATGTAGGACACGCAGAACATGCCGATGCCGCCGGCCTCGTCCAGATACACGGGCTCGGAAGCTTCATGAATGTTCATGCCCGCGCCGATGGTCTTGATGCCCAGGTCCGCTGCGATCTTCCGGGTAGAAGCAACGCCCTCGCCGCCGGCATCCATGGTGTGGTTGTTGCCGATGGACCAGATATCCGTGCGCATCTTCATGAAGACCTTGGTAGCTTCGGGATTCATGGCATGGAAGAATACGCCCCGGGAGCCGTCGTCCACGGCATCGATCAGCGCGCCTTCCACGTTGGCACAGACATGATCAGCGGAATGGAAGAAATCCAGAACGCCCTGGCTCAGCAGATTTTCGTCCTCCCACTTTCTGTCCATATAGCGGTCAAAGCCGATATCGCCGGTGAATACGATGGAAGTTTTGTCCTTTTTCATATCCTGCGCTCCTTTTTGTATAATATTTTAAAAAAATCCGGTGACTGAATACCCTCTTTTGTACAAATATATCACAATCCTGTCAAGACTGCAAGATTGCGGCTAAAAATATTTGCCATGAAATTCCAAAGGGTACAAATTCCCCGCATCTGTTCCCTGCCTCCCGAAACTTTACAAATTGCGCCATTTTATTTACCAGTTTCATCCTTTTTCTTCTTGACATCCAACTGCATTCCGTATATCATGGATGTATATCCCGTGGCGGCGGACATCTTTCCACCGTGTTCAAACTAAGACACGGCAAACAGAAACGCGGCAGTCAGGCATCCTCTTCCCGGGAAAATAAAGAAGAAGGAGAGAAAACTATGATTACCAACGGTTTTACCTACATTGCGTTTCTGATGTTCGTTGCAGGCGGTCTGCTGTTCCTGCAGAAGAGCACCAAGTGGAAGGTCTTCGACATCGTTCCTCCCCTGGTCTGGATCTATGTCCTGCACATGGTCTTCTGCACCGTCGGTCTGTATGATCTGGCCGAGACCAAGCCCGCTTACAATGGTCTGAAAAACAACCTGCTGTACGCCATGATCTTCGTCATGCTGCTGCGCTGTGACTTCAAGAAGCTGGGCAAGCTGGGCCCCCGTATGATCGCTATCTTCCTGGGCTGCTCCCTGACCCTGGCTCTGGGCACCATCCTGGCCTACCCCATCTTCATGAACTCCATGGGCGGCGCTGAGAAGACCTGGGCTGCTGTTGCTGCTCTGTACGCCTCCTGGGTTGGCGGTTCCGGCAACATGGCCGCTATGGAAGCTGCCTTCTCCATCGATCCCGGTGCCTACGGTGCCGCTCTGGCTCTGGATACCGTCTGCTACTCCGTCTGGATTGCCCTGCTGCTGCTGGCAGTCAAGATCGCTCCCAAGTGGAATGCCATTACCAAGGCTGACACCTCCAAGCTGGATGCCGTGGCTGACGCTGCCAACGCTGAGCTGGCCAAGGACAAGAAGGTCGCCACCTCCGCTGACTGGATTTTCCTGATCGGTGTTTCCCTGATCGTCTCCGCCATCTCTCAGAAGGCCGGCTCCATCATTGATGGCTGGCTGTGCAACATCGGTCTGGATATGTTCGGCGCCGCTACCTGCACCACCGTGTTCGTCACCGTTCTGGGCCTGGTCTGCGCTGCTACTCCTCTGGGCAAGGTCGCTGCTGTGGAAGAGATGTCCAGCATCTACCTGTACGCTGTGGTCTCCCTGCTGGCCTCCCGTGCTTCCCTGGTTGACCTGGTTGCCGCTCCCATGTGGGTCGTCTACGGCTTCGTGATCCTGGCTATCCATGTTGTTACCATGTTCATCCTGTCCAAGATCTTCAAGTGGGACCTGTGCATGGTCTCCACCGCATCTCTGGCCAACATCGGCGGCTCCGCTTCCGCCCCCATCGTTGCCACCGCTTACAACCCCAACTTCGCCGGTATCGGTGTTCTGATGGGCGTTCTGGGCGCTGCCATCGGCAACATCTTCGGTCTGGCCATGGGCGCAATCCTGCAGATCTTCGTATAAGCATCGTTTTCTAGAGTTAATTTTAACTCCCCGCTCCGCTTACGCGGGGCGGGGAGTTTCTCATTGCAGGAGGTTACTTATGAATATCAACGATACCCTTCAGTTCCAGAACGTAGGTCTGCCGGAGGATATCCTGCGGATGAAGCACTACGGCGACTTTGAGCACGCCATCAAACTCATCGACTACCGCCTGAAAACCGAGAAAATGCCTGATGCCCTGCGCTACTGCCTGCAGATTCACCGGGAGATGATGGTCCGCACCCCTGTTGAGTTTCCCTACACCTATGACGAGGCCCTGGCCATCATCCGCCAGCACATCCCCGATTTCACCGACGAAGAATGGAATCGGATCATCGCCGAACGGAAGGTCCGCTGGGCCTATATAAACGGCGAAATGCGGATCTTTGGCCGCTTCTTCTCCTCCCTGGTCAAGGCCTACAAGGGCTTCGCCCAGCGAGCCCACCAGACTCTGCCCGGCGTGGAAAGCGCCGTGGGCGGTATCCCGCTGCTGGACTACGCCGGCATGCGAATGAAGGAAAAGGGCTCCATGACCAACCGGATCCGCATCCGGGCCACCCTGAAGGTCACGGACGAGGCTTTCGTCCCCGGTATGTTCGTCCGGGCCCATCTGCCCATCCCCAGCGCCTGCCAGCAGCAGAGCGATATCCGCATTGAGAAGCTCTTCCCGGAAAACGGCCAGCTTGCTCCCGAAGATGCCGCCCAGCGCACTGTCTGCTGGGAAGAAACGATGCAGGAAAACCACGAATTCATGGTGGAATACTCCTATCTGCACACCGCGAAATACCACAATCTGGACGAGGCCACCGGCATCCCCGGCACCTACGACTTTGACCTGGAGGAGCAGGCGCCCCACATCGTCTTCACCCCCTACATCAAGGCTCTGGCCGCCGAGCTCACCGAGGGCATCACCGATCCCATGGAGAAGGCCCGCCGGTTCTACGATTTCATCACCAAGAACATGAGCTACACCTTCATGCCCAGCTACTTCCTGCTGGAGAACATCCCCGACACCTGTGCCCTGAACTACAACGGCGACTGCGGTGTGTTTGCGCTGCTGTTCCTGACCCTGTGCCGCTGCGCCGGCATTCCTGCCCAGTGGCAGAGCGGTTTCACTGCCGAGCCGGACTTCTGCGGCGGCCACGACTGGGTCCGCTTCTATGTGGAGCCCTACGGCTGGCTGTTTGCCGACTGCTCCTACGGCGTCTCTGCCACCCGCAACGAAAACGAGCCCCGGCGGAAGTTCTACTTCGGCAATCTGGATCCCTACCGGATGGTTGCCAACAGCCGCTTTGAGGCCCCCTTCACCATCCGCAAGGAGCACTGGCGGGCCGATCCCTTCGACAACCAGGTGGGCGAGATGGAGACCGCCGACCGGGGTCTGACCTACGAGGAATTTACGCGCAGCAAGGTGGTCCTCAGCTGCGAGGAACTTTAAAAACACGGGAGGAATGATCCATGCGTTTCAATGAACTGCTCGAAAAGAGCATGCCCGATCTGATCCGGGATCTGCAGGGCTGCATCCGGATCCCCAGCGTCTATCAGGCCGACGACAGCGGCTACCCCTACGGCAGAAAAGTACAGGAATGTCTGGAATACACACTCAAGTGTGCCGCTGACCTGGGTTTTGCCACCCACAACATGGACAACCAGGTCGGCTGGGCCGAGTTTGGCGAGGGTGAGGAAATGGTGGCGGTTCTGGGCCATCTGGACGTGGTCCCCGAAGGTGACGGCTGGACCACTGACCCCTACGGCGGCGAAGTGAAGGACGGCCGCATCTATGGACGGGGCACAATGGATGACAAGGGTCCCACCGTGGCCGCCCTGTACGCCCTAAAGGCCATCAAGGATTCCGGCGTCAAGCTGAACCGCCGCATCCGGGTGATCTTCGGCCTCAACGAGGAAACCGGTTCCGCCGATATGAAGTATTATGCCGCCCACGGCGGCGAAGTGCCCGTCATGGGCTTCACCCCCGACGGCGAATACCCGGTCATCAATGGTGAAAAGGGTCTGATCAACGAGACCTACACCTGCCGGTTCACCCAGTCCGGCCCCCTGTACCTGAAGTCCATCGTAGGCGGCACCGCCCACAACATCGTGCCCCACCAGGCTGTGGCAGAATTTACCTGCGAAGCGCCTCTGGCCGACGAGATCGCAGCCATGGGCGCCGAGGGTGTGTCTGTGAAGCGCACCGCCGAAGGTTTCATCGTGGAGGCTGAGGGTATCAGCGCCCACGGCGGTACCCCCAGCGAGGGTGTCAATGCCAACGGCCGTCTGGTACAGTTTCTTACCAAGCTGCCCCTGGAGGGCAAGCTGGCTGCGGCCATCCGCTTCCTGGCGGAGAAAATCGGCATGGAGTACGACGGCGCTTCCCTTGGCATCTGTCTGGAGGACGATCTGTCCGGTCCTCTGACCAACAATTTCGGTGTCCTGAACGCCACCGAGACCTCCATGGAGGTGAAGCTGAACTACCGCTACCCCGTGACCAAGACCTACGAGATGTGCGGCCCCATCGTACTGAAGGCCTTTGAGGATGCGGGCTTCGTCCTCTCCGCCGCCACCCGGAAGAACCGGCTGTATGTCCCTGCTGAGAGTGAACTGATCCAGCGGCTTATGAAAGTCTACACCGATGCCACCGGCGATTTCGAATCCAAGCCCAAGAGCATCGGCGGCGGCACCTACGCCAAGATGCTGCCTAATGTGGTAGCCTTTGGCCCCATCTTCCCCGGTGACGAGGTTCGGGAGCACAAGCCCAATGAATTTATGGAAATCAGCCGCCTGCTGGACAACGCCAACATTCTGGCAGAGGCAATGTACGCCCTGGCGACCTGATGGTCGGATAAAAAGAGGGTTCCCTCGGGAACCCCCTCTTTCTTTCGGAGGTAACAATGGTAAGACAGCTGCTGAAGCTGGGAGATCCCCGGCTTTATGAGATCAGCCGTGAAATCACCCAAGAGGACTTACCCCAGCTGGCGCAGTGGGTGGAGGATCTGCACGATACACTGATGGACTACCGGAAAACCTACGGCGCCGGCCGGGCTGTGGCCGCGCCCCAGATCGGTATTCCGAAGCGAATGCTGTACATGTATCTGGACAAGGCCTATGTGTTCATCAATCCGGTGATGGAATTCCCCGATTCGGAAACCTATGAGCTGCTGGACGACTGTATGTCCTTCCCCGGGCTGATGGTGAAGGTGCGCAGGTTCCGCCGCTGTGTGATCCGCTATCTGGACCCGGATTTCCTGCCCCGGGAAATGGCGCTGGAAGGAGACCTGTCGGAGCTTTTACAGCACGAATATGACCACCTGGACGGCATTCTCGCCACCATGCGGGCAGTGGACAATAAGTCCCTCTATCTGGGGCAGATGCAGCGGAATTTCTGATGAAATATTCGATTTTTCGATAAAAAAGCGTAATGTAGGGCACGGTCGATGGATCGTGCCTTTTTACGTTTCCGAAAATGATAAACGTGAATATTTACCAGTCCTCTACCGCTTGACAAGGACACCTGGAAACGTTTATAATTATACAGTAAAAACATATCAATTGATATTAATTATTATATGATAGGAGTTGACTTCATGGAAAATAAGTACCTCTACGAAGGCTGGCGCAGCTTCCGGGAAGGAAGCTGGGTCAACGAGATCGACCTGAGAAGTTTTATCCGCCACAATTTCACCATGTATGATGGTGACGAATCCTTCCTGGAAGGCCCCACCCAGGATACTCTGGACCTGTGGGATCAGGTTATGGATCTGACTCGTCAGGAGCGGGAAGCCGGCGGCGTTCTGGACATGGATACCCATGTGATCTCCACCATCACCTCCCACGGCCCCGGTTACCTGAACAAGGACAAGGAAAAGATCGTGGGCTTCCAGACTGACAAGCCCTTCAAGCGGGCCATGATGCCCTACGGCGGCGTCCGCATGGCTCAGAAGGCCTGCGCCGACAACGGCTATACCATGGATCCCGAGATCGTGGACTTCTTCACCGTCCACCGCAAGACCCACAACGCCGGTGTTTTCGATGTCTACACCCCCGAGATGCGCGCCTGCCGCTCCAGCCACATCATCACCGGCCTCCCCGATGCCTACGGCCGCGGCCGCATCATCGGCGACTACCGCCGTGTGGCCCTGTACGGCATCGACCGGCTGGTGGCTGACAAGGAAGAGCAGAAGGCCCGTACCGACTCCGCCATGTATTCCGATGTGATCCGGGACCGTGAAGAACTGTCCGAGCA
>JAZQEP010000045.1:0-18511 GCA_045539075.1 Faecousia sp. | reverse complement strand
CTTTGCTATGTTAGCACATCCGACTCCATTTGTCAAGAACTTTTTTCAAGTTTTTTCAAATTTCATCACCGGATCTTACCTTAGCGCGGTCCCTCGCGGACAGCTTGCATATACTAGCACACCCACCTCCTTTTGTCAAGTATCTTTTTACATTTATTTCTGATTTCTTAAATCCTTTGGATTTAAGCTCCTGTTTCTATATTTCATGTGCTTCAGTCTGCCTCTGGCCAGATGTCTTGTCCGCAGATATGGTTGTCCCAGACTCTTCAGACTCAGTAAGTGGATGATCAGAATAGCCGCCCCCACTGCTATACCCGGCAGCCCCGCAAACGACGCCAGAAGCGCAATTCCAAAGCGCCAGATCCGAACCGCGTTTGCCAGATCACGATTCGGCAGCACAAAGCCGCACACCCCCGCTATGCTCACCACGATCAGCACTACCGGCGAGATCAGTCCTGCTTCCACAGCTGCCGTACCAACAACGATTCCTCCGATGGTGGATACACTTTGTCCAATGGCCTGGGGCAGGTGTACACCGGACTCCTGGAGCAGCTCATAGGCAACCAGCAGGCCCAGCACCTCACCGGCTCCCGAAAACGGCACCGGCTGCTTCGTATTTAGAATCGTATTGCGCAGGTCCTCAGGCAACCACTGGGGATGGAATACCACAAAGGCCAGGTACAGTGCCGGCAGCAGAAGACTTGTCACCAAGGCCATATACCGCAGAATTCTTACCGCCGATGCAGAGATATAGTCCCTGCTTCTGTCCTCCATACTCTCCATCAGATAACCGATATCCACAGGCAACAGGTATGCCAAGGGCAATCCGTCCACTATCAGCCCTATTCTTCCGTCCAGCAGTCCCTGGCAGAACCGGTCGGAACGTTCCGTATACTGCAGCATCGGAAATGCCGTGGCACGGGAACCGCTTGTATACTCCTCCACCGCCGACGGCGACAGCAGTCCGTCAATGTCGATTGATTCCAATCGCCTCTTCATTTTTTTCACCAATGCATCATCGGTGATTCCTTCGATCCACACCACGCTCACATTGGTCAGACTCCGTCTTCCCACTACCGTCTGATAAAGCCGCAGATCCGGGGTTCGAAGATGCCGTCTTACAATAGAAGTGTTGATGCGCATGGTCTCGACGAAGGAATCCTTGGGGCCCTTGACTGTATTTTCCACCTCCGGCGCCGATGGCGTACGTGCCACGCCGGTACGCACCTCATAGGCCACGGCGCCGGCTCCCGGAAACAACACCACGCAGAAGCCGTTTACCAGTTTCAGCGCTACATCCTCCGTATCTGCGCAAGGGGATGTCACCGTATTGTACACCATACCGTGGATTGCGCCTTGATACAGTTCCTCCAGGGAGCTGCCCCGAAGATTTTTTGCAATAGGCCGGAAGATGTTCTCCGCCGCATCGGCGCTGGACACCAGGCCGTCAATGGCGTAAGCATACAATATAAATTTACCGCAATGGATCTCCCGGCGGATAAAATCTCCGGCTCCCTGAAACTTTTCGGAAATGGCAGCATCTGTCATGGCACTCACCTCCCGGAAAGTATGCCCGTGAGCACCGGAAATATTCCTCTTTCCATTGAAATTTCTTTATTATAATGATATAGTTAATTATTATGACCTTCGGAGGGGCTTTATCATGAGCAGAATCGGAAAAATCGAAAAGAAAACAAATACCCGCTTTTTGAATTTCTATGAAATGGAAGCCCACTTTCGGGACGGACATGTTGCACCTTACTACGTGGCATCCCGAGCAAAGGAAATCAACCAGCTGAAGGCCGTAACGCACCGCAACGATCCCGACGGCGTGATTCTCTACGGCGTGTACGGTGAAGAAAGAGACAAGGTAGTTCTCATCCGCCAGTACCGCTACCCTCTCGGGGGCTATGTCTACGAATTTCCTGCCGGACTGGTGGAGCCCGGAGAGGACATGCTCTCCGCCGCCATCCGGGAGATGTACGAGGAAACCGGTTTGACCTTCGCCCCCAAGGAAGCAGGCTCCTATTCCCGTCCTTTCTTCACCACCATCGGCATGACTGACGAAAGCTGCGGCACCGTCTATGGCTACTGCTCCGGCACCCCCACCAATACCCACCAGGAATCCTCCGAGGACATCCAGGTGGTCATCGCGGACCGGAATGAGTGCCGACGGATTCTGAAGGAAGAAAACGTTGCCATCATGTGCGCCTATATGCTGATGCACTTCATTGCAACCGAGGGAGATCCCCTCAAGTTTATTGATATGTAAGGAGACTTTTTATGTCCCATACCATCGCAGCCATATCTACCGGAAACGTGGTTTCCGCCATCGGCATCATCCGCCTCACCGGCGACGACTGCGCTGCCATTGGCGGCAAGGTCTTTACTTTAAATAATGGAAAGCCCCTGTCCGAAGCTCCCAACCGGAAGCTGGTTCTTGGACAGCTTCACGACAAGGAAGGCCGTGTCATTGATTCCTGCTGCGCCATTTTCTCCCGCGGCCCCCGGAGCTACACCGGCGAGGACACGGTGGAATTTCACTGCCACGGTTCCCCCGCCGTGCTCTCCGCTGGACTCGAGGCCCTGTACATGGCCGGAGCCAAGCCCGCCAAGCGGGGGGAATTTACCAAGCGGGCATTCTTAAACGGCAAGCTGGGACTGACCGAAGCGGAAGCCGTCATCGATCTCATTGAAGCGGACACCGCCGAAGCCGCCGCCAACGCCGCCGGGCAGGTGGGTGGACGGCTGCAGAAGCAGCTGGAGCCCATTTATGATGATCTTGTAAACCTGTGCAGCCATTTCCACGCGGTGCTGGACTACCCGGATGAGGATATTGAAGATTTCGGCCTAGCTTCCTACGAATCCGCACTGCAAAAGGACGCCGCCGCGCTGAACAAACTGCTGAACACCTACAATCAGGGCCGGATCATGAAAAGCGGCGTGGCCGCTGCCATCGTAGGCAAACCCAATGTGGGCAAGTCCAGCCTGCTGAACGCTCTGGCAGGCTACGACCGGGTAATCGTCACGGACATCCCCGGCACTACCCGGGACACGGTGGAGGAAACCGTCATGCTGGGCACCACCAAGCTGCGGCTCATTGACACCGCGGGCATCCGGGAGACTGCCGACACCGTGGAAGCCATCGGCGTGGAGCGAAGCCGGCAGGCTGTGGAAAACGCGGACCTGGTGATTTTCGTCTGTGACGGCTCCAAGCCTTTGGACTGGCAGGATCGGGATATCATTACCCTGTGTCTGAGCCACCCCAATGCCATCGCTCTGGTAAATAAGACGGACCTGGGCTGTGTGGTCACCCCCGGCGAGCTGCCCTTCACCCATGTGATCCACAGCTGCACAAAAATGGGCCAGGGACTGGACCACCTCTCCTCCGTCATCGAAGCCATGTTTGCAGGTGAAATGCCCTGCGACGGCTCCATTCTCACCAACACCCGGCAGGCGGACGCCATCCGCCGTGCCTATGAAGCCATGCTCTCCGCTCTGGATGGTCTTGCCCTGGGCCTGACCCCCGACGCGGTGCTTACCGACGTGGAGGAAGCCATGGCCGCCATGGGCGAAGTCACCGGTGCCACCGTCCGGGAAGATATCACCACCAGAATATTTGAACGTTTTTGTGTAGGTAAATAATTATGATCTATTTAGATAACTCCGCTACCACCAAGCCCTGCCCCGAAGCGGTGGCTGCCATGACCGCCGCACTTACGGAAAACTGGGGCAATCCCAGCGCCCTTTACGGCTTTGGCTTCGACGCAGCCAAGCTTCTCCGGGAAGCCCGCCATAAAGTCGCGGCTGCCCTGGGCGCCGAACCGGACCGGATCTTCTTCACCTCCGGCGGCACCGAAGCCGACAACTGGGCCATTTTTTCCACCGCCAGACGTTTCGGAAAAAAGAAGAAACACATCATCACCACTGCCATCGAGCATCATGCCATTCTCAACTGCATGCATGAGCTGGAAACGCAGGGCTATGAGGTCACCTACCTGCAGCCGGACGGCGAGGGCCGCGTCACTCTGGACGCTCTGAAGGCCGCCCTGCGCCCCGACACCATTCTGGTGTCCATTATGATGGTAAATAACGAAGCAGGTTCCGTCATGCCCATCGCCCAGATGGCGAAGGCCACTCACAAAATCTGCCCCAACGCCATTTTTCATACCGACGCGGTCCAGGGTTTTCTGAAAGTCCCCTTCTCCGCAAAACAGCTGGGGGCGGACCTGATCTCCATCTCCTCCCACAAGGTCCACGGCCCCAAGGGCGTGGGAGCGCTGTACATCAGCCCGAAACTCAAGTCCTTCCCCGCGCTGATCATGGGTGGCGGTCAGGAGGGCAATTTCCGCTCCGGCACCGAGAGTACCCCCGCCATTTTTGGCTTCGCCGCTGCCTGCGAGGCAGTATGTAAGACCTTCAAGGCAGATTCTGAGCGGGAAAAGACCCTGTTAAACGGACTTGTGGAGAAAATTTCCGCGCTGGATGGTATCCGCATCAACGGTGCCCACGAAGCACCGCATATTCTCTCCCTGTCCATCCCCGGTGTGCCCACCCAGAACACCATCAACATCCTCCAGGACCACGGCATCTGCGTCAGCGCCGGTTCCGCCTGCGCCAAGGGTCACCGCAGTCATGTGCTGACCGCCATGAAGGTGCCGGAAAAAGCCATGGACGGCTCCTTCCGGATTTCCCTCTGCCGGAATACCACCGCTGAAGAACTGGACAAGCTGGTGGACGTCATCCGCGAAGAGATCCTCCCCCGGGCCAGATAACCATTTTTCGCCTATAATTTTGCATAAAATTCTCCTTTCCGTCAGCATGTCCATTGTCTAAATCAGCGGTTTTCATCTGCAGCGCCTCCGAATGGAAAATTATTCTTGTATTCTCAAATCAATTCTGCTACAATGTCCGCATCAATCATCTTTCTAGGGAGGACATTTGTTTATGAGTTATGTAGATGAAACCTTGGCCAGAGTTGCTGCACAGAACCCCCACGAGCCCGAATTTATCCAGGCCGTTACCGAAGTTCTGGAATCTCTGCGTCCTGTCATTGATCAGAATGAAGCACTCTACCGCCGTGAAGCGCTGCTGGAGCGTCTGACCACCCCCGAGCGGGCCGTCATGTTCCGGGTGCCCTGGGTGGATGACAAGGGCCAGGCTCATGTCAACAACGGCTACCGCGTTCAGTTCAACAGTGCCATCGGCCCCTACAAGGGCGGCCTGCGCTTCCATCCCAGCGTGAACCTGTCCATCATCAAGTTCCTGGGCTTTGAGCAGACCTTCAAGAACAGCCTCACCAGCCTGCCCATGGGCGGCGGTAAGGGCGGCTCCGACTTTGACCCCAGAGGCAAGTCCGACCGGGAGATCATGGCCTTCTGCCAGAGCTTCATCAACGAGCTGTACCGTCACATCGGCGCTGACACCGACGTGCCCGCCGGCGATCTGGGCGTGGGTGCCCGTGAGATCGGCTACATGTTCGGTCAGTATAAGCGTCTGGTGGACCGTTACGAAGGCGTCTTCACCGGCAAGGGCCTGTGCTACGGCGGTTCCCTGATCCGTCCCGAGGCCACCGGCTTCGGCGCTGTCTACTACACCAATGAGATGCTGACCTCCTTCGGCGACTCCATCCAGGGCAAGACCTTCGCCATCTCCGGCTTCGGCAACGTGGCCTGGGGTACCGTCAAGAAGATCACCGAGCTGGGCGGTAAGGTCGTCACCATTTCCGGTCCCGACGGTTACATCTACGACGAAGACGGTGTCTGCACCGACGAAAAGATCGAATTCATGCTGAATATGCGTGCCTCCGGCCACGACAAGGTCCAGGATTACGCCGACAAGTTCGGTGTTCCCTTCTTCCCCAAGGAGAAGCCCTGGGGTGTCAAGGCTGACGTGCTGATGCCCTGCGCCACCCAGAACGAGGTTGGTATGGCCGAGGCCGAGAAGATCGTCGCCAATGGTGTCAAGTACTATGTGGAAGTTTCCAACATGCCCACCACCAACGAGGCCATGGCATACCTGAAGAAGAACGGCGTCATCTGCGCCCCCTCCAAGGCTGTCAACGCCGGCGGCGTGGCTGTCTCCGGTCTGGAAATGAGCCAGAACTCCATGCGCTACAGCTGGACCGCCGAAGAGGTGGATGCCAAGCTGAAGCAGATCATGCACAACATTTTCTGGAATTCCTACAACGCAGCCAAGAAGTACGGTATGGAAGGCGACCTGGTGGCAGGTGCCAACATCGCCGGCTTCCAGAAGGTTGCCGATGCCATGATCGCACAGGGTATCGTCTAATACATAAAACTGCAGCCCCGGAGTTTTCTCCGGGGCTGTTTTTTTAGATATTTTTCAGGAATTTTCCCAATTCCCGGCGGGATTTGAGGATGTACACCTGCTTGTCTTCCAGCGCATTCAGCAGTTCATAATAGCGGGCGCGGTTGTGCTTATTGAATTTCCAGATCCAGCCCGCCATCTCCGGATCGAACCACTCAGCGCACCCCGGGGCCATATCCGCGCGGGCGTGGCCCCAATTTTTAATGACGCGGCTGATCCAGTTTTTCAAGCAGATAAGCCGGGGCATGTCCAGATAGATCACCGTGTCGCAGCTGTCCAGGCGGGATTCGATGGTGCGGTTGTAGTTGCCGTCCAGGACCCACCGGGGCTTTTCCATCTCTTCCAGGAGCCGCCGGTCAAATTCCTCCCGTTCCATATGCTCCCAGTTTCCGGGCGCCCACCAAATCTGATCCAGGTGGACCACCGGCAGACCGGTCTTCTCTCCCAACTTCCGTGCCAGGGTGGATTTTCCGGCTCCGCCGCAGCCGATGATGATAACACGTTCCATAATTACCTCCTAAATGTGGATGTAAAAGCATTTTGACATGACTTTTTATCGCTTGTCAGCTATAATTGGTAGACGAATAGGCCCTTATCCCCTATGGTGAAGGCACAAGGAGGCGATCACAATGCAGATCGGAGAAAAGCTGAAGCAGAAACGAAATGAGGCAGGCTACTCCCAGGAGGCACTGGCGGAACGAATCGGTGTCAGCCGTCAGACCGTTTCCAACTGGGAAAATAACCGCTCCTACCCGGATATCGGCAGCGTACTCCGCTTAAGCGATCTGTACGGGATCTCCCTTGATGAACTTCTCAAGGAGGATACGAATATGAGAAAGCATGTGGAAGAAACCGCGAAGCTGCCTATGCGATGGTTGAATTTTCTGTGCGGTCTGACCATCGCCCTGTTCCCCCTGAACACCCTGCTCCACTACTGGGGCGCCGCTACAGCGGCAGTGGTGATTAAAATCCTTGCCATGATCCTGATTCCCGCGCTGATCTTCGCCCGGTGGAAGTTCACCGGAGGCGAGAAAAAGGAACTTTACATCATCATGGGCTTCTATGCTTACCTGCTGATTGAAGCAATTGTGAACCGGAGCAACACCTTTTCGGGCATTTCCATGGGGTTGTGGGCAGTCATGGCCTTTGTGCTGATCTACGGCTATGGCCACTATCTGGGCAAAGGCCTGCCCTTCTGGCTGCTGCTCTTCCTGTATTTCGGCACCCCGGTCTATATGGCTGTGGATGCCCGACTGCCGGAGTTTCTGGCATTGGAGCCTGCCTACCAATCCGATCTCTGTGGAGATTACATCATCCAGGAAGTGCTTTACGGCTCCGACCAGGGCTATCCCAGGGTTTCCGTTGATTCCGCGGATTATAAGCTGACCATCGGCGGAAAATACATTGGCATTTTGCAATACACCGAACCTCTGGAAAATGAGCAGAACGTCTACGCCATCTGGCAGCTGGTGTTGGAGGATTCCCCTGATACCCGCTACCGACTGGAAGTGGACACGGATATGAACAAAACCCTCTCCTGCATCGAGAACGATCAGCTGCAGTGGAAATGGCTTCTGGGAAGCCTGCCGGAGGTCAAATGCCTGGAAAGTTCCTGGAAAGAAACAGGCGGTTATTATTCAATACGCTGGTATTCGGAGGCACACCCTCTGGAGGATACCTGGGCATATCCGGTGATTGAGCCCACTGCCTTGTTCATCCGCTGGAGCGACGAATCCGTCACCACCCTGACAGTGGAAGAAACCATCGGAGACTGCGAGCCAATCCTGCACATCCTGTACCGGGATGAAAACGGCAATTTCCCCCTGGGCGAGATCTTCCCGGAATCCGGCGTGATCCACACCTATCGGATCGAATATCTGGGCGGTGCCTTTATTCTCCGGGTCAAATCCGTTCCATAAGCGATAAAAACGACGCAGCCAAGTTTGGCTGCGTCGTTTTCAGATACTTCTTAGATACGACTTTGCTTTTCAAAAATATTATGCATTAATAAGCGATGCCCCAGTAGACCATCTTGTTTGCAGGCTTGCCGCAGCAGGGGCACTTGTCGTCCAGATTTTCCTGGGCGAAGGGGATGCAGCGGGAGGACATGCCGGCCTTTTCCTTCATGGCCAGCTCGCACTCCAGGTCACCGCACCACATGGTCTTGATGTAGCCGCCGTTTTTCTCCTGCAGCTGCTTGGCCTCCTCGATGGAGTGGGCCTCGAAAATGTGCTCGTCCAGGTTCTTCTTTGCCCGGGCAAACATGCCGTCATGCACAGCCTGCAGCTGCTCGGCAACTGCCTGCTCCAGGTCCTCCAGCTTGACCACGACCTTCTCCCGGTCGGTACGGCGGACCAGTACGCACTCGCCCTTCTCCAGGTCACGAGGGCCGCATTCCACACGCAGGGGGACACCCTTCATCTCATACTCGGCGCACTTCCAGCCCATGGAGTTGTCGGAATCATCCAGCTTCACCCGGAAACCGGCCTTGGTCAGACGGTTCTTCAGCTCGTTGGCGGCGTCCAGAACGCCGGGCTTGTGCTGTGCCACGGGCAGGATGGCCACCTGGACAGGAGCCACCTTGGGGGGCAGAACCAGGCCGTTGTTGTCGCCGTGGGTCATGATGATACCGCCGATGAGGCGGGTGGAAACGCCCCAGGAAGTCTCGTGGGGGTTGGTGCGCTTGTTGTTCTTATCGGTGAACTCGATACCGAAGGCCTTGGCAAAGCCATCGCCGAAATAGTGGGAGGTACCGGCCTGCAGGGCCTTCCGGTCGTGCATCATGCACTCGATGGTGTAGGTAGCCTCAGCGCCGTTGAACTTCTCCTTCTCGGTCTTCTGACCGCGGGTGACAGGCATAGCCAGCACGTTCTCGCAGAAGTCGGCGTAGACATTCAGCATGGTCTCGGTGAATTCCTTGGCCTCCTCGGCGGTGGCGTGGATAGTGTGACCCTCCTGCCACAGGAACTCACGGTGACGCAGGAAGGGCCGGGAGGTCTTCTCCCAGCGCAGCACAGAGCACCACTGGTTATACTTCATGGGCAGATCCCGGTGGGACTGCAGCACATTTGCAAAGTGCTCGCAGAACAGGGTCTCGGAGGTGGGGCGGATGGCGTAACGCTCTTCCAATCTTTCACCGCCTCCCATGGTGACCCAGGCGCACTCGGGAGCGAAGCCTTCCACATGATCCTTTTCCTTCTGCAGCAGGGACTCGGGGATCAGCAGGGGCATGTAGACGTTTTCAACGCCCTGCTTCTTGAACTCCTTGTCCATGATATTCTGAATATTTTCCCAGATGGCGTAGCCATAGGGACGGTAGATGAACACGCCCTTGACGGAGGAGTAGTCGATCAGCTGTGCCTTCTTGCACACATCTGTGAACCACTGGGCAAAGTCGACCTCCATGTCGGTGATCTGTTCAACCTTTTTTTCTTTAGCCATGATAGTTTCATCCTCTCAAGTTTCCAATTTATCACTCTACATTATATCACTCTTGTCAAGTATCTGCATCCAAAATCCCTGGCCTATCGCCATAAATATTTTGGAATAATCATTGTATTTCCCATCGAAATTTGCTATACTGAGGGCAACATCAAAACATATTACGGAGGTATTTCCATGAGATCCATCCGCGAGATCTATAAAATCGGCAAAGGTCCCTCTTCTTCCCATACCATGGGCCCCGAGCGGGCTGCCAAGCTGTTCCTGCAGCGCTGCCCCCAGGCGGAGCGCTTCGAGGTCATTCTCTACGGCTCTCTGAATAAGACCGGCGTGGGCCACGGCACCGACAACGTGCTGAAAGAGACCCTGGGCATCGACCGCACCCAGATCGTCTATTCCCCCCTGGAGTGGGACGGCATGCACCCCAACACCCTGGATTTTAAGGGTTACATTGGCGAGAAGGAAGTGGGCTTCCTGCGGGTGGAGTCCGTGGGCGGCGGTGATATCCGTGTCCCCGGCGAGCCCGCCGCCGCTGCCGGCGAGGAGGTCTATGTGGAGCACTCCTTTGCGGAGATCCATGATTTCTGCAAGTGGCGCTATATTGAGACCCTGTCCGAATATGTGGAGCTGAACGAAGGCCCCGAAATCTGGGACTTCCTGATGGACGTTTGGCAGACCATGAAGAAGTGCATCGAGGAAGGCCTCCAGGCCGAGGGCATCCTTCCCGGCGGCCTGAAGATCCGGAGGAAGGCCAAGGAGCTGAAGCAGACCCAGCTGGCCATCCGGGAGCCCGCACTGGTGGAATTCCACGCCATCGCCGCCTATGCCTTCGCCGTGGCAGAGCAGAATGCCTCCAACGGCACCGTGGTCACCGCGCCCACCTGCGGTGCCTGCGGCGTGCTGCCCGCAGTGCTGAAATATGCGCAGGATACCAAAGGCTTTACCGATGAGGAGATCTGCCGCGCCCTGGCCACCGCCGGCATCATCGGCAACCTGACCAAGACAAACGCTTCCATCTCCGGCGCCGAGTGCGGCTGCCAGGCAGAGATCGGCACCGCCTGTTCCATGGCCGCCGCCGCCCTGGCAGAGCTGTATAAGCAGAACCTGGACCAGCTGGAGTACGCCGCGGAAGTTGCCATGGAGCACCACCTGGGTCTGACCTGCGACCCCATCTGCGGTCTGGTGCAGGTGCCCTGCATCGAGCGCAACGCCGTCGCCGCCATGCGGGTCATGAACGCCTGTAACATGAGCTACTTCCTCACCGGCTCCCGTAATATCAGCTACGACATGGTCTGCCGGGCCATGAAGGAGACCGGCGTGAACATGAACCACCGTTTCCGTGAAACCAGCGAGGGCGGTCTGGCCAAGCTCTACGGCCGCCGCACCACCGGCAAAAACTGATTTTCTCAAAAGGCCGCCGGAATCCCGGCGGCCTTTCCTTTTTCCGGCAAATCTACACAAATCCTATTGCTTATTTTTGTTTTCTGTGCTAGAATTAAGAATTGAAATAAATCCAACTACATTCCCAACAAAGGAGATTTACACATATGAAACTCGGTATCGTAGGCCTGCCCAACGTGGGTAAGTCCACCCTCTTCAATGCCATCACCAACGCCGGTGTTCCCGCCGACAACTACGCTTTCTGCACCATCGACCCCAATGTGGGTGTGGTGAACGTGCCCGACGAGCGCTTAAACTGGCTGGCTGATTTCCACAAGCCCAAGAAGTTCACTCCCGCCGTTGTGGAATTCGTGGACATCGCAGGTCTTGTTAAGGGCGCATCCAAGGGCGAGGGTCTGGGCAACAAGTTCCTTTCCAATATCCGCACCACCGATGCTATCGTCCATGTGGTCAGATGCTTTGAGGATTCCAACGTCACCCACGTGGAGGGCTCCACTGATCCCATCCGCGATATCGAGATCATCAATCTGGAGCTGGTCATGGCCGATATCGAGATGGTGGAGCGCCGCATCGACAAGGCTCAGAAGGCTATGAAGGGCGGCGATAAGAAGTATGCCCGGGAAGTGGAGGTCTTTACCGGCCTGCTTCAGCACCTGAACCAGGGTAAGCTGGCCCGGACCTACACCGACGACAAGGAAGAGATGGCACTGATCTCCACCTCCGACCTGCTGACTCTGAAGAAGACCATCTACGTTGCCAACCTGGCCGAGAATGAGATCAACGAGCCCGAAGGAAACCGCCATTACATGGCAGTCAAGGCCCTGGCCGACGAGGAAGGCTCTCAGCTGCTGCCCATCTGCGCCAAGCTGGAGGCAGATATTGCCGAGCTGGACGACCCCGATGAGAAGGCTATGTTCATGGAAGAGCTGGGTGTTGCCGAATCCGGCCTGGACCGTCTGATCAAGTCCAGCTATGCCCTGCTGGGCCTGATTTCCTTCCTGACTGCCGGTTCCGACGAGTGCCGTGCCTGGACCATCAAGCGTGGCACCAAGGCTCCCCAGGCCGCAGGCAAGATCCACACCGATTTCGAGCGGGGCTTCATCCGTGCTGAGGTCATCGCCTTCGAGGATATGAAGTCTATCGGCTCCATGGCTGCCGCCAAGGCCCAGGGCAAGGTCCGCTCCGAGGGCAAGGAGTACGTCATGAAGGATGGCGACATCGTCAACTTCCTGTTCAACGTGTAAAACGCCAAAAGCGGGGCAAAAGCCCCGCTTTTCCAACGCCCCGCAAAAAAGGATTGCTTTTTCACAGCGTATCATATATAATACCTAGGTGTATCCGGGTGTGGCCCAGTTGCTTAGTGGGTGTTGCAGAACGCAGTTCTGCTTACAGCCACTTAGTGCCGCGAAGCGGCTGTAGGGCGCACGTTGGATAGAACTGCAGATTTATGTTTCCGGGTGTGGCCCAGTTGGTAGGGCGCCTGGTTTGGGAGCCGAGCGACCCGGTGTTCCCGGAAAAATCCGCAATCCGAAAAACCGTTGCGGCTCTAGCACTTTTCTCCCTTGACTTTTCAAAATCTGCGGTCTAAAATGGCTTTTGACCACATATTTGACCACTTCGCGAAAGATTCTCTAATTTCATATCCGGGTGTGGCCCAGTTGGTAGGGCGCTTGATTTGGGTTCAAGATGCCGGGAGTTCGAATCTCCCCACTCGGACCAGCAAAAACGGCTGATTTCTTAGGAAATCAGCCGTTTTCTTATCTTTTATTAGTATTTCCGTGTCCGCCAGTGGTGACTGCCCACATAAGTCCATTTTCTCATTTTCGAAGTTATCCGAATCTTACTACGCTTTATTTTTGAATTTACAGCAGATAACATATTCTATTTCAACTTCCAAGTGTCTTTCGCCTGACCACTTCGGAATGACATATTTTAGGGCTGTGAGGATCACCCCCGCAGTCCTTTTCTTTGTTTATTGCATACCAGCTTTTGACCGCGTAAATACTACTCCTGAAAGGGGCAATGCAAAAATGGAAGATCATAATCTCGTCAAAAATACATTGGACCAAATCCCGCAGGTGAATTCTAATGCCAAGCAGATCGTCGGCCTTGTGAAAGAGGGCGGCAGAATCACTGGGTATCAGCTTTCCGATAACTCCGTCGTTGAAAAACAGCAGGCTGTGGATATGGCAAAACAGGGGCAGATCGCCGGTGTCGGCATCGCCCACCGTGGAGATACCGAATATCTGAAATCCATCCCCGATGGAAGTGAAAACAATAATTTGGGCAACCTTCCCTCAGTTTCCCCACAATCCTAAACCTTTTTATAGCCGGAGTTCTGCTGAAACTCCGGCGTTTTCTTTGTCTATCACGTCTCAGATTTTCAGCACAATATTGTCATTTACATATTTCTTTGATACAATACCCATAAGTAATTTTCGCACCAAAAACAATTTCAATTATGACGCATTTTCAATTCCAAACCAGAGAGGTGTTACTTATGAAAAACGAAGTGCCAAATGAACAAAACACCGTAGAGAAAGAGCTCGCATTGGAGAGCATCATCTCCTCTGCTGTCCAACTCCCCGGTGTCAAGGTTGATCGAAAAAAGTTTCTGGCAGAAATCTTTGCATCCGAGGATTATCCCATTCAGGATGTCCTTGATCTTGGTCCCATCGCAGTGGGTGTTTCTCAAGACAAACTTGCCTTAGTTGCTCACAAACTGATTCTGAAACGCACGAGTCAGTCTTCCGCTGCTTCTTTTGTCACAGGCATTCCCGGCGGTCTGGCTATGGCTGCTACCATCCCTGCTGATGTTTTACAGTTCTTCGGAATGGCTTTGCGGCTTGCACAGGAATTGTCCTATCTTTACGGTGCCCAGGACTTGTGGCAGAACGGACAGCTGGATGATGAAAAAGTGAAAAACCAGCTGTTATTGTACTGCGGTGTTATGTTTGGTGTTTCCGGTGCTGTTTCCGGCGTCCGTATTCTGTCTACGCAGATTGCAAAGACCACACTGAAAAAGCTCCCCCAGAAAGCGCTGACCAAAACCTTCTGGTATCCTATTGTCAAGCAAATCGGAAAAGCTATTGGTGTCAAGGTCACGAAGTCCACTGTTGCCAAGGGTGTGTCCAAAGCAATCCCCGTAATCGGTGGTGTCATTTCCGGTGGTCTGAACTTTGCGTCTATGATGCCTATGGCAAACCGTCTGCAGGTTGCTCTGGATGGTGCATCCTTCGGATATACCGAAGAGGATCTGGCAAATGACATCATTGAAATCGAGAGTATTACTTTGGAGGATTCCGAAATCGACAATCCCCCTGTCGAGTCCTCCAGTGAAGATGTAAAAGCCAAAATTGTCGAAGGCAGCAAGAAGACACTCAACAGCATTTCCGGTTTCTTTGGAAAAAAGAAGCCCTCCGCCACAGTCCAGAAAGGCGAAGATGTATTTGAAACAATCAATAAGCTATCCGAATTGAAAGACCGTGGTATTCTCACACAGGAAGAATTTGATGCCAAAAAAGCAGAGTTGCTTTCTCGTCTGTAACATAAATCCGGCTGGATAACCAGCCGGATTTTCTTTATGATTGCACACTATGTGCCTTCTGCTCTGCAATCTCCCTTTTCATTTCCTCGATCATCACCGCCAGTTTTTCTTCGCATTCCTCTTTTGTTTTTGCATAAACATTTCGGGAAATCCGTTTGCCATCTGCACCTCTGGGGGAGTATTTCCCCTCCCATAGGTGGTCGTTGATCTGATACACACAGCCGGTGCCATTCTTGCGACGCTTGGGTTGGTAGGGCTGAAAGCTGCTCTGGTCGGTATGCTGCTTCTTCTCCTCCGGCGGCATCGGGGCATCGGTTTTGCCAATCTGATGGTCGATTTTCACCGCCGCCTGTTTCTGCATGGTGTCGGTGACGTGGGAGTAAATGTCCAGCGTTGTTGCCGAGGAAACGTGGCCGATGATCGTGGACAGGGTCTTCACATCCATGCCGTGTTCCAGTGCCATGGTAGCGAAGGTGTGCCGAAGGTCGTGGAACCGCACAACCTTGCACCCTGCTCTCTCCAGTGTCTGCTGCATCCGCCGCCGTGCGTAGCTGGGCACGATGGGTGCATCCTTCTTCACCGGGGACGGGAACATCCACCGGGATTTCACCGTCTTTTTGTACTCCTCCAACACCTTCAGAAGGCTGGGCGGGAGGATGATGGAGCGGATGGAGGACTTGGTTTTCGGCTCTGTCAGGACCAGTTCCTTATCGATAAAAGTGGCTGATTTTGTGATCCGCAGTTCCCCGGTGGTGAAGTTCAGGTCCTTCCATTGCAGGGCCAGAATCTCCCCCAGCCGCAGCCCCGTTCCCAGCTCCAGAAGGAACAATTCGTAGTACCCGTCCTGCTTCGCCTGGATCAGAAACCGCTGCATTTCCTCTTGGGTCAGGATCTGCATTTCGCCGCTTTTCTTCGGCGGCAGCTTGCATCCTGCGGCGGGATTGAATCGGATCAGCCCCTCCTGCACCGCCCGTTTCAGGGCGGCACTGCAGCTTGCGTGGCAGACCCGAACCATCCGGTCGGACAGTCCGGGGCCGTGCTGTTTCACCAGAATCAACCGCCCGCTGGTCTTGAGCCGGGTGTAGAACTGCTGCAGGTCATTCTGGGTCAGCTTGTTCAGAGGAATCTGCCCAATCTCCGGGATGATGTGCTTGTAAATCCGGTCTTCGTAGCCCACCTGGGTGCGGTAACTCAGCTGCGGCTTGCAGTAGGTTTCGTACCAGAAGGCTATCCAGTCTCCGAAGGGCATATCCTCCTTGCACTTGCGGATAGGCGGGGTGTACTGCTCCTGCAAAACCTTCAGCTTTTCCAGACATTCCTTCCTGGTTTTGCCCAGTACATTCTTGGTTTTCGGCAGGCCCTTGTCATCGTAACCGATCACCACACGGCCTTCCCACCGGCCGTCCGCCCGCTTTCGGACGGTGCCGGTGCCGTTCTTTCTTCGTCTTGCCATGTTGCCACCTCACATAATTTCGTCCAGGAATCCGCCCACCACCGTTGCCGCTTTCCGGTGCATATCCGTGGTCATGTGGGTATAGGTATCCAGGGTGAAGGACGCGTTGGTGTGTCCCAGAATTGTGGACAAAGTCTTGGCATCCACCCCGCTGGTCAGGGCATGGGTAGCGAAGGTATGCCGCAGATCGTGGAACCGGATGGAGGGCAATTCCGCATATCGCAGCAGGGTCTTCAGCCGCTTGTATGCCGCGGACGGATCCATGGGAACCTCCGGCACCACCGGGTTGTGGAAAATCCAATCACTGTAGGATTTCTTTTTACGCGCCTTCAGAACTTCCACGGTGCTGGGCGGCAGGAGGATGGTTCTGGCTCCCGTTTCCGTCTTGGTTTCGCCCACCCGGACGCCGCCACCCTTGCGTTTGTGAACGGATCGGCGAATGTGAAGCCGTCCTGTTTTCTCTTCGAAATCCTGCCACCTGAGGCCGCAGATTTCGCCCAGCCGCAGTCCCGTGGTCAGCTCCGTATAGAAGAAATCCGACCACACCGGGTCTGCCCCTGCTACCTCCAGAAATTTCTCCAGCTGCTCCTCCGAGAGGATCTGCTTGGGTGGGTAATTGTTCTTGGGGATCACTGTACCCTCCGTGGGATTTTTCACGATGAGCCGCTCCCGGACCGCCGCATCCATGGCCTGATGGAGCATCATGTGAATGCTCCGTACCATACTGTCCGAAAGGGCATTCCCCTTTTCATAGTGCTCATTTACCCGCCCGTTTTCCCGGAGCCAGTTGTACAGCTGCTGAATGTCCGCGGTGGTAATGGAACCGATTTTCTCGCCGCCCAAGTAGGGCTTGATGTAGTGCTTGGTCATGGTTTTGTAGCTGTCCATGGTGCTTTCCCGGATGGTCAGGGCCATGTAGTTATCCAGCCATTTGTCCAACCACTCCCCCAGGGTCATATTGCTTTCTTCCGTCAGCTCCACATCCCTGTAGGTTTCTATCTGGCTGTGGAGCTTTCTCATGACCTCCTTCTGGGTGTGGGCGAATACGGTGCGGAAAATAGGGTTTCCATCTTCCTTGTGTCCGACTACGATCCGTCCCTCCCAGCGTCCGTCTGACCGCTTGCGAACCAGTCCGTCGCCTGCGGGTCTTCTCTTTGCCATTGGCATTCACTCCTTTCTGTTAGCTCACAACACTACCACAGAAAGGGAGAAATAGCTATACATCATACTCACTAATCCTCCTAACTTTTTTCTTGTGAAAGTTATCTCGTATTTTGTCATGACGCCTGTCACGACCCACGCGAAAACGTTGCGGCCCTAGGGAAAGGCTGCTTTCACGGCACCTAACCCTGGCACCTAGCCCGTTTTACCGGCACCTATCCAAATTTGCGGAAAATGTTTTGACAACCGGAATTGTCTTCCGAAACTTCCCAAAACGGGGTCGGGCACTGCCCGACATCGTACCCCTGGCCGGCGGCGTGACGCCGGTCCTTTCTCCCGCTTTATTTTCGACCCAACTTCAACCGCCCTCAAAAAGTTCGGAAATCCCGAATCAAGCTGTTTTTCCTCTGGTAACACTTTTCGTATGCCCGCAAAAGAATTGCAGTGCCTTTCTTATCCCTTACTCCTGCATACACTTCGTAACACTTTTCCAAAACCGTAACACCTTGTCAACTGCGGAAGGCTCTTTGCCTGCCGCAGTTTTTGGCGGTGGCCGGGCTCGTCCGGCATACCGCCTTTATCCCGCTTCTTTTTCGACCCACCGAAAATTTGCAAAAATGCCACGGCAATTTTCTTGCCGTGGCATCCGTTTCGCCTTATGGTGTAATTGCCCTGGCTTTCGCAGGAAACCCGACACAGGCCTGTCACGGGCCTTGTAGGGTGTAAATCCTCGCTTATCCTGCGTGAATGTCGAGGCATCTGCCCATCGCCTTGTATTTACCCTACCCATCTGGAAATCCTCAAACCCTTGCAGAACCGCTGCTTAAACCGGGGAGGTCCCCTGCTGGGCAAGGGTCGGCTGGCTGTAAGCTTTCATCTGCTGTTCCAGATGATATTCCAGCGCGGCTTCCAGAGGGCGGATGGTATACAGCAGATTCCCATTCCGCACACCGCCATCCTGGGTTTTGACCTTGGTGGGCTCCACATAAATCAGCTGCTTCTCCACCAGCGCATCCACGTACTTCTTCACCGTGTTCCGGCTCATACCTACCGCGTCACCGATGGTGCGGTAGCTGGGATAGCACTGATAGGTCTTCCGGTTCTCCCGGAACATCAGATAGGCATACACCGCGATTTCTCCCGCATTCATCCCCAGATTGAAAATCTTCTGAGGCATG
>JAZQEP010000044.1:0-20305 GCA_045539075.1 Faecousia sp. | reverse complement strand
CCGACGAAGAGCTGATGGACCGCTTCTTCGAGAACGAAGGCGAGGACTTCACCTACGCCGAAATGATCAACGGCCTGCACACCGGTGTTGCTGAACTGAGCATGTTCCCCGTGCTGTGCGGCAGCGGCGTTACCTGCCTGGGCTCCCTGATGCTGATGGACAACATCATCAACCTGCTGCCCAACCCCGAGCAGGGCAACTACCACAAGGCTACCACTGCTGACGGCAAGACCGAAGAGTTCGTCGTTTCCGCCGGCGGCGTTCCTGCTGTGTTTGTCTGGAAGACCGTATCCGACCAGTTCGGCAAGTACTCCTTCTTCAAGGTTCTGTCCGGTGAGATCACTCCCGACACCACCCTGGTCAATGCCCGTACCGGTGAGACCGAAAAGCTGGGCCGTATGTACACCATGTGCGGCAAGAAGTCTACCGAAGTCAAGGTTCTGTCCTGCGGCGATATCGGGGCCTTCGGCAAGATGGACAAGGTCAAGACCGGCGACACCCTGTGCGATCCCAGAAAGGTCGTCTCCCTGAAGCAGATCCCCTACGCCGCTCCCTGCTACTCTCAGGCCATCGCCCCCAAGGTCAAGGGTCAGGAAGATAAGGTCGGCACCGGTCTGAACCGTCTGAACGAAGAAGATCCCTCCTTCACCCTGGTCAACAACGCCGAGACCCATCAGCTGGTCCTCTCCGGCGCCGGCGATCAGCACCTGGATGTGCTGGTTTCCAAGCTGAAGAGCCGCTTCGGTGTGGATGCCGTTCTGGCTCCCGCGAAGATCGCTTACCGTGAGAAGATCAAGAAGACCGTCCAGGCTCACGGCCGTCACAAGAAGCAGACCGGTGGTTCCGGCCAGTTCGGTGATGTCTGGGTCCGCTTTGAGCCCCAGGAGGAGCAGGACGAGCTCATTTTCGACGTGGAAGTCGTGGGCGGCGCCGTTCCCAAGAACTTCAACCCCGCTGTTGAAAAGGGTATCCAGGAAGCAATCCTCAGCGGCCCCCTGGCAGGTTACCCCATGGTCAACCTGAAGGCAGTCCTGTACGATGGCTCCTACCATCCCGTGGACTCCAACGAAATGGCATTCAAGCTGGCCGCCATCCTGGCTTACAAGGAAGCCATGAAGACCGCTATGCCCACTCTGCTGGAGCCCGTGGGCGCTCTGGCCGTCACCATCCCCGACAGCTACATGGGCGACGTCATCGGCGACCTGAACAAGCGCCGCGGCCGCGTCATGGGCATGAACCCCGACAACAAGGGCAACACCATCGTGGAAGCTGAGGTTCCTATGGGCGAGATGAGCTCCTACGCCATTGATCTGCGCGCCATGACCCAGGCCCGTGGCTCCTTCACCCTCACCTTCGAGCGTTACGAGGAAGTGCCCAAGGGCAATCAGGCCAAGATCATCGAGGACGCCAAGAACGACGACTAATACCATATAAGCCAAACCGGCACCCCTTCGGGGGTGCCGGTTTTTCGCAAAAACCACCGGCGGAGCACTATCCGCCGGTGGTTTGCTTATTCATCCAGAATTCCGTACCGTTTCAGCAGCTCCACCCGCTCCTTGCCGATGCGGATGGTGTCGGAGGCGCTGGCGGTGCTTCTGCTGTATTTTAAGATCCGGTCCGTCCAGGCCACGGGCAGCAGCAGGGGTTTTTCCCGCAGATAGGGGTATTTCCGCTCCATGACCGCCAGGGAGGGGAACACGTTCTGCAGCAGTGTGGAGGGCTGTTTTCCCTGGTTCCGGGCGGAGACCGCCTCCAGAGTGATGTTGCTGCTGTGCACCCGGTCACGCTGGGCGCTTCCGTAGATGCCGGAGTCCAGAATATCCTCCAGCAGCTGCTCCTCATTTACCAGGACAGACTGCCATTCCACCGGATACCGGGAATCCCTCAGCGAGAAGTCCAGATAGGTCCAGCCGATCCGGAACAGCGCCGCAGCGAACTTCTCCGCCCGGACCTGCCGGCAGCAATTCAGAATATACTCCCAATCGATCTGGGGGCCGTAGGCATTGGCGTAGAGGATCAGATCGCAGACCTGCCGCAAACCGAATCCGCTGTGCAGGAAATGCTTGTAGGCGTGGAGGATCAGATACAGCACATGATCCGTCGGATGCAGCGTGGGCACGCCCCGCTGCTCCACCGCCCGGTCTCCGGCCTCCCGGAAAAACCGGTTCAGATTGCCATAGGCAGTACTCTCCTCCGGGAACAGGCTCCGGTGGATCTCCAGATACATGATTCCGCTTTCATCCCGGTAGGACAGCTCATAGGAGGGGTCCTCCGGATCCGCCGTGGAAAAGCCCAGCTGCGTCAGAACCCGGTGGCAAAGCTGAAACTGCTCCGGCGGGATCAGAATGTCCTCATCACTGCTGATCCGGTAGTCCGGTCTGGGATACAGCTCCCGGCAGGTGATACCCTTGACCACCAGGGGCTTCACTCCTGCCCGGACCAGTGCCTCCAGCACAGGGTAAAAGGCTACGGTCTTCCGGGTCTGCAGCGCCACGATCTGGATAGAAGCACCCTGGCAGCGGACCTTCAGTTCCCGGGGCATGGTGGAGGCAGCTTTGCATTTGTAAACTGCCTGAAACACCAGAGGCAGCAGCTTGTGGGATTCTGCCCGGTGCATCATCGCGAACCAGTCTTCTTCCGTTACGGCACCGTCCCAATCCATGGTCTCATCCCGCAGCGCCGCGTGCAGAGCCCGCAGCAGCAGGCTGTCGGCCTGTTTCATGGCAGATCCCCCTTTCCTGACAATATCTGATTTATTATACCACAGTCCATGGCCATTGCAAGACCTTTCGGGCAAAGAAAACCGGCAAAGGGCCGCCCCTTTGCCGGTATGTATATTTCTTTAGCCCCAGAGGCTGTAGGGATACAGGCCCGCCTGGGTCTTCTCCTTCAGCGCTGCCATGACCACGGGCTTGTCCGCGGCATAGGTGACGCCGTACCACTTGTCGGGAGAGGTCATCACCCGAACGGTGGCCCTGTCTTCGGAAAGCAGGGTCTGAACCACAAAGGGCAGGAAGTACTCGCCCTTCAGGGGGTTGGTCTTGAAGGCGTTATCCAGGAAGGCGGCGAAGCCCTTCTCGATTTCCTCCAGGAAGCTGGGGGTGAAGCCCCACATATTCATGGACACGATGGTGTCCTCGGGCAGATCCATCCAATTTTCGCCGTCCTCGGTGAAGTGGATACCGCCCTCGTACTTTTCGATGCGGGTACGCTCCACCACCTCGGTCAGGTAGCCCTTCTCGTCGGCGTAGCAAACGCCCCGGGCAACGCTGCCGTTCTCGGTGACGGTCTTACCGACCTCGTAGCCCACCATGCAGTAGTCAAACTTATCCTTGTCCTGAGCCTTGCACAGAGCATCGTACATGACCTTGAATGCGGACTTGCCGTAGTAGTCGTCCGCATTGATGACCGCAAAGGGAGCGCCGTCGATGGCTTCCTTGGCGCAGAGCACAGCGTGGCTGGTGCCCCAGGGCTTTGTGCGGCCTTCGGGAACAGAATAGCCCTCGGGCAGCTTATCCAGCTCCTGATAGGCATAGCGGATCTCCACGGGAGCCTTGGCCAGGCGTGCGCCGACAGTCTCCATGAAGTCCTTCTTGATGGCCTCCTTGATGATGATCACAACGGTCTCAAAGCCCGCTTCATGGGCATCATAAACAGAGAAATCCAGGATCGCCTCACCGCAGTTGCCCACCGGATCAATCTGCTTCAAACCGCCGTAACGGCTTCCCATACCCGCGGCCATCACGACCAGAACAGGTTTCTTAGACATAGGAATGACCTCCTTGTATTTGTTTTCCTCTATTATACGCCATATTTACAGAAAAGCAATGATAAAACGGCTTAATTTTTAGCCAAATTGACGTTTTTCATTACAGTACGGATGCATCCAGATAAATGCTCTCGCCGCGAAGCTTCCCCCAGGAAAACTCCCCGGCCAGTTCCCGGGCGGAAACGGGGACATTTTGGTCGATGAGACCGGCGGCAAAGGCCAAAGTTCCGATGAGCTTCTCGGCACTCACACGCTTTCTCAGCTCTCCCAGATCCAGATCCCGGTCCCGCTTGCTCAGCCGCCGACCATCGGGGGCCAGGAGCATGGGCACGTGGCCGTATTCCGGATGGGGAAATCCGAAGAGCTCCTGCAGGTACATCTGCCGGGGCGCCGAGGAGAGCAGGTCCATTCCCCGGACCACCTCCGTGACGCCGGCTTCGCCGTCGTCCACAGTCACCGCCAGCTGGTATACATAGATCCCGTCCGCCCGGCGGACCACCATATCTCCGCATTCTGTGGCCAGATTCAGCTGATAGTGTCCCTGGACCAGGTCCTGCACTTGCCAGAGCTTGTCCGGCACCATAACACGCCAGGCAGGCTTCCTGTCAAATTTTGCCCGATCCGCTTCCGTCAGATTCCGGCAGGTTCCGGTATAGACGTAGGTGCCGTCACTTAAGTGGGGGGCGTTGACACTGTGCAGCTGACTGCGGGTGCAGTAGCAGGGGTAGATCAGCCCCTTTTCCTGAAGCAGCATAAAATATTTGTCGTAGGTTTCGGACCGACGGCTCTGGGGCGGCGTCTCCCGGTCGTAATCCAGACCCAGCCAGGCAAGATCCTCCCGCAGAACCGCGGCAAAATCCGCGCTGGTCCGCTGGGTGTCCAGATCCTCCATCCGCAGAACCATCTCACCGTCCCGGCTGCGCACCGAAGCCCAGGCGATCAGTGCCGCAAACACATTGCCCAGGTGCATCCGGCCCGAGGGTGTGGGCGCGAAACGGCCCACCACATGCGCCCGGTTCATTACAGCAGGAACAGGAGCCAGTAGGCCACCACGCCCACGATGCCCAGAGTCTCCAGAATCGCCAGGATCACCAGACCCCGAATGCCCTTTTCCTTCTTTTTGGGCTTTTTCGCCTCCGTGTTGCGCACATTCTTCTGCTGGGAGACAGGCTTCTCCTGGGCAGCCGCCTTCTTGGGGCGGGATTCCGCACCGGGCGCGGTCTTGGGCGCCTTTTTGGCCGGGCTCTTCCGGGGCGCATCTCCGATCAGAGCCTTCGCCTCATTCAGTTCCTTTTCGAACCAGTCTTCTTCCTTTAAAAGCTGCTCTTCCAGCAGCTGCAGTTCTTTTTTGGGATCGTCAAACATATCGATTCCTCCTTTTGCCCTATTGTAGCTGAAAAATTACAGAATGTAAAGCCCAATCCCCTGAATGGTGAAAATCAAAGGAAAGATTAAGAAACTCCGGGGCAGTTACCTGCCCCGGAGCGATGTTTACTTGGCGTATTCGACCGCCTTGGTCTCCCGGATGACGTTGACCTTGATCTGACCGGGGTATTCCAGCTCGGCCTCGATCTTCTTGGCGATATCCCGGGCCAGCAGGATCATGTTGTCCTCGGTGACCACCTCGGGCTTGACCATGATGCGGACCTCGCGGCCGGCCTGGATGGCAAAGGCCTTGTCCACGCCGGGATAGGAGCCGGTGAGCTCCTCCAGCTTCTGCAGGCGGCGGATATAGTTCTCCACGTTCTCGCGGCGGGCGCCGGGACGGGCAGCGGAGATGGCATCGGCAGCCTGGACCAGCACAGCGATGATGGTCTTGGGCTCCACGTCGCCGTGGTGTGCCTCGACGGCGTTGACGATGACAGGATTTTCCTTGTACTTCCGGGCCAGATCCGCGCCCAGCTGCACATGGGAGCCCTCCACCTCGTGGTCGATAGCCTTGCCCAGGTCATGCAGCAGACCCGCGCGCTTGGCCAGCGCCACATCCACGCCCAGCTCGGCGGCCATGAGGCCGGCGATGTGGGAAACCTCGATGGAGTGGTTCAGGACATTCTGACCGTAGGAGGTGCGGTACTTCTGACGGCCCAGGATCTTGATGAGCTCGGGGTTCAGATTGTGAACGCCGGTCTCGTAGCAGGCCCGCTCGCCCTCCTCCCGGATGGTACGGTCCACTTCCTTCCGGGCCTTCTCCACCATGTCCTCGATGCGGGTGGGGTGGATGCGGCCGTCGGCAATGAGCTTTTCCAGAGCCAGACGGGCGATCTCCCGGCGGACGGGGTCGAAGGAGGAGACGGTAATGGCCTCGGGGGTATCGTCGATGATCAGATCCACGCCGGTGATGGTCTCCAGGGTCCGGATATTCCGGCCCTCACGGCCGATAATGCGGCCCTTCATCTCGTCGTTGGGCAGGGCCACAACGGAGACGGTGACTTCCGCGGCGTGATCGGCAGCGCAGCGCTGGATGGCGGTGGAGATGACCTCCCGGGCCTTGTCCTCGGCCTCGTCCTTCAGCTGCTGCTCGATCTCCTTGATCTTCATGGCTGCTTCATGGCGGACTTCCTCCTCCACGCTCTGCAGCAGGTACTGCTTTGCCTGCTCCTGGGTCAGTTCGGAGATCTTTTCCAGGGTCTCCTGCTGCTGCCGCTTGATTTCCTCCGTGGCGGCCTGGGTGTCGGCAACCTTCTGCAGGCGCTTGTTCAGCTCCTCTTCCTTACGCTCGAAGGCCTCGGTCTTCTTGTCCAGGGTGGCTTCCTTCTGTTCCAGGCGGCGCTCCTGCTTAGAAAGCTCGGCGCGGCGCTCTTTGACTTCCTTGTCGTGTTCCGTGCGTGATCTATGGATCTCATCCTTGGCTTCCAGAAGCATTTCCTTCTTGCGGCTCTCGCCGTTGCGGATGGCCTCGTTGATCAGCCGGGTGGCCTCCAGCTCGGCGGAGCCGATCTCAGCCTCAGCGACCTTTTTCCGGTACATCATACCCACAAAGAAACCAATGGCAATTCCTACCAAAATACCAATTGCGGCAAAAATAAATTCCATAAAAAACAGCACACCTCCTTCTTCAAAAATAGGGGCGCAGAAGGGGGTGTGGGCATAGTAAGCCTATGTGATTTTGTGCATAACGACCGGCCGGAAACCCGGCTTTTCCACGAAAAGACAGCCAAAAAAGAACTTTTGGCGACAATCAATGTATCAGTTAAGCAAAATAAACGCCACATTCAGGCGTATAAACCCATTTCCCCCGGCAATGCGCCGGTTATCAATGAAACGCAACTGCCGGGATATTCCACCGGCCAGCGTACACCATACCGCATATATTTTACAAGCCCCCCGGGGGAATGTCAAGTATAAATGCACAAATTTACCGATTTTGTGCCGTCAATTTCGTTGACTAGAACAAAATCCCGGACATCGCGGCAAAATGCGCGGTTTTCCCTCGTTGACATCCCCCCGCCGCCGTGCTAAAATAGGCCCACGCGGGCATGGTGGAATTGGTAGACTCGGTGGATTTAGGTGCTGTCACCTCAGTGAAGGTTTTTCCTTTCGCCGCCCGCACAGAAAAATTAAATACGCGGGCATGATGGAACTGGCAGACATGCAAGATTTAGGTTCTTGTGCAGCGATGCGTTGGGGTTCAAATCCCCATGCCCGCACCACGATTTTACGGCAGTCTATTTTTGTAGATTGCCGTATTTTCTTTTGCTTTTCAGAACATTTATCATTTTTTAAAAATCCTTCACACCACGAAAGGGTGACATCAGCCGTAAGTCTTGCGTCTACCAATTCTGCTGTTCTTTCGCTTTCTGGCTGGCTGCCGCCCTACGCTCAGAGGAATAAGGTGCTGTCAGCCGAATGCCAATGCGGTGCTTATCTATCTCGAACCGCAGGCCGCCCTGTTCGTCATCTTCGGTAAGCTGGCACAGTTCCGGGTACTCCTTGGCATACACGAGAAGTCGTTTCTTCAGGTCAGTATTATGGGTATAGATTTCAGCAAGGTCATCGTGTTCGTTGAAATAGAATTCTGTAGCTTTTTGCTTTCTTGTAAGTCCTGTTTTCATAAAACCTCCTGTAATTTGTGAAATTCTTTCGGCTCTAGAGCCGGGAAAGTGGGGCAGTTTCCGGACAGAAAAAGTGCGGACGACCTACGCATCGTCCGCACTCTCGCTATCGGCTACAAACGGGAATTATTTCCCTCTCTGAATTTTCAGCATCAGCAGTTCGTCGATATCTTCTTCGTTCTGTCGGATCTCCTCCCGAAGCTCTGCGATTCTGTCTTCGATCATCGGCTGCAGCAGCGACCATAACTTATGCAGGCGGCGAAGCTCTGCCTGCTCTGTTTGCCAGCATTGGCGCAGCAATTCGGCATATTCTGTTACCTGGGCATCTATCGTTTCTTCGTGGATACGGTGGGAGGAGCAGAATTCCTTGCCGTGACCATGGTAGCCCTTGCAAACATACTCTACCCGGCGGTTGCCGTTCCAGTAGCGGATCATGGGTACGAAGGGATTGCCGCAGTCACCGCAGGTGAGTAGTCCGGCATATCGGTGAGCTGCCCGGTTGCCGTTAGCGGGTCTGGCATTTTGCTTTAGTAATTCCTGGGTCTGCCGCCACTCCTCTTTGGTGATGATCGCCGGGTAGAAATCCTCATGCCGTATCCAATTATCCTGACCGATGCGTTTCACTTTGCCGCAGTGGGTTTCTGTTCGGTGGTTGATCAGCACCCCGGTATAGCCTTCCTCCACCAGCACATTTTTCACACTGACATATGACCATACGAACTGCCCGGTTTTGGACTTTCGGGAGGAATAGAATTCTTCCCCATATCGCTCTGCCCGGAGCTGTGCCGGTGTCTTTCGCCCCAGGCGGTTCAGCCTGCGGGCGATATCCTTTTGCCCACAGCCTTGCAGGTACATCTCGAAAATCAACCGTACTGTTTCCGCCGCATCCGGGTGCTGATACACACAGCCTGTGTTGCGGTCTTTCCAGTAGCCAAAGGGCGGTGTGACCACGATCCCAGTCTTTTGTTTCTCCCGGTAGCCGTGACGAATCTTGTTACCGATGTCCCTGGCATAGAAGTCGTTCATCAGGCCACGGATGCCGACCATCAGCTCGTCCTCGTCCACCAGGGTGTTCAGTCCCTCTGTTACAGACAGAACAGCGATATCCCGCTGCCGCAGGTAGTCAATATAAAGGGCAGTCTGTATTTTGTGCCGCCCCAACCGGGACAGGTCTTTCACAATGACTGCATCGATTTTACCGGCATCTGCCGCCTGGGTCACCTGATTCAGACCTTCCCGGTCAAACCGCATACCGCTGATATTGTCATCGAAGGATTCGCCAATGATGCTGTAGCCACGGCTGTCTGCATAGCACCTGCCAATCTCCATCTGATTTTCCAGAGAATCCAGCTGGATATCGTCATCGTTGGAAAGCCGTCCATATATCCATACACGCATTTTAGCTCACCCCAATTAATTCTTCGATTTCGCTGTTGGTCAGTACACCGTTTTCATAAGAATCCGTATGATTTTGGAAGGGTGCCTTGACCTTGATTTCCAAGGACAGACCCCCTTCCGTTTCATATACAAAGATCCGCTCTATCAGCATCCGCAGATGCGCTTCGGAGATTTTGCCATCGGCAAGAATATCATCGATCAGCCCGATGTCCTTCCGCAGCTTCGCCTGCCGGGAACGGATAATTTGACCGATATTTTCCAGTTCCTCAATACGCTTTTGGGCATTGGCGATCTGCTCCTCCCGCTTGGCAATCATGCGGTCATACCGCTGGGCATTCTCTTTATCTCGAATTCGTTCCATAAGAATTGTCTCCACTTCTTCCTCCAGCATTTCAATGCGTTCCCGCTGTTTCTTGAGCTGCTGTTGGGTATTGGTTGTTTTGGGCAGCCAGCCTTCGATGGTCTTTTCCAGTTGCGTCCACAGGGTTTGATACTGATTTTTGGTGTTCTGCAGTTCCTGGCGGACGATATCATCCAGATATTCCTCCCGGATGGCATGGGCACCGCAGTGTTCCTTGCCGTAGCGCAGATAGGTACTGCAAATGTATTCCACCCGCTCCCCATTTTTCTGCTTGACCCGTTTGCCGGTAAATGCCCGACCACAGTCGCCGCAGGCAATGAGACCGCTGTATCGGAGGATGGGTCTGCCCTCTCCCGCGCGGACACTTTCACGCTTACGCATTGCCATCAGTGTCTGCGCCTGTTCCCAAAGATCTCTGGGGATAATGATTGGCAGGAAGTTTTCATGCCGGAACTGCTCGTCCGGGCTGGTTGTTCTATTGGTCTTGTTGATCTTGTTTCTTTCGCTTTTATGGCAGATGAGTGTTCCGGTATAGGATTCATCCTGGAGGATGCGGCTGACCATGGTGGCATCCCACAGGTATTTCTTGATGATCAACTCCTGCTTCTCCGGCAATCGTTTGCCGGTGAGGTGCTTTTGCATCAGCGCCGGTGTTTTATGGCCGGCTTCATTCAGCTTGGCTGCGATGGCTTTTACACCCATGCCATCCAAGTAGGATGAAAAAATCAGGTGGACCGTTTCCGCAGCTTCGGGAACGATTACCACCTGTTTTGTATTCTTATCCTTAAAATAGCCGAAGGGCGGCGTAATGACAAGTCCAGCCTTTTGCTTCTGCCGCAGACCGGCCGTCACACGGCGGCTGCCGTCACGGGCATAGAAATCATTCATCAGGCCCTTGAAGCCAATGATCAGGTCATCTGCTTCATTGAAGGTATCGATGCTTTCTGTGGCAGACAGAACACGGACATTGTTTTGCCGCAGATAGTCAATGTACAATGCGGTCTGTGTCTTGTGCCGCCCCAGCCGGGACAGGTCTTTCACAATGACCGCATCGATCATGCCATTCTCCACCGCTTCCGTCAGTTCGTCGATACCTGCGCGGTTGAAGTGCATACCGGAAACATTGTCATCGAAGGAGCTGCCGACAATGGTGTGTCCATTGTTGAGAGCATAGCTTTCGATGATGCTGTACTGGTTTTTGAGGGAATTGAACTGTTTATCTTCGTCACGAGACAGGCGGTAGTAAAGCCATACTCTCATATCTTTTACTCCTTTCCGCTTATGGTGGTGCATTTGCAGCACACACCATAGCACATAGTTTTTGGAATAGCTATCCGAAATTTCTTATGCGGCATCAGATTCTACCTTTTCCACAATTTCTGCATTTGGATCTGCGGCGATATCATCCAATGCCAGGTGATCCCGGACAACTGCTTTCAGGAAGGATACGAAATCATCTTCCGTTCCTACATAGGAAAACTTGACTTTAACAATTGGATTTTTCTTAGCGATAGGCATTACCTCCATAAAAAGTGCGGGCGGCAGATTCCTCTGCCGCCCAGGGTTTATAACTTACATACCGCCCATGGAATGACCGTGGTGCTTCTTCCGTTCAGGACGGAAGTGCTTCGTGGTGCTGTCCTCCACGGGACGGTCATCGATGATATTGGTCAGCCCAGCAGCCAGATATGCCGCGTCAGTTCCCAGACCACTAAGATCAGGCTGGGGATCATCGAGATCCAGAGCAGCTTCTTCGAAGTATTCTTCATCCGTTCCTGCTCCTGCAAGATGGCTTTCCCAAATTCCTCGTTCATTTTCCCAATCTGTCGTTCCAGAGATTTCATCGTATCCTGCATCGTGCTGGTAGTGTTCTGCGCTTCCCGCATCAGCGTCTGCCGGTACCGCTCCATGGTTTCCGCGCTGGCTTTCCCATCCGCTCTCAGAACCTGAAGCTGCATTTCCAGCTGTGCCAGGAACCGTTCTTCCGTAGTCAGAGTGCCCAGCTTCTCCAGGATTTTCCCCAGGGTGTCCACCTGCGCTTTCTGCGATTCGATCATCGCTTTCCAGTTCGGTTCCATGACTGCCACGGTGGGCTGCACCGCTTCCGCTTTCGAAATCATATCTCTCTGCGACTGCCGCATTTGCTCGGCAGATTTTCTGCCGGATTCTAAACTCATATTCCATCATCTCCTTCAGATATTTTAGTCCATTCATTTTATCGTCACAGCACTTGTGACCGTCCGGTGTTGTGTAGGTGATATTCTTTCGGCTGTCTGTCCATTTGACTTCGTAACCGTTGTACTCCATGAGCCGGATGAAATGTTCCCGGCTCCGGGCCTGCGCCATGCACTCGTCCACGGTGATCTCCAAGTCCATCTTCCAGCTCCTGCCCTTGGCATAGGCACGGTACTCCCGGTCGGACATGGTTCGCTCCTTCCTCTGCCTCTGCTTCTTGGGTTTCACAACAGAAAGACCGTACTGCATACACAGCTCGTCCGACGCACGGCGCAGTGCCATGAGACTTTCCTCGTTGCTGTGGTACTTAAGACCGGTTTCGAAACTGACCGAGTTGATCACGAAATGGGAGTGCAGATGCTCCCTGTCCGTATGAGTAGCAACGATGATCTCATAGCCGGGGATCTGCTCCGCCAGTTTCAATGCGATCTCATGGGCCATCTCCGGAGTGACCGGATCGTCTGGACGGAAGGATTGCACCATGTGGTAGTACATCCTTCCGTCCGTGCTTCCATACTGCCGCTTGGTATTCATAAATTCCAGCAGGGCAGCCTGTGGCACACAGTTGACCCCGGAGATCAGGGAGCGGCCCTGGTACGCAACTTTGGCTGGCCTGCAGCAGTAGGTGATGACACCGTGCAGACCACCAACGGTCTGGGTCTTTTGACATTTCGCAAATTTCACGATTGCCATAACTACCACCGCTTCCGCTTGAGAATGTCAGACAGCAGAGAACTGACGGAAGTGTAGGCTTCCGTCAGCTCCTGAAGGTATACCGCTTTCACCCTGCCCATGTTCGCCAGGGTGGTGAGCTGATTGAGATTCCGTCCGATGGCTTTCTGCTGCCGGATGACCTCGTCCAGACCATCGATGACCACGATCTGCTTTCCGAGACAGCAGTCCGTGATATACTCGGTCAGGGTCATATCTGCCTGATCCGCCTTGTCATGGAACCGCTGCCAATCCGCTTCAGAAATGCGGATGCTGAGTTTCTTGTTCTTCATTAATAACCTCCAGTCTTGCTAAATATGAAAGTGGGCCCGGGCTTCTGCCCGGTTTTCCTGCGGTCGGCGACTAGCCGAACGCGATGCTAGCCACGTCGTCAAAGCGACGTGCACAACGCTCCATTTCCCCTCATCGGGGAAATTCCGCCTGTACCCGTGCTTTTCCTCCCCCACCAAAGGCCGATTGCCTTTGGTGGGACCCGTGTGAGTGCTAACTCCGCCCCCGCAGGGGCAAAATTGGGTTTCTATCCCTGCGGTGGCTCTCTGCCGCAGAAATGGAAAACTATCGGTCACCTGGCTTTACAAAACCGGGGGCAGATCAGTGTCTTGACCCGCCAGCTTTGCTTACAGCCACGGATGCACCGCTGGCATTTGGGAAGGTAGGCGATTTTTTCCAGCGCATTGCGGAAGAAATCCCAATCCCTGTTTCCTTTCAAATTCTCACCTCCAGTCTTGTTTTTTAGGGCGGTGTACCCCTTGTTTTTCGGCGGATTTTCGCCCTGTGTCCGGCTTTTCAGAGGCGGGTGGGATACTTACCCTACCCCAGAGGAAAAAGCGGCGCACAGGGGCGACGGCGGCTTTTGCTGTTTTTCATAGTGGTGGTGTGTACTGTTTCAGAAGTGTATTTCCAGCTGCAAACCGAGATTTCCCAAGTGCCGCAACGACTTTTTGCATTTCGTTCCAGTACCGCAGAAGAAGCAAAACAGTATCGTTGCTACACTTCCGTGACAGCTTTGTGACGGATGTGATTTTTATAAAAACCCTACTGCCGCAACCGCTTTTGCCGTTCTGCTACACTTGCGACACATTTCTATCAGGAGGCAGCATCACGGATGCGTTCCGCCTTTTCCCGGTACAAAAAGATCACCCGCTTCTGCTTGTTACCTACACGCAGAGGGCGGGTGTTTTGTGTGGTGCCGGGTTCAATCAGTCCTTCCTCCGCCAACGCTTTCATAAGCCTTCGGGGAGAACAAGAGAAATTTTCGCCCTGATCTTCACAGAATTTCCGAACCATCTTGTGCGCCACCTCGTTATAGAGGTACAGAAATTCTGCATCCTGATAGCCAAGGCAGGTGCCGAAGCCCAGTTCGTTTGTGTCATTTCGCTCCAGGAGATGTGCCTGGTTGCTCTCCAGCAGAGCATAAATTTTACAAATAAACTTGTGGGTAGGCTTGTCCTCGTCGATGCTGTCGGACTGATTTCTTGCCAGCCGGGTGAGAATGCTCTGGAATCCTTCGAAAATTCCACGGCACCAATCGTCAGCGAAGCCGCCCCGCTCATGGAGGAACCGCAGAAAGAATTCCATCCCGATCTCCAACTGCGCCACGGTTTCGGGGACTCTTCCGTGGCACTGGATGCCGCCCTTGCGGAAATGATCCCGGTAGAAAAGGAACCGGGTGCGCAGATACTTCTGGAATTCCTGCACGGATTCTTCAGAGAAAAGAAAGTTTTCCCTGATCCATTCGGTGTAGGCGAACATACACCGCTGGAGGGTTCCATCGTCAGCTTCGTTCTGGAATGCGGACAGGGTTTCCAGATCCACATCCTTTTCTTTCAGCTCCAGAGCAAAGTACCGGGCAGTGCCGCTCTCACCAATATCGGGAGCAAACTCTGCGGTGATGATGGCATTGCCCTGGGGAGGACGGGATTCCATGGGAGTGGAGTCTGCCCGGAGCCGACCTTTGCCGGTACGGTCGCCGTAGGCACGCATGATTGCTTGGGCAGTGCCGTTCATCTTGGGTTCTTCCATCCTGCTGCTGGGATGGAGGTCATCGATGACCGTCAGCACATCTTTCAGAGAAAATGCATTGAGGAGAATGCTGTTGGCGGTGTCCCGGAAAGACAAAGGCAGCTCCGATGCGGTAAACTTTCCAAAGAAAGAGAGCATCAGAGCTGCCAATGTACTTTTCCGGGAGCCGGTCTTGCCGGACAGGAGCATGACAAACTTGGGTTCACATCCGGCGGCTTTGAGGAAGTGGTTCAGGGGACTTAAGAAAGTGAAGGACAGCAAAGGAAGCATGATTTCCTCCGGCGCAAGGGACTGCCACAGGAGACTGGCTGCGGTCTGGATATCGAGCTGGTTATAGCTTCTTTCCATGCCGTAGCCGTGCATTTTTCCGGGAAGCTCCACGGTGTACTGTTCATCTCCTGGCAGAAGATACCGCCAGTTTCCGTCCACATGCCGCCATCCTGTGGTGGCAAAGACCGTGATTCGTTCCATATCCAGGGCAGTGGACTGAATGGCATTCCAGACGCTGGCCTTGGTTTTCAGGCCCGGTTCCAGGATGCAGTCCATGCCCCAATACTTGACGATCCAGCCAAGACCTTCCACATCCCCAGCGGGAATCGTGATCTCCGGGAGCTGCCGTCCACTCTGATGGATGCCACCAAGCTGGACATACCTTTCGAAGCTGATGCCGTCATCCTTGATGATTTCACGGTTGGCTCCCGGAACAAAGTTGCACAGCTTCTTCGTGTAGTCTCCCTGTTTGCTGTTCCCGGTTTCAAACAGGCAGTTGTCCTTCACGAAATATTGCTGTGCGTACTTAGGGGGGTGGGTCAATGTTTTCGACCTCCAATCATAAAAAGATATACTACGGTTCGACACTCTCTGCGGCACCAGTCTGATACACTGGTGGTACCCACCGCAAAAAGTGCGAGTAGTATCCTTTTTACAATTTACAAATCGGTCATTGATATTTGCGAATATTCGTATTATAATAAAACAAAATCGGAGGTGAGACAATGGAATTGCAGCGGTACAGAATTTATGAGCTCTCTGCCAGAGCCGTCATGAGCTACGCAACAGAGGAAAATGGAATCTATCAATACGATTTGGATGCGGCGGCGGTTGACCACTGCCTGGTGTCCTCTGCCACTCACGAGCAGGACAGCAACGCCCTGTTCTTCCAAATCCTGTCCAAGATCCACGGCGGACGGTACAAGGAAACAGTCACGGAGGATGTGAGCGAGGAGCTTTCTGATATCATTTTCTATATGAATTTCCAGAAGGTATTTGATACAAGAGGTCTGCGCCAGAGGGAAATCCAACGGCAGAAGAAAGCGGAATGTATGTTCTGCCCAGAAGGAATCACGCTGGACTTCGGCTCCGGGCCACACCGATATCTTGCCTTTGAACGCTCCGGCAGCATGAGCAGGGCATCCCGTTGTCTTTCATCCGGGCAGATCTGTACGAACCCATTTCAAAAAGAATCATGATGGATCTGGAAATCAAATCCTGCCAGCTCAGTAAGCTCTATGCCTACAATGGCCTGATGCTCAGTTCCGGTAAGCGGATCGAGGGCATCGGCATTGAGAAAAAGCACCGGGTCATTGTGGTGGACAATCCCAAACTGAAAACGGAGCGGGAGTTTATGGTGACGGTCCGGGACGATGGAAGCAACAACAGTACCCGAAAGTTTTACAGGCACGAGCAGTTGGAGGAAGTGAATGTCACCTGCTTCGATGGCGAGGGCCTGATCTCCAAAGCCTTTGCGGAGAAGCTGGATATTGCATACTGCGGAGAACATATTCATTCTTCGTTCCAGATCCGTATGCCCTATGTAAAGGGAATGCTTCATGCGGTAGATTTCCATGAGTTTTTCAAGATGTTCCATGTGAAGATGATCCAGGATGTTTGACCAATAATGCGAATCTTCCTTTTCTCATGATTCCGTCCATGGCATCGCCTAAGCAGAATCCTAGGGACTGGTATGCCCGGTTTATGACTGTGAAGAATACTTTCTCTGCCCGGATCGGCCAGATCTGCAATGCGGCACTGGACAGAAGCGTGATCGCCTACAACGAAAAGACTGATCCCAAGCTTCGAAAACAGTTTAAAGAGGAAACGGAAGTGCTGGCGATCCTCTCCGGTCTGGAGATTGATGCCGCCAAGACTGGCATCCGGCCCGACCTGTCGGACTACCTGGGGAGGAAGATCCCGCGCACTCCCTTCCTGAAATATAAAACCATGGTGGAAGATGCCGAGGAGCGGCGGGAATGGTACGAGGATACCCACCAGCAGAAACTGGACAAATTCTTTGCGGATACCGACTGGGAGAAGGTGGATTCCCCGGTGGAGCGGCTCCCGCTGCTGGCCCGGCAGCTACGGAAAGGGACGAGAAAACCAAAGCGAAAGAAGGCAGCGGATGCCCAGCTTTTCATATTTGCGCAGGAAAAGGATTGGAAATCCAAGCTAAACAGCGGCACCTTGGAACGGGTGGCCGCATTAATCGATGACTACGAACACTGTCTGAAGCACATCCGCTCCTGCCGTTCGTCCTCTAAAGAAAACAAGCGCAAGGCGGATATTGAGCGAATTCTTTACCGCCGGGGACAGGAGGATGCCTACGATACGGATGAGCTGTATGCCCTGTTCCAGACTGTTGTCCCGGAGCATTTGTCTAAACTGCGCTCTGCCATCCGGGAGGATAACTGGCACCTGATGAAAGAATCCCAGCGGGAAGATTTTCTTGTCCGCTGGCTTCCGGGGCCTGATTTTGGAGAGTGGTATGATCTCCTGACCGATTTCCGGCACTACGGTTTCCGTGTGCTGGGGGATGTGGTAGGCGATATCGACGATGCCAATAACGGCGCGGACCGCAAACAGCTCCACCGTGTGGGGGATTCCGAAGCCTTTGCTTCCATGATGCAGGCATATATTGACCATCCCAGAGCGAAATATTACCGGGATGCGGTGGCACGGGAATGCCGTGACCTGCTGCGGGACATCGTGAGTCTGAACCAGGCCGTGCGGTATATTGTTGCCCTGGGAAAGCGGGATCTGCTGTGGGATCTGGTACCCGACTTGATAGAAAAGAATGTAATTGCGGTGGAGGTGGATGGAAATGATGAATGAAGTGCAGGAATTTAAGGACTACACGCATTTTCCCGCCTATACCAGCACCGGGCCGAGGGATACCACCTATCTGGGCCGGTTCACAGTGGAAGCCTTTCGGGATTTCCACGGTTTTGACCGGGTGTTCACCATTTTGGCACGGAAATTCCTGTTTCAGGATGGTGACCCATATGAAAATGTGGACCGCGCAAAACAGGCACTCTGTGCCTGGGTCAGCATCCCGGATGACGGCGGAGATCTAAATGGCTGGGAAGGGAAATTCACCACCTGCTTTCTGGAACTGCATAAGGAATTTCCTGATTTAGTGGATGCCGGGGGCAACGGTTGGTACATCCGGCATATCCGTGCTATCTCTGCCTTTGCACAGCAGAATCCGAAGAAGGTCAAGGCAGGTGTCCACAAATACCTTGTGGAAAAGCTCCCTGACTTTGAAGCGAAATGGCGGGATAAGGTGCGCCAGTTCCAAATCCCTATCTTTCTGGAGCGTACAGATGCCATCTGGCAGGTTCGGTTTGATGATGTGATCGCCAACGCACTGACTCTGGGACCACTCCGGGAGATGGAAGCGGAGGTCACGGAACAGCAGAGGGAGAAGTTACTTTTCTTCGCACAGGGGGAGGTAAATCTGGAGTATCTGACCACCCTGGTTGCCTACTATCTGGCGAATAAGCCGGAGGATTCCGATTGGGTGGTGCTGCCGTCCACCAATTTCAACTGCTATTTTGGCTCCACGGTGTTCAGTAAGAAGGTGCTGAAAGAAATTACCGGCAAGGTCATCCAACGGGCAGACACCTCCTACGGCTCCGGCCGGTACCGGGTTCTGGAGGAGTTCCTGTAAACAAAAATGCCCTGCTCCGCAGAAAAAAACGGAGCAGGGCGAAAATATAACTTGCAAAACTTGCAAACCAGAGTTAACATCACCACCAACCTTGGAGGTGGTAAACATGAAAACATATATCGAAGCTCTGAAAACTTATGTTGAACAGCATCTGCCCTGCTTCGGAGATGGTGAGTCTGTCCTGACCATGCTCTACGAATGCCACAATGAAAACAATCCCTACGATAACGAGCAGATAAAGGCAGACTTCAACGAACTGTACCGGCAGATGAACGGCATGGAGCTGCGGGAGATGGACAAGATCATCTACCCGGTCTGCAAGCTCTGCCGGGATCATGAGAAGGCCGGTTTTGTCGAGGGAATAAAAATTGGTGTGCAGCTTGTGGCGGAATTGAAGTGGTACTAAACACGCAAATTAAAAAAGGGATCGCACGCGTAATGGGTGCGATCCCTTTTTCTATGGAATAACAGGATAAAATTGAGGATTGGAATCACACCTCTGCGTGGGATTCCTTCTGGCGGTTTGCCAGAGCGGCAACCTCCAGGCGGCTGTGTACATTCAGCTTGCGGTAGATCTTCTTGGTGTGGTCATTGACGGTATGTACGGAGATGACCAACACATTGGCAATTTCCGCGTTACTGTAACCGCGGGCAATGAGGTCCACCACTTCCAGTTCCCGTTTGGATAGGGCCGCAAAGGGAGAATCCACGCAGAGCGTTTCCTCTGCGGGAGCGCTTTCTTCCTCCTGTTCGGGCATCTCCTGCTTGACGGGTTCTGCGGCGGAGAGCTGCACTTCCTCCGGGATCTTCCGTCGCAGCGTATACAGGAAGTATGGCTCGATCTGCAAATAGAGAATGACCAGGATCACCATGATCACCCCATAGGCAAGGAACAGCATGGAAGGGGCGCTGCGGAAGGCTTCCACCATACCGCCCTGCACCAGCACGGCAACCAGTGCCAGACCGATGATCGTGGGAGAAAGATACCGGGAAGGGTAGGACTTCATCAGCACCAGACCGTACAAAGGAACCATCTGGCAGGCTACCATACCGAAACCGATCAAAGCGCAGGAAATCAGCTTCAGCACCGGGACAAAATCTGCCGCGTACATCAGCAGAAAACCGATACAGCTCAGACCGACACAGGCGGAAATACACCGGAAAGGATGGAATGCTTTCTTCTTATACAGATAAAAAAGCAACACACTGGCGGCAGCATCCACAAAATAGGTAACGAATACACCGTGGCGCACCTCAGCGGAAATAGAGGGACCGGATACCCCCATGAGCGAACTGACAAACACCAGAACAAAGGTGCCGGTCAGCAGCTTTTTGGGAGCTACCAGACCGCTGTCCTTGCGGACATACTGAGGACAAGCTTTGGGAGAGGCCGATAAACGGAAAGTAAAGATCAGCAGCAAGCCAAGTGCTGCTACCGTGACCACACGGAACACCGGGAAGGTAATGGCGAGGAAGTCATTCTGCACCAAAGCGATCAGGAAAAGCGCAAGGCCGTAACCGGCAGTCAGCGTATAAATGGCGCTTTTTTCCGATAAAAAATTCACGATGATGAAAGTCTCAAAGCCGATCATGGTGCAGCAGCAGAACACATGGGCATAGATCAGGCCCTTCAGCATTTCATCCGGCAACGGCAGGAAGAGTCCCAGCACCGTGGCAATCGCCGCCAGGGTAAACAGCCGCTCTGCCCAGACCACATACCGGGGCAGGAAGATCATATAGGTAATGGACAGTACATAGCACCCTGCCATGAGTACGGTCAGGTTATCCAT
>JAZQEP010000043.1:0-4111 GCA_045539075.1 Faecousia sp. | reverse complement strand
GGAGCGGCGGGCTTCTTTTCAGCGGGGACGGCCTGCTTCACGGGGGCGGCGGGCTTCTGTTCCGCAGGGGCAGCCTGCTTCACGGGGGCGGCGGGCTTCTTTTCAGCGGGGGCAGCCTGCTTCACAGGAACTGCGGGCTTCTGCTCAGCGGCTGCGGCCTGTGCCTGCTTTCGGGCTTCAGCCTTGGCGCGGATATTGGCCTCGGTATTCCGGGGCTTGGAAAACTTACCTTCGTATGCCATTGCTTAGCCCTCCTCTCCGGCAGGCTTGACCATCCAGAAGTTGGGCATCCGTCTGGGCTCTGCCTGCAGCAGTGAATAGTTGTTGATCATCTGGACGGTACCGGGCTCGCCGTACAGGCCATAGGTATCCCGGTAGAGCATGACGGAGGAAGAACCGCCGTCCATGTTGCAGGCGTTTACTGCGCCCAGTTCCACCATGATGTCGATGATATCCCGGTAGGTGCCGCCGATGGAATTGGGGGAGCGGCCGTCGATACACAGGAAGATCACGGCGCCGTCAGCGCGCTGGCCGATGGCGGTGCGGGGATTGTAGCCGGAGTTGGCGTTGTAAGCCTCCTGGTTGACCACACCATTCATGATCAGCACGGGACCGAACTCACAGCCGTCCCGGATGTTCAGCTCCTTGGCCTTCTCGGCGGTCATGGACTTGGCGACCACCAGAATATTGTCGAAGGTAAAGCCGGCAAAGCCCTCCTCGGGGACCAGGTTGTGGAACTTGTTGGACTTGACCTCGCCGTTTACAATCAGTAGACCGGCGGGGATGGAGCCTACGTAGGAGTTGGCGGTGCCGTCGTCATTGAAGGCGCCGGCATTGATGGCGGCGATGGCACCCTCGGTCTCGATCTCCTCATTGATTCGGGTGCCGGGAACGGAGGTGGAGAAGGCACCGTCGGTGGAGGTGGCCATGTACACCAGTTCGGGATCCCGGATGATCATAATGTGGGCGTTGTAGGTGCCGCCGGCATAATCCATGATCCGGATGCCGTCGGGGTGGTCCTTCCACTCGTCGGAATCGGTCAGAGCGCCATCCTTGTTGATGACCACCTGAGAGGCATCGGAAACATCCTCCTGCAGGGCCTGGCCGGACTTGTTGCGGATCTCTTCCACCAGCTCATTGCCCAGGAACAGGCCGGGGACCCACTTGGTGGCAGAGGCTTCGCTGAGGGACATGGTCAGCACATCCCGGGCTGCCTCGGAGGGACCATTGAACACCACATTCAGAACCCAGGCCAGGGCACCCACGGCCAGAATCGCCAGGGTCAGCACAAACAGTGCCAAACGGCGGAAAAACCGGGCCACGGAACCGCCGCGCTTCTTTTTCTTCTTGGGAGTTTTGCTGCCGGCATTGTCCGCGGGGCGCTCCTGGCGGGAACGGCGGACCTCCGGCGTCTGCTTCAGTTCACTCATAGTTTCTTTACCTCACAAGTGTTATTTGGTTTTATCCGGTGCAAAGACCCAGCGCTGCTGGATCATGTAGCTGAGGAAATACAGGATGGTCATCACCAGGGCGTAGATGAGGGTGCGCAGGCCGGTGGCGGCATCGGGAATGCCCAGCAGGGAATATACACCCTGGGTCAGCAGCACCTGGGCAGCCATCTGGGGCAGGGCCAGCATGTAGTAGCGCAGCATGGCCTTTCCGGTGGACACGTTGGTCTGGAACACCAGCTTCTTGTTCATGAAGAAGTTTAAGAGGCTGGAAATCGCTCTGGCGCTCACACCGGCCACGGCGGTCAGGGCAAAGGCCTGGACCAGATCCCGCAGCAGGAAAGTCAGCAGGGCATAGGCGCCGGTGTCCACCACAGCGCTGACGATGGAGCTTAGGGTGTAGCGGAAGAAGTGCTTGAGAATCAGCTTGTAGATCCGCCAGGAGTCGTGGATTACGCGGAAGTGGGAGGACTTATTCTCCTCGATGTACACGGTACGGATCTTTACTTCGTCGAAGGCCAGGGCATTGTCCTTCATGGCCAGCAGCATGTTGGTCTCATACTCGAAGCGGTCGCCCTCAATGGCGGCCAGGATCTTCAGCTGCTCCCGGGGGATGGCCCGAAGACCGGTCTGGGTGTCGGAGATGGTCATGCCCACGAAAATTTTAAAGATCGCGGAGGTGGTGTGGTTGCCGAAGCGGCTCCGGGCGGGAACGTGGTCCAATGTGAAGTCCCGGCAGCCCAGGACGATGTTGCCGGAGTGCATCATCTGCTCGCAGCAGCGGACCGTATCTTCCGGGTGGTGCTGGTCATCACCGTCCACAGTGACCACACCGAAACCCTCGGGGCGGTTTTCCAGGAAGAAACGGAAGGCGTTTTTCAGGGCAGCGCCCTTGCCCTTGTTGACTTCGTGGTGCAGCAGGTGGATCTGGGGATGCGCAGCGGCCAGGTCGGTAAAGTAGTGGAGGTTTTCTGCCTTGGAGCCGTCGTTTACCAGAATGATATCGGTAAAGCCATACTCAAGTAAACCATCCACCACACGGATCAGCTTCTCATCCGGGTCCAGGGAAGGCAGCACAACGGAAATTTTGGATAAATCCAGCATAGGTTTTGCCTCTCTTTACAGGTGTAGATAGTTATTGCAATTTTACACTCGTTATACTATAGCACAAATCCCGACAAATGCAAACAATTTTCTGAAAAAACCCCGGAAAACTTCCTTTAGATTCTGCCAGGGAGAGCCTGCAGCCAGCCTTGACAGTCCGGTGAAAGCTGTGGTAAATTACAAGGTAAAGAAGGACGAAAGGGGTACGATTCCATGGAAAAAATCAAGCATGACAAACGGTTCTGGCTGGCGCTGGTCATTTTCTCACTGACCGGACAGGTTGCCTGGACGGTGGAGAACATGTACTTTAACGTATTCATCTACAAGATGTTCCATGCCTCCGCCTCGGCCATCTCCGCCATGGTGGCGGCTTCCGCCGTGGCTGCTACCGTGACCACGCTGCTCATCGGCGCCCTCTCTGATAAGCTTGGCAAGCGGAAGATCTTCATCTGCGGCGGCTACATTGCCTGGGGTATCAGCATCTGGAGCTTCTCCCTGCTTCGCATGGATGTGCTGGGCAGCCTCTTCCCCAATGTTGCTTCCGCCGCTTCTCTGGGTGTTTCCCTGACCATCATCATGGACTGCATCATGACCTTCTTCGGTTCTTCCGCCAACGATGCCTGCTTCAATGCATGGCTGACGGATATTTCCGACGATACCAACCGGGGCAGTATTGAAGGTGTTAATGCCATGATGCCGCTGGTGGCCATTCTTGTGGTTTTCGGCGGCTTTATGGGTCTGGATCAGGGACTGGCAGAAAGCTGGGTAACTATTTTCAATGTTATCGGCATCGCGGTGATCCTTGTGGGCATTTCCGGTATTTTCCTGATCCATGATGTGCCCGTGAAAACCGATGAAAACCAGAGTTACTTCCGCAATATCTTCTACGGCTTCCGCCCGGATGTGGTGAAGGCAAACAAGAATCTCTATTTTACCCTGATCGCTCTGGCGGTGTTCAACATCTCCATCCAGACTTTTATGCCTTACCTGATCCTGTACTATACCGAAACGCTGAAGATGACCAATTATGTGCTGATCTTTGCCCCGGCCATCGTGCTGGCGGCGGCCTTTACCGGCTTCTACGGCAAGGTCTATGACCGGAAGGGCTTCCGGAGTGCCATCATTCCCACAATCGTGCTGCTGATGGTGGGCTATGTGATTCTGTACATCTTCCGCAGTACGGTGCCGGTATTTATCGGTACGCTGGTTATGATGTGCGGTTATCTGGGAACGGGCGCTATGATCGGTGCGAAGGTCCGTACCCATACTCCCGCCAACAAGTCCGGTATGTTCCAGGGCCTGCGGATTTTTGCACAGGTGTTGATCCCCGGTGTCATCGGTCCGTATATCGGTTCTTTCGTGCTTCGTAATGCGGCAACTATCGTCAACAGCGACGGTACGACCTCGTTTATTCCCAATGCGGATATCTTCCTTGCGGCCTTCGTTGTGGGTCTGCTCATATGGGTGACCCTGATCCCGCTGTGCCGGAAGAAATAAGAAGTGAGGTGCAATCCTATGCTCGTGGATCTATACACATCCCGGGGAGAAAATCTGACAGG
>JAZQEP010000042.1:0-12829 GCA_045539075.1 Faecousia sp. | reverse complement strand
CGGGCGCGCGCCAATGGCATGGCGCATACGACCCGATTTCCGTGGAGACCGGAAGTTTGTGCGACGACGGCATAAGCCCCGAGAGGGGTCCGCTCGCGTACGAATCCGGTAAGAACCTGCAAAGCAGTGCGCAGAATCGCGTTGCTGCGTGCAGCGTAGCCTGCCTTGAGTGAACCTGCGGGGAAGGGAGACCAGGCATGTGGGTGCGGTGGCCACGCACTCCTTGCTATCGCTCCCGGAAACCATGTTTGCAAAAGAGGCTAAGACTATGGTTCATCCTGTGGTGGAAATCACCTAGGCTGTCGTAACTGGGCAGGCAGGGGATTACAGTACGGACTAAGTGGCAATCGGGTATTCAGTTTGGCAACGGCTGAACGGTGGGATCAAATGGAAACGGCCTGTGCGGCAACGGCAGGTTCCCGCCGGTGAAATACAACCCGACCTAAGCCGTAAGATTTATCCTGTCTGCTGCCGTCTTTCTTAAAAAAAATAGTAAATGAGGTATCGATCGAAATGGCTAAAGCCGACCCGGAAGCGTCCAAACGGGAACGAAACAAGAATATAAGATGGGTAGTCACCATCTTCTTCGTCACCATTGTGATCTCTGGTGCAATCTCGCTTTTATCCGATGTTTTAATGGAAAACAGCTCCATGGGAATTGCGTTTCTGATTCTGCTGTCCATTATTCTGATCGGTATTATTTTTGATATTATTGGCATGGCTGTGGCCACTGCAGATGAAAAACCCTTCCATGCCATGGCTGCCCGGAAAGTTCCCGGCGCCAAAGCCTCCATTCAGCTGTTGCGCAATGCGGAGCGTGTCAGTTCTATCTGCAATGACGTGGTGGGCGATATTTGCGGTGTTGTGTCCGGTTCCGCTTCCGCGACCATTGCGGTGCAAATTCTTAAAAATTTCGACATGTCCTGGCCTCAGATTGTCAGTCTTGCCATGTCTGCGCTGGCTGCAGGCCTGACTGTAGGCGGTAAGGCAATCGGCAAATCCATTGCTGTGAATTCCTGCACAGAAATCGTGCATACAGTAGGTAAAATCATCTGCTGGTTTCAGAGCCTGAGAAAGGGTTCCCCGATAAAGAAAAAATAAGTTAGGTTGTGTTGATACGTGAGCATTTTGCAAAGTATTCACGGTCACGATGATCTTGTGTGCCTGACGGACGAAGAGCGTCAGGTGCTTTGCACAGAGATTCGTAAATATCTGGTTTCCTCCGTGGCACAGACCGGCGGTCATCTGGCATCCAATCTGGGTGCGGTAGAGCTGACTGTTGCCATAGAAACCGTTTTCAATACAATGCGTGACCGCCTGGTATTTGATGTCGGCCATCAGTCTTATGTCCATAAGCTGCTGACTGGCCGCCAGGCGGATTTTTCGCATTTGCGTCAGTATGGTGGAATCTCCGGTTTTCCCAAGCCCCACGAAAGCGGAGCTGACGCTTTTGTGGCCGGTCATGCGTCCAGTTCCGTGTCCATTGCCCTGGGTATGGCCCGGGCAAGAACACTTCTGAACGAGGATTATCATGTTTTGGCACTACTGGGCGACGGTGCTGCTACCGGCGGCATGGTCTTTGAAGGACTGAATGATGCTGCGGAAAGTCTGGAGCCTATGATCATCATCCTCAATGACAACGAGATGTCCATCGACCGGAATGTGGGCGGTGTGTCCCGGCATCTTTCCAAGCTCCGCATGAAAGAGCAGTATCTGGGCATGAAGCGTAAATACCGCGGCTTTTTGAATAAATTCCCCGTAGGTCGGGCCGTTTACCGCGTTACCAAAAATATGAAAGACCGTCTGAAGCGCATGCTGCTGCCTACTACCATTTTTGAAAACATGGGTCTGGGTTATCTTGGCCCCGTGGATGGTCACGATCTTCCCGGTCTGATCCGCGTGCTGAAGACGGCCCGGGACATGAACTTTCCTGTGGTTGTGCATGTGATCACCAGGAAGGGCTTCGGCTTTTTTCCTGCAGAAAAGAATCCTGCCCTGTACCATGGTATCGGCAAATTTGATCCTGTGACCGGAGAACCGCTGTCCGGAGGAAAATATACCTTCTCTGATTCTTTCGGAGATGCCATGCTCCAGCTTGCAGCAGAGGATAAGCGTGTCTGCGCAATTACCGCCGCCATGCCCGGTGGTACCGGTTTGCTGGAATTTAAGAAAAAATATCCCGGGCGTACCTTTGATGTGGGTATTGCGGAGGAACATGCCGTATCCATGGCAGGCGGCCTTGCCAAGCAGGGGATGATCCCTGTGGTGGCCATTTATTCCACGTTCCTCCAGCGCGCCTACGACCAGATTCTGCAGGACATCGCCTTGATGAAGCTGCATGTGGTTCTGGCTGTGGACCGGGCAGGGCTTGTGGGCGAAGACGGAGCTACCCATCACGGCGTTTTTGATGTGGGCTATCTGCGTCATGTCCCCGGGATGCGGATTCTCGCGCCTGCCAGCATGAAAGAGCAGCAGCAGATGCTCCGCTGGGCCGTCAAGGAATGTGATGGCCCCGTGGCTATTCGCTATCCCCGGGGTGGTAATCGCAATTACACGGATTCTGCCTGGGATCCCAGCGGAAGTAGTGTGTACTGCCACCGTAAGGGCAACGATGTTACAATTCTGACCTATGGTGTTCTTACCGACCAGGTTCTGGCTGCGGCAGAGTATCTGTGCCGGGAGGAGATCCAGGTGACGGTGCTTCGTCTGCTTTCTCTCACTGATTTCACGGTAGATCAAATTCTCTCACGGATGGGCAATGAGAAAAAACTCATCGTTGTGGAAGAAGCAATGGCAAACGCCGGCATTGGCTCGGATTTGTCTGCCGCAATTCATTCCGCGGATCCCTCTGTGCGTGTGTTCCGGAAAGATCTTGGAAATGCATTTATTCCCCATGGTTCCATGGATAAATTGTACGAACACTGCGGCCTGGACGAAAAGTCTCTGGCAGACTATGTAAAGGAAGTGCTTGCGCTATGAAGATAAAGAAGCGGCTGGATGTTCTTCTGGTTGAGCGTATGTACGCGGAGACACGCTCCAAAGCCCAGGCCATCATTATGAGCGGCAATGTCTACGTCAACGGTCAGAAGGCAGATAAAGCAGGAACATCATTCGAAGAGACTGTGGATATCGAGGTTCGCGGCGCTGTCTGCCCCTACGTCAGCCGGGGCGGCTTGAAATTGGAAAAAGCCCTGCGTGATTTCGGCGTGAAGCCTGAGGGCTACGTATGCAGCGACTCCGGAGCATCCACCGGCGGCTTCACGGACTGTCTGCTCCAACAGGGCGCCAAAAAGGTCTTTGCCATCGATGTGGGTTACGGCCAACTGGACTGGAAGATTCGCTCTGATGAGCGTGTGGTGGTGATGGAGCGGACCAACATCCGTTACGTGACCCCGGAGGATCTGGGGGAACCCCTGGATCTTTCCGTCATCGATGTCAGCTTCATTGGTTTGGAGATCGTGCTTCCCACGATTAAAACCCTCTTAAAGCCCACGGGCCAGGTGCTGTGTCTGATCAAGCCCCAGTTTGAAGCGGGCAAGGAGAACGTGGGTAAGAAGGGTGTTGTCCGGGATCCCAAGATCCACCAGATGGTACTGGATAACTTCGTAAGCCTGGTGGACGGTCTGGGATTTAAGATCCTTGGACTTACCTTTTCTCCCGTAAAGGGTCCGGAGGGAAATATTGAATTTTTGGGTCATCTGACCCTGGATGATGTTCCCGGCATTCGCCCGGATACCGCACTGGTGGTGTCTGAGGCCCATAAAACACTGGGATAAAGGAGGGATTCCACGTGAAAAATATCATTTTAACACCGAATCCCTACCGGGACAAAAATTTCCAGACAGTGCGGGACGCTGCGAGAATCTTAAGGGAGGCCGGCGCGAACGTTAAGATCTGTCTTCCTTTTGAAGTTGACCGCAGTTATGAACTTCCGAAAGACATCCGCTTCAGTCGGCTGGACCGTGAACTGGGCAATGCGGAGTGCGTGGTATGCTTCGGCGGTGACGGCACCATTTTGCATATGGCAAAAACCGCAACCCGAAGAGGATTGCCCATTCTCGGTGTTAATATCGGTACCATGGGCTTTATGGCAGAACTGGAGAGCACTGAGCTGGACAAACTTGCGTACCTGGTCACCGGTGAATACACCCTGGATAAGCGCATGATGCTGGATGTCACCATCCAGCGGGACCGGGATATTGTGTTTCATGATATCTGCTTAAACGATGTGGTGATCACAAAGGGAACTGTCGCCCGGATCGTTCATCTGGCCGTCCAGTGTGACGGAGTCCAGGCTATGGAATGCGGCGGAGACGGTGTGATCATTGCAACTCCCACCGGTTCCACTGCCTACAATATCTCCGCCGGTGGTCCCATTGTGGAGCCGGAGGCAAGAAATATCATCATTACGCCCATCTGCTCCCATGACGTGGGAAGCCGGTGTATCGTGGCCTCCGATAAGCGGATCATCACCACCCAGATCGTAAAGAATGCCCGCAGAAACGCTTTCCTCAGTGTAGACGGCGGCAAAGCCTTCCGTATGAATATGGGCGATGTGACAACCGTAAAAAAGTCCAATTTGGAAACAAAACTGATCCGTATCAAAGACAGAAGCTTCTTCGATGTGGTCAACAGCAAGTTTAGAATCAACTGAAAGGGGAAGTGGATGTGAAATCACAGAGACAGGCTAAAATCATGGAGATCATCTCCAATACCAATGTGGAAACTCAGGAGCAGCTCCTTGCCGCGCTCCAGGAGGCCGGTTTCTACAGCACCCAGGCCACCATTTCCCGGGATATCAAGGAACTTCGTATTGTCAAGGAACTGACTTCCTTCGGCACATACCGCTATACAACGGCAGCCCGGGAAATCTCCGGCACCTTTTCCACCCGGCTGAATTCCATTTTCAAAGAGTGCGTCACGGGCTTTGACTATGCGATGAATATCATTGTCATCCATACGCTGCCGGGACTGGCTAATGCCGCTGCCTCCGCACTGGATGCCATGAAGATGAGCGTGGTGCTGGGCACTCTGGCAGGCGACGATACAGTAATGGTGGTCATGCGGGATCCCAACGCCGCCGCAGCCTTCTGCGGTGAGATCAAGAGCCTGATGAACTGAGATTGTGAAAGGGGAGAAGGGGCATGCTGAGCCTTTTGCATATAGAGAATATTGCGGTCATTGAGCGCTCGGACATCTCCTTTGACCAGGGCTTCAATGTACTGACCGGCGAGACCGGTGCCGGTAAATCCATTATCATTGATGCCATTTCCGCCATTTTGGGAGAACGCGCCTACCGTGATATGATCCGTACAGGCACGACCAAAGCATCCGTCCGTGCGGTGTTTACAGATGTACCGCCGCTATCCTGGTTTGAGGATAACGGTGTGGAGTACGACCCTGAGACCGTCATCCAGCGTGAGGTTCATCTTGACGGCAAGAATGTGTGCCGGGTCAACGGTTCTTTGGTCAGTGTTTCCATCCTGCGCAAGCTTGGCATGCAGCTGATCAATATCCACGGACAGCACGATTCAGCCACGCTGTTTGATGAGGCGAACCACTTAAATTTCCTGGATGCATTCGCGGCAAATGAATCGCTCCGGGCAGACTACACGGAAAAATATGAAGCCGTTGCCAAGCTGCGGCGGGAAATCGACCGTATGACCATGGATGAAGGTGAGAAACTCCGTCGGATGGAGACTCTCAAATACCAGATCAAGGAAATTGAGAAGGCGGACCTTCGCCCGGGCGAGGATGAGGAGCTTGAGGATCGTAGAAAACTTCTGCAGAACTCTGAGAAAATCGCAGACGGAATGAATGACGCGGTGGAGAATATCTACGGCTCTGATGATGCCGACGGCGCTGCATCCATGCTGGCCACCGCCGAGCGGGCTTTGGCCAGAATATCCAGATTCAGCGACAATATCACTGCTCTGCATGAACGGGTGGCTGACCTCATGTACCAGGTTCAGGACCTGGCAGAGGAAATCCGGGACGCCCGGGATGATTTGGCCTACTCTGCCGACGAGCTGGAAGAGATCGAGTCCCGGTTGGACGTGATCCACAAGCTGCGCCGAAAGTATGGTACGACTTGTGAGGATATCCTGGAATACCTGGATAAAGCAAAAAAGGAACTGGATGAGATCGAATTTGCCGATGACCATCTGGAAAAACTGAAAAAGAAACTGAGCAAGGCGGAGAAAACCGCCTGGGAGGCTGCGTTTACCCTCCGGGAGAACCGGAAACAAACCGCGATTTCCATGTCCCGGCGGATTCTCACAGAACTCGCCCAGCTGGATATGCCAAGAGTGCAGTTTTCCTGTGAATTTACCGAAATCGATCTGACCAATAACGGTGCCGATGCGGTGGCATTCTATATGTCCGCCAACGCAGGTGAGGCTCTGAAGCCCATGAGCAAGGTAGCCTCCGGCGGTGAGCTGGCACGAATCATGCTGGCCATGAAGAACGTGCTGGCGGAGCGGGACCAGGTGAACACCCTGATCTTCGACGAGGTGGACACCGGCGTGTCCGGCCGGGCAGCCCAGAAGGTAGCTGAAAAGCTGCGCAGCGTTGCCGCCCATAAGCAGGTGCTCTGTGTCACCCATCTGCCCCAGCTGGCAGCCCTCGCCAATACCCATTTGCTGATTGCAAAGCAAGAACGGGATGGACGTACCTACACTACCGTGACCCCTCTGGACATCGAGGGCCGGAAGAAGGAGCTTGCCAGAATCATCGGCGGCACCAATATCACGGAAACAACCCTCAAGAGTGCGGAAGAGATGCTCAGAGTTTAATTTTTGAAAGAAAAACTTGACAAATTGATTCTGATTTGTTAGGATTATCACACCTTAATAGTAACACATTGATGGGAATAAGTAAGCGTTTCCTTTTCCGCCAGAGAGCTGCCGTTTTGGTGCAAGGCAGTGGGAAAAGCCGCCCAAATACCTCCCGGAGTGGCCTGCCCGAAGTAACAGTAGGGGAGGACGGGGACCGCCCGATACAGCGGGAAGTGTTGTTGGACACTGTGAGGATATGACAGTGATGTCATATCGAATTAGAGGTGGTACCGTGCTTTATGCGCCCTCTGTCCCATGTGGGATAGAGGGCGTTTTACATTTACACAGAGAGGAGAGAAGCCCATGCTGAATGAACCCATGGATATTTTAAAAGCCCATCCAATTCGCAAAAACAAGAGACAGAAGGAAGCTTTCCGGGCAGATGTCATGTACTATGTGAAGGAACTGGGCTATGAATGCCATCTGGAAAAGGGCAGCTTCGGTGCACAGAATATTGTCATCGGCGATCCCCAAAATGCTAAATATTTGGTGACTGCCCACTATGATACCCCCGCCAGCATTGGTCTTCCCAATGTACTGACACCCTGCAATCCGGTGACGTTTCTTCTGTGGCAGATTATCATCGTGGCCCTGTTTATTTTGGCAGCCGTTGTTCCCGGCGTTGCGGTTGGCGTTTTGCTGAATAATCCCCAACTGGCAAGCACAGTTTCGATGGTTATTTACTGGATTTTGCTGATTCTGCTGTTGGTAGGTCCTGCAAACAGAAATAATGCCAACGACAACACTTCCGGTGTCATCACCGCCCTGGAAATTGCCCGGACCATGCCCCAGGCCCACCGGAATAAAGTGTGCTTTGTCCTGTTCGATCTGGAGGAGGCGGGACTGATCGGCTCTGCGGCATACCGAAAGGCCCACAAATCGGATACGGAGAATCAGATCGTACTGAATCTGGACTGCGTGGGCGACGGCGACCGTATCATTTTCTTCCCCACAAAGAAAGCGAAAAAGGATCCGAAGCTGCTGTCTGATATTCAGCGCCTGGGCGGCTGGTTTGGCAAGAAACATATCCAGCTGAAACATAAGGGCTTCTATACTTATCCCTCCGATCAGCGGCATTTTCCCATCGGCTTCGGCATTGCCGCGTTCCACAAGAAAAAGGGTATCGGCTATTACGTGGATAAAATCCACACCGGTAAGGATACACATCTGGAGCAGACCAATGTAAATCTCCTTCGTGCCGCCCTCACCACCTTAATATGCGGAAAGGAGACCTGAAATGGAAGTGAAAATCACAACCTACGGCCATGCCTGCTTTCTGTTGGAAGCGAACGGCTACCGCACCGTTCTGGATCCGTATGCTCCCGGCATGATCCCCGGTCACCCTGAATTACACCTTGAAACGGAGGCTGTCTATTGCAGCCACGGTCACGATGACCACAGCTATACCGATGCTGTGATGCTTATGAACTGCGGCAGGGAAGCGCCCTATACCCTCCAGGAGTATGTGACAGCCCATGATGACCAGGATGGGTCCCTTCGGGGGATGAACACCGTCCGGATTTTTGACTTTGCCGGTCTGCGTGTGGCCCACCTGGGTGACATTGGCTGTTTTCCCGATGAGGAGTTGATACAAGCGCTCAAAGGTATCGACTGTTTACTGATCCCCGTAGGCGGCTTCTACACCATTGGCACCCAGACTGCCTGGCAGATCATCCGGCAGGTAACCCCCCGGGTGGCGATACCCATGCATTACCGCACTGACAATATGGGACTGAAGAACATCGGACATATCGATGATTTTATCAAGCTGTACTCCCAGGTCAGCTTCGCTGACAATGAATTTATCTTAACTACCGAAACTGAAAAACAGATTCTGGTTTTGAATTACAAAATTTAAGGAGAATGAACATGAAAGTTTATGACGAGCTGGTTGCCCGCGGCCTTATCGCCCAGGTGACCAATGAAGAAGAAATCCGCGAGATGATCGACAACGGCAAGGCCACCTTCTACATCGGCTTTGATCCCACCGCTGATTCCCTGCACGTGGGCCACTTCATGGCACTGTGCCTCATGAAGCGCCTGCAGATGGCAGGCAACAAGCCCATCGCCCTCATCGGCGGCGGCACTGCCATGATCGGCGACCCCTCCGGCCGTACCGATATGCGCAGCATGATGACCAAGGAAGTCATCGACCACAACTGCGCCTGCTTCAAGAAGCAGATGGAGCGCTTCATCGAGTTCGGTGAGGGCAAGGCTCAGATGGTTAACAATGCCGACTGGCTGCTGAACCTGAACTACGTGGATTTCATCCGTGAGATCGGCGGCTGCTTCTCCGTGAACAATATGCTCCGGGCTGAGTGCTTCAAGCAGCGTATGGAGAAAGGCCTGAGCTTCCTGGAGTTCAACTACATGCCCATGCAGTCCTACGACTTCTACTACCTGTTCCAGCACTACGGCTGCAATATGCAGTTCGGCGGCAATGACCAGTGGTCCAACATGCTGGGCGGCACCGAGTTGATTCGCCGTAAGCTGGGCAAGGATGCCCACGCTATGACCATCACGCTGCTGCTCAACTCCGAGGGTAAGAAGATGGGCAAAACTGCAAAGGGTGCCGTATGGCTTGATCCCAACAAGACCTCTCCCTACGATTTCTACCAGTACTGGCGCAATGTTGAGGATGCAGACGTGATGAAGTGCATCCGGATGCTGACCTTCCTGCCCCTGGAGCAGATCAACGAGATGGATTCCTGGAAGGATGCCAAGATCAACGAGGCTAAGGAGATCCTGGCCTACGAGCTGACCAAGCTGGTCCACGGCGAGGAAGAGGCTAACAAGGCCCAGGCTGCTGCCAAGGCGCTGTTTGCAGGCGGCGGTGACGATGCCAATATGCCCAGTACCGAAATCTCTGCAGCTGACCTGGTGGACGGTAAGATCGGCTTCCTGAATCTGATGGTCAAGTGCGGTCTGGCCCCCTCCAACAAGCAGGCCCGGCAGCTGGTACAGCAGGGCGGTGTCTTTGTCAATGACGAGAAGATGGCTGATCCCACTTTCCAGGTCACCGAAGAGATGCTGCAAGCGGGTGTCAAGATCCGCAAGGGTAAGAAGGTTTTCCACAAGGCCATTCTGGCCTGATCTCCGGACTGCTGGTTTGGCAGAGTATAAGGAACAGGGATAATGATTCGTTTAAGAAAAGCGACAGAAGACGATCTGCGTAAGATTCACTACATTCAGGTCAAATCCTTTGCCCAGCTGCTGCTGAAGTACGAGGATTTTGAGAGCAGTCCCGCAGCAGAAGGCTTGGACGATATCCGTCAACGGTTTCGGCAGAACTTCACGGACTACTACCTGATCGAATTGGACGATGAGGAGATCGGCATGCTCCGGGTATGTGATTTTGGTGAGCATTGCCGTCTGTCCCCCCTGTGCATCCTGCCGGAGTATCAGGGGAGGGGCTATGCCCAGCAGGCCATTGTCCTGATGGAGCGCCTTTATCCGAAAACGCAGCTTTGGCAGCTTGATACCATTGCCCAGGAGGAAAAACTCCGTCATCTTTACGAGAAAATGGGATACAGAAGAATCGAAAAGACAGAGCAGATCAAAGAAGGCATGGAGCTTGTCTTTTACGAAAAACCAATGCACTGAAAAGCGGCCCGTCAGGGCCGCTTTTGTTTATCCCAATGCGGCCTTCAGCTGCGCTTCCCGGTCAGAAGGAAAGGGGCCAAGTGGTAGGCGGCAAGGTCCACAGTCATAGCCAATCAGCTTCATGGCTGCCTTGACCGGTATGGGGTTTACGTCGGAGAACAGGGCATCAACCAGTGGCTGCAGCTGTGTTTGTAGTGCGGATGCGGTGTCAAAATCTCCGTTCAGGGCGGCCAGGGCCATGGCCTGGGTTTCAACCGGCGCTACATTTGACAATACGGAGATAACTCCGGATGCACCCATGGACATGGCCGGTGTTATCTGATCGTCATTTCCGCTCCATACAGGGAGGTTACTGCCGCACAACCGGCGGATGTGGGTGATTTTTGTGATATTCGTGGATGCTTCCTTGACACCGGCGATGTTGGTAATTGCACTCAGCCTGTGATAGACAGAAACCGGCATGTCAAGACCCGTTCGGGAAGGTACATTGTAAAGAATGATCGGCAGATCCACAGCTTGGGAAACGGTTTCGTAATGCTGATATAGACCTTCCGGGTTGGCTTTGTTGTAGTATGGACTGACCAGAAGCAAGGCATCAACGCCGCATTTTTGCGCTGCCAGACTCAATTCAAGTGTATGCAGGGTGGAATTGGAGCCGGTCCCGGCGATGATCAGGCAGTCGCTGCCGACGCAGGCCTTTGCCCGTTTGAACAGCTCCAGTTTTTCTGCATCTGAAAGAGTCGGCGATTCTCCGGTGGTGCCGCAAATGACGACAGCCCGGATGCCGGCATCAATTTGCCGGCGAAGCAGCTGTTCCAGCATAGGATAATTGATCCGGTCATCCAGAAACGGTGTAACCAGCGCAGTGCAGGCGCCGGTGAACAATGGCTTTTTCATAAACTGATCCCTCCATGGCAGTCTATGCAGGAAGTGATCATTTTGTCTGTTGCAAAAAAAGCAGAAATGGGCTATACTGTGTATGTTTAGAAAATGGAGGAATCTGTCATGAAAACGCATGATTTCTATTATGATTTGCCGGAGGAGCTGATTGCCCAGACTCCACTGGAAAAGCGGGACACCTCCCGGCTGCTGAAGCTGGACCGGGTGACCGGTGAAGTGAAGCACGGTCATTTTTATGATATTATCGACTATCTGAATCCCGGGGACTGTCTGGTGATGAACGACTCCCGGGTGCTGCCTGCCCGGCTGCTGCGTCATCGGCCCACCGGCGGAGCGGTGGAAGGGCTGCTGCTGCGGGATCTGGGTGATAAAAAATGGGAGTGCCTGTGCAAGCCCGGCCGGAAAATGCAGGTTGGAAACGAAGTGATCTTCGGTAACGGAGAACTGACCGCCACCGTTGTGGAGGTTCAGGAAACCGGAAACCGGGTGGTGGAATTCCACTATGAGGGAATCTTCCTGGAGGTTTTGGAACGGCTGGGTAAAATGCCCCTGCCGCCCTACATCAAGGAGGAACTGCAGGACCAGGAGCGGTACCAGACGGTCTATTCCAGGGAGGTCGGTTCTGCTGCGGCGCCAACAGCCGGACTTCATTGGACCCCGGAATTGCTGGATAAGGTCCGGGAAAAGGGTGTCAAGACTGCTTTTGTCACCTTGCATGTGGGCCTTGGCACCTTCCGCCCCGTGAAAGCGGAAGATATTCTGGACCATCATATGCACGCGGAACTTTGCATGATGACCCAGGAAACAGCAGATATTCTGAATCAAACAAAGGCTGAAGGCGGCCGTATTATCTGCGTGGGAACCACCTCCTGCCGGACTCTGGAGAGCCTTGTGAATGAAGACGGCAGTTTTGAAGCAAAGTCCAAATGGACGGAGATCTTCATCTATCCCGGCTATACCTTCAAGGCCATGGAAGGTCTGATCACCAATTTCCATCTGCCGGAGAGCACTCTGGTGATGCTGGTTTCTGCCTTTGCGGGTCGGGAGCATGTGTTAGCCGCCTATGAGGAAGCTGTCCGGGAGCGCTACCGCTTCTTCAGCTTCGGTGATGCCATGTGCATCCTGTAAGGAGTGATATGAATGAACGCACCTGTTGATGTAACCAATATCCGGATCGAAACGCCCCGTCTGATTCTGCGGCCCTGGCGGGAAACGGATCTGGAAGATTTCTATGAATATGCCAAGGTGGACGGCGTGGGTCAGATGGCCGGCTGGCTTCCCCACAAGGATCTGGAGGAATCCCGGCGGATTCTTGCCATGTTCATCGATGAAAAGAAAACTTTTTCTCTGGAACTGAAAGAAAACAGCAAAGTCATCGGTTCCATCGGTCTTGAGACCCGGGATGTGGATCTTGGCATTCCTGAGCATCTTCAAGGTCGTGAAATCGGCTATGTCCTGAATAAAGATTACTGGGGCAGGGGACTGATGCC
>JAZQEP010000041.1:0-57233 GCA_045539075.1 Faecousia sp. | reverse complement strand
CTCAATTTTATATGAAAGTAGCAACCGCACGGTTGAACGGCTCTGTCCAAAATCTGTCCGGTGTTCCTTGCTTCTGGACAGAAAGAAGCCCGCAGGCTCCATCATTGGGAACCAGCGGGCTTGATGTCTGATTAGAAGTTGGAAGCGGTGGGCAGTTCCATAACAGCGGGGGTAGCCTTTACCATCTTAGCCTTGACAACCTTGCGGACAGTAGCCTTCTGCTCTTTCAGAGCTTCCCGGGCGGCCATCTTCTTGGCGTTGTTCTTTGCGACTGCGATTTCGCGCTTGGCCTTTTCCACGGTGAAACCAACCTTGAAGTTCTCAACAAACCAGCTCTTGATAACGGGGAAGGAGGAATCTCTATTGACGATTTCCTCAAACTCTGCCTTCTGGAACTCGGTGCCCTTGATTTCAACATAGTCCATCATCAGTTCAAAGTTCAGACCCTTGTAGGACTGCTTGGCAAATGCGGGAGCGATGGCATCCAGATCGTAGCTGGGGTGGCGTTCCATCAGAGTCATCAGAGCCTTATACTGGGGAGTATCCAGAGTTTCAGCCTTCTTGAAGTTGGCTTCGGAGCCGTAGATTCTCTTGCCAATGTGGTCGCAAGCGAAGAAGGTAGCGGTCTTGGTGGTGGAAGTGATGGAGGAAGAAGTAGTGTTAGTCATGATGTTGTCCTTTCCGGCTCATTGGCCATTCAAAAATTATTTTTTAGTAGTCTGTGAGAGGTTTTTGTCTTTGTTTCCCTCACTCTTTATGGCCATATTATACCAAAAGGCATATCCAATACCTTTCTCACCCCTAAATCTTTTTTCTTCTTTTTTCAAAAAGTTTTTTTGTGATTTGCTGAACGGTTGATGATGAGATGATGGGCGTTGATAGTAGTTGATAAAAGATGATGGTGAGATGTTCAACTTAGTTCAAAGGTCTTGTTTCGTGAACAGGTGATGTGATAAGATAAGCCCCGAGAAGGAAAGCACAACATACCGCTTTCGGGCGATGTGCTTCTTGTTTTGCGAAAAGACTGGTTTCCCGCTCCAAAAGTCCCTGCGCCGCAGGCGAAAAGCCGCCGACAGGCGGATTTTACGTGGAAATGATGGGCTTCCTGGGCGCAGGCAACAACCCCATGGTCGGTATGACCGTTTCCGTGGCTGTTGCTGTTGAGGAGTCTCTGAAGTAAGAGTCCAAAACCTGCGGTTTTGACCTCTAAAAGTTCAGACTAAGCATGTCATAACAAATCAATCCAGGAAGCATGTCATTTTGAGGAAAATCTCAATGACATGCATCCTGGATTCTTTGTTTTTTGGATGCAGAATGGAGCGTCAAACCATGGCAAGAAAGAAGAAAATGCGCCTGTGTGCAAGTGTCCAGAAAACTTTTGAAGAGGGCTTCCAGGAGTTCATTCTGGATTGCAAATCCCGCAACCTGCGGCAAGGCACAATCATCCACTACGAAGTCGCAATCAAGCAAATCTACAAGCGTGTTCCCGCAGACACACCCATCTCCGAACTCTCGGAAAAGACGATGCCCAACTTCATCATCGCTCTGCGGGAAGACCCCAACATCAACGACGTTTCTCTTGGAACTTACGCAAGAGATTTGAAGACCATTCTGCGGTTCTTCATGCGGTGCGAGTACCTTCCCCACTTTGAAATCACCATCCCGAAGACGGACAAGCATCACATCGAAACCTACACCGATGCAGAACTGAAGCGCCTGTTGCGGAAGCCCGATGTGCGGACTTGTAACTTTGCAACGTATCGGAGTTGGGTCATTGTCAATCTGCTTCTGTCAACTGGCATCCGCCAGAACAGCCTTGTGAACATCAAAATCAAGGATTTGGACTTCGACAACCGCATTGTCTATGTGAACGTCACGAAGAACAGAAAGCCCCTGATTATCCCTCTGAATGAGGACATCGTGAAGATACTCCATGAGTACCTGAAGTACAGACAGGGAACCATGGAAGATTGGCTCTTCATCTCCACCTACGGCGACCAACTCACCCGAAGCAGCTGCTATCATGCCCTGTGGGACTATTGTCACATCTGCGGCATCGAAAGAACAGGAGTCCACCGCTTCCGCCATACCTTCGCAAAGAAATGGGTCACCATGGGCGGCTCGGTGGTTACGCTCCAGAAGATACTCGGACACAGCAGCCTGGACATCACCGAAAACTACCTGAACATCCTGACCACGGACTTGAAGAAGGACATGGACGAAATTAACATTATCCGCAGTTTGAAACAAGACCACATAAAAATGCGTAAAGCGGTGTAAGACGGAATAAATTGTTCTAAACCGATAACTTTTGATAACTTTGGATAAGTAAACGACGGAAGCGTGATTGCTTCCGTCGTTGCTTTATCTCGGTTCGTACATGTCGCTGACCTTTTTGACAAACTCCCGCATACCTTCGACCACATGGGGCGGGTCAATGATTTTCGCCCGTCTGCCGAAGCCGCACACCCAGGAGTAGAACATGTCGCTGATTTCCACTTCTGCCTGGGCGGTGAAGTGGGTGTCATCCACCTTCTCGTATTTCACACCTGCAATACCGAACTGGTCAATCACGGTGTCCAGACGCTGGTCAATGAAGCGGATGGTCACACGCTCACGCTTGCCGCCGAACATGGAGAAGACTCTCTTGGTGTAGTTGTCCATGTCCACATTTTCCTCGAACTCCTTCTCCCATTCCCTTGCGGTCAGGAGTTCCTTCACATCCTTCATGCGGTCAATGCGGTAGACAATGGTTTTCGTGCCGTTGTAGGTCAGCAGATAGAAGAAGCCGTTGTCAATCAGCATCTTGTAGGGGTTCACAACATAGAACTTGCCGGAGCGCCGCTCCACCTGTGTCCGCATGTTGTCAAAGGAATAGGAAAGGTACTTGAAGCGTATCTGTCGCCCGTGTTTGATTGCCAGGTTGATGGTCTTGATGTTTTCCATGACCGTTGTGTTTGCCGTTTTGGAGCGGTTGACAACCGTGCTGTCGGTGTTTAGCAGCTTCGCCTGTTCTTTGCTGCACAAGCCGCTGATGGTACGGCGGAGGTTCCTCGCCTGGTTCTCGGACAGGAAACGGGCGCTGTTCACACACTCAGCCAGGAGCCGCAGTTCGTCAAACTTATAGGGGCGGGAGGTCACAAGCCAACCGCCATGTTCCGCATTGGGATAGGGCTTGCGGGTATGGACAATCTGATAGCCCAAACGGTCACGCTTTGCGACTTTGTTGTCTTCATCCAGTTCTGCGTTCATCAAATCCATCAGGTCGTGAATGTCACGATAGATGGAGCGCCGCTCTGCTTCAATGCCATATTTCAGCAGGTGTCCTTCAATGTCTGCGATGGTTACAGGGTGTTCATCGTCAGCGTATTTCAGGATGTACTGCATCACCAGGAGGGACTTGTATTTCTGTCCTGGGCGCTTGCCACGCTCGTCTTCAAGTATCCACTTTTGGAACTTCTTCTCCATGCTATCCCCTCCGTGACGGTTTGGAGATAGTATAGCACACCAAAGGCAAAGAGAAAAGGGTGGATTTCTCCACCCTTAGTCTGTTTGTTGTGCTTTTGTGTGATTGCTGTAAGTGTTCCATGTGGGTTCATAGCTCGCATCTGCCTGATTGCCCCACATAGCCCAGCCCTCTCGGTCTCCACGAGCGAACAACTCAATGAAGGGGCCAGGGGAGCAAGCCTCAATGATAGGAATGATTTCGTCGGGCTTGCGGGAGTGCTCTCGCTTCATGGTTCTAATCAAATTGACCTGAGACCGTGCGGGAGCCAGAGTGCGGTTGTTATCACCCTTGATACCGAACAACAGAAGTTCAGTAACATTTCGGAAGTAGAAGCCCACGCCTCTGCCATCGGGCATACCATCTTTTCTGACCTTTTCCCAAACAATGTTGCCTTTGTACTCGAAGCCCCATGCTTTCATAACTTCCAATCCTTCAGGAAGAAGGGCGTTCGGCACCCAGAGATACAAGTGACTTTTTTTAGCGGCAATCTCGGAGACAGGCATGGCTTTGATTGCATCCAAATCCATGGTCTCGTAGCGGTTCAGCTTCTTGTTTTCAGGAGCAACCTTGCCTGTTCTATTCTGGAATCTCCATGGTGGGTCTGCGTAGATGGTAGCAAACTTTTCGCCATTGCAGAACGCTAACAGGTTCTCATTTGTTTCCTGGCTTATGCTCATCCACATACCCCTCCTTCCAGTCAGAAATGCAATTCTTCTTGATACCAATAGCCAGAATGGGACAGCCGCCGTTTCTGCGGGAATCCAGTCTGTAGGTCAACTTGCCCATCCATGTGGTACTTGCTCCATACTTCTGCATGATGGGCTTCTGGCTGCCAGGGATATAAACAGTCTTGAACACATCGTTCAGTTCTTCGGCTCGTGTGATGATAATACCTGCACTAATGATGTCGCAATCATAGTAGGTACGCATTGCCAGAAGGTCTCTGTCAAAGGTTTGGTCTTTGCTGTTCCATTCTAAGTCAAAGGCAACTCTACCCTTGATGAAGTCGATGTTGTGACCGTCAATGTAGTTTGGAATTGTCTTTTCATCTGAAGCAGTATCAGAAAAACGACCTCTCTGTTCTGCTCTGCGGGGGAAAAACTTGATGTGTAAATCGCCAGAAATTCTGATTTCTCTCCATCCAAGAGGATAAAGAACATCGTCAAACTTCTTCGGGATGTTGGTTTCGTTGCCACCAGCTTGCCGCAGGTCATCCGTGGTAATATCCAACTTTCTCAGGCAGCTAACGATGTCAGCCCATTCTTCAGGAAATGCCTGAGTGATAATTTCAAGAGCGTGGTTGTAGTTATGAAACTCGAATTTCTCAAGCAGGTCTTGCTCAATGTAATCTTCTAATTTCATCGCTTGCACCTCCACAAAAATAGTCAGAGTACATTGTATCACATCTTTGCAAGTTTTTCACTCATTTTTTCAAATTTCTTTCAAAAAGCGAGTGATTTCCTCTTTTGGAATCCCTGTTCTTTCTGAAAACTGAGCAAGTGTGATTTGTTTTCTCCGAAACAGGTCGTAAAAAGCCCAGAAAATCTTTGGAATATCCATGTTCTTTTCCTCTCTATCTCTCCAGAAGGTTGATGTATTTGTAAGCCGTGGTACGGCTGATGTTGCAGACCCTCGCCAGTTCGGACACATTCAGCTGCCCTCTCTTGTAGGCGGGATAGTGGCGAAGGAAGCCAGAAGGAACATCATCAGCGGTCACCTGCGGTCTGCCGATTTGCTTCCCCTTTGCCCTTGCGTTCTCCATGCCGGAGCGGACTCTCGCCCGAATCATGGACAGTTCCAACTGGCTAAACACACCCGCCATTTGGAGAAAAGCCTCGCTCATGGGGTCAGCCTGACCGTTTCGGCAATCCAGAGTGATACTGCCCACAATCACAAGCCGCAGGTGCTTCTGTCGGACAATTTCGATGATTTCGCAGAGTTGTTGTGTACTTCTGGCAAGGCGGGACACTTCCAGAACGGTGATGGTGTCCCCCGCCTCGGACTCTGCAAACATGGCTTGCTGCTGACTCTTCACTTTTGCATCACCGTGTTCGTACTCCATGTAGACAACCTCGGCTCCCGCAGCCTTCAGTTCCCGAACCTGGCGATTGATGTCCTGTTTTCCCTCGTTGGTAGAGCATCTGGAATAGCCTCTGTTCATCGTACTCTCTCCTTCTGGCGGCGGGTGTTACCCCGCCTCGCCTATCTCGTAAAACTGTCCCTTGTGGTCACCTACCACATCCAGAACCATCCTGGCTCCCATGCGGAAGCCGTAGATGAAGATGTCCTCTTCGGACAGCATATTCATGTCGCTCTTCAGGCGCTCCACGTCTTCCCAATGCTTCTTCCCTTCAGGGCTGAGTCCTTCTACAAGCCGCTCGGCGGCATCGCAGAACTCCTTTGCCTTGCGCTTGAACTCGCTGTCGGGTCTGATGTAGCGCTCGGAGGGGGCGATGTCGCCCCTCCACAGTTTGTCCAGTAGGTACATGAGCTGTCCTCCTTATACGCTGATGGTGAAGCGGCGGCTTGCGGTCTGCTTCGTGTACTGCTTGTACAGTTCGCCGTAGGCTTTCTTGAAGCCTGTGGTGTCGAAGCGGTTGGACAGGATGGAAGTCCAGCGAACGATGAACTGACCGACGCTCAATTCCTCGATGTTTCTTGCCATCATCTCAGCCTTGATTTCATCCCGAAGGGCTTCGGCTTCGACCTTTGCTTCTTCAATCAGTTCTTCCAAGTCCCGCAGGGCTTCAATCTTGGTGGTCATTTCGCTCGCAGACATAGTAGTTTCTCCTTTAGTGTTTTGATGTTCGCCGTCTCTCCGGCTGCCTCCGCTCCTTTGTGTTCTTTCGAGGACTTACAACAGGCGGTGTTGAAATTGGCTGTCCTTGATTACGTTTATATTATAAACGAAAAAGTGTAGTTTGTCAACACTATTTTGATGATTTCATAAAATAATTTTTTATAATCACAACACACAGTTGACAACATACACGCTATCGTTTATAGTGTTAGAGAGGTGATAACGATGGCACTTGCCGAAAAAATCAGAATCTTACTGGTGAAGCGTGGCAACATCTCCGAAGCCGAACTCGCCAGAAGAATGGAAATCAGCCCCCAGAACCTTCATAACAAGATGAAGCGTGACAACTTCACAGAGAACGACCTCGCAGAAATCGCAAAGGCTCTGGATTGCACTCTTTCTGTGAACTTCACCATGAACGACACAGGCGAAACCCTCTGACCCTGACTCTGTCCGCAAAAGGGGGATGTACGTTTCCTGAACACTTTTTGCCGAAGTCGTGGCGGATTTCCGCCCGTTTTACCCCATCCAAAAGTGACCACGAAACCAGTTGTTTGATTGAACAGGGGTGGGGGGTATGTTTCGGGAAGTCCAAACCTCTTTCGCCAAAAGGCAGTATGTGGTGGGGCACACTCTCACGAAGAGCGATTTTTGTTTTGGAAGACGGTTCTTGCGGTTGTCTTCGATACATGCAAAAGAACCCCGTTCCACGATTTGGAACGGGGTTGCACAATGCTGACGGGAGGCTGTTCGCCTCTCGTATTTTATTTACAAGATGTCAGCCAGGACGGACTTGGCATCTATCGTATTCGTTTCAAAGTTGCGCCAGTTGTCTTCTTTGGGGATTTGGGTATTCAGGATGGGATGGTACATGCGTATGTACTCGCCCTCTTTCTCTCCAATCTCCACCATGCGGTTCACGCTACCTCTGCTCTTGGCATAGTAGAGGACATCGAAGTTGATGGAATGACCCTTGCGCTCTGCTTCTGCCATGATGCGGTACTTCTTCTCCGAACCTGTTCGGATGCCCGCATAGTGCTACGCTACACGGCGCAGCATGTTCATACTCTTGCCGATGTACACGATGTCATCGTCAATCTTGATGCAGTAGATACCTGCGTGTTCGTACTTGTCCGCAAGTCCCTTGCGCTTCAGCCATTCGTAAGCGTTATCTGCGTAACTTCCCATTAGAACACAAACTCCTCTTCTTTTGGCTTTGGTTTGCAGACAGGTCTGCTCTTTCCCTCTGCTTTTGGTCTTTGAATGACGATTTCTTTCACTTTTGGAATGAACATCTCCATCTGCCTTGCGGATTCATTATCATTATTTATGGAACTATCTGTCATAGAATCTCTATTATTTATTTCTATATTCTCTGGCAGTATAGCATGTCCGTCAGAACTAATAGCGGTGTCGCAGGTCGTACATTCTTCAAAATCCAATCCGTCAGCCGTCACCGTTTTTGGTGTCTGCGCTGCGGCTTGTGGGACTTCATAGAACTCGTATGTGTTCCCATGGGTATTGACCAGATACCTCTTGTCTTCCAACTCGTGGAATTTGTCATGGTAGGTGGAACGCTTCAAACCAATCGCTTGCCGGACAGCCGCAGGTGACAGGGCAAGGGTGTAATTGTCAGCGTTGGAAGCCAGGTACAAATAGAGTTGTAACCCATGCGCTCCCAGGTCTCGGGAGGCGGCTTGCCAATTCTCATTCTTGATTCCAAGAAAGTTCGCCGTGGCTCGTTCACGATGAACCTTGACCATTCTCTGGTGCGGGAAGGTTTCAGGCATGTCTGTTCCCCTCCTTACTTGCCAAGATTTTCGATGGCTTTCCGCAGTTCTTCGATTTCCAGAAGAACCTCGGAGATGTCCACAGTTGCCTTGATGTGGTCAATCACATACTGAGCAACTTCCTTCTTCAATTCTTCCTTCTCTCGGCGGCGCTCGGCTTCATCAATCATACAACTATTGTTGTACATCATCCGCAGCGTAGCCTACGCTGTCTTATCCAATCCCTGGATAAAGTAATCAAACATGTAATCTCTTTGACGATTTCGCATCACAAAATCTCCTTTTTCTCATTATTTTTGGTCTTTTCCTTGACCTTGTACTAATATTTTACCAAAAATTTTGAGAAAAATCAAAGTAATCCGCCTGATGGTCAGGTCACTATTGCATAACCATCAGGCAAGCCGCAGCCGCTCAAACTGCCTCGTCCAGTTCTTCCAGTTCCTCGTCCTTCTGCTTGTACAGAGACATGTCAGGGGCGGGAACCATGGCGATGGCGGGCTTGTCCTCGGTGAAAGTGGTGGAGGACTTGTAGTCAGGGAACTGTGCCTCGAACCAATCACGGACGTACTTGTAGGGGCTTGCCAGAGCCTTGGAACGCTTCTGGACAAGGGAGAATCTTCTCAGGAGAGCCTCGGAGTTCTCGAAGCAGCTCATGTAGGTTTCCATGTTCTCATAGGTCAGGCGCTTGGTGCGGCGGGTGGTGGTGATTTCACGACCTGCTTTGACCACAACGGTCAGGTGGGGGAAGTCTCCCAGGATTGCCTTGTAGCGGTTGTACTCAGGGGAGCCGAAGTCGCTCAGAGCCTTATTGAACTTGTAGTTGATGGTCAGGGTGTTGGTGGAAAAGTCCAGCTTGTAGCCGGTGACAGCGTCCTTGCGGGTGGTCTTCATAGTATGTACTCCTTTCACTCTTGGTGGGTTGATTAGACGTTTTCGATTTCGGAGGCAGCGTCCTCGGTGGAGCGCTGCTCTTCCTTCTTAGCCATGAACTGGGTCAGGTCATTGTAACCTGCGAACTTGCCCTCGAACCAGGTCAGCACGTACTGATAGGGGCTTGCCTGAATCTTGGAACGGCTCTTGATGGTCTCGAACTCTGCCAGCAGGTCTTCGCTGTTCTCCTGAGTCTTCATGTACTCGACCATGTTGGCGAAGGTCAGGTTGCGGCGGGTCTTCTTATCAGGGTTCTTCTTGATGCTCTTGGTCTGCATCTTTGCGTTGGGGAAGTAGGTCAGGTACTCTCTCCACAGCTTGAACTCTTCGGTGCCGAAGATGCAAGCGTTCTTCTGGAAGGACTTGGTGACCTGGGCGGTGGTGTCATTGACGTAAACAATAGCAGCGGACTTCTTCATGGTAAATTCCTTTCTGGCTCTTTGGCCTTGCGGTTAGGTCGCAACCCTTAGTTTTGTTTTCCGGGGTTCTTGTGTTCCCCTGTTCTTTATGGCCTTATTATACTATGGTTTGCGCTTAGCTGAGTCACACAAATGGCAGTTTGCAAAAATCTAAAAATAAAAAATCAGTCCCGAACCCAGGGCTGAAAGAGGGTCAGAAGTGCCGAAGAATCAACGAACCTAAAAGCGCCGAAAGGTGGCGGTTTCCTCTGCTTTCATCTGTAAAATAGTTATCTAAAGCGTTGTAAAGTTATCAAAAGTTATCGTTTTAGAATGGCTTATTCTGCGCCGTTCTGACTTGTTCAGGATAGTTCTCTTTTGGTCTTGACAAAGTTGTGTTTTCTTTGTAGAATGTTCGTGTCACCATTCCTCGGTGACATGCTTCCCGATTGAAAATTAAACATGCAAAAGTCCTTGCGCTGCAACACAAAAGCCGCCCAAAGGCGGCTTGGATGTTGAGATGATGGGCTTCCTGGGCGCCGGCAATAACCCCATGGTCGGTATGACCGTTTCTGTGGCTGTTGCTGTTGAGGAGTCCCTGAAGTAATTTATTCTTCGTTTATAAACATGGCTTCTGCTTTGCAGAAGCCATGTTCTTTTCATCTGACTATTCATCCGTTGCAGCGGTAAAATAGGTGAAGTAATTATTTGTTTTTTCTGAGAAGCACACCTCCGGCTGGGATAGACCTGTGGAACTTTTCTGCTAACAAAAACTGATTGAATCAGAATACTATCGTCAAAACCGATAATTTTTTGCAGCAAATGTGTGTAAACTTCCGAAAATGCAAGTTTTCTTTCACGCAACTTGACAAAGCTTTAAAGCGGCCGCATAATAGATATGATTATACGGAAAGAGAGGTTTTCCTATGTCCAATAATGCCAAAATGAAAAAAGAACTCGGCGTTTCCGCGGCAATGTCCATTGTTGTTGGCTGCGTCATCGGTGCCGGCGTCTTCTTCAAGCCCTACGCCATCTACGGTGCCACCGGCGGCGCCCCCGGCATGGGTATGCTGGCCTGGATCTTCGGCGGTCTGGCTTCCCTGCTGGGTGCTCTGACCTTCGCGGAAGTGGCTGTTATGATCCCCAAGACCGGCGGCATGGTCGCCTACCTGGGTGACACCTTCGGCGAGAAGGTGGGCTTCCTTGCCGGCTGGATGCAGACCATCATCTTCTACCCCGCCTTCCTGGCAGGCTACGGTGTTACCGTCGGTGAAGAGCTGGGTGCCTACATCGGCGCACAGTTTGAACTGCCCATTGCCATCGCACTGATCATCCTGCTGGTGGCCCTGAACACCCTGGGCTCCAAGACCGCATCCCGGATCCAGGTGGTCTCCACCGTCTGTAAGCTGATCCCCCTGTTCCTGCTGATGATCTTCGGCTTCATCCTGGGCAGCGGCGGCAATCCCATCTTCACCCCCATGGTGGCTGAGGGCAAGAGTGCCGGTGCCGTTCTGGGTTCCACGCTGCTGGCTGTTCTGTTTGCCTTTGAAGGCTGGACCAACGTCGGCGCCATCGCCGGTGAGATGAAGAATCCCGGCAAGGATATGCCCCGGGCTATCGTGGGTGGCGTGTCCATCATCATGGCTGTCTACTTCGTCATCAACATGGCTTACCTGTGGGTCATCCCCGCTGATGAGCTGATGAACATCTCCTCCCCCGCTTCCGCCGTGGCCATGAAGATCTTCGGACCTGTGGGCGGCACCCTGATCAAGGTGGGTATCATCATCTCCGTCATCGGCGCTGCCAATGGCTTCCTGATGTCCGGCTCCCGTGTGGCCTTCCACCTGGCTGACACCAAGACCCTGCCCTTCAGCAACGTTCTGGGTAAGCTGAACGGCAACCTGGTTCCCTCCAACTCCATCATTCTGATCGGCTTCCTGGCCTGCCTGTACTCCCTGATTGGCCAGTTCAACCTGCTGACTGACCTGGCAGTGTTCTCCTGCTGGATCTTCTACACCCTGACCTTCTACTGTGTCATCGTGCTGCGCAAGAAGATGCCCGACGCCGAGCGTAAGTACAAGGTTCCCTGCTACCCCCTGATCCCCATCCTGGCCATCGCCAGCGGTCTGTACGTCATCGTGAGCCAGCTGTTCCTGTCCGGCTCCCGTGCCACCATCATGAGCCTGGCCTCCATCGCCATCACTCTGATCGGTCTGCCCGTGTACCTGGCTGTCAAGAAAAACGAAAAGTAAGCACATAACAGGATCCCCCTGGAACTTTACAGTTCCAGGGGGATTTTTTATTTGGTTTTCAGCGGCTCCCGGAGGTACTGCTCCCAGAGGAATTCATTCTGGTTCTTTTCCAGCTGGAATACCTGCCGGATACCCTGGCAGAGGGTCTTCAGCTTATTCTGCATGGTTTCCGACTGGAAGTAGTGGGCATTACCCGGATTACAGGCGTACTCCATGATCCTGGCCCGGTCCTCCTTGGGAAAGCTCATGGAATAGGCATCGATGAAGGCCCGGTCGCTGTCGTTCAGGTACTTCTCTACCTCCGCAGTAAGATAAGAACTGTAGTCCTCAAAATACTGGCAGCCCTGGGGATTTAGGTTGTGCCAGTAGTAATAGACCCGGCTGTCGCTGAGAATCTTACCGTCGATCACATGGAACATCTCATGGAAGAAGGAATAGGACATGGTCTGACCGGGGATCAGCGCCACACAAGCAGCGTCGCCGGCCCAAAACTGCAGGCCGGATGCGGCGGCGATGCTGCCGGACTCGGGCTTGCCTGTGATGGAACGGACCAGACAGATCCGCTTGGTTCCGGAAATCTGAGGGAAGAAATCCTCCGGGAAGGCCTCCAGGCAGACAGCCAGACTCTCCAGCTGCTGCCGGATCACAGGCACATGGTATTCACTCTCCAGGGTGTAATCCCAGGGCTCCGCCGCCGCTGCGGCTTCACCAATGAGGATCTCCAGTCCATAGCGCTCTCCCAGCTCCGCCGCCATCCGGGCGCACTGCTCCAGGCCGTCGATATCGGGCGCTTCCCGGGTATATCGGCGGGATACATAGGCTAAGCTGTCCTCCACCCGGCTCATGGCCGGATCCCAGCGCAGAAGCACCGGGGACTGGGTGCCCTCTTCCCGGCCCAGAATGTAGATCCAGCCGGTTATCTCATTCTGTGTCAGGCTCTCGGGAACGATCTTCCGGGATAAGGTCACCGAGGCAGCTCTGGTGCCGGATTCCAGATCGTACAGATCCAACTTCGTTTCCTCCTGGCCGGCAGAGCAGGTAACCATTCGATGGGTTCCCGCCATAAACCAGGCATCCGCGAAGGGATCCGCCGGAAGGATCATTTCCGGATCCTCCCCGTTCTTGCCAAACAGGTGGACCTGCAGGGTATCCTCCCACAGCTGGGCGTAGTAGCGGTCTGCTGAAGTTTCCAGGCGGATATCACAGGGCGCCTCTGCCAGGAGCCGGCCATCCTCCGCAGAGAGGAACACCGCATACTCCGTATAAGAAGCATCCACCAGGGAACAGCGGATCACTGTGTCATCGGCCAGAGACGCCTCCACACTTTGCCCGGGATAGGAGATGGACCGCAGAAGCCGGTCCAGTCCGGTTTCCAGATCGTAGACCCGCACCGCATCATCCGTGCAGTAAAACACTCTTGTACGGTCTGAGGACAGCACCGGCTTTCCCACCAGGTCGGAGGAAATAGGCAGGCGGCTGACCTCGTGGAGATTCCGATCCAGGAACACAATCTCACGGGTATTGCAGTCATAAGCGGTAATACCGTAGGCGCCGATCTGAAATGTGGTGTTCTCGGGATATGTAAGGCATCCCAGCTCCGCGTCCGCCACCGGGAAGAGGTTGTCCCCCGCCAGCAGGGTCAGCGTTGTGGAATCCGTTCCGGAGAAGATCAGCAGGTCATTGTCCATCGCGGCCACGGCATAGACATCGTCTGTTTCCGGCTGATATTCACGGACCGCGCCATCCGTCAGAAATTCCAGATCGCTGCCGGGGATATAGCTGCCGGCAGGCTCTGTAGGCATGGATAGTTCCGGTGCGGTGGTTCCGGGCTGGGTGGTTTCCCCGGGCAAAGCACTGCAGCCGCAGAGCAGCCATGCCAGAAAAACCAGGCAAAGTATACGTTTCATGGATTTACTGTCTCCTTGCAAGGGTATAATCGTCGCCCTGCCGGTAGAAGGGGCAGCGGGCGTGGGGCTGGGAGAAGATCCGGTAGACCTCGTCTTCGTCCAGATCCATCATGCAGTAGTACTCATCGTACTCCTCGTCATAATCATAATGCCAGCAGGTTTCACAAATTGTCGAATCCATGTTCATTCCTCCAAAATTCGGAAAGAAAATATGCCGTCTTCAAAAATAATACAGCTGTGGCTGCCATCCTTGGGGATGGATACGGAGCCGGGGTTCAGACAGCGGATGCCATTTTTAACGGTGTCCAGCTTCACATGGGTATGGCCGGAGAGAAATACGCTGCCCACAGCCAGAGGCGGCAGGTTATCGGGATTATGGTGATGGCCATGGGTCAGGTACATGGTCAGACCGTCGGCGCTGAGCAGGGCACAGTCCGCCATGCAGGGAAAGGGCAGCACCATCTGGTCCACCTCCGCCTCGCAGTTGCCCCGGACGCAGAGGATTCGGTCTTTGTACCGTGACAGCATGGGGATCACCTGCTTGGGCGCATAATCCAGGGGCAGGTCGTTGCGGGGGCCGTGGTACAGAAGATCACCCAGCAGCAGGATCTTTTCCGGCTGCACTTCTTCGATCACTTCCAGCAGCTTGCGGCACCAGAAGGCAGAGCCGTGGATATCGGACGCGATGACAAGTTTCATAGCAATTTCTCCAGGTAGCCCTCCACATCGAAGGGTTTCAGTTTTTCATCCTTGCGCAGATACAGGGGGTGGTGGGGATGGCCTTTTTTGGTGATGGCACCGGCGCAGTACCATTTTGCGCCGTATTCTTCACCGGCTTCCAGCATATCCCGGACGCAGCCGGGTAAGTATTTCCGCTTCTCGATGATGGCACCCCAGGCAGCCCAGACGGAAGGATTCTCCGAAATGGAAAGCACATAGCGGAAGGCCTCCAGATTTTCCTTATGGAGCAGAGGGTTGCAGCTTTTCTCCATATCATCCGGAGAAGTGGCCCGCTGGGCATAGACATTGAACATGATAAAGCTGTCAAATCCATTGCCCTGGGCGATCCGCTCCACGGATTTGAGGGTATTGTCCAGGTCATCGGGCCTGGCGGTAGATGGGTTGATACCGATGCAGATCAGCGGATTCTTTCCCCTGGTACCTAATATGTAACGGTACTCGGAATAAAAGTTCGGAGCGTAGAGCCATTTTTCAATGTCATATTCCTCCGAAGGGGTATTGGCAGCGCGCAGAGCCTGTTGAAAGGTCACCAGTTCCATTTTATCCGTGGTGACGGTGGGGACATGTACCATTTACTTTGCCTCCTCTTCCGGGAACCAGCGGTACTGGCTGGGATCATGGAAACCGCAGTCGTCGGTATTCAGCCCTTTCTGCTCACACCAGCGGGCAAAGGCGTAGTCCAGAAAGGGAACAGCGCCGTCCATGGATGACTGAACAGTGACGGCAGTACCGTCTTCCATGTGCAGCTCCACCATTACGGAGCCGCCCTGGAGGATGTAGCGCTGTTGCTGCCGGATCTGCCCGTAGCGATAAATGGTGTCCTTTTTGCCGAAGGCAGATACCAGGAAGGATTCTTCGTCATAGTAAATGCCAAAGGAAAGATAGTAGACAATCAGACCCACAGCCATGGCAAGCACCAGGACAGACAGGATCAGCAGACCAAGTCCGCCCCCAAGCCCCGCCAGGATGCCCGCAATACCCAGCACCGCCAGCAGAAGGCCGAAAAGGGCGGCATGCTTGTTATGCTTCACCGCAAGGCCGGACTTATGCTGCCGCTTACCGCGCAGCAGCTTCGTAAAACCTTTATCCACAAGAAAGCAGGCGCCGAAAACCAGCGCCGCCAAAATCAAATATGGTAACATATTTTCTCCTTACTCCCATAGGACCCGGTCCGCAGGGATGTCGAATTCTTCCGTTTCCAGATGGTCAAACAGCTGGAAGTCATAGCACAACGCCACCGTTGGATGGCTTCCCTCCCGGGCCAGGAATCGATCGTAAAAACCGCCGCCATAGCCGATCCGGCGGCCTGCCCGGTCAAAGGCCAGGCCCGGCAGTAACACCAGGGCATTTTCGTCATCCGCCACAGGCCCATCGGCAATGGGCTGCGGGATGCCCATTGCGTTTTTTTCCACGGCTGTCAGGTCGGTCAGCCAGATGAAGCGCATTTCTTCGCCGTAGCATTTGGGCACTGCCACAGGCTTACCCTCCCGGAGGGCCTGCGCCAGAATGGGCAGGGTACGAACTTCCTGGTTAACGGACAGATAACCGTAAAGACTTCTTGCGCTGCGGTATTCCTCCGATTCCAGAAACAGCCGGACGAGTTTTTCACTTTTTCCCCGAATCTGTTCTTCTGTCATGGCCCGTTTTTTCGCCCGGATCGCCTGTCGCAATTCCCGCTTATTCATCCGCTTCCTTTTTCTTTTCCTCCCGGCTGGGGCGGAACAGCCGGAACCACAGGGAGGTGGCGATTTCCCCGGGAATTCCCAGCAGGAACATACGCCACATATTGAATTTCAGCAAGGTCAGCAAGGTTGCGTGGATGGCCACAAGGAACCCCCATACAATGGCGGAGATCAGCCAGCGGTTCCAGCGGAAATCATGCCAGGCAGAACGCAGAGAAAGCAGCACAATGGCATTGACCGGCACCGCGTACAAAAAGGCCAGTTCGCTGTAGGGAATGTCAAACGAAGAGATCACCACAAAGATCAGCAGCGCCACAAACCACACCAGTGTGGACGACAGCGCCAGAATCACATTCTTATTGGCCTTCCGGCGCAGCGCCTTTTCGGACACCTTTGTCATAGCTTTTTCCAGCTTGGTGGGATCCGTATCCTCGGGCAGGGCGTTGGGGTCCGAGAGCAGGTCATTGACCGTGATCTCAAACTGCTCCGCCAATGTAAGTAAGGTGATCACATCGGGAACCGACTCACCCCGCTCCCATTTGGAGATGGCCTTGTCGGAATAATTCAGTTTCGCGGCGAGGCCCGCCTGGGTCAGTCCGGCGTTTTTGCGGTGCAGAGCGATGTTGGCGCCGATCTGTATTTTCAGCTTCTCGTCGTTCATAAGTTCCCTCCATGGTTATAGTCGGTACTATTATAGCAGTTTTTACGCCTGTTTGCAACCGCTTTGCGGCAAAGGAAAACCGGAGCGTCACAGCGCTCCGGTTGGGTTATGTAGCGGATCAATCCTCGGGGAACAGACGTTCGACGCAGTAGGAGATGATGGCTTTTCTGGTGACCAGACCGATGAAGGTGTCCTTGTCATCCACCACAGGAACGAAATTCTGCGCAACCGCCCGCTCCACCAGATCCCGCATGGAGGTGGTGACCCGGATGGGAACATTGTCCTTTCGCCGGGAGATTTCCATGATTCGGCGGGACTCGGCGATCCGAAGGTCCATATTGCACAGATTTTTCATTGCCCAGAGGACGTCGCCCTCACTCAAGGTACCCCGGTATTCACCCCGGCGGTTCAGAATCGGCAGGGCGGTATAGCCGGAGGACTCCATCTTCTCCAGGGCCTGACGGACTGTGAAATCATCAAATACAAATTGACACATGGCTTTCGGTGTCAGAAAAAACAACACATTATGGCTCATAGGTTCTCCTTTTCAGCAGGGCAGATAACTGTCACGCTACCCTTCTGCTATATTATAGCACAGATGGCAGGAGAAAGTATGAAATTTCCTTGTAAATTCTGCAACTATAGAGCCAAATTATCAGTCGTCATTTTGTGCACTCTGCTGATTATTCGCCAAATTTGAACTCAGTGCAGTCAAAGGTGGCAAAGTAATCGGAAGGCTTCTCAGCCCGGCGGATCAATTTGAAGGAACCGTCCTCCCGGAGCAGCACCTCAGCGGAGCGGAGCTTACCGTTGTAGTTATAGCCCATAGAGTGACCGTGGGCACCGGTGTCGTGGATGACCAGGATATCACCGATGTCAATGGAGGGAAGACTGCGCTCGATGGCAAACTTATCGTTGTTCTCGCACAGGCCGCCGGTGACGTCATAGACATGGTCCAGGATGGCATTCTCCTTGCCCAGAACGGTGATATGGTGGTAGGCGCCGTACATGGCAGGCCGCATTAGATCCGCGGCGCAGGCATCCACGCCCACATACTCCCGGTAGATATGCTTCTGATGAAGCACGGTGGTGACCAGGTGGCCGTAAGGTGCCAGCATAAAGCGGCCCAGCTCCGTGAAGATGGCCATATCGTCCATGCCCTGGGGCTTCAGAATCTCCTCGTAACGCTTGCGCACGCCTTCGCCAATGATGGAAATATCCGCGCAGGGCTGCTCTGGCCGGTAGTCCACGCCCACGCCGCCGGAGAGGTTGATGAAGGAGAAGTGGCAGCCGGTGGCATTACGCAGCCGGACAGCCAGCCGGAACAGCTGGGATGCCAGCTCGGGATAATATTCATTGGTGGTGGTATTGGAGGCCAGGAAGGCATGGATGCCGAAATGCTTCGTACCAAGGCTCATAAGGCGGCTGATAGCGCCGGCCATCTGGTCCTCGGTCATGCCGTACTTGGCATCCCGGGGCATATCCATAATGGTGTTGCCCAGGCTGAAGGAGCCGCCGGGGTTGTAGCGCAGGCACACGGTCTCCGGCACTTTGCCGCCGGTGACCTTCTCCAGAAACTCCACATGGGTGGCATCGTCCAGGTTGATATAGGCCCCCAGTTCATAAGCCTTGCGCATATCCTTCTCAGGGGTGACGTTGGAGGAGAACATGATATCCTCACCCACACAGCCCACCGCCTCAGCCAGCAGCAGCTCCGTATAGGAAGAGCAGTCACAGCCACAGCCTTCCTCATTCAGAAGCTTCAGAATGTAGGGGTTGGGAGTGGCCTTCACAGCGAAATACTCCCGGAAACCCTTGTTCCAGGAGAAGGCAGCTTTCAGTGCCCGGGCATTGCGGCGGATACCCGCCTCATCGTAGATATGGAAAGGGGTGGGGATCTGGGAAGCAATGGTCTTTGCCTGTTCCAGATTCAGAAACGCAGTCTTTTTCATGGTCTTTTCCTCTCAATTACAAAATCCCCGCAGATTTTTACGCAGGGCGGATGCACTTGGATTTTTCCGGGTGGTCATGGCCGGAACAGGGACTATTGTACGCCGCAAAAGGACATTTGTCAATCTTTTTTCATTCTCTCCCCGGTGGAATTGCCTTTCTACCGAAAGTTTACAAAGGTTTTACCTTCCATGGGTTCCCTTCTTCCCCGGTTTGTGCTAGACTTTTCCCATCACGTTCAGGAAAGAAGGCACATATGTGAAACGAACCAAATTAGCCGACCGCCGCCTGCCGGATTACACCCGTGGGGAGGAGATTATGAATATGGTCACCCACATCGTCGGAGGTGGTCTGAGTGTGGTGGCGGCCATTGCCTGTATTGTACGGGGTGTCCTCCGGGGAAATCTCTGGGGTGTGTTCTCTTCCATGGTTTATGGAGCCTCACTGATCGCCATGTACACCATCTCCAGTGTCTACCATGGTCTGAAACCCAATATGAGCAAACGGGTCATGCAGGTTATCGATCACTGCACCATTTATTTTCTCATTGCCGGAACCTACACGGTGATCCTGCTCTCGGCACTGCGGCCGGTGTATCCGAAAATCGCCTGGGGTATTTTCTTCTTCGAGTGGGCGCTGACCGCGCTGGCGGTTACGCTCACTGCCATCGATCTGAAAAAATACGGTGTATTTTCCATGGTCTGCTACATTGGCATGGGTTGGGCTATTATCCCCTTCTGGCGCCAGGTGATGGTCGTTATGGGGAAAGTGGGCTTTGGCCTGCTGCTGGGCGGCGGCATCGCCTACACCATCGGCTCCATTCTCTATGGACTGGGCAAGAAGAGAAAATGGATGCACTCCGTTTTCCACATTTTCGTGGTCCTTGGCAGCATGCTGCAGTTTTTCTCCGTGCTGTTCTTTGCCCTGTAAAATACCAGCTGCAAAAAGTCCCCCATTGGGGGACTTTTTTCTTGCCTTATGGCTGCTTTTCTGTATAATGAAGAAAAAGAGGAGGTATTCCCATGGATTTTGCGTCTATTTCCCATCGGGGAACCAGCCCCGATGCCTACGCTCTGAATGAAAACCAGATCGTGATCAATCTTCGCACCGGCAAGGACATTACCGCCGCGTCCATCATCCACGATGATCCCTTCGCCGGCGGCGCCATGGGCTTCGCCGCCTGGGACGGAACAGCCCAGCCCATGGTCATCAGCCGGGAACTGAAATATCACTACATTTGGTCCGTCACGCTGACACCCAAATATAAGCGGGAGCAGTATTATTTCTCCCTCAGTGACGGAAACTGCACCATGCTCCTGTTTGAGGACGGCTTCTATACCCCCGAGCAGGCAAACCGCCCCGGGCGGCTGCGCCAATACTACAAATTTCCGTGGCTGAATCCTTCCGATGTTTTCACGCCCCCCGGCTGGGTGGGCGATACCGTGTGGTATCAGATCATGCCCGACCGGTTCCGCCGGGGCGACAATCGTCCCAAGCGCTACCCCCTGCGCAAATGGGAGGATCCCAAAAACATCCGCTTCTGGGATTTCTACGGCGGTGATCTGAAAGGCATCACCGAAAAGCTGCCCTATCTGCAGGAACTGGGCATCACCGGTGTGTACATGACCCCCATCTTCCTGTCCAACTCCAATCACAAATATAACACCTTCTCCTATGACCGGATCGATCCGGATTTCGGCACTGAGGAGGATCTGATCCGGCTGGTGGAAACCGCCCACAGCTTAGGGATCCGGGTGATGCTGGACGCGGTGTTCAACCACAGCGGTGTGGACTTCGAGCCCTGGCAGGATGTGCTGAAAAATGGACCTAAGTCCCGGTACTGGGACTGGTTCTTCGTGCAGCAGTGGCCCCTGCCCAAGCTCATTCGGGGCACACAGGACAAATTCTACTCCTTTGCCTTTACGGGCATGATGCCCAAGCTGAATACCAACAATCCTGAAGTGGCTGACTACTGTCTGGAACGCTGCAAGCGGTGGGTGGAAAAATGGCATATCGACGGAATTCGCTTCGACGTGGGCAACGAGGTCTCCCACAGCTTTCTAAAGACCCTGAACCGGGGGCTGAAAGCCGTGAATCCGGAGATCTTCCTGCTGGGTGAGATCTGGCACGACTCCACCCCCTGGCTCCAGGGTGACGAGTACGACTCCACCATGAACTACCCCTTCCTCCAGTGTCTGAACAATTTCTACCTGGACGGAACCGATGCCCGGGAGTTCCAGTACGGACTGAACCGCTGCTACAGCATGTACCCGGAACAGGTGAACCATGTACTGTTCAATTTCCTGGACACCCACGACACCATGCGTGTGTTTACCCGCTGCGGCGGAAACAGAGACACCTTCTTCCAGCAGCTGACCATGCTCATGACGTTGCCCGGCTCCGCCTGCATCTACTACGGTACGGAAATTGCCCTGGAGGGCGGCGATGACCCGGACTGCCGCCGCCCCATGCCCTGGCACCGGATCGAAACGGGCGAATGTGATGAGGCACTGAAGGAAACCGCTCAGCTGATCCGGCTGCGCAGGGCCTATCCTCAGCTGCGCAGGGGTCAGATCCTCTGGCGGTACTACAAGGATGTCCCCCGGCTGGTCTGCTATGGCCGCCGGATCGATGAAGACTATGTGATCGCCGTGTACATCAACGCCGATTCCCGAAGCGTCAGCGTCCTGGCAGACAACGTGCTGTTCAGCCGTGGAATGAAGGGCGGCTTTCTGGCCCCGGGCGGTGTGGCTGTGGTACGGCAGGAGGGCGCACAATGGAACCTGTAAAAACGAGTGAATTCTTAACCGTTCTGGGTGAAACCTATTTCGTGCAAAAACTTCTCGGCAAGGGCAAGGGCGGCTATTCTTACCTGGTGATCGGTTCCGGAGGAAAGAAGTATGTGCTCAAGCAGATCCACCATGAGCCCTGCGATTACTATGAATTTCCGCCGGATAAACTGGGCTGCGAGGTTCGCGCCTATGCCCGGCTGGTGGAGCTGGGCATCCCGATGCCGAAGCTGCTGAAGGTGGATCTGGCGGAGGATCGGCTTCTGAAGGAGTACATTCCAGGGTACACAGTGGATTTTCTGGTGAAGCGAAACGCCATGAAGCCGGAATACTATGACCAGATCCGGGATATGTGCCGCAGACTATACGACGCAGGTCTCAATATCGACTACTACCCCACCAATTTCGTGGTCCGTCACAGCGGCAAGCTGTATTACATCGATTACGAATGCAACGGCTATATGGATCAGTGGAATTTTGAAAACTGGGGCAGCAAGTATTGGTATAGAACCCCGGAATTTGAAGAAGCATTCCAATAAACAAACCGCCTGACGGCTTTTCCGTCAGGCGGTTTTGCATTACTTTTCCTCGAAGCCATCGAACATGGAGGTTTCGGATGCGTTTCCGATCTCCCGGTCTTCCATGAAAGCGGCGAACTGCTCGCCGGTCATGGATTCATGCTCCAGAAGGTACTCGCAGAGGGCGTGCATCTTCTGCTCGTTATCCTGCAGCAGCTGCTTGCAGTGGGCGTAGGCCTTGTCGATCAGGCTCTTCACCTCATCGTCGATGGTAGCCGCGAACTTCTCGGAGTAGGACTTGGTGCTCTGGTAGTCCCGGCCGATGAACACCTCGCCGCCATCCAGATAGGAGACAGTGCCCAGCTTCTCACACATGCCGTAGCGGGCCACCATATCCTTGGCCAGCTTGGTGGCCCGGTCGATGTCATTGGAGGCACCCACGGAGATATCGCCGATGAACAGATCCTCAGCCACACGGCCGCCCAGCAGAGAGACGATCTCCTCGTACATCTCGTTGCGGGTCATGTTGGAGGTATCGGCGCTGGGCAGGCTCCAGGTGGAGCCCAGGCTCTGACCCCGGGGGATGATGGTGATATGGCGAACCGGATCCTGGGTGGGCAGCCGATAGGTAGCAACGGCGTGGCCAGCCTCATGGAGGGCGGTGGTCTTCAGATCCCGGCGCTGCTGGACACGGCTGCGTTTGGCAGGGCCGGCGATGATCTTCATCAGCGCTTCGTTCAGATCCTCCATGGTCAGCACCGGGCGGTTGTCCCGGGCAGCCATGATGGCGGCTTCGTTCAGAAGGTTACTCAGATCCGCGCCAGTAAAGCCGGGAGTTGCCCGGGCAATGGTTTTGAGGCTGACGCTCTCATCCAGGCGCTTGCCCTTTGCGTGGACCTTCAGAATTTCCTCGCGGCCCTTCACATCGGGCTTGCCCACGTGGATCTGGCGGTCAAAGCGGCCGGGCCGCAGCAGCGCCGGGTCCAGAATGTCGGGGCGGTTGGTGGCGGCAAGAACGATGATGCCCTCAGTACGTCCGAAGCCGTCCATCTCCACCAGCAGCTGATTCAAGGTCTGCTCTTTCTCATCGTGGCCGCCGCCCAGACCGGAGCCGCGCTTGCGGCCCACAGCGTCGATCTCGTCGATGAAGATAATGGCAGGGGCGATCTTCTTGGCCTGCTCAAAGAGGTCGCGGACACGGCTGGCGCCCACGCCTACATACATCTCCACAAAATCGGAGCCGGAGATGGACAGGAACTGGACATCCGCTTCGCCGGCCACGGCCCGGGCCAGCAACGTCTTGCCGGTGCCGGGAGGGCCCACCAGCAGGATGCCGTGGGGGATCCGGGCGCCGATATCGGTATACTTCTTGGGAGTCCGGAGGAAGTCCACCACCTCGGCCAGTTCTTCCTTCTCCTCGTCGGCGCCGGCTACATCCGCGAAGGTGACTTTCTTGCCGTCATGAACGCCCAGGACCGTCCGGGCCTTGCCGAAATTATTCATGGCGTGGTTGGTATTCATCCGACCCATCAGCATGGCCCAGAGGATCAGCAGCACAATGCCCACCATCAGCAGCGGAAACACCAGATCCATGGGGGAGAATTTACTCTCGGGAAGAAAATCGTAGGACTGGAGAATTCCCTGCTCCTTCTGCTCACGGAACAGCTCATTCAGCTCACTGCGGAAGCTTTCGGGATCTGCCAGTCTTTCCCGGAGCTCTGTCTCACCATTCAGCGGTTGATGCAGCTCCAGGGTGATGGTGTTCTCGCTGACCACGAAGCTCTTGACCTGCTCGTTTTCAAACAGGGAGACGATCTGGGAATAGCTCAGGGCATCGGAACTGCCGCTGAAGGCACCCAGCGCCCAGGACATGATCAGCGCAAGGCCGATCAGATAGATCAAAAGAGGGATTTGTTTGCGGTTTTTCAAATTGTTTTCTCCTTACTTGCTATACAGTTCCGGCTTCAGAACGCCAATATAGGGAAGGTTGCGGTAGTGCTCGTTAAAGTCCAGTCCGTAGCCCACCACGAATTCATTGGGGATGGTAAAGCCGGTATAGTCCGCCGTAACCGTGATACCCTCCCGGCGGCGCTCGGGCTTATCCAGGAAGGTGCAGATTTTCAGGGATGCAGGTTTCTTGGCCATCAGATGCTCCCAGGTGAACTGCAGGGAATTGCCGGTGTCAAAAATATCCTCCAGGATCAGCACATGGCGGCCCTCGATATCACAGGACACGTCCTGCCGGACGGTCATGCCCTTGGACTGGGTGCCGCAATAGGAGGAGATCCACATAAAGTCCATCTGGCAGGGCACCTTGATCTGGCGGATCATGTCGGCATAGAACACCACGACACCCTTAAGGACGCCTACCACAACGGGGTTTTTGCCCTCGTATTCCTTGGTCAGGATCTCTCCCAGCTCCCGGACCTTTGCCTGGATCTCTTCCTCGGTAATGAGGATCTTCTCAATATCTCTCTGCATTTATACATCCTCCGTAAAATTGGTGATTTCTTCTATGTGAATCCAGACGGGCATTTTTTCCGTGTTTGCCCGGTCTGTATCAACGCCGATCTGATGGACTGCCAAAATTCCCTTCTCGTCGCACAGAACCGGAATCCGGCTGCGCTGGGATGCGGGGATCTTGCGGTCAATAAAGAGTTTTTTCAGAGATTTGGTTCCGCCAGGCAGACGGATGGTGTCCCCTGTCATCCGGGGACGGACGGTCATCGTCCCCGCAGGACGCACTAAAAGTGCTTCCGGGATGGGAGTTTCCTGGGTGGTGATCCGCCAGGGACCCCAGACTGCACTGCCCGGGATGGGCAAGTCCATGGCAGGAAGTTCTTCCCGGGCCTGCCGAAGTTCCAGAACCCCATAGTTCCGGGCAATGGTGACACCCCCGGGAAACCGGGCAAAAGAAGAGGGCTTCGGGGAAAAGACCAAATTTTCCGTCTGGGCAATATGACTGCGCTCCGGTTCCCGGAGGCCGCTATCCTTCAGAAACCGCTCCAGAGCACGGCTGCGCTGGGCAGGGTGCATCCGGCACAATGTTTCCACTTCCATAACGTTCAGTTCAGCCTGGGAAGCAAGAAACTCCTCATCCAGCCGCAGGCCCAAGGCCATGGAACTGACACTTTCCGAAAAAGTGGGATTTTCCTGCTTCAGAAGAGGCATCACATGGTGGCGCAGCCGGTTGCGAAGGAATTCGTCACCCTCGTTGGAGCTGTCGGTGATGTAAGAAAGGCACCATTCGTCGCAAAATTCTTCCACATCCTGCCGGGTAACGGTGAGCATGGGACGGATCACATTGCCGTTTCTCGGTGCGATGCCGCCCAGACCCTTGAGGCCCGTTCCACGAACCAGGTGCATCAGCACGGTTTCCGCGTTGTCATCGGCGGTGTGCGCGGTGGCGATCTTGCCGGGCAGGGATTTTAAAAACGCGTAGCGGGCATCCCGGGCAGCGGCTTCCAGTCCCTTTTTCCCGGGAACGATATTGCCATGACCCACGGCCAGAGGAATGTCGTAGCGGTGGCAGAAGGATCGGACGAATTGTTCGTCCCGGTCTGATTCATCCCCCCGGAGGTGATGGTTGAAATGGGCCGCGGACAGGGTAATATCCAGCTTATCCTTCATAAGGTACAGGCAGAAGGCCAGAGCCACGGAGTCGGCGCCGCCGGAAAGGGCGCAGATCACATGGTCGCCCGGGGAAAGCAGATCATTTCGCCGCAGGAAAGACAGGATCTTATTCTGCATGCTTCCACTCCCGGTCGGTAAACAGCTGGTACTGACCGAACCACTGCATCTTTACCGTGCCGGTCTCGCCGTGGCGGTTCTTGGACACGATGCACTCTGCCAGGCCCTTATCTTCGGTATTTTCGTGGTAGTATTCATCCCGGTACAGGAACATAACGGAGTCGGCGTCCTGCTCAATGGCGCCGGATTCACGAAGGTCGGACATGATGGGCCGCTTGTCCTGGCGGCTTTCCACCGCACGGCTCAGCTGGGACAGACAGACCACGGGGATGTTCAGTTCCTTGGCCATGATCTTCAAGGAGCGGGAAATATCGCCCACCACCTGGACGCGGTTCTCGCTGGCCTTGCCATAGCCGGAGCCCTGCATCAGCTGCAGGTAGTCGATGATGACCAGGCCCAGATTGTCCAGGCGGCGCAGCTTGGCGTTCATCTCCGCCACGGTGATGGAGGGGTTGTCGTCGATACGGATATCGGTCTGACTCAGGGAGGCGGCGGCCATGGAGACCTTGCCCCACTCCTCCTCGCTGAGCTTGCCGGTGGACAGCTTCTGCAGTTCCACGAAGCTTTCACTGGCGAGAATTCGCATGGCCAGCTGTTCCCGGGACATTTCCAGGTTGAAGATGGCCACGGTCTTTTTGTACTTTTTCGCCACGTTGACGCCCATATTCAGCGCAAAGGCGGATTTACCCATGGCGGGACGGGCGGCAACCAGCACCAGATCGGACTTATTCAGACCGTTGATCTTCATGTCCAGATCCCGCAGGCCGGTGGAAAGACCGGGGATCAGAGAATCGGATTCGCTGAGTTCCGTCAGCCGGTCGAAGACTTTGTGCAGCACCGTACCGATATGCTCCAGGGAGTCGCCGGTCTCACCCTTGCGCAGGGCGTAGATCTTCTTCTCCGCGGATTCCAGCATCTCGCTGGCAGTGCCGGTGCCCTCGGAGACCATCTCGGAGATGTCATCGGCGGCCACAGCCAGGCCCCGGAGCATACTCTTCTCCCGGACGATGTTTGCGTAGCGCACCACATGGGCGGCGGTGGGGGTGATCTCCATCAGCTGGAGGATATAGTCACGGGAATTGTCCTGGTAGTATCCCAGCTCCTTCATCTTGTCCAGCACGGTGACCGGGTCGATGGTCTGGGAGTAATTGAACATGGTATAGATGGTCTCGAAGATTTCCCGGTTCTGCCTTAAGTAGAAATCATCGGGTTTCACCAGCCCCACCACTTCCGTGATGCAGCGGCTGTCGATGAGGATCGAGCCCAGAACGGCCTGCTCTGCCTCCAGAGACTGGGGAACTTGCCGCTGTAAGAGTTCTTCATCCATGTCCATTTCTCCTTTCTCTAAATGTAGGGGCAGCGATTGACCGCCCATCATGACTTGATAGGCTTAAACTTTCATAAAGCCGCAGCAGCCCAGTTCTTCCATGGAACGGAAGCCCTGGGAGCGGTAGAAAGCCTTTGTTTTCTCTGTATTGTCGGTGGCCAGCTGGATCTGGTACACATGGGCGTACCGGGTAAGCATCGCCTGGATCAGCCCGGAGCCCACGCCCCGGCGCTGATACTCCGGATACACCAAAATATCCTGGATCAGCAATGCGGAATATCCGTCCCCCACTGCCCGGATAAGGCCGATGAGCCTCCCATCCTCCCAGGCCCCCAGGGTGCACAGGGAATGGGCAAAGGCATTTTGGAGCATTTCCGGATTCTGGTAGTAATTTGACCAGCCCACGGCACGGTACAACGGAAGAACTTGGGCTTCATCATAATGAGAATACAGTTTGATATCCATAATAACCCCAAAATCTCTCTTGCTTACCGGAAGCTACTGTGCTTTTTTGCAACTCTCTGCCACGAGCATAGTCAAAGCTGTGATCAGATTCACTGCCAGGCACACCAGTGCCGCAAATCCGCTGAGGGTCAGCCCATGCAGGGACAGATTGTGAAGTTTGTCGATGAACCTCATGGATTGCCTCCTGTGGAATGCAGTAAAATTAGTTGCGCATTAACCTTCCACGACCTTGACGGTCAGGGGCGCGGTAATTTCGTAACCCAGCTTGCAGGTGGCGGTGTAGGTGCCCACGTTCTTGATGTTCTCATTCAGAACGATCTTGCGCTTATCCATCTTGATGCCGGTCTGCTTCTCCAGAGAGGCAGCCACTTCGGCATTGGTGACAGCGCCGAAGAGCCGGCCCTGTCCGCCGCCCTTGGCGGTGACGGTGACGGTCAGCTCCCGCAGCTTATTGGCAGTTGCCAGAGCCTCGGCCTTCTCCCGGGCGATGCGCTCCTGGGTGGCCTTGTCGTTCATGCGCATAGTATTGATGGCGTCGGCGGTGGCCTCAATGGCCATCTTCTTGGGCAGCATGAAGTTTCTGGCGTAGCCGTCGGAAACCTCGATCATCTGGCCTTTCTTGCCCTTGCCCTTAACGTCCTGTAACAGAATGATTTTCATGTTAATTTCTCCTTATCATTATCTGCGCCATTGCAGGACTGCCGGAATATCCGGGAGCTTGCCACGCCAGTGTGCGCACTGGCTCGCAATGACGTACATTTTTATTTATTCTTCGTAGAACTTATCGATAGATGCCACAAGCTGTTCCAGCGCGTCCTTGACGGTGGTGTCGCGCATCTGGCAGCCGGCTGTGGCTGTATTGCCGCCGCCGCCCAGTGGCTCCAGGATCATCTGCACATTGGCAGAGCCGATGCTCCGGGCGGAGATATACACTGTATCCCCATCGGGATACAGCACGAAGGACGCGGTGATGCCGGAGATATTCAGCAGTTCGTCCGCCGCCTGGGCCGCCAGCACCCGGGTGGTGCCGGAATTCATGGCCACGATGGCGATCTCATGTTTGTAAAGCCGGGCATTCTTGATGATCTGGTACTTGGCGATGGTGTCCTGGAAATCATTCTGCAGCAGCTTCTTGACCTCCACCGTGTCGGCACCCAGACGCCGCAGGAAGGCCGCGGCCTCAAAGGTACGTTCACCGGTACGGACATTGAAGCTCTTGGTATCCAGGCAGATACCGGCCATAAGGCTCTTGACCTCGATAGGCAGGATATCGGTGGTCTCCACCGCATACTGCAGCAGCTCCGTCACCAGCTCGGAGGCAGAGGATGCATAGGTCTCGTGAAGTTTCATCACGGGGTGCTCGATGTAGTCCGCAGCCTGGCGGTGGTGATCGATGACACAGACCTTGTCAATGGCCTCCAGCAGCTGCTGGCTCTCCACCTGGTCGGGCCGGTTGGTATCCACCACAATGAGCACGCTGCGGTTATCGCACATGACCAGCGCATCCTGCGCAGAGATGAACACTTCCGCGTACTCGCGCTCCGCCCGGATCTCTTCAATCAGTTTCTGGGAGGAATTATTCTCCAGATCAATGACGATCCGGGGCTTCTTTCCCTTCTTCCGGCACAGGCAGGCCACGCCCACAGCGGAGCCCACAGAGTCCAGATCCGCGTTCCTGTGGCCCATGATGAACACATTGCTGCTCTGGCCAATGAGCTCAGCAAGGGTGTTGGCAGTGGTTCGGCTCTTGACCTTACTGGTGTAGTCGGTCTCCTGGTTCCGGCCGCCGTAGAAGGTGAAGTTGTAGCGGTCCTTCAGCACAGCCTGGTCGCCGCCGCGGCTGAGCGCCATCTCAATGCCCAGTGCGGCAAAATTATAGCTCTCGTCAAAATTGGCGCCATCCACACCCAGGCCGATGGAGACGGAAGCCGCCAGGCCCGTGGGATTCTTGATCTCATGGGCATCCTCCAGCAGGGAGAATTTCTCCTCAGTGGCCCGCAGCAGGTCCCGCTTCTCGAAAATGAAGAGGAATCGGTTGCGCTCCAGGCGGCGAAGCAGACCGTTATATTCCTCCGTCCATTTGGCGATGGCGTCATTGAGCTTGGCGTTCATGGAGGAGATGGCACCCTCGGTCATGTTCTTGGTCAGTTCGTCATAGTTGTCCACCAGGATGATGGATACCACGGGGCGGGAGCGGACATATTCGTCCCGAATCTGGTACAGCTCCGTCATATCCGCGAAATACAGTACACCCATCATGGTGCCCATGGTGTCCTCCGCCCGGTGGATGGTACCATGGACACGAAAACGCCGGCGGCCGATATTGATATCGTAAGGGCATTCAGTCTTTCGCTCAGCCAGCCAGTCCACACCCAGTTCCGGAATCATATCCTGAAGCCGCTGCTCCATAAGGAAATCATTGAAGCCTGTCAGATCGCAGAACCGGCGGTTTGCCCAGACAATACCGCCGTCCACAAGGCGGACCATCACGGCCGGGAAGGGGGCGTCACCGTGGCTGGTAGCCTCCAGCGTAGTCTCGGCGCCCTGGAGCATATTTCCCAGTTCCTTATGCCGGTAGGTCCTGTCAATATTGTACAGAGCGACGGCCGCCAATGTAACGGCTCCTTCCAGCACACACAGCCAGTAGTTCTGCACGATCAGCGCAAGCAGGCAGAAAATGCCCATCACGCCAAAGCAGACGCCCATTCCGGGCCGAATCAGCCGATTGAACTTATTTTTCACCGTTTCCGCCTCCTTAAATTGGCATGATAACCCAATATATCCATACTATAACCGCTATTATATCATTTCTTAAGAAAAGGTGCAACTGCTTTTCAGATTTTTAAAGGCCAAAATCCACCGGCAATTTCCGAATAATTCCACATTCCCACCAAATCAAAAAGTGTGAAAAATAAAATGCACAAATTTGTCAAAAAATAATTGTATACTTTTCCAGAAAAATGTGCTATACTATCCGTGCAGGCGCCGGGTGTGGGCTGAACCCGGGCCAAACATACATGGCGCGGCCGTTGCCGTGCTCCATGACTACAAATACACACAAATGCAGGCGTTTTTCTGAAATAGGCGATTCAGGGCCGATTTTCAGGCGGACGGTTGCCTGCTTTGCTATGGCCTTTTTCAGGCTTTACAAACGAAAGGAGTATATTTCATTGGCAGAAAAACTGAAAATTATCCCTCTGGGCGGTATGGACGAGATTGGCAAGAACTGTACTGTCCTGGAATACGGTAAGGACATGATCGTGGTGGACTGCGGCGTCAGCTTCCCCGATGAAGATATGTACGGCGTGGACCTGGTAATTCCCGATTTTACCTATCTGGTGGAAAACCAGAAGAAACTGAAGGGTATGTTCATCACGCACGGACATGAGGACCACATCGGTTCCATTCCCTACTGCATGCAGCAGGTGAACTGTCCCATCCACGGCACCGCCATGACCAACGGCCTCATCAAGCTGAAGCTGGAGGAGCACCGGCTGGCAGATGCCGTGAAGCTGGTGACCCACAAGCCCGGCGATGTGGTCAAGGCCGGCTGTTTCCAGGTGGAGTTCATCCACGTAAACCACTCCATCGCCGATGCGGTGGCCTTCGCCATCAAGACCCCCGTGGGCACCGTGGTGTTCACCGGCGACTTTAAGATCGACCCCACCTCCCCCGATGGCATGATCGACCTGGCCCGGTTCGGCGAACTGGGCAACCAGGGCGTGCTGGCACTGCTGGCCGACTCCACCAACGTGGAGCGTGCAGGCTACACCCCCAGCGAGAACACTGTGGCCGAGGGTCTGGACCGGCAGTTTAAAAACTGCGATCAGCGTATCATCGTCACCACCTTCGCCTCTAACATGTACCGGATCCAGTCCGTCATCGACACCGCTCAGCGCTATGGCCGGAAGGTGGCAGTCACCGGCCGGAGCATGGAAAACATGCTGAAAGTCGGTACGGAGCTTGGCTATCTGAAAGTAAAGAACGGTACCCTGGTGGACATTGCCGCCACCAAGAGCCTGCCGAAAAACAAGGTCGTCATCGTATCCACCGGCTCCCAGGGTGAAAATATGTCCGCCCTGTACCGGATGGCCTTCAACACCCACAAACAGATCGACATCACCTCCGGCGACCGGATCATCATCTCCGCTTCCGCCATTCCCGGCAACGAGAAATCCGTGTCCCGGATCATCAACGAGCTCTACCGCAAGGGCGCCGATGTGGTCTACGACAAGAGCGAGGGCCTCCACGTCTCCGGCCACGCCTGCCGGGAGGAGCTGAAGATCATCCATGGTCTTCTGAAGCCCAAGTTCTTCATCCCTGCCCACGGTGAGCAGCGTATGCTGCAGATCCACAGCAAACTTGCCCAGTCCATGGGCATGAATCCCCGGAACATCCACATTGCGGACCTTGGCAATGTGCTGGAATTCACCGGCAAGACCTGCAAGCCTGGCTCCCCCGTGGCCGCCGGCAAGGTCTTCGTGGACGGTACCGGCGTGGGTGACGTGGGCAGTGTGGTGCTCCGGGACCGGAAGCACCTGGCCGAGGACGGCATGATCGTGGTGTGCATGAACCTCTCCTCCGAGGATGGCTCCCTGCTCACCGGCCCCGATATCATCACCCGGGGCTTTGTCTACGTCAAGGAATCCGAGGACCTGATGGAGGAACTGAAAGAAGTTGCTCTGGAGGCCCTGGAGCGCTGCCAGCGCAAGCGCGTCCGGGACTGGAGTACCATCAAGAGTGCCATCAAGAATGACCTGAGCGGTTACCTCTATAAGCATACCAAGCGCAATCCCATGATCCTGCCCGTGATTATGGAGATTTAAGTGCAAAATTATGAATGCAGAATGCAGAATGTTTTCCTTCATTTTGCATTCTGCATTTTGCATTACGCATTCGAGAAAGATTGGAAGTTTACATATGCAGTATTATTTCGCCCCCATGGAGGGGCTGACAGACAGCATTTACCGCCGCATCCATCACAAATACTTTCCCGGCGTGGACCGCTACTTTATGCCCTTCATCTCACCCACCATCCACCGCCAGCTTACCCACAAGGAGGAGCGGGAGCTGCCCATGGCTGACAGTGTGGGCTTTTCCGCCGTGCCCCAGGTGCTGACCAAGGTGCCGGAGGATTTTCTGTGGATCACCCAGGTCTGCGCGGACCGGGGCTATGAGGAGATCAATCTGAACGCGGGCTGCCCCAGCGGCACGGTGGTCTCCAAAGGCAAGGGCAGCGGCATGCTGCGCAATCCCGAAGAGCTGGACCGGTTCCTGGATACCGTGTTCCGCGGCACGGCGCTGCCCATCTCCGTAAAGACCCGGCTGGGTCTTGATAATCCGGAGGATTTCGAGAAAATCCTGGCCGTTTACAACCGTTATCCCATCAAGGAACTGACCGTTCACCACCGGGTCCGTAAGGACTTCTACAAGGAGCCCGTCCGGGAGGAGTGGTTCCGCTACGCTTACGAACACAGCCAAAATCCGCTGTGCTACAATGGCAATCTGATCACCAAGACGCAGGCAGACCAGATCAGCATGACCTATCCCGGCGTTAAAAGCGTGATGCTGGGACGGGCACTGGCAGGAGATCCGGGCATGCTCTGTCCGGAGGGTACCACCGTCGGGAAGCTGAAGGATTTTCACGACGAACTGGTGGAGGAATACGTCCGCGTCTTCGGCTCCCACCGCAATGCCATGTTCCGGATGAAGGACAACTGGCGGCTGCTGCACCGGCGGTTCGAGGACACGGACCGGCTGTGGAAAAAGCTTCGAAAAACCACGGACTACGCTGAATATATGGCCATCACAGGAGAAATCTTTGCCACGCTGCCCCTGGCAGATTCCCTCCGGGCGGATTGGTAAAAAAACAGGCACCCACATGGGTGCCTGTTTCTGTTTTTTGTTACCACTGGCTGGGCTTGGCATCCGCCAGGGCAATCTTGGCGTACTCTGCCTGCATGGGGTACTTGTCCGTGGTGGCGTAGATCAGTTCCATTCCACGCTCGCTCATCAGGTCGCCCTCCACCTGGGTCTCCCAGATGGGAGCCTTGCCGGAGAAGTACATGATGTGGAAGCCCAGGTCCGTCTTGACGATGTCGTAATCACCCACCTGGCGGTTTGCGTCGAAGCACCAGGCGTCAAACTCCTCCACCATATCACCCACCGCCACATCGGTATACAGACCACCGTTTGTGTTGGAGCCGGTATCCGCGGAGTGCTGATTTGCCAGGGCAGCGAAGTTTTCCTCGGTCTTCTCGCCTGCCAGCCACTGGTTCAGAATGTCATCGGCCTGCTGCTGACCCACAGTCCAGGCTTCATCTGGGAAGGTTTCCGTGTAGATGGTATCCACGGTAGCACCCTCGGGCAGGACCAGAATATGGCGCACGTTGACATTGTAGTCCTCCTGGTTGATGCCCTGCTCAGCATACTCTGCCTCATGCTCAGCATAGTAAGCCTGCAGTTCATCATAGGTGGGGATCATGTTCTCGTACTCGCTCTGGAAGTACATGAACCCCTCGTAATAGGTACGCATATAGTGCTGATAGTCTTCAATGGTGGCGCCATTGCCCAGGTTGAAAGCCAGATAGCTTTCCGCGCTTTCAAAACCCTGAATGCCGGCATCGGTCTCCAGGGAGGCGGGCAGGCTGTCCACCAGGTCCACATACTGCTGTTCCATGGCAAAACCCTTGGCCTCGGCCTCATGGGCCAGTGCCTGGTAGTTATGCCAGTCGGCCAGAGCGGCCTCCAGGAAGTATTGCTGCCAGGTCATGGTCACTTCGGAGATGCCGCAGACCTGGGTATCCAGAGGCTGGGACACATCCAGACCCAGATAGGGGGCATAGCTGCCGTACTGGCCCAGGAAGCCCTGGACCTGCATCCAGTAGTAAACCTGCAGCTGGGCGTTGGTCAGCTGGGCGTCGCCGCAGGTGGCTACCACCTGGGACATATACTGGTCCAGCTCCTCATCGGCGACGGTGTAGGTTCCCTTGCAGGTGGCGTCATCGGGGTTGCCATCGGCGGGGATGGTGGCAGGGACAGTCTCCAGAGACTCAGAGGCAAGCTCAGTCTCCAGGGGCTGGGTTTCCACAGGCTTGGAGAAGGTGAAGCCCATGCCGTTCAGGATCAGCGCCACCACCAGAGCGGTGAGGACCACCACGGCGGCAATGACCGCCACCAGTTTGCCGGTGGTGAAGGTAATACCCTTGGGAGCTTCCGGGGTGTTGTCAGTGCCGCACTCGGGGCAGACAGTCACGCCGGACTCCAGCTGGGCTTTGCATTTTTTACATTCCATATAGATTCCTCTTTCTTCCGGGTCACGCCCGGAGCGTTAACTGGGTTAGTGTACCATGGTTCTCAGAGAATTGCAAGATTCGCAACAAATAATTTACATCTATCGGATAGTATAGAACAACTACTTGAAATCATGCTGAAAAAATGCTATTATTTATAGTTGAGAAAGTATCCACCGGAGGATTTTTATGAACACCAAGACGACTGTGATTTCCCAGGAGGAACTGCAGCTGCAGTTCGCCTGCTGCGATAAAATTGCCGCCTACTGGCTCTCCCAGGACAGGACCCCCACCGCTTATGTGGAGACCTATGGCTGCCAGCAGAATGAAGCCGACTCCGAAAAGCTGCGGGGCTACCTGACCCAGAGCGGCTACAGCATTGTAAATGAAGCCGAGGGTGCCGACGTGGTCATCATGAACACCTGCGCCATCCGGGAGCACGCGGAGCAGCGTGTTTTCGGCAACCTGGGCGCACTGACCCACACCAAGCGCCGCCACCCCGAACAGAAGATTTTCCTTTGTGGCTGCATGGCCGGCGAGACCAAGGTTTCCGACCGGATCAAAAAGAGCTACCCCCATGTGGACGGCGTGTTCTCCACCCACCACCTGTGGCAGTTTCCGGAGATCCTCTGGAACGTGTTGAATAAGAAAAAGCGCCAGTTCTACATTGCCGACGAGCCCGGCTCCATCGCCGAGGGCATCCCCCAGGTTCGGGACAATAGGCTGAAAGCCTGGGTCTCCATCATGTATGGCTGCAACAATTTCTGCACCTACTGCATCGTGCCCTATGTCCGGGGCCGGGAGCGCAGCCGTCTGCCGGAGGATATTCTGGCGGAATGCAGGTGTGTCATCGAAAACGGCGCAAAGGAAATTACCCTCCTGGGCCAGAACGTCAACTCCTATGGCAAGGATCTAAGCTGCGGCATGGACTTTGCGGATCTGCTGGCTGCCATTGCAGAGCATCCCGGCGACTTCAAGATCCGCTTTATGACCAGCCATCCCAGAGACGCAAGTGAAAAGCTCTTCGATACCATGGCAAAGTATGACAAAATCGCCAAGCAGCTCCATCTGCCCTTCCAGTCCGGCTCCTCCCGGGTCTTAAAGGCCATGAACCGCCACTACGACCGGGAAACCTATCTGAAAAAGGTCAATTACGCAAAATCCGTCATGCCCGGACTGGTGCTGACCTCCGATGTCATCGTGGGCTTCCCCGGAGAAACCGAGGAAGAATTCGAGGAGACTATCTCCCTGATTCAGCAGGTCCACTACGACAGCCTGTTTACCTTCATCTTCTCCCCCCGGCCCGGCACCCCCGCCGCTTCCATGGAAGACCCCACACCCAAGGAGGAGAAGAACCGCCGCTTCGACAAGCTCTGTGCTGTCCAGAATGCCATTTCCGAGGAAATCCATAATAGTTACGTGGGCAAGGTGATGCCCTGCCTGGTGGACGGTACGGATAAGGATATGCTCACCGCCCGGACCGAGGGCGGACGGCTGGTGCGCTTCGTCGGCGACGCTTCCCTCATCGGCACCTATCAGAATCTGAAAATCACCGGCGCGACCACATGGTCTTTGACCGGTGAGCTTGCTTGATCCCCATCAAATACGAAAGAAAGAGGTTAGGCCGATGGCAAAACCTGCAAATGAACTGACGCCCATGCAGCGGCAGTATCATGAGATCAAAGAAAAGAATCAGGACTGTATCCTCTTTTTCCGGCTGGGCGACTTCTACGAGATGTTCAACGAGGACGCCAAGACCGCTGCCCGGGAGCTGGATCTTACCCTCACCACCCGGGACCGGGGTAAGCCCAAGGAGGAGCAGACGCCCATGTGCGGCGTGCCCTACCACAGCGTGGATGCCTACATAGCCCGTCTGGTTCAGAAAGGCTACAAGGTTGCCGTCTGCGAGCAGATGACGGACCCCGCCCTCAGCAAGGGACTGGTGGAGCGGGAAATCACCCGCATCGTCACCCCCGGTACCGTCACGGAAAGCTGCATGCTGGACGAGAACAAGAACAACTACATCGGCTGCATCTGCGGACAGGGCGGCAAATTCGGCCTTGCCTTCTGTGATGTGTCCACCGGTGCCTTCTTCTCCACAGTATGTAGTGATGCCCAGAGCGTAGCCTCCGAACTGGGCCGTTTCTCCCCCAGTGAAGTAATCCGCTTCGGCCCCGGCGTGGACCTGGAGCCCATCGAGGATGCTCTGTTCCGCCGGTTAAGCTGCTGCGTGGGCGAGGGCAATGCCGAACAATTCCGCTACGAGGATGCGGAAGTTCTGCTGGAGAAGCACTTTCACGCTAATCTGTCCCAGCTGGGGCTGACAGGGCTGAACAGCGCGGTCTGCGCCTGCGGCGCGCTGCTGAGCACTCTTATCCGGCTGCAGAAAAATGACTGCGCCCATATCCGGGAGCTGCAATACTATACCTCCGGCCGGTTTATGGAGCTGGATATGGATGCCCGCCGGAACCTGGAGCTCACCGAGACCATGCGTTCCAAGGAAAAGAAGGGCACCCTTCTGTGGGTGCTGGATAAGACACACACTGCTATGGGTGGACGTATGCTCCGGTCCTGGCTGGAAAAGCCCCTCCTGGACCCTGCGGAAATCACCCGCCGCCACAGCGCCGTGGAGGAGCTGGTGGACAATATGATCATCCGGGGCGAACTGCAGGAAGCTCTGCGGGATGTCACCGACTTGGAGCGTGTGATGACGAGAATCGTCACCGGCACCGTCAACGCCCGGGATATGCTGGGCCTTGCCCGGGGCTTCCGGGCGCTGCCGTTGGTGAAAGAGCAGCTTTCCAAAATGGAAGCCCCCCTGCTGCGCAAGCTGAACGCCGCCATTGACGATCTGACCGACTGCGCCGACTTGATTGAAAACACCATCGTGGACGAACCGCCCCTGACCATCCGGGAGGGTGGCATCATCCGCAAGGGTGCCAATGAAGATGCCGACCGTCTCCGGGACATTATGGAGGGCGGCAGCGGCACCATCGCCGCCATTGAGGCTTCCGAGCGGGAGAAGACCGGCATCCGCACTCTGAAAGTTGGCTTTAACCGGGTTTTCGGCTACTACATTGAAGTTTCCAAGTCCTTTATGGACCAGGTTCCCGCCTCCTACGTCCGGAAGCAGACCCTTGCCAACTGCGAACGCTACATCACCCAGGAATTAAAGGAGCTGGAAAACCAGGTGCTCACCGCCAAGGACCGGCTCACTGCCCTGGAATACCAGATTTTCGTGAAACTCCGGGAGCATCTGGCTCTGCAGTCCTCCCGGGTGCAGCTGACTGCCGCCGCCGTGGCCGCCACTGATGCCCTGTGTTCTCTCGCTGCCGTGGCAGTCCAGCGGGGCTACTGCCGCCCGGAGATCACCCTCTCCCGGGAGATCCACATCGACTCCGGCCGCCACCCGGTGGTGGAAGCCATGCTGCGCGATTCTCTCTTCGTTCCCAACGATACGGATATCGGCAGGGAGGACAACCAGGTTGCCATCATCACCGGCCCCAACATGGCCGGTAAATCCACCTACATGCGTCAGGTGGCCCTGATCGTGCTGATGGCCCAGATGGGCTCCTTCGTCCCGGCAAAGTCCGCTACCATCGGACTGGTGGACCGGGTGTTTACGAGAATCGGCGCCAGCGATGACCTGGCCTCCGGCCAGTCCACCTTCATGGTGGAAATGGCAGAGGTTGCCACCATCCTGAAATATGCCACCTCCCGCTCACTTCTCATCCTGGACGAAATCGGCCGTGGTACCTCCACCTACGACGGCATGGCCATCGCTCGGGCCGTCCTGGAATATGCCGCTTCTCCCAAGCGCTTGGGCGCCAAGACCCTCTTCGCCACCCACTATCATGAGCTTTCCTCCATGGAGGACAAGCTGCCCAATGTAAAGAACTACAACATTGCTGTGAAAAAGCGGGGCGACCAGATGATTTTTCTGCGGAAAATCGTCCCCGGTGCCACCGACGACAGCTACGGCATTGAAGTTGCCAAGCTGGCAGGCATTCCCAATGTGGTCATCAACCGGGCAAGAGAAATACTTGCCGAGCTGGAGGCCGACGGTGGTAAATCCGCCGCAGCGCCCGCTGTTCAGGACCCCGATGACCAGGTCAGCTGGCTGGATATGCAGGGCCAGCAGGTCATCGCCGCCCTGGAAAATATCACCGTGGAGACCCTGACGCCCATCGAAGCCATGAACGAGCTCTATAAGCTCAAGAAAATGTTACAGTAACTATGATTTTTGCAACAAAGCCCAGCCGCCGGGAAATCATTTGGGGCGGCATATACTTAGCGCTCTATGTTTTCATCATGCCCTGGCTGGTGCCGGTGCTGGCAATTCTGGCCGGCAGCGCCTTTGACGCAGTCCAGATCAATTTCATCTACTTCTGCGTTAATTTTGCCGCCACCACGGTAATTTTCCGAAAATTTCTGATCCGTTCTCTGAAAGACTTTCTGCGGGTCGTGTTTCCCACCCTTTGGTACGCCATTCTGGGCTATCTGGGAAGCGTCATGCTGGGCGGGATTGTGGCAGAGCTCTGCGCCCGGGTATATCCGGACTTTGCAAATGTCAATGACGCCGCCATCGGTATGATGATCCGTCAGAATCCCCCGCTGATGCTCATCGGCGCCGTGGTCCTGGCCCCGGTGACGGAGGAACTTCTGTTCCGGGGACTAGTTTTCCGGAGCTTGTACAATAAAAGCCCTCTGCTTGCCCATATTCTGAGTATGGCGATTTTTTCCGCCATCCATATCACGGGCTACATCGGAGTCTACGATCCTGCGCTGCTTATTCTGTGCTTCGTGCAGTATCTGCCCGCGGCCTACTGTCTGAATTTCGCCTACTGCCACAGCGGCACCATTGTATCTCCCATTTTGATGCACATGCTCACCAATCTGGTGGCCATGTCTGCCATGTCCCTGTGATATAAAAACGAGGAGAAACCCGCTATGAATCTGCTGTATGTCACCATGAATCCAAAGGAAAAATTGGGCGGACTATGCCTTTTGGCACTGTTTCTTCCGGTGCTGCCCTTTTTGTCCGCAAGCCGGTCATTCCTCCTGTTCACGCTGATGCTCTTCGTGCTGTCCGTGTGGGTTTTCCGCCGTTTTCTCCTGGAGAGCCTCCGGATTCCTCTGGTCACCCCCTGGCAGATTCTTGGCAAGGCAGCACTGGCCGCCATGATCAGCCAGCTGTCCCGTGTTCTGACCAATGATCTGATCTATTACTTCCTGCCCAACTACTTCCTCTACACCGACTTAGGCCCCCTGTTCTACAACGGTGCCTGGGAATGGGCCGTTCCCCTGGTGCGGGAAACGGCGCTGCCTGCGTTTCTCAGCCTGGTCCTCCTTCTCCCGGTTATCGAGGAGCTGCTGTTTCGGGGACTGATCTTCGCGCATTTCTACCGGCATTCTCCCCTGGCGGGATTTCTGCTGACGCTGCTGATCTACACGGCCCTGCGGCTGCTGCCGGTTTTGGGCAGGGATCCGCTCTACCTGGGTGTCTGCGCGCTGCAGTACATCCCCATGACCATCTACCTTTCCTGGGTCTACGTCCGTTCCGATACCATCGCCGCCCCCATCGCAGCGCATATGCTGATCAACGCGGTGAGTCTGTACATTCTGAGGTCCTACTATGCCTAAAATCATCCAATTATCCCCCCATATCGCCAACTTAATCGCCGCCGGCGAGGTGGTGGAGCGTCCGGCAAGCGTGGCCAAGGAATTGCTTGAAAACGCTGTGGACGCCGGTGCCTCCAAGGTCACCATTGAGATCAAGGACGGCGGCATGACGTATCTCCGTATCACCGACAACGGCTGCGGCATGAGTGCCGAGGATGCCCGGACAGCATTTCTCCGCCACGCAACCTCCAAGCTGCGCACCGCTGAAGACCTGGGCGCCATCGGCACCATGGGCTTCCGGGGCGAAGCTCTGGCAGCAATTGCCTCAGTCAGCCGCATCGAGATCATGACCAAGACGCCCGGCTCCCTCGCCGGCACCAGCCTGACCCTGGAAGCCGGAAAAATCACCGAGGAAAGCGAGGTTGGCTGCCCCGACGGCACCACCATCATCGTCCGGGATCTGTTCTTCAACACCCCCGCCCGGATGAAGTTTATGAAATCCGACACCGTGGAGGGCTCCCGGGTCACCGCTGCCGTACAGCTGCAGGCCCTTGCCCATCCGGAGGTAGTCTTCCAGATGGTCCGGGACGGCAAGCAGGTGCTCTCCACCCCCGGAAACGGCGGCCTGGAGGCGGCAGCCTACTGCGTCTACGGACGGGACTGTGCCAAAATGGTCAAGGTGGAGAGCCGCTGGGAGCAATACAGTCTGACGGGCTATGTCAGTAAGCCCACGGATTCCCGGCCCAGCCGCAGCTTACAGACCTTCTTCGTCAACAACCGCCCCGTCAAGTCCAGGCTGCTCACCGCCGCTTTTGAAGAAGCTTACCGCAACCAAATCATGGTGGGCAAATTCCCCGCCTGCGTGCTGCATTTGAATCTGCCCGCCAATACCCTGGATGTGAATGTGCATCCGGCCAAGACGGAAGTGAAATTCCTCAACGAAAAGGCGGTCTTTGACTGCGTCCACTATGGCGTTCTGGGCGCGCTGAACAAGACACCGGACAGGCCTCAGGTCCTCTTTAAGAACAATAAGCCTCTGCTGGTGCCCTCGGATCTTCCCATGTCCGCCACCAAAAAGGCGGAAGTTCCCAAGTCCCAGGAAAAACCCAGGCAGGATTTCTACCGGACTATGACGACGGAGGAATTCAAGACCTTCTCCACCGCATTGAAAGATGCTCCCAAGCCCAGGCAGGACGCCGCAGCCGCCACCGTGGAGAAGATCCAGCGGCCCGCCAATATGCCCCTGCGGGAATTCGTCATGACCCCGGCGGTGCAGGCAGCTGTGAAAAAAAGCGAGCCTGCCAAGCTGCCCGAAATCCAGGAACACAAGCCTGCTGCCACTCCGGCGCCAGAGCCGGAGCCGGAAATGGAGCAGGAAGTCATCGCACTGCCGCAGAAGCCCGACTGGCGGATGGTGGGTGAGCTTTACAACTCCTATATTATTGTGGAGCAGGGGGACAACGCGTTCCTCATCGACAAGCACGCCGCCCACGAGCGGATCCTTTTTGAAAAGCTGAAGGCCAACCAGGAGAAGATCTCCTCCCAGGTCCTCCTCTCTCCCATTTCCGTCCGCCTGAGTCCCGCCGCCGCGGGAGAACTGCTGGGCAATGGGGAAATGCTCACCGAGCTGGGCTTTGAGATCGAAGAATTCGGTGAGAACACCATTTTGCTGCGTCAGATCCCCATGGATCTGGGCACGGATGAGGCCGCTGAGACCATCGAGACCCTGGCTTCCGATCTGCTGGCCGGTAAACGCGCCAAGCCGGAGACTGTCCGGGACGAGCTGCTGCACACGGTGGCCTGCAAGGCTGCCATCAAGGCCGGTTGGCACAATGACGAGGCAGAGCTTTTGGCAGTTGTGAAGCAGGTCATGGCCCGGGAAGACCTCAAATACTGCCCCCACGGCCGCCCCATCTGCGTGACCTTGAGCAAAAAGCAGCTGGAGAAGCAGTTTAAGCGAACCTGATTGGAGGCGTTAAGCCTATGAAAAATATCATCTGCATTGCCGGGCCTACGGCCTCCGGCAAGACTTCCCTGGCAGTGGAGCTGGCGAAATTTACAAACGGCGAGGTTGTCTCCTGCGACTCCATGCAGATTTACCGCCGCATGACCATCGGAACCGCAAAGCCCGTTCCCGCGGAGATGGATAGCATCGTGCATCACATGATCGATATCTGCGATCCGGATGAGGATTTCTCCGTCAGCCGCTACTGCGAAATGGCAACGCCCATTGTGGAGGACATCACTGCCCGGGGCAAGACCGCCATCATCGCCGGTGGCACGGGCCTTTACATGGATTCTCTGATCAAAGGCAACGACTTCGCCCCCTTCCCCGCTACCGGCCACCGGGAACGGCTGGAAGAAAAATTTGCCGCTGTAGGACTGGATGCCATGCTTGCGGAATTGAATGCTGTAGACCCCGATGCTGTTGATCGTTCCCAGCGGAATCCCCGGCGGATCATCCGGGCGCTGGAGGTTTTCTATGAGACCGGTGAGACCATCACCGCCCACAATCTGCGCACCCAGGCCATTCCGCCCCGGTTTGATCCCCTCTGGATCGGCCTGGACTTTGAGCCCCGGAAATTGCTCTACGACCGAATCGATCTGCGGGTGGACATCATGCTGCGGCAGGGCCTGGTGGAGGAGATCCGGCAGCTTCTGGACAGTGGAGTTCCCAAGAGCTGCACCGCCATGCAGGCCATCGGCTACAAGGAATTTATAGCGGCCTTGGAGGGCAGCATGACCATCGAAGAAGCCGCGGAGGATCTGAAAAAAGCCTCCCGCCACTATGCCAAGCGGCAGCTGACCTGGTTCAGACGGAATAAGAATATCCACTGGCTCACCAGAACAGCCGATACTTCCGCCGAAGAAATTCTCCGGCAGGCTCGACAGCTTTTAGTCGATACCGACAAGTAAAAATTGATAGGATATGTATGCCAAAAAGCCAAGAAAGAGGGTATACATATGTCTGAATTCACAACATTACAGGATGCCATTCTGAAGGAATGCTGCCGTGACAAGGTCCCGGTGACACTGTTTCTCATGAACGGCTTCCAGCTCCGTGGGGTCATCACGGGATTTGACAGCTTCGTGGTGGTTCTGGTGTCTGACGGCAGGCAGCAGATGATCTACAAGCATGCCATCTCCACCCTTGTCCCCATCAAGCCGCTGAAAGCAGCCGCAACACCTGCTTAACGCAAAAAGGCGACGGAGTCACATCCGTCGCCTTTTTCAAATGTATAATTCAAAATGCAGAATGCAAAATAATCCTTCATTCTGCATTGTGCATTTTGCATTCTGCATTCATACCGCACCTCAAAGAAAGAAGGAACTGATTATTATGTCTATCGCTGAAAATGTGGCAAAGATCCGTGCCCAGATGGAAGCCGCGGCCATTGCCGCCGGCCGGGATCCCAAGGAGATCCTTCTCTGCGCCGCCACAAAAATGAATGATGCCGCAGCCGTCCGGGAGGCCATTGCCGCCGGTGTGGACTGCTGCGGTGAAAATAAAGTCCAGGAGCTCACCGCGAAATTGGCGGAAAACGCCTATGCGGGCGCCGGCGTCCACTTCATCGGCCATCTGCAGACCAATAAGGTCAAATTCGTGGTGGGCAAGGTGGATCTGATCCAGAGCGTGGACTCTGAACGGCTGCTCAGCGCCATCGATAAGGAGGCAAAAAAACAGGGCATCGTCCAGGATATTCTGCTGGAAGTGAATGTGGGGCTGGAGCAGAGCAAATCCGGCTTCCATCCCGACGAGGTACTTCCCCTGGTGGAAAGAATCGGAGAATTTCCGAACATTCGTGTAAAAGGACTCATGGCAATCCCCCCAATTAGTCAAAAAAACGGAGATAACGTCAAATTTTTCTCAAAAATCTACAATATTTCTGTTGACATAATCGCCAAAGTAAGGGATAATGATATGGCTAAGTATCTGTCTATGGGCATGTCGGATGACTATTCCGATGCCATCGCCTGCGGCAGTACCATGATCCGCGTGGGCACCGCGATTTTTGGCGCCCGCGATTACACGAAACTTCATCAAAATTGATTTGGTTACATTTTAGGAGGAAATACAGAGATGAGCATTTGGGATAACGTTAAGAAATTTACCCAGCCCTACAACGATGACGAGTACGATGAGTACGACGAAGACGATGAATACATGGATGACTACGAGGAAGTAGAGGAGAAGCCCCGCCGCAGCGCCCGTTCCAACCGCGGTGCCCGCCGTACCAACCCCTTCCGTGAGCCCGAGCGTGAGCGCGAGAGCGCCCCTGCTCCCGCCCAGGAGTATGACGACGACTATGAGGACGCTTTCAACTCCATCCCCAAAGCCGCCGCTGCCGCTCCTGCCCCCGCCGCTGCCGCTCCCGCCGCTTCCGGCGGCTTCAACGGCCGTGTGGTGAGCATGAACAAGAACGACGTCAAGCACAACATCGTCCTGTTCCGCCCCAATGTGTTCAATGACGCCAACGCCGCCGGTGATGATCTGAAGAATAACCGCGTCGTGATCATGAACCTGGAAAATGTAGATACCAAGGTCGCCCGCCGTGTGGTGGACTTCCTGTCCGGCTGTATTTACGCCATGGACGGCTCCGTGAAGAAGATTGCCCAGTCTGCTTACATTTTCTGCCCCAGCAGTGTGGAAGTCTCCGGGGATCTGGAGAGCCTGGTCAGCGAAGTCGAGCAGTATGTCTAAATAACTAACCAGTTAAGGAGGAACGTACAATGTTAACCCCTCAGCAGATTGATCAGATTGCTTTCTCCAAGGCCACCTTTGGCGGCTATAAGATGGATGATGTGGACGAATTCCTGGAGCCTCTGACCGAGGACTATGTGACCCTGTATAAGGAAAATGCCCTGCTCAAGAGCAAGATGCGTGTTCTGGTGGGCAAGCTGGAAGAATACCGCAAGAATGAGGCTTCCATGAAGGATGCCATCGTCAATGCCCAGAAGACCTGCGACAAGATGGTTCGTGAGGCCGAAGCCAAGGCAGCTCAGATGCTCTCCAACGCCAGCGCCACCGCCGAAGTCAACACCCGCAACACCGATGCCCTGATCGCCGCGGAGAACGCCCGGGTGGAAGAGGCCCGCAAGGCTGCAACCCAGAAGATCAATGAGCTGCAGGAGCAGCTGAATGGCTGCATCCAGGCACTGGAGCGTATCAAGACTGCCAATGCCCCCGCCGCTCCCAAGGCACAGGTTTTTGACTACGACAAAGAAAACAACCTGGACGTGGCCGATGAGATCTCCCAGAATCTGGAGGCTCTGGTGGGCACCACCACCGACTCCGCTCCCAAGGCAGAGCCCAAGCATCCCACCCACGAGTCCACCACCAGCCGTTTTGCCAATCTGAACCTGCAGTTCGGCCGCAATTACGACGTCAACCACAAGTAAGATTTCTTGTGCAGCAGATTTCCGTACCCTTGTCTCAATCTGAGACAAGGGTATTTTTTACAGTGAAAAATATCGTATTTCCCCTTATTTCCGGAAAATTTCCAAACAAAATCACATTTTGCAAAAAAGTTCGCAAAATAATAAAATAATGCTTGACTTTTTTAAATCCCGTGCTATAATAAGCGTGTTCGGTTCGAGAGCTCGCCGGTATAGCTCAGTCGGTAGAGCAACTGATTTGTAATCAGTAGGTCGGGGGTTCGAGTCCGTCTACCGGCTCCACCGAGCCGTAAGTGAATATGGGGGAGTTCCCGAGTGGCCAAAGGGGACAGACTGTAAATCTGCTGCGTATCGCTTCGATGGTTCGAACCCGCCCCCCCCCACCACAAAAAGTCCAACACCATATGGTGTTGGACTTTTTGTATTGCAGGCGGATTCGAACAATTCAATGTAAGGCTCCGGTGGAGCCTTACTCGCGACGGCTTGACGGAGCGAATCCTCTATTTCTGCCCCCCCGGGCAGAAATGCAAACGAATCCAGCCTCTCCCCCACCACTATTTCTTCCCTCCGGGAATGAAAATGCAACCGAATCCGTCCTCCCTGTTCCTGCATTTGAAAGGCGGCTTTTAGCAATATGCCGGTGGCATGCCACAACCAACCTGGCTTCGCCGCAGCGAAGCGAATACGTCCTCTCCCACCAGAAAAAGACCAATCCTTTCGGATTGGTCTTTTCTGCGTTTGGGTATTTGGGAGATCAGATTCGACGTGTATTATTCTTATTCCAAATAACCAGCGGTAAACACGCCTATGCCCGCATTGCCGTAAAATTTGGCATTCAGTGTGTCGTACATACCGATATTTCCGTCCGGGTCTTTACACGGCATAAAGTCACGCACCAGAACGCCGTTGTCATAAACCTGACAGCCACGATAACGACCTTCTCCATAGTAAACCGAACCTGCACGAATCGCACCGATAGCCATTGCTTTTGGCGTTGTAAACTCAATATAATCTACTGTGGCGGCTAACTCACCATCAATGTAGAGGTTATTCTTGTTCTGGTCGGCAACGTGCCAATTGGTAGTGTCAGCTTTGATCGTACCGGTGATTACACCATCGCCATAACCCATCTGCCAAGCGCCGCTGATGGCACACATAGAGAAGTTCCGGGTGGCAACGGTATTTCTGGCACCGTAGACACCCACGCCCCCCTTGAACATGAACTCGCAGACAACGCGACTGTCCTGATTTAGTATGAATCCAGTATCAATGTACTGTGTGCCTGTGGTTTCGATATAATCCAGTGGCGTATAGCCACCGGGCAAGCCCTTCCAAAAGACTACGCCATCAATCTCCAACCGCACAGCACTCTTTCCGCCAATGGCCACATGCTTCACATTGTCCAGATTCATTCTGTCACCTTCTCACCATACAGTTTGTAGGTCACATTGGTGCCGTCTTCAAGGGTTGCAGCCAGTTCCAATTTAGGAAGTGTGATTTCCACATTGCCATTTTCATCGGGATAAACGCCATTGACGGTTTTGACAGGTTCGCAAATCAGATAAACCGCCAGAGTAACGCTGGCAGAACCGTCCATAGGATACACTTCGGTATCATCGGTGTCATAATACTCAATACAGAACGGATAGTCATCGGCACCCAGCGTCGTTAATCCAGCGCCATCTTTATACGCATCGCACTCATAGCTGACACCGTTCCATACAACAAGATAGGTTTTCCCGGCGATAAGCGGCAGGGCTTTGTCGATCTGCACCATTTCCATAGCGTTTAGGGGATAACTTGACTCCGGGAGAAGTTCAATGTAATTTTTGTTGGTGGAATCCGGAACATCCACCAACTCAGCCACCTGCTCTGCGATTTCCTGTTTGTCATCTTCGGTCAGAACATAGTCCTGTCCGTTGAGGTCAGCTACAAACTGATAGGAAAGCAATGTGCTGGAATTACCTTGGTTGCTGGTGCTGGTCTTGATACTCTTGATACGGCCGACATAGCCGGACTTGGTTACGAAAAGGTCATTTTTCTTCGGGTCTCCGTTTGGGAAGTAGAAACCATCCGAATACGCCATAGATCCGCTGGGACTCTTCAGCGTGCTGTCGTAGGTGCAATGGTGGATGGAGTTGCCATCCTCGCCTTTGTCACCTTGGGGGCCTTGCGGTCCGGTTGGACCTTGTTCGCCGGGTTCGCCCTTCTCGCCATCTTTGCCGTCAAATTCACCGCTGTCCTTTGCTTTCTGCAATGCTGTTTCGATTTCGGCCCGGATTTCATCCGTCAGCTCGCATTCTTCAGATGCCCTGGCCAGAACCTCGTTGACAGCCGCCACCAGGTTTTCCTTTGCCTCCGTGGTTAGATTCTGAAGATCTCCGATACCCTTCATGATCTGTACCCACACAGGCAGGTCCGGATCAACGCCCGGATCCTCCGCCGGATCGGCTCCGGGGTGTACCATCGGGCCCATGGCCCGGATCGTTGGCGTCACCCGGGCGCCGTCATCGGATACACCATAGATGCCCACATGCAGCCACGCCATAGGCCGGGCCAGCACTTCCGCCGGGATTTCCACGATCTCTCCCGGATCCACTACGTCCCGCGTCACCCCGCCGGCGGTGAATACTGCTGTTTTCCGCATCTGAGCCCATTCCTCGGAGAATTCCAGTCTCACCTGCTTGCCTACCATTCCGGATGTCAGTATCTCCGGTATGATCATTTTTCCATCTGCTCCTGTAAATTTGAATGTTAACATCTCATGCCTCCTTTTTCGAAGGGTTATCCCTTCACAGGAAGATGTAAACCTGACCCCTGTTGCATATATCGCGTGCAACCTTCAACTACGCAAGTCCCAAATTGATCCTTATCGATATACACCTGATAAGAATCGATGCAGAAGCATAAAGCTGGCGGGGCTATCCTTGAAAAACCTTGAATTTCTGGTATAGTAGACACAAAAAGACTTATCAAAGCCTATGAGGAGTGAACTATCATGTCTGACTATTTATCCTGGATTGAAGCACACCGGCAGGAGCATCTGGACCTTCTTCTGACTCTGGCCCAAATCCCCGCCCCCTCCAACCGGGAAGAAAAAAGGGCGGCATTTATTCTGGACTGGCTCCGCTCCAGCGGCGGAAGCGAAGCGTATTTGGATGCAGCAATGAATGTGATCCTGCCCCTGGGGGTCACGGAAACCAACTCTCTTGCAGTCTTCGCCGCCCACAGCGATGTGGTGTTCCCGGACACCGACCTTCTTCCCCTGCGCGTGGAGGATGGTAAAATCTTCTGTCCCGGCGCGGGCGATGACACCGCGTCTGTCTGCGCCCTGCTGATGGCCGCCAAGTACCTGCTGGAACGAAAGCTGCAGCCCAGGGACTTTGGTATTCTTCTGGTCATCGACGCCGGTGAAGAGGGTCTGGGCAATCTGAAGGGCATCCGGCATCTGTTTGACACCTTCGGTGACAGGATCCGGGAGTTTATCAGCTTTGACGGCGGAGAATGCCGCTGTGTCAACCGGGCAGTCGGCTCCAAACGCTACCGCATCGCCATCGACACCGAGGGCGGCCATTCCTACGGCGCTTTCGGCAACCGCAATGCCATCGCCTATCTGGCTTCCCTCATCGACACCCTCTACACCATCAAGGTCCCGCCCCTGGGTAAGACCACCTACAATGTGGGCACCATCTCCGGCGGCACGTCGGTGAACACCATCGCCCAGCACGCGGAAATGCTCTATGAGTTCCGGTCCGATGAAGCGGAAGCCCTGGCCATCATGGAGCGGCATCTGAACGCCGCCCTGGACTTCTACCGGACCAAGGGCATCACGGTCACCGTCACCCTGGTGGGTGACCGTCCCTGCTCCGGAAGCGTGGACGAAGCTGCCATGGCCGCCATGACACTGCGGGCCCAGGAGGCCACGCTGCGCCACTACGGCCGGGAACTGACCTTTTCCAGCGGGTCTACGGACTGCAATATTCCCCTGTCCCGGGGTGTCCCTGCCCTGTGTCTGGGTTGCTACCGGGGTTACGGTGCCCACACCCGGGAGGAATTCGTGGAAATTGAAAGCCTGCTGCCGGGAATGCGCTTTGTTTTCGATATGGTGCTGCATCACTTTTAACAAAATGCTGCCCGGCGCAAAGATGAACATCTGCCGGGAAATGTAAAAGGTAACAGCGGTACAACGACTGGTTCTTGTAATCTGACGCAAGTTGCACTATAATGGGATAAAACAATTTTCACTTTTGAAAGGAATGTATCTCATGAATCCTGTACAGACCGTTTATTTCGCAGGCGGCTGCTTCTGGTGCATCACTCCCACCTTCCGGGAGATGGATGGGGTCTACAGTGTGGTCAGCGGTTACTCCGGCGGCGATGAGGTGAATCCCACCTACGAAGATGTGAAATACCAGCGCACCGGACACCGGGAGACCATCCGGGTGGACTACAATCCGGAGAAGGTCAGCTTTGAGCGGATGTTCGACATCTTTCTTGCCTCTGTCAATCCCTTCGACCCAGACGGACAGTTCATCGACCGGGGCCATTCCTACACCCTGGCGGTGTACTATCTGAATGAGAGCCAGCGGGAAATTGCACTGGAGGGCATCCGGCATCTGGAGGAAGAGGAGGAGATGAAGGCGTATATCGCCGTGGAGCCCTTCAAGAGCTTCTACCCCGCGGAAGAATACCACCAGGACTATTACCGGAAGCACCCGGAGGAATTCAGACAGGAGCTCATCGACTCCGGACGGCTGAAGGCGGAGGATTGAGATGGATACTACGCAGGTAATCGCCCAGGCAGTGGGGATCCTGGCCATGGGCTTCAATATCCTGTCCTACCAGCGGAAGACCCGCAGCGGTGCCATTGGCTTTCAGCTCTGCGGCTCTGCGCTGTTTGCCGTGAATTTCTGGCTGTTGGGAGCAACTATGGGCTGCATTCTGAATCTGATCAGCGCCCTACGGGCTATCATTTTTCTGAACCGTGACCGTTTCCGGGCCAATCACCCTGCCTGGCTGGCCGGATTTGTCCTTACCTTCCTGCTAAGCTATGCGCTGACCTTTACGGTCCTGGGAAAGGAGCCCACCACGGTCAATCTGATCGTGGAATCACTCCCGGTCATTGGTATGACGGCCACTACCCTCAGCTTCCGCAGACAGGACGCAAAGGCCATCCGCCGGTTTGGACTTATCAGTTCCCCCTCCTGGCTGATCTACAATATCGCTGTATTCTCCCTGGGGGCCATCATCTGCGAAGTGCTGAGCCTGGGTTCCATCCTCATCGGCATGACAAGGCTGGATAAAAGGGAATAAAGTGCAACCGTCCGGCGCAAAACGCCGGACGGTTGTTTCGCAGCGCGGTAAAAATACAACTTCCGCCTCCTTTTTCTAAATATTGGCAGAACCGATATCAGCACAAAAACATCGAAAAAGCTCATTTCGGCTTGACACCTGTCGAAAGGTGTGGTAACTTATAATCGGTTTTATCAATAATTACCATTGCAAGGAGTGTTACATATGGCTGAACAGAATGTGAAATTAACTAAGCTTGCAAGCTGCGGCGGCTGCGGTGCCAAGGTGGGCGCCGGTGTCCTGGCACAACTGCTGGATGGCCTGCAGGTCCACTACGATCCCAATCTGCTGGTGGGCTTCGACAAGAGCGATGACGCCTCCGTTTACAAGGTTTCCGATGACCTGGCACTGGTCCAGACCGTGGACTTCTTCCCTCCCATGGTGGATGATCCCCGGCTCTTCGGTCAGATCGCCGCTACCAACTCCCTGTCCGACGTGTACGCCATGGGCGGCGAACCCAAGCTGGCACTGAACCTGCTGTGCATCCCCGAGGACATGCCTAAGGAAGCTGTCCACGAGATCCTGCGCGGCGGCTATGAGAAGTGCTATGAAGCCGGCGCCATCATCACCGGCGGCCACTCCATCCACGACGCCGAGCCCAAGTACGGCATGAGCGTTACCGGCTTCGTCCATCCCGACAAGATGCTCACCAACTCCGGTGCCAAGCCCGGCGACGTGCTGCTTCTGACCAAGCCCATCGGCATCGGCGTGCTGACCACCGGCCACAAGGCTGAGCTGACCAGCAAGGAGTCCATGGATCTGGCCTACAAGATGATGACCACCCTGAATAAATCCGCCCGGGACGCCATGGTCAAGTACAATGTCCATTCCTGCACCGACGTCACCGGCTTCGGCCTCATCGGCCACAGCTACGAGATGGCCCAGGGCTCCGATACCGAGATCACCCTGAATGTGGACGCCATCGACCTGATCCCCGAGGCTCTGGAGCTGGCCCGGATGGGCATCCTGCCCGCCGGTATGTACCGCAACCGCCGCTTCGCTCAGAAGGCCGTGGATGCCGGTGATATCGAGCTGGCCAAGCAGGATCTGCTGTACGATCCCCAGACCGCCGGCGGCCTGATGATCGCCGTGGCCCCCGAGGATGCCGACGCCCTCTTCGAAGAACTGAAAACCACCGTCCCCAGCGCGCAGCGCATCGGAACGGTGGCAGAATATCAGGGCGGTGCCAGAATCAAGCTTCGCTGATTGCCCGGATGGCGGCTAAGGCCGCATCCACATCTTCTTCCGTGCTGGCAAACCCCAGGGAGAACCGGACGGTTCCCCTGGGGAACGTATCCAGCGTCTTATGGGCCGAAGGAGCACAGTGCAGGCCGCAGCGGGTGAGGATTCCGAACTCGGTTTCCAGCCGGAAGGCGGCCAGCGCATTGTCCTGGCCCTCAAAATCCACAGAGATCACGCCGACCCGGCGACTTAAATCCCAGGTGCCGCACATTGCCGCGCCGGGGATTTCCTTAAGGCCATTTAAGAAGCGGCTGCACAGGGCCATCTCATGCTCCCGCAGGGCATCCACACCCCTGTCGCTGACAAAACGGACCGCTGCCTCAAAGCCGTAGACACCGGGCATATTGGGGGTACCGGATTCAAACCGGTCCGGCAAATAGTCCGGCAGATATTCGCTGTCGGAGGCACTGCCGGTGCCGCCGGCCACGATCACATCGATCTTCCGGGCAAAATCATCACGCATCAGAAGCGCACCGATACCGCTGGGGCCCAGCAGGCCCTTGTGACCGGGAACGCAGAGGGCGGACAGATGGAAAGTCTCAAAATCGATGGGATAATGTCCCGCGGTCTGGGCTGCGTCCAGCACAAAATCGATGCCGTGCCGATGGCAGATCTCACCCATCGCAGCCGCATCCTGGACGCTGCCGCAAACATTGGAGCCGTGGGCCATGACCAGAAGCTTCGTGTTGGGGCGAATCAGCTTTTCTACATCCGCAGGATCCAGCAAGCCCTCCCGGCTGCACTGAATCCGGTCGTATTCCACGCCCTTCAGCTGCAGCAACGGACGCATCACCGCGTTGTGCTCCATGGAACTGACAATGCAGTGGTCACCGGGCTTCAGCGCGCCCTTGATGACCATGTTCAGACCCCAGGTGGCGCCTGGCGTCAGGATCACATGGGTGGCCGGCTCCGTAAAATGGAAGAGCTTTGCCAGTCCCTCCCGCAGCTGCAAGGTCACCAGTCCCGCATCCTGGGCACTGCCGTAGACGCTGCGGTTGATGGTAGCACCCACCTGGTCCATATAGTTTTTCATGGCCTGGCTTACACCCTCTGGCTTGGGGAACGACGTGGCGCCGTTATCAAGATAAATCGTACGCATGATTATCCCTCCTTTTCTTGCAGTATAGCACAGCGTTTTTCGTTTGTCACTGGGGAAAGGAAAAATTTAGAGGATTAAAACTATGTTGGAAATCAATCTCAAGCAGTTGGAGGCCTTTGTTGCCACCGCCGAATACCGCAGTTTTACCAAGGCCGCAGAAGCCATGTACCTGACCCAGTCCACCATCAGCTCCCATATCAGCGCCCTGGAGCGGATCCTTGGCGTACGCCTGATTCAGCGGGGCGCCCGGCAGCGGGTCGCTCTGACCGAGGAGGGCGAGCGGGTTTATCGGGAGTCCAAGCATATCTTAAACCAGTGCCAGGCGCTGCAGGACATGGGCGACCAGAGCATGGAAAACCAGCTGACCCTGGGTGCCTCCTCAGTGCCCGGACAGTGTCTGATGCCTGAACTGATGGCAGCATTCCTGGTCCAGTGTCCCGGCAGCCGCTATGTGCAGCTCCGGGGGGACAGCATGCAGATCCACCGCTACTTAGAGCAGGGCAAATGCCGTCTCGGCTTTGTCGGCACCGCCGACAATCGCCAGGCCTTCCACTACCATGCAGTGGCCGAAGACCGGCTGGTGGTCATCACCGCCAACCAGGATCCTTATATTTCCCTCCAGGCCCAGGGGGTCACAGGCCGCGATCTGCTGGACCGTCCCATGATTCTCCGGGAAGAGTCCTCCGGCACACGCCAGGCAATGAATGCCTACTTAAACCAGTGCGGCATTTCCAAGGAATCTCTGAATATCGTGGCTCAGATCGACAATCCGGAGGCCATCCGTTCCAGTGTCAGCCGGGGTCTTGGTATCTCCGTTATTTCCTGGCTCACTGTCCGGGAGGATGTGAAGGAGGGCAAGCTTCTGGCCTTTGATCTGGACGCAGGCGGTGCCTTCCGAAAGATCTACCTGTGTTGGCGCAAGGATACCATTCTGACCAGTCTGGAGCATAAATTTGTCCGCTTTATTCAAGAGCAGCAGCTGAAGAGCGCGAACTGATATCCGCACTGTGCCCCCCGTTGGGGTTCGGCCGGATTATTGCAATCAATTTATAGTCAAGGTGTGATTACCCGCAGTAGTCACACCTTGATTTCTTTTTACGTACAGATTCGAAGTTCCTTGCATTTTATCGGTTTTATCGATAATAGCGTTGATGAATTCATATTATGGATTGGCTTTTTCTGACAGTATTCTCTATAATGGATGTACCCCTATGGGGATATTTTCACAAAAAGAGAGGCGAATGGTTTTGAAAAAAGTAAATTGGCTGGTCGTTCTGGCCGGTGCCGCTGTGGGTATCGCAGCCGTCGTGCTGACCCTGATGGGCAACCCCGTCAACATGGGCTTCTGTATTGCCTGCTTCCTGCGTGATATCGTGGGTGCCTGCGGCATGCATGGTGCTGCTGTTGTGCAGTATGTCCGTCCTGAAATTCCCGGTCTGGTCATCGGTGCATTCATCATGGCCGTCGCTACCAAGGAATTCCGTGCCAAGGCCGGCTCCTCCCCCGCTGTCCGTTTCGTACTGGGCGCTCTGGTCATGATCGGTGCACTGGTGTTCCTGGGCTGCCCCCTGCGTATGGTTCTGCGTCTGGCAGGCGGCGATCTGAACGCTCTGACTGCTCTGGTAGGCTTCGCTGTCGGTATCTACATTGGTACCATCTTCCTGAACAAGGGCTTCTCCCTGAAGCGTGCTTACGACGCCCCCAAGGCTGAAGGCGCTGTTCTGCCCGCTGTCTTTGCAGGTCTGCTGATCCTGTTCCTACTGGTTCCCACTCTGTTCAAGATATCTGAGAAGGGCCCCGGCTCCATGCAGGCTCCCGTCCTGGTTGCTTTCGTGATCGCTCTGATCGTGGGCGCCCTGGCCCAGAGAGGCCGTCTGTGCATGGCTGGCGGTATCCGCGACAGCATCATGTTCAAGGACTTTAAGCTGCTCTACGGCTTTGTCGCTATCTTCCTGTTTGCCCTGGTTGGTAACCTGATCATTGGCAAGTTCAAGCTGGGCTTCCAGAGCCAGCCCGTGGCCCACAGCGCTCATCTGTGGAACTTCCTGGGCATGGTCGTGGTCGGCTGGGGCTCCGTGCTCCTGGGCGGCTGCCCCCTGCGCCAGCTGATCCTGGCCGGCTCCGGCAACGGCGACAGCGCTGTCACCGTCTTCGGTATGATGGCCGGTGCCGCTCTGGCTCACAACTTCGGTCTGGCCGGTTCCGCTGACTCCGTCAGCGAGGCTGGTGAGTACATCGTCGGCGGCATCAAGACCAACGGTCAGGTCGCTGTGTTCATCGCTCTGACAGTGCTGCTTGTCATCTCTCTGGTGCACCTGCCCAAGAAGGCCAAGAATTAAGGAGGAACTAATGATGGTTGACGCAAGAGGTTTCCTGTGCCCCATGCCCGTGGTCATGGTGCAGAAGGCTGTTAAGGCCGACAATCCCGCCGCTCTGGTCGTGCTGGTTGATGATCAGTGCGCCGTTGAGAACATCACCCGCTATGCCAATTCCTGCGGCTACAAGGTTACCGTGACCCAGGACGGCCCCGACTACAAGCTGGATCTCAACAAGTAATGAAAGAATACATCGCCACCTTTCATACCCACCTGTCCGCGCTGATGACCAGCCGGAAGCTCACCTCCCTGGGTTTCATGGCCCGTATGATGCCGGTTCCCCGCAAACTCTCCTCCTCCTGCGGCACCTGCGTATACTACAAGGCCGAGGAGCCCCATCTGGAAATCATGGACGAGGATGTGGAGGGTGTGTACCAGGTCATCGGCAAGGAAGAATACTCCACGCTGATGGAAAACGAATAAGTCAAGGGCCGTCCCGAAAGGAGCGGCCCTTACTATATAATATGTCTTTTGCAACAAAAGGGCCGCCCCCATAGGGAGCGGCCTTCTTGTTTGGAAGGATAATGTAATTCGGGTCAGGAATTACTTCTTGGCCTTGAGGTCCTTGCCTTCCTTGACAAGGGCAGTAACCACAGCGGTACCGGCAACCAGGCCCACCACGTTGGGCAGAACCATCAGATAGTTGGCAGTATCGGTCAGCTCCCAAACCAGGTCAGAGGACATCATGGTGCCCAGGAAAATGAAGACCAGGGAGATGATGGTGTAAACCAGGACACCCTTCTTGCCGAACAGGTAGGTGATGTTGATCTTACCGAACATGTTCCAAGACAGGATGGTGGAGAAGGCGAAGAAGAACAGGGCAACTGCCACGAACATGGCACCCAGGTTCTCACCGAAGACCACGCCGAATGCGGTCTGGGCCAGGTTGGTCTTGCCGATGGTGTTGACCACGTCGCCCACATAGCCATTGGCCAGGATGCCGCCCTCAGTGTACAGGGTGGAGATGATGACCAGAGCGTTCAGGGTCAGGACCACGAAGGTGTCGATGAAGACACCGGCCATAGCCACGGCGCCCTGCTCGTGAGGATGAGCAACGTTAGCCTGTGCGTGAGCGTGGGGAGTAGAACCCATACCGGCTTCGTTGGAGAACAGGCCGCGCTTTGCGCCCTGGGAGATGGCAGTCTTGATAGCAATACCGAAGGCACCGCCAATGATAGCCTGAGGCTGGAAGGCGTACTTGAAGATCATACCGAAGGTTGCGGGGATGTACTTGATCCGGGCCACCAGAACGATGACACCGCCGGCCAGGAAGATGGCTGCCATGATGGGAACCAGCTTCTCGGTGACGGAGGCCAGACGCTGGGTGCCGCCGATGAAGATCAGAGCGCAGATGCCGACCAGGACGATACCGACGATCCAGCCGGG
>JAZQEP010000040.1:0-4158 GCA_045539075.1 Faecousia sp. | reverse complement strand
CTCGCCGCCGATCAGCGCGCAGCCGGACTGAACGCAGCCTTCCGCCACGCCGCCGACGATTTCCGCGATCTTCTCGGGCACGTTCTTGCCGCAGGCGATGTAGTCCAGGAAGAACAGGGGCTTCGCGCCGGAGCAGATGATGTCGTTGACGCACATCGCAACCGCGTCGATGCCGATGGTGTCGTGCTTGTCCATCAGGATGGCCAGCTTCACCTTGGTGCCGCAGCCGTCGGTGCCGGAGACCAGGACGGGCTCCTCCATGCCGGCAATGGGCAGACCAAAGCAGCCGCCGAAGCCGCCCACATCGTCCAGGCAGCCTTCGTTGCGGGTACGGGCCACGTGCTTCTTCATCAGCTCCACGGCGCGGTAGCCGGCGGTGATGTCAACACCGGCAGCAGCGTAGCTGGCGGAATGGGAATTCTTGTGATCCATGATTATGTAGCTCCTTTATCAGAGTTATGTTTTTAAGATCAAATAAAAGGTAACGAACCGGGCAGACCCGATGGCGTAACGACTACTGCCAGCCTGACAGGCTCGTATTGGCCACCGGCCTTGCCGGCTTATTCTTCGCCCGTCCAGCAGTAGGTACAGACCTTATCTCTGTCCAGGCCGATGGCCTCCAGCAGGCCGTCCAGGGTCTGGTAGCCCAGGGAGTCGAAGCCCATCTGCTTGCAGATGGTATCCAGCAGGATCTTGCCACGCTCGGTGGTGGCGTCGGCGTACTCCTCCAGGTGGTGCTGGCCCACGTTACCCTCCAGATCCTGGATGGTCTTGCGGGTCAGCAGCTCCATTTCGGAGTTGCTGCGGGAGAAATTCAGGTACTTGCAGCTGTACATGATGGGCGGACAGGCAGAGCGCATATGCACTTCCTTGGCACCGCTGCGGTACAGGAAATCCACGGTCTCCCGCAGCTGGGTGCCGCGAACGATGGAGTCATCCACCAGCAGCAGCTTCTTGCCCTCGATGAGCTCGGGAACGGGGATCTGCTTCATCTCGGCGACCAGGTTGCGCATCTCCTGGTTGCTGGGGGTAAAGGACCGGGCCCAGGTGGGGGTGTACTTGACAAAGGGACGGGAGAAGGGCTTGTGAGAGTGGTTGGCGTAGCCGATGGCGTGGGGCAGACCGGAATCCGGGACACCGGCGATGTAGTCCACATCGGGCATGGTGCCGTTGCGCTCTTCCTCCCGGGCCATGATCTCGCCGTTGCGGCAGCGCATGACTTCCACATTCATGCCCTCGTAATTGGAGTTGGGATAGCCATAGTAGCTCCACAGGAAGGCACAGATCTTCATCTTATCCCCGGGCGCAGCCAGCTGGGTGTAGCCGTCCACGGTGACCTTCACGATTTCGCCGGGGCCCAGGTTGTAGCAGGGCTCATAGCCCAGCTTCTGACAGGCGAAGGACTCCATGGACACGCAGTGGCCCAGCTCGTTCTTACCCAGGACGATGGGCAGACGGCCCACCTTGTCACGGGCGGCGATGATGCCATCCTCGGTGAGGATCAAAATGGTGCAGGAGCCCTCAATGAGGGACTGGGCGTACTTGATGCCCTCCACCAGGTCGCTGGAGCGGTTGATGAGGGCTGCCACCAGTTCGGCGGAATTGACCTTGCCGTTGGACATGGCCATGAAATAGTGGCCGGGAGCGGAAAAGGTCTTCTCCACGATCTCATCCATATTGTTGATGATGCCCACGATGGAAATGGCGAACATGCCCAGGTGGCTGCGGACCAGCAGGGGCTGGGGATCGGTATCGGAGATGCAGCCGATGCCGATGGTGCCGTCCATGTTTTTTAAGTCTCCCTCGAACTTGGTGCGGAAGGGGGTGCTCTGAATATTGTGAATCTGACGGTCAAAGCCCTTTTCGGCATCGTAGAAGGCCAGACCGCCCCGCTTGGTACCCAGGTGAGAATGGTAGTCGGTGCCGAAAAAGACGTCATATTTGCAGTTTTTACGGGACACAGCCCCAAAAAAACCACCCATAAATTATATCCTCCTTAATTTCTGCCACCGTGTAAGCACAGCGACGTGGCAATCTCTGAAAAGAGACTGCCACGCCAGTATACGCACTGGCTCGCGGAGACAGAGGTGAAACGAGTCGATGCGGATGAATCGGATATTAAGCGAAGAACAGCTTGTTCAGGGTCATGGGATCGATGTACTGGCCGTCCTTGTAGACGCGCATGTTGCCGGAAGCCACCTCATCGATCAGCATGACGTTGCCCTGGGGATCGTAGCCGAACTCGAACTTGATGTCGTACAGCTCCAGGCCCTTGGCAGCCAGATCGTCAGCGACGATCTTGGTGATAGCCTGGGTCTGAGCCTTCAGGGAATCATACTGCTCGGCAGTCATGACGCCCAGGTCCACCAGGCCGTCCTTGGTAACCAGGGGATCGCCCTTGGCATCGTTCTTGAAGGTGGTCTCCACATAGTAGGGCAGATCCTGACCCTCGGTGCAGTAGTCGTTGTAGCGGCGGAAGAAGGAACCCACGGCCTTACGGCGGCAGATAACTTCCAGGCCCTTGCCAAAGACCCTGGCGGGCAGAACTTCCATGGTGGTGTTAGCCAGGTCGGCGCTGACATAGTGGGTACGGATGCCGGCGGCGTTGATCTTCTCAAAATAGTAGATGGACATGCGCAGGTTCACATCGCCCACGCCCTCGATGGTCAGACCAACGCTATTCTCACCGGGATCGAACACGCCGTCCTTGCCGGTGCAGTCGTCCTTGAACAGCAGCAGACAGTTGCTGTTGGGCAGAGCGTAAACATTCTTGGTCTTACCGGTGTACAGCAGTTTCAGGTTTTCCATAGTTCATTAACCTCTTTCTAAAAATACAGAATGTGGATGGAATGTACAAAATTATCTGTAGGGCGGGGGCTTGCCACCGTCGGGACATATGCCGCAGAACGCGGAGGGGGCAAGCCCCCGCCCTACAGTGGGTTCACAGCATTACTTGTTGAGTTCTGCCTGTAAGGCAGCGTCCTTTTTCAGGACGGTGGCGGCATCGCCGGCGCGCTTGGCGTCCAGCTTGGCAGCAAGATCGGGCTCGGATACTGCAATGATCTGAGCGGCCAGCAGAGCGGCATTGACACCGCCGTTGACGGCAACGGTTGCCACGGGGATGCCGGAGGGCATCTGCACGGTAGCGAGCAAGGCGTCCAGACCGTCCATCATGCCGCCCTTGCAGGGGATGCCGATGACGGGCAGGGTGGTGTTGGCGGCGATGGCACCGGCCAGGTGGGCGGCCATGCCGGCGGCGGGGATGATGCAGCCGAAGCCGTTCGCGCGGGCGTTCAGAGCGAAGTCCCGGGCCTCCACGGGGGTGCGATGGGCGGAGTAGATGTGGGTTTCGTAGGGGACACCCAGGGTGTCCAGCATGTCCATGGCCTTGCGCAGGATGGGCAGATCGCTGTCGCTGCCCATGACAATTCCGACTTTTTTCATAGTAACCTCCAAAAAAGCATAAAAGGGCGCACTAACCTGTTAACAGGAAAGTGTGCCCAGACGGTCGGCTATATATCTGCCCTTACTCCGTGTGGTGCTCCACTTTAATCCGTCAGTCATAAGGGTTTTGCGGGAAAAATTACATCATGATTATACCACGAAGGGCAAAAATCGTCAAGAAAGCAGAAAGCTAATTTTTGCAGTTTTCCGGGGCAATTGTCTGTATATCTTGACATAATTGGATAAACCGTCAGAAAATAACAAATCATCCGCCATCGAAAATCTGCACGTTTCCGTTGAAAATGATAAAAGAAGGCCCGGAAGGAGCATCCTTCCGGGCCTGTGGAAATTGGCTTAGATGTTGAAGTAACGCTTTGCGTTGTTGGCGGAAATGGCCTGGACCATCTCGCCCAGAGCGGCCATATCAGCGGGATACTCACCGTTCTCCACCCAGGTGCCGATCAGGTTGCACATAATGCGGCGGAAGTACTCGTGACGGGTGTAGCTCAGGAAGGAGCGGGAGTCGGTCAGCATGCCGATGAAGTTGCCAAGCAAGCCCAGGTTGGCCAGGGAGGTCATCTGCTCGATCATACCGGTCTTGGTGTCGTTGAACCACCAGCCGGAGCCGTGCTGGATCTTACCGGGGACCTCGGGACCCTGGAAAGCGCCCAGGAAGGTGCCCAGCTGAGCGTTGTCGCCGGGGTTCAGGGAGTA
>JAZQEP010000039.1:0-18307 GCA_045539075.1 Faecousia sp. | reverse complement strand
GGTTTTTGCGGCCTGTTGGACAACGCTGATATTTCCCGGGCAAATCCGCTAAATTCCTTGCAATTTCCCCGGGTGCGTGGTAAAATGAGAAAATCATAAATATACTTTTTTACTGAAAAGGAGGAATTCGCCTGAAACGCCGAATTTTTGCGCTTGCCCTGTGCCTGTGCTTGGTTCTGGGCCTGGCGCTGACCGCCCGCGCCGACAGCGCGGCCTCCAGCGTCCAGATCTATGCCTCCGTGGACGATAACGGCGCTGCCGATGTCAATATGACCGTCCGGCTGCGCATTGAGCAGGCGGTGGAATCCCTTTACTTCCCTCTGCCCCTGAATGCGGAAAAAGTTAAGCTCAATGACCGGGATGTCAATGCCACCCGGGACGCCGGCGCCCTGCAGGTGAGCCTGGGCAAGGATATCGCGGGCTACGTGGGTGAACACGTGCTCAATTTCAAGTTCACCATTCCCGACGTGGTCCACATGGTGTTCGACGAGAAAGCCAAGGAAAACAAGCTGACTCTGGAACTGCCTCTGCTCAGCGGTTTTGAGTATCCGGTGCAGAGTGTTTCTCTGACGGTCATGGTGCCCGAGGATATCCAGGGCCGGCCCATTTTCAAGAGCACCTATTACCAGGACAGCATCGATACCCTTCTGGACTATACCGTCAGCAGCAATATGATCACCGGTATCATCACCCAGCAGCTGAAGGACCATGAGACCCTGTCTCTGACCATGACGGTTCCCCCCAGCATGTTCGACGGCGTCAGCACCTATGTCCGGGTGGGCAACCCGGAGCTGGTGCCCATGCTCATTCTGGCCGGCGTGGCCCTTATCTACTGGCTGCTCTTCCTGCGGGGCATGCCTCTGCTGCGGGAGCGGCGGACCTCACCGCCCGACGGCAGCACCGCCGGCGAGATGGGTACCCGTCTGACCATGTCCGGCGGGGATCTGACCGGCATGATCCTGTCCTGGGCCCAGATGGGCTATCTTCTGATCCGGCTGGATGACCGGGGCCGGGTGTGGCTGCACAAGCGGATGAACATGGGCAACGAGCGCCAGCTTTTCGAGATCAAGACCTTCCGGGCGCTCTTCGCCAAGAGTCCCGTGGTGGACGTGAGCACCCGGCGCTATGCGGCGCTGGCCTGCCGTGTTTCTGAGTTTAAACAGGGCAAGAAGACGCTGATGCATCCTAAGTGCGGAAATCCGTTGATCTTCCGGCTGCTGGGCTGCGGCGTGCAGCTGCTGTGCGGCTGGTGCTATGCCATGAATTTCACCGGCATCATCGCCTTCCAGGTGATCCTGGCCCTCTTCCTCAGTGCTCTGGGCGCGGTTTCCGGCTGGCTGATCCAGAGCGGTATGTACCAGCTCCACCTGCGCTTCCGCTCTCTCCTCTGGGCAGCTCTGGGTGCCGCTGTGGGCTGGGTGCTGCTGGGCGTCTGGGCCGGCCCCTGGGCCATCGGTCTGGGCAGCACTCTGGGTCAGATGCTCTTCGGACTGATGGCTGCCTACGGCGGCCGCCGCTCCCCCCTGGGCCGCCAGAACGCGGTGGAGGTCCTGGGCTTCCGGCACTATCTGCGCAAGGTGTCCCGGGAGGATCTGAAGCGGATCCAGAAAAACGATCCGGAGTACTTCTATAACATCCTGCCCCATGCCATCGCCCTGGGTGTGGAGCAATCCTTCGCCCGGCAGTTCGGCAAGCAGGCCATGCCCCAATGTCCCTATTTCCACTGCGGTGTGAAACAGCGGATGACTGCGGCCGAGTGGGTGCAGTTCTTCCGGGAGGCAGTCAGCGTCATGGACGAAGGTCCCCGGCGGATGAAGCTGGAGAAATTCGCCATCCTGCGGCTTCGGTAATGAAATAAACAGGCCCTGATGCACAAAGCATCAGGGCCTTGTCTGTATAGAGGAAAACAGTCCCATCTCCCTTTGCAGGTTCTGCTCAAAGACATGTAATGTGTTCATTTCTTGTGTCCGCACAAGAAACGAACCAAAGAAAGCGGCTGGGGGATGCGCTGACCGCAAAGTCTTTCGTTACTGCAAAGGTGGACAAACCTGGATCCCCCGACTTTGAGCCGCCCTCCCCCAGGCCCCCACCCGGCCCCCGTCGATGGACTGGATTTGGTCGAGTTCCACGTCGATATTGGCTGCGTATAGATTAAGCTGCGGTTGTTGGTCCAGGACAATTTCGACTACTTGCTATCTTTCGACCAGCGCCTCCCCTGTGCCATCTTCTTTGGTCATTTCTTTCCGCAGCTGCTTTGCCATTGGAACAAGCTTCTTATTATGCTTATATTGCATGACAATCCCTCCGTCACGGCTTGCGCCGTGCCACCTCCCTTTACACAAGGGAGGCTTTCTTATTTCTTCTTCTGGAACAGCGCCAGCAATTTGGCGATCTGGGGCCGCCAGGGGGCGAAGATCCGCCAGGGACAGCGGAAAAACCACCACCGGAAGGAGCCGGGGGCGCAGTCCTGGCCGCCGCAGCGGACCCGATCCGCCTTTGCCCGGAAGGCGTCGGGTGACACCGGTTCCGGGATGGACTGGCCATCCCCAAGCAGGATATAGTGACCGCTGGGAGACTTTTTGTAGACCCGGTGGACCACATACTGCCCATTTGGCCGCTGATAGAGCAGGATATCCCCGGGCCGAATCTTTTCGGGCAGGGGGGAGAGGAACACAAAATCTCCGCCCCGGAGGAAGGGGCGCATACTGTCTCCCCGGATGGGTACAGGCACATGGGTGTGGCCCTCTTCGATCATCCGGCACACCGCGTCCAGATATTTGCTGGTATCCAAATAGACCATTTTTCTGCCTCCTTTTTTCTAATCATATCGGCTTACCACCGGTTTGTCAACTTCATTGACACATCCGGGCCGAAGGGATATAATGGAGGAAAATCCTGTTTGAAGGAGCGAACCAGCATGAAACAGTCCATGGAAACTCTCTGTGTCCACGGCGGCGAGCACCGCTTTCCCGACAGCCGGGAGAGCCTCAGCATGCCCATCTACCAGACCGCGGCCTTCGCCCACCCGGACCTGGGCCACAGCCCCGACCGCTTTTACTACACCCGGCTGACCAACCCCACCCGGAACCACCTGCAGGAGACGGTGGCGGCCCTGGAGGGGGCGGAATCGGCCATTGCCTTTTCCTCCGGTATGGCGGCCATCACCGCGGTCTTTGAGCTTTTCGCTCCCGGTGACCGGATCGTGGCTTCCTCCGACCTCTACGGCGGTACCGTGCTGCTGTTTGATTCCATCGGCAAGAAAAACGGCCTCTGCCTGGACCTGGTGGATACCACCGACCCGGAGGTCCTCCGGGCCGCCGTCACGCCGGATACCAAAGCCCTCTATATCGAGACGCCCAGCAATCCCATGATGAACGTGACGGATATCAGGCTGTGCGCCGAGCTTGCCCACAACGTGGGTGCCATCCTCATCGTGGACAACACCTTCCTGAGCCCCTATTTCCAGAACCCCATCGCCCTGGGGGCGGACATTGTCATCCACTCCGGCACCAAGTACTTAGGCGGCCACAACGATACCATCGCCGGTTTCGTCTGTCTGAAAGACGGCACCTACAGCGAGAAGCTGTACAAAATCTCCTACACCCTGGGCGCTACATTGTCTCCCTTTGACAGCTGGCTGATGATCCGGGGCATCAAGACCCTGCCCATCCGCATGGAGCGGGCCCAGGAAAACGCCCTGGCCATCGCAGCCTGGCTTAAGAGTCAGAAAAACGTTACCAAGGTCTATTATGTGGGTCTGTCGGAGCATCCGGGCTACGCCGTCAACGCTTCCCAGAGCCGGGGCAGCGGTGCCATGCTGTCCTTCGCCGTGGCAACGCCGGAGCTGGCCCAGAAGATCCTGGCGGAGGTGAAGATCATTACCTTTGCCGAAAGTCTCGGCGGTCCCGAGAGCCTCATTACCTTCCCGGCCACTCAGACCCACGCGGATGTGCCCGAGGAGGAGCGCAACGCCCTGGGCATTACGGACTGCTTCCTGCGCATGTCCGTGGGCCTGGAGAACGCCAAAGATCTGATTGCCGACCTGGACCAGGCCATGAACGGCTGAGTTAGGTAAAAGGAGGATTCCTGTGAAATTTGACACCCGGAAACTGAACTGGACAAGACAGCCCGCGGATTACACCATCGCGGAAGATAAGATCGAGATCGTCACGGCTCCCCACACAGACCTGTGGCAGCGGACCTACTACCATTTCCGGAACGACAATGCTCCGGTGCTGCAGATGGAGACGGAGGAAATGTTCTTTTCCTTTACGGTCAAAACAGCCTTTGAGAGCAAGCACAGATTTGACCAGTGCGGAATCGTCATGTACCTGGACAGCGAAAACTGGCTCAAGGGCTCCATCGAGTACGAAAACGAAAGCTTTCAGCACCTGGGCACCGTGGTGACCAACAACGGCTACTCCGACTGGGCCACCACCGAGATCGACGCTTCCATCAAATCCATGTGGTACCGGTTCAGCCGCCGGGAGGATGACTACTGTGTGGAGTGTTCCGAGGACGGCGTAAAATTCAAGCAGATGCGGGTCTGCCATATGTGCAACGGCGGCGGAAAGATCCGCTTCGGCATCTACGCCTGCAGCCCCGAGGACTCCTCCTTCCGGGCCACCTTTACCAATATGGAAATGACCCCCTGTAAGTGGCTGGCCCATGACGGACAGCAGCCGGATGAAGAATAAAACATGGAAAACCCGGCCTGCGGTAGTGCAGGCCGGGTCAAATATTTATTGGGCGGAGGCTTCGGGACCGAAGAAATCCATCAGTTCCCGCAGGTAGCGCGCCTGGTCCACCGGGAAGCTTAGGCCGTGTCCGGCCCCGGGGATGGTGCAGATGTGCTTGCGGGCAGGGCAGAGGTCAAAAAGCTTCCGGCTCATGTCGCAGGGTACAAAATCGTCGTCTTCGCCATGGAAGAAGATCACCGGCACTTTGATCCGGCGCACCGCCTCCTCGGGGGTCACTTCCTCCAGGTCGAAGCGGCCGAAAATCCTGGCCGCCAGCTTCACGAAGGGATAGCTGAGCCTGGGCGGCAGCCCCATCTGACGGATCACCTTCATCTGGATGTCCTTCTGGCTGTTGTAGCCGCAGTCCGCCAGAATGCCGATGACGTTGGGGGGCAGCTCCTCGCCGCCGGCCATGATCACCGTGGCGGCGCCCATGGAGATGCCCGTGAGGAGGATCTTGACGTCGGGACCGAAGTGGTCCAGCATAAACTCCAGCCATTTTAGGCAGTCTTTGCGCTCGTTGACGCCGAAGGTGATGGTTTTTCCCTGGCTTCTGCCGGCGCACCGCTGGTCCACGATGAAGGCGCTGCGGCGGCAGGCGAAGCAGCGCTGGACGCCGCCGGCCAGATCCCGCTGGGCGCTGCCCCGGTAGCCGTGGAACATCAGCTCAATGGGGGCCCCGGGGGCGAATTCGTAGTAGGTGGCCCAGAGGTCCAGTCCGTCGAAGGATGTAATATGGAAATGCTCCTGCGGGAGCGCCCGGGTCTGGCGGCCCCACTCCTCCATCACAGGCCGGAAGGGCTCATAGATGGGTCCCTCCGGGATGTCGATCACATCCGGATCGACGGCTTTTCTGGGCGGGGCGTAGAAGGCCACCCGATAGCAGTACAGGCAAATGGCCAGCACTGCCAGCAAAACGGTCAACATAATTCCAAGAAACAGCATGGTATCACTTCCGGAATGTCAGAAATTGAAATCGGATCTTTGCCCGCCTTATCCTTAGGCTTTTCTTTCAAAAACCAGTATAGTTTCAGCAATGTTGCTTTCCATCTGGTACAGGGACCAGCCCTGCTTTCCAAAATGGTTCAGGATGGTCTCGATTACCACGTACACCGGATCGGTGGAAGTGTAAATGCTCCGCTTTTGACAGAATACCTCCGTTTTCGTACTGCCGGGGATGGGCTTCTTGACTAAACAGGTAGTGTACTTGGTCATATGGCATTTCCTTTCTTTTGCACAATCATAGACCTCTTATTCCCGGATCATGGTCACGATACTCTCCACATGGCTGCATCTGGGGAACAAATCCGCCGCCAGGGCGTTTTTGAGCCGGTAGCCCCGCTCCTTGAGGAGGGCCACGTCCCGGGCCAGGGTGGCCGGGTCACAGGAGACGTAGACGATTCGTCTGGGACCGAAGCGGTGCAGGGCTTCAATGGTGTCGGCGTTGAGGCCCTTCCGGGGCGGGTCTACAACCACTACGTCGGCTTTGATGCCCTGCTTTTCCAGTTCCAGGGCCGCCTGTCCGGCGTCGCCGCAGAAAAATTCCGCGTTTTCGATGCCGTTGCGCAGGGCGTTGTCCTTGGCATCCTCCACTGCCTGGGGGATCACCTCGATGCCATAGACCAACCCGGCGGCTTTCGCCATGGCCAGGGTGATGGTGCCCACGCCGCAGTACAGGTCCAGCACCGTGTCGTTTTTGGTGATCTCCGCCTGGGCGATGGCCGCTTCATACAGCCGCTGGGCCTGGTGGTGGTTCACCTGGTAGAAGGACCGGGGAGAGAGCCTAAAATTCAGACCGCAGAGGGTGTCCTCGATATAGCCGGGGCCGTAGAGGGTGATAAATTCGTCACCCAGCACCGCATTGCCCTTCCTGGTATTGACACTCAGCACCAGCGTGGTGAAGCCGGGGATCTTTTTCAGCCGTCCGATCAGTTCATGGGCCTTGGGGATGCTTCTACCATTGATGACGAGGCATACCAGGATCTGTCCGGACACAGCGCCCCGGCGGACGTAGATATGGCGCAGGAGGCCCTTGTGCTCGGTTTCATTGTAAGCGGTGACACGGAATTGGTTTACATAATCCATGACCGCGTCTTTCACGGCGTCGGTCTCCTCCGGCAGGATCAGACAGCGCTGATTCTCCACCACCTCATGGGTCCCGGCCTTGAAGAAGCCCGCGTAGGCCTTATTCCTCTGGGCAGCCACGGGGTACTGGGCCTTGTTCCGGTAGCCGTAGCAGGTGGGGGCGGAGAGGATCTCCACCTTTTCCAGGTTTTCGCCGCCGATGCGGTTCAGGCACTGACGGACCCGCTCCGCCTTCAGACGGGATTCCTCGTCGTAATCCATGTGCCAGAAGTCGCAGCCGCCGCATTTTTTTGCCACGGGGCACTCCCGGTTGCACCGGTGGGGGGATTTTTCGAGAATTTCCACGATCTTGCCCGCAGCCCAGGTCTTTTTCGCCACCTCGATGCGGACCTTCACAGTCTCCCCGGCCACAGCGTTGGGGATGAACACGGCGCAGCCCTCGATATGGGCGACGCCCTGGCCCTCGGCGGTGTAGTCGGTGACGACCGTTTCGTAAATCTGATTTTTGGTTAACATAATATTCTCCTTCGCGAGCGCTGTCAGCCCATCTTTTCCAGCTTGTCCATGACCTTCTGGAAATACTCCGGCAGGGGAGCGAAAACCATCACCGGCCGGCCGTCCCGGGGATGCAGGAAGCAGAGAGTCCCGGCGTGGAGGCACTGGCTGTCCTGGCCCAGCTCCGGTTTTTTGTGTCCATAGACGGTGTCACCCAGGATGGGGTGGCCGATGTGGGCCATGTGGACACGGATCTGGTGGGTGCGGCCTGTCTCCAGCTTACAGCGCACATGGGTGTAACCCCGGTAGCGCCTGACCACCTCCCAGTGGGTAACGGCTTCCTTGGAATTGCGGGCTATGACACACATCTTCTTCCGGTCCGAGGGGTGGCGGCCGATGGGAGCGTTGACGGTGCCGCTGTCTTCTTTCAGATTTCCGCAGACGATCAGCTCATAAACCCGGTGCATGGTGTGGTCTTTCAGCTGGCTGGCCAGCATATTGTGGGCGAAGTCGTTCTTCGCAACTGCCAGCAGACCGGAGGTGTCCTTGTCGATCCGGTGGACGATGCCGGGACGCAGCTCGCCGTTGATGCCCGAGAGGTCGTCACCCATTGCATACAGCAGGCCGTTGACCAGGGTGTCGTCCTGGTGACCGGCGGCGGGATGCACCACCAGCCCCTTGGGCTTGTTAATGACGATCACATCTTCATCTTCGTAAGCGATGTCCAGGTGCATCTCGGTGGGGGTGATGTCCACCTCTTTGGGTTCCGGGATGGAAAACTCCACACTGTCACCCACATTCAGCTTGTCATTTTTCTTACCGGGCTTTCCGTTGCGCGTCACAAGGCCCTCTTCGATAAGCTTCTGGGCGGCGGAGCGGCTTAAATTGTCGGCCGAGCGGGCCAGGAACGCGTCCAGCCGCTCGCCGGGGATGTCAGCAGTGAGGATCATTTTTTCTTATCTTCCTTCCAGAATTCCTTATTGAACAGGAACAGGCTCACCATCATGGCAATGCAGCCGCAGGTGATGAAGCAGTCGGCCACATTGAACACGGGGAACTGCATGAACTCTGTCTCAATCATGTCCACCACGTAGCCCATGCGGACCCGGTCGATCATATTGCCCAGACCGCCGCCGTAGATGGCTGCAATGCACCAGCGCTCAAAGGTGGTGAAGGGCATTCTCTTTTTGAAGTACTCCCACAGCAGAAGCCCGGTGAAAATCACAAAGATCAGCGCGAAGAGCCACTGCTGGTTCTGGAAAGAGGAGAAGGCAGCGCCGTAATTGCGCACGAAGGTCAGCCGCAGCAGGCCCGGAATAAAGGGGACCTCCGCGCCCAGGGCGATATGCGCCACGGTGAGATATTTGGTAAACTGATCCAAAGCCACGATTCCCGCGGCAAACAGGGCAAAATAAGCAAAGTGCATAGTGTTTCCTCCTGAATTCTTACCTTATATCATAGCATGCCCCGGGATCAAAGTCAAACCCGGCCCACCCCGGGGGAAAAGAAAAAAGGAGCGCCGAAGCGCTCCTTTTTATGTAGCTTTTATTGCCGACGGTCGCCTCTGCGGTCGTAGCGGATCATCACCAGAATGTTGATGACCAGGCAGCTCACTGCGGTGAGGCCCGCCTCCCAGATCAGACACGTGACACCGGAGGAGATGATATCCGCGGTCCCCTTCCGGCCAAAGCCGGTGGAGATCAGGAACATGACCACCGTCAGAACCAGGCCCAGGCCGCTCCAGAGAAGGCCTGCCAGACGCTGGGTGAACCGCCAGGCCTGGACACTGCCCATGCCGTAGTAGCAGCGGTAGCCGTAGTGGTAGTTGGCCTCCTTGGCGGGGGTGATCAAATAGGCAAGACCCATGACAAGCAGCACCAGGGAACCGGCAAGCACCGCCACGCGGGTCACCAGCTCCACCATGCCGCCCAGGCTGCTCAAATCGGGCAGCAGCGAGGCAGGGTCAAAATTATCCATCAATACCTTGATGTCCTCAAAGCTCTCAAAGTTCATTATTTTTCCTCCAGGAATTTGCTGATCTCCCGCATAAAGCTGCTGGCGTCCTGGAACCGGTGGTAGATGGAGGCGAAGCGGATATAGGCCACCTCGTCAATGGGCTTTAAGCGCTCCATGACCATCTCACCGATCTGGTCGGTGCTGATCTCCCGTTCCAGGGAGTTCTGGATGGACTGCTCAATCTCCGTGGTGATGCGCTCCAGGTCGTCATTGTCCACCTTGCGCTTGTCGAAGGCCCGCAGCATGCTGTTGTAGATCTTATTGCGGTCAAAACTCTGCCGGGATCCATTGCGCTTGACCACGATGATGGGCAGGCTCTCCACGATCTCATAGGTAGTAAAGCGCCGCTGGCAATTCATGCACTCCCGCCGGCGGCGGATGGACTGGCCGTCGTCGGAATGCCGGGAATCCACGACCTTGCTCTCCTGGTCGCCGCAAAATGGACATTTCATGGTAAAATCCACTCCCTTTTCGCAGATTATTGAACTATTATAGCAGAAAGGGTACATACTGTCCAGTGTTTTTTCCGATTCTTAAGAACCGCGGAATTCTCTTGCTATTTCTCTGTCCGTGGGATAGAATGGAATGGTAATTCAGACCACTAAACCCTAAAGGAGATCCCTATGACCAAAACCACATATTATACCCTCTGGGCAGGGCTTTTTATTATCTGCGCGGGACTGGGTTTCATTCCGGAGCCCCAGGGCTTTGCCCGTGTGCTGCTGACGGCCTGCAGCGTCGCCTTTTTTATCCCTCCGGCCATGCTTCTGCACTTCGCGGGCCGGAAAAAGGACCGTCTCACCATCCGGCTGATCCGGGATCTGGCCCTTGCCTCCCTGGGTCTGACGCTGGTGCTGATCCTGGCCAATTTCTTCAGCCTTATGGCCCCGGAGGCTGTGGGAAATCTTCTGTATGTGCTGCTGGTCATCGTGTCCAGCCCCATGGTCTGCTGCGGCTACTGGGCACTGAGCCTGTTTTTCTGGGCCTGTCTGCTGATGGCCAGCCTTTCGCTGCTGAAAAAGAAGTAAAAGCAAATCCCCGGCTTGCGCCGGGGATTTTTTATCAGCAGTCCATATTGAATTCCGCGGGATCGAAGGTGATGACCGTGTAGTAGACCATGGCGCTGTTCTTGTTGAGTGCCTGGTCCAGCTCCGCCTGGATGGCCTTTTCCTGGCCCCGCAGGTCCGTGGGCAGTACCACGTCGAAGATCAGATTGGTATGCCCCCAACCCCGGACGATCCGGAAATCGTGGATGCTCAGCCGGGGATCCTGGTCCATGAGCAGACTGACGATTTCGTGCCGCAGCTGATTGATCTGGGGGTCGTTGGTGATCACCGGGTCGTAGTGGATCACCAGGTGGATATTGTGGCTGCGCAGGCACTCCCGCTCCATGTCGTCGATGAGCTCGTGGCAGTACAGCGGATCGTCCGCCGCGTCCATCTCCACGTGGAGACTGGCAAAGCGCTGTCCCGGACCGTAGTCGTGGACCATCAGATCATGGTAGCCCAGCACCTGGGGCTGCTGGCTCACGTAGTCCACGATCAGTTCCCGGAGCTCCGGGCTGGCTGCCTCGCCCAGCAGGGGGGAGATGGTCTGCTTGGCCAGACCCCAGCCGCTGACGAGAATGAATACCGCCACACCCAGGCCCACAAAGCCGTCCACGGGAAGCTGGAAGAAATGCTCCACAGTCGCCGCTGCCAGCACCGCCAGGGTGGACACGCAGTCGTTTCGGCTGTCCTGGGCGGTGGCTTCCAGGGTGGTGGAGCTGATCAGCCTGCCCAGCTTCCGGTTGAACAGGAACAGCCACAGCTTCACGGCAATGGAACCCAGCAGCACCCCCACCGCCACGGCGGAGAGATTAACCTGAGTGGGGTTGAGGATCTTTTCCACAGAGGATTTAGCCAGCTCGAAGCCGATGAGCATGATCATCACCGCCACCGCCAGGCCCGACAGGTACTCAAACCGGGCGTGGCCGTAGGGGTGGTCCTCATCCGGCGGCTGTTGGGCCAGCTTGAAGCCCAGCAGGGTCACGATGGAGCTGGAGGCATCGGACAAGTTATTCATGGCATCGGCGGTGATGGACACGGAGCCGGTCATCAGACCTGCCAGCAGCTTGCCTGCGAAGAGCAGCACATTGGCGCCGATACCCACGGCGCCGGAGAGGCTGCCCACCTTTGCCCGCAGGGCCGGGTCCCGGTAGTCATTGCGGTCTTTGACTGTCAGACGCAGCAACAGATCGGTCATGGTTATCTCCTTTCAGAAACAAAAACATGTTGAAATTTGTGTTTTTTGGAACTCTACCCCCGGTAGAGGCGGATTTTCCACGGGATAGAGAGTGGTTTTCCCGGGGATTCTCAGTCCGGTGGCAGGACAAACCTGCCCCGGGCGTGTATGATGGGGAGGTAAATTTTCCCTGTATTATACACGAGGGAAGCCACGAAGTAAAGTATTTTCAGAGGTTGATTCAATATGAAGACTTATCAGATCATCACGGACTCCTGCTGCGATTTCACGCAGGAGCAGTACAAGACACTGGATCTCGCCTGGGTGAAGCTGACCCTAATGTATCAGGGCCGGGAGCTGGAGAGCGTCTCGGAGCCGGAGCAGCTCCATGATTTTTATGACGGCATCCGCGCCGGCGAGATGCCCACCACCTCCGCCGTCAACCCCCGGGGCTGGGCCGCGGAGATGGAGAAGAGCCTTATGAAGGGCCTGGACGTGCTGTGCCTGACCTTCACCTCCGCCCTGAGCACCACATACCAGTCCGCGGTCATCGCCGCCGGCGAATTGAGGGAAAAGTACCCGGAGCGGAAAATTATGGTGGTGGATACCCTCTGCGCCGCCCTGGGACAGGGTCTGCTGGTCCACTATGCCTGCCGGAAGCGGGACGAGGGCCTTTCCCTGGAGGAACTGGCCGCCTGGGTGGAAGAGAACAAGAAGCATATCTGCCACTGGGTCACGGTGGACGACCTGAACCACCTGAAGCGTGGTGGCCGGATCAGCGCGGCCACCGCCCTCATGGGCGGCATGCTGAATATCAAGCCCATCATCCATGTGGACGATGAGGGCCGTCTGGTGAATGTGGGCAAGTGCCGGGGCCGGAAGGCGGCCATGGAGCTGCTGGCGGGTAAGCTGGCGGAAACCGGCACCGATGTGGAGACCATCTTCATTGCCCACGGCGACTGCCCCCAGGACGCCGCTGCCCTGGAGAAGCTCTGCCGGGAAAAGTGCCCCGCTGTGAAGCATGTGCTCACCGGCTATGTGGGCAGCGTCATCGGCGCCCATACGGGCCCCGGCGTGCTGGTGGTCTTCTTCCTGGGAACCCACAGATAAAGAAAAGACCGCCGCTCCATTAGCTGCGTCCTCATAAGAGAACATAGCCCCCGCAGAGGTCCTTTTCCGGCAGCTCAGCGTTATTTTTTCTGGTGTTACATCCAGTAGCACGGCGAAAAAATGCCTTGATCTGCCGAAAAAATCCGCTCTGCGTGGCTAGAACGTGTTTAGGCCATCTGCCTTTGGCAGATGGCCTAAATCTATGTTTTCTTATTCGGACTCCGCTTTCGGAGCGGCGGTTTTTGTGCGGTAGGTTACTTGCCGGCCACGCTGAGGCCCTCCACCAGCACGCTGGGGGAGCCGAAGGCGGTGGAGCCCATGGCCCGGGGCAGGTGGCAGTTGTTTGCCAGAGCTGCGATGTTCTTCAGCAGCTCATAGAAGTTGCCGGCCACGGTGAAGGACTTGACATAGTCGGTCTTGAGGCCGTTTTCGATCTTGAAGCCGGAGGACTGCAGGGAGAAGTCGCCGGAGATGGGGTTGGCGCCGGCATGGAGGCCGCCCAGAGAAGTGATGTAGACACCGTTGCCGGCCTTCTTAAGCAGTTCTTCTTCCGTCATGCTGCCGTTTTCCAGATACATGGTGAAGGGACGGATACCCACGGAGGAGTCGTAGCCTGCCTTGGAGGCATTGCCGGTGGTCTCCTTACCTGCCACGGCAGCGGTCTTCATGTTATACAGCAGGGTATTCAGCTTGCCGCCGTCGATGACCTTCTTGGTGGCGGTGGGGCAGCCCTCGCCGTCGAAGTTCATGGGTGCGGGGCTCTCGGGGTGGAAGGGGTCATCCACCAGAGTGACGCAGGGAGCGGCGATGATCTCACCTTCCTTACCGGCCAGACGGGACAGGCCCTTCTGGGCGTTTTCGGAGGAGAAGATGGAGGAGTAGACACCCAGCAGGGAGCACATGGCCTCGGGGTTGAAGATGACGCTCATGGCGCCGGATTCGGGGGCTTCGCCGCCCAGCTTCCGCTTGGCATCCTCCACAGCCTTCTTTGCCAGCGCGTCGGTGTCGATGCTGTTCAGGGCGCCCAGTTTGATCTCGTAGGAATCGGACATCTCCTTTCCGTCGGAGACCACGGCGGCAACCACCAGACCGCAGACCTTGTTGGAGTAGGTCAGGTCCAGTCCCTTGGAATTATAGATGGCAATCTCGCTGGATTCGGAAATCACCTGGGTCTGGCAGCCGTCGATGACCATGGGGTCGGCGGCGTAGATCTTTTCCTGGGTGTCCAGGGCAGTCTGGATGAGCTCCTCGGTGGTGGGCAGGTCATAGGTTTTTCTTTCCAGGGCCTTGTATTCCTTGCCGCCCTCGCAGAGGAATACGGCTTCCTCGGTCTCCAGACACGCGGCATTGTCGGCAGCCCGGCGGACGATCTCCCGGGCCTCATGGGCGTTCAGCGCCTGGGTGGAGGCATAGCCCATCTTGCCATCGGCGATGCAGCGGAAGCAGATTCCGCCGCCCTCGGAGGAGGAAAATTCGTTGATCTCATGGGCGAATACGCCGATGGTGGTATCGGAGCCGGACTGGTAGTACAGCTCATACTCGGTGATGCCGAATTCGGCGCAGGCGGCGATCACCGCATTTTTAAAAGACTGATAATCCATAGCGTATCCTCCTTATCTGCCGCCGACGGTGATGCTGGAAACACGGATCAGGGGCTGACCCACGTTGGTGGGCACGGAGCCGCTGGAGCTGCCGCACATACCCTGGGCCATTTCCATGTCAGAACCCACCATGTCAATGTTCATGATGCAGTCGCTGCCCTTACCAACCAGGGAAGCGCCCCGGACGGGCTCACAGATCTCACCGTTTCGGATGATGTAGCCCTCGTTGACGGCGAAGTTGAATTCGCCGGTGGTGGGGTTCACGGAGCCGCCGCCCATGGAAGCGGCGTACAGGCCATACTCGATGGAGCGAATAATATCCTCGTTCTTGTCCTCGCCGTTGGCGATATAGGTGTTGGTCATACGGCTGGTGGGGGCGTAGGCGTAGCTTTCCCGGCGGGAGGAGCCGGTGGGGGCTATGCCCATTCTTCTGCCGCCCATCTTGTCAATCATGTAGCTCTTGAGGATGCCGTTCTCGATGAGGACGTTCTTTTGGGCGGGGGTGCCCTCGTCGTCGATGTTGATGGAGCCCCAGGCACCGGGGATGGTGCCGTCGTCGATGGCGGTGACCTTGGGATTGGCGATCTGCTGTCCCAGCTTGCCGCAGAAGACGCTCTGGCCGTAGGCAACGGAGGTAGCCTCCAGACCGTGGCCGCAGGCCTCGTGGAAGATGACGCCGCCGAAGCCGTTGGCGATGGCCACGGGCATGACACCAGCGGGGCAGTAGCCCGCGCCGGCCATGGTCACGGCCTGCTTGGCGGCCTTGATACCCACAGCCTTGGGATCCACGGTGTCGAAGAATTCCATACCCATCCGGGCACCGGGGTTACAGGAGCCGGTCTGGGTGCCCTGGCCCTTGTCCGCCACGGCGGAGATGGCCATGCGGGTGCGGATCTGCCGGTCCTGGGCGTACAGGCCCTCGGAGTTGGCAATGAGGATGTTGTGGTCCACATCCAGCAGCGTGCCGGTGGCCTGGACAACCGCATCGTCATATTCTCTGGCGGCGAAATAGCCGGCCTTCAGAATGTCGATCTTATTCTTGTTGGGCACGGAGGTGGGGCAGGTAACGATGGGGTGGATGTCGCCGAAGAGGCGCTCGCGCAGCACGATGTCGATCTGTGCGCTGCCCTGGCCCAGGGCCTCAGCGGCCTTCTCGGCGCAGCGCAGGAGGCCTGCCTCGCTGGTGTCGATGGTGGTGGCCATGACGGACCGCAGACCCTTGAACACGCGGACGGCGGCGCCGGCGATGACGGTGTTGCGGATGTTGTCCACCTTGCTTGCGATCATGGAGATGGTGTTGTTGACGGAGTTCTCAGCGAAAAGCTCCGCATAGTCCGCGCCGGTGGACACGGCCTTCTGCAGAACCCGCTGACAGATGTCTCTTTCGATCATGCTTACAGCTCCTTTGTGTATTTGTGATAGGGACATAGTACCACGAAATAGTTGTTTTCGCAACGAATATTTTGTGAATTCTTTGGCCGCGGCCGATTGGATCAGAAATCCGGAATAAACTGACTGTCCGCGGCGCCCTCCTCCTGGGTGAAGCCCTCCAAATCGTGAAAGAACATCCAGCTGAGCACCGCGTCATATTCATCCTGGGTTATGGTCCGGTTGAAGGGGGCGGGCAGGTTCGGCATGGGGGTATACTGGCGCATGAGGCTCACCAGGATCTCCCCGGGGGCAAAAATCTCTCCCAGCCAGTCAAGCACCCGCAGGGAATTATCCACGTAGCCCGGCAGAATCAGGTGCCGGACGATGACGCCCCGGGTTACCTTCTCTCCCTCCCACTGAATGGGTCCGACCTGCCGGAACATCTCCTGAATGGCTGCGGTGGCCACCTCAAAATAATCCCAGGCGCCGGACAGAGCGTAGCCCATGCCCTGGTGGGAGTATTTCAGATCCGGCAGATAGATGTCGATTTTTCCCTCCAGCTGATGCAGAGTCTCCACCCGCTCATAGCCGCCGCAGTTATAGACCACGGGCACGGGGAGCCTGGGCTCCAGGGCGGGCAGAATGGTGGGCAGAAAATGGGTAGGGGTCACCAGGTCGATATTCTCCGCCCCCTGGGCGATGAGCTCCTCCATCAGCGCCCGAAGCTGAGAAGAATCCATGGGCTTTCCCACGGGACCGCCGCTGATAGAGCGGTTCTGGCAGTATTTGCAGCCCAGCGTGCAGCCGCCGAAGAAAATGGCGCCGCTGCCGCCCTCTCCCGCCAGTGCCGGCTCCTCCCATTTGTGGATCATGGACTTGGCAACCAGGGCTGTGTCCGGGCACCGGCAGAAGCCCAGCTCTCCGGCGGTGCGGTCCACGCCGCAGCCCCGGGGACATAGCTTGCAGTTTACATAATTCATAAACATCCCTTCCTTTGGGGCTATCATAGCAGTTTTTTATCCCGTTCTCAACCCTGCTGTCTTTACCCGCAGGAATTTTTGTGGTAAAATCAAAATATATCCTACTCCAGAAAAGAGGCATATTTATGGTCATTCGATTTGCGGGAGAAGCCGACATTCCGGGTCTGATCCGGCTTCTGCACCAGGTGGGCCAGGTCCACCACGATATCCGGCCGGATATTTTCCGGGACCGGGCGCTGAAATATGATGAGGAAGCGCTGAAAAAGCTGCTCTCCGACAAAAATTATCCGGTGTTGGCGGCGGTGGAGGACGGCGAGGTGCTGGGCTACTGCTTCTGTCAGATTCGGGACTACCGGGGCAGCGGGGTGCTGACGGACCGGGTGGAAATTTATATCGATGACCTGTGCGTGGAGGAAAGCTGCCGGGGCCGGGGCATCGCCCGGGCGCTGTACGACCATACCTGCCGCTGGGCAAAGGACCTGGGCTGCGCCTTTGTGACATTGAACGTCTGGTGCGGCAACGACGGGGCCATGAGATTCTATGAGAAAATGGGTATGACGCCCCGCAGCATCACCATGGAGACAGCGCTGTAAGCGAAATTTCCGAAAGGAGCGTTCTTATGGGTATCTATGACGATATTCTTCTGACCGTGGACTATGACCGGACTCTGACTGCCCCGGATTCCACCATCCCTAAGCGGAATCTGGAGGCTATCCGGTACTTCATGGAAAACGGCGGCGCCTTTACGGTCAATACGGGCCGGTCCGTGCCCATGACCAAGGTGTTCCGGGATATTGTTCCGGTGAACGCTCCGCTGCTTCTGTACAACGGCTCCGCCGCCTATGACCCGACCACCGGGAAGCTGGATTTCTGCCACGCCATCGATCTGGATATGTGGGAAACCGTCCACAGATGCATGGAGATGTTCCCGGATCTGACCGTGGAGGTCCAGGCGGTGGATGCCCACTACCGTTTTACCGAAAATCCCGCCTGGGATGCTTTTTCCTGCCGGCAGGACTGCGCCCACGGCTTTGCCCGGCCCGGGGATGATCTGGGTGATTTTCTGAAATTCACCCTCTACGGACAGTTCCGCTCTCCTGTTCTGGCGGATATGTTCACCGGCAGCCCCGAGGAGATCGCCCGGATCGATGAGGCGGAGGCCAAGCTGAAGGAGGTCTTTGGTGGCCACTGTGAGGTGTTCCGGGCGGCCACCCGGATCATCGACGTCCACGCCAAGGGCGTTTCCAAGATCCGTTCCGCAAGGGAGCTGCAGCAGCGGCTGGGCAGGAAAATCCTGGTCTGCGTGGGCGACGCTCACAACGACATCCCCATGCTGGAAGGGGCGGACTATGCCTTTGTTCCTGCCGATGCGGCCCTCCGGGACCGGTTTCCCAACGTGTGCAGGTGCGGCGACGGTGCTGTGGCGGATGTGATTTACGAAAAAATTCCTGAAATTCTTGCGAATCGGGCTTGACAGCCCATCATTTCTATGTTAAAATGCTCTGGCTGAAACAGCGAAGAGTGGATTCGCGGGTGTAGTTCAATGGTAGAACACCAGCCTTCCAAGCTGGATACGCGGGTCCGATTCCCGTCACCCGCTCCATAGAAATGCGCCAGTAGCTCAGCTGGATAGAGCAACTGCCTTCTAAGCAGTAGGTCAGGGGTTCGAGTCCCTTCTGGCGTGCCA
>JAZQEP010000038.1:0-18906 GCA_045539075.1 Faecousia sp. | reverse complement strand
CAATGACCGCAAGGCCCGGTTCCAGAATGGAAACCTGACCGTAAACGTAATAGATCATACAAATCCTCCCTGTTGTTTCTTTGCCTGGGCGAGCAGTGAGGTGGCGGAGCGTCCATGGCACAGGGCAATGGCGATGGCATCCGCTGCGTCGTCGGGCTTGGGCAGTTTGTCCAGATGGAGCAGCCGTTTGGTCATATCCTGCACCTGGTGCTTGGTGGCACCTCCGTAGCCCACTACGGCTTGCTTCACCTGCATGGGCTTGTAGGCGTACACCTGCACGCCTGCCTGGCGGATGGCCAGCAGGATCACGCCACGGCTTTGGGCAACGCCGATGCCGGTGGTGACATTCTGACCGAAGAACAGCTCTTCGATAGCCACCACATCGGGCTTCGCAATGCGCAGGAGCTCCACCATATCATTATAGATCACTTCCAGCCGCCAGGAAAAATCCGTATTGGCCGGTGTGGTGATGGCACCGCAGCGCAGCAGCTGAAACTGTCCCCGCTCTGCCTCCACAAGTCCGAAGCCGGTAATCCCGTAGCCCGGGTCGATTCCCAATATCCGCATTACCGGCCTCCCGTGGCGATGGACAGGATCTGATAGAGCACAAACAGGATCACAAACACCAGTGCCACCCGGGCCGCCCAGACCTGCCAGGCGGGACGGGGCACATAGCCCTGCTCCTCCGACTCCAGATTCTCCATTCTTTCATCCATGAAAATTCACCTCATGGTATATGATAGCACATTTGTTTTGATTTGCCTATCACTATTTTCTTCGGAATGCAGAATTTATCCCTCTCTCGTCAGCCATAGGGCCACCGCCACAGCGCTGATACCCCCAGCCAGCTTGCCCGCAATCACCGCTGGCAGCATTTCCGGAGCAAATCCGGCGGTAAAGCCCAGATGGTCTCCGAACACAAAAGCCCCTGACACAGCGAAGGCGATATTGACCACCTTCCCCCGATAGGTCATGTCCTTGACCACATTCAGCATGGCAATGGAGTTGGCCAAACTGGCAATGAGGCCCGCCGCGGCGGTATCCCCGATACCCAGGCATCCCCCCAGCTTCATCAGGGGCTTTCGCAGCAGCTTCGTCATCACCGCCACCAGGGGAAAGGCTCCCGCAAGAATGATGGCGATGGCTCCCACCGTCTCAAAGCCCTCTTTCAGGGAAGCCAAACCGGGAATCAGCGTGAAGCCTGTCAGTTCCCGGACGATGGCAGCCCCCAGGCCCAGGGTGATCAGCGCTACCACGCCCTTACCGAAGGCGGCAAAGGCCCGGGTCATCCAGTCCTCCGCCCGCCACAGACCCAAGGCAATAAGGGCACCCAGTATAACGATGGGGATCAGATTCCGCAGCACCATGGCCACGGGAAATCCCGCCACCAGTCCACCCACCAGAATCCCTACCGGGATGGTGACGATACCGCTTAAGATGCCCTTTGCCATGGCACCCCGGTCCTCTTCCCGGAGGATGCCCATGGCCACAGGAATGGTAAACACCAGTGTAGCGCCCAGCATGGAGCCGGTGATGACACCGCCCAGCATCGCCGCATCGTCACTTCCCGCCATCTCCACAGCCAGGGCGCCGCCGCCCATATCGCAGGCCAGCAGGGTTCCGGCAAACATGGCCGGATCTGCCCCCAGCAGCGAGAACAGGGGCACCACCACCGGCTTGAGCACATTTGCCAGCACCGGGGCCAGACAGATGGTGCCCAGCATAGCCAGGCCCAGAGACCCCATGGCCAGGATTCCCTCCTCAAATTCTTTTCCCAGTCCCAGCCGGTTGCCAAAGATCCGGTCCGCCGCCGCCACAGCGACAAAAATGGCCATCAGCCAGATGACGATCTCATGTGCTGACATTTCTTATCCTCCTGTCCGTATGATGAGCCGAGCATACACAACAAATTTTTATTCAATCGACTGATTATATTCTTTTCTTGCGTCGGCAAGAAAAGAACCAAAAGAAGCCGCCATAGGAGGGGGCTTTTTACAAAGCCGCCCCCTCCTATGTACCACCTCTCCTAAAATTTCGGGCCGGATAACCGGTACAATTTGACGCGAAAGTGTTCCGACTTTCGCTCTGCCGTCGCTCTGAGCACTTCCCGGCACGGCAAAAATCGGAACATTTTTGCTGTGCTCCTTCCGCAGTTTAAGGGGCTGCGCTGCTATGGCGGTGCGGCCGGGATGGGTACATAGGGAAGCGGCGGATTTGGCGCGCGGGAGCACGACATACAGCGCCTTCCCTATGCCGCTTTCTTTGGTTACTTTCTTGTGCGGACACAAGAAAGTAACATATTCCGCCGTGCCTTATTAGGCGCATAAATGATCATTTACCGTTCCTGCGGTCTTTCGGCCACCTCAGCCACCGCAGCTGCAAAGGCTTCGCAGGCAGCGGCGCAGGCAGACTGGGTGCCGCTTAAGAGGGCGCCGCCGAAGTTGGTCTCGCTGGGCGGCGCATACAATTTACATAGTTTTACATCCGCCGCCTTCAGCGCCGCATCCAGCGCGTACATACCCTCCAGCGGAGGGGCAATGAGATAGGCAAGGGCACTGCCCCGGGGGATACCCGCTTCCTTGGAAAGGAAGCTGCCGGTACTTGCCACCGTATGAGCCAGGTAGGGTACTCCGTTGGTTTCCGCAAAGCCCACCCGCTCCAGGGCGGACAGAGCAGCCTCCATACCGCTTCGCACCGCCCCCGGGGTGGCCCCGGCCAGGATGCCGATGACCTCTCCTGCGTGGGGCGTGGTGGCATTGGCCGCCCCGGCGTAGAAGCTGCGGCCATAGGCCACCTGCACATCCGCCGCCTTGGTGGCCGCATCCAGGGCAATATAGGTGGCATCATCGCAGTCGGTGGTCAGCATGGCAAGACTGGGATAGCCCGCCGGTGCCCCCAGGCCTGCGGCCAGCGCCGGGGATGCATTGGCCAGATACCGCACCGCCAGTACCTTTACCGGAATCATGCCCCCGCCCCCGTATGCAGGCCCACACCGGAGACCTTTTTCTTCAGGATCAGCTCGATGAGCTCCGCGATATATGCCCCGGCTTCCACAGCGGGCGTACCCTGGGCATGAATATTACTGACCACCGTCCGGGCGGATTCCGAGACCCCGGTGTGAGGCTGGTAGGTGATATAGGCGGACATGCTCTTATCCGTCACCAGGCCGGGCCGCTCCCCCACCAGCATACACACCAGCTGACAGCCTGTGATATCGCCGATGGCATCTCCGGCACCTACCCGGCAGTACCGGACAAAGAGATCCGGCCCGAATTCAATTTTTCGAAGGCGCAGTCCGTCCTTGATAGCCTCCATGCAGTCCATGGCATTGGCTGTGATGGCAGCGGAAGACAGGCCGTCGCCCACCACGATCAAGACCTGGGGCTTATTGGGGACGGCAGAGCGGATAATCTGGGCGTTTTTCTCATCGAATCGCCGCCCCTTGTCCGGGCGAGTCAGGTATTCATCTTTGGAGCTGCACTCCGTCTGCACCGCCGTCATATGGTTCTTCCCGGCATAATCCTCCGGAACCTGGGAGAATACAGCGTCCTGGGCTGCCGCATGGTCGGCCCGGAACCGGAGCATGGTCAGGGTCTTGTAACGGGCCCCTGCCTTGCCGGAACCCAGGCGGGCAGGGGTTTTCTCCTTCATTCGGGCGAATTTTACCTTATTTTCCGGATTTTCCGTCAAATAGAGTTTCCGCAGGTCCAAAGCTGTCACATCGCAGGCACAGCCGGTGTCCACCGGAGCCACTTCGTGCCGGTCCGGCTGCAGCAGCACCGTCTTGTAATCGCTGCCCTTGACCATGGGCTGCTGCTCGTTCATCTGGCTTAAAATCTCCGCCACCAGATTAGTCAGTTCCTGTTTGTTCATCTGTCTCCCCCCTTAGAAAAGCAAGCTGGACCCATCCCCGGCTTTGGCTGTGAGTTTTCCATTCTCCACGAAGCCCATCTTCTCCAGCCACCGCTGGAATTCCGGGATGGCGGTTTTTCCGGTGATCTCCCGAAGTGCGGCAGTCTCCCGGAATCCTGTGGTCTGGTAGTTGAGCATAATATCGTCACCATGGGGGATGCCCATAAAATAGTTGCAGCCTGCCAGTGTCAGAAGGCTGGCAAGATTTTCAATGTCATTCTGGTCCGCCTTCATGTGATTGGTGTAACAGCAGTCGCAGCCCATGGAAATACCGCTCAGCTTGCCCATAAAATGGTCCTCCAGCCCGGCTCTCGTCACCTGCCGGGCATCATACAGGTATTCCGGCCCGATGAAGCCCACCACCGTGTTCACCAGGAAGGGCTGAAACCGCTTGGCAAAGCCGTAGCACCGGGCCTCCATGGTCACCTGGTCAGTGCCATGGTGGGCGTTGGACGAAAGCTCAGAACCCTGGCCGGTCTCAAAGTACATGACGTTGGGACCTTCTGCCGTGCCATCCCGAAGCAGCAGCTGCCTGGCTTCCTCAATGGTCGCGGCGTTGAAGCCGAAGGCTGCGTTGCCCGCCTCACTGCCCGCGATGGACTGGAAGATCAGATCGCAGGGAGCGCCGTCCCGGACTGCCTTCATTGCGGTGGTCACATGGGCCAAAACACAGATTTGGGTAGGGATCTGCCAGTGTTCCTTGATCTCCTGGAAACGCCTCAGCACCTTGCCCACCTGTTCCGGGGAGTCGGTAACAGGGTTCAGCCCGATCACCGCATCACCGGCACCGAAGGAAAGGCCCTCCAGAGTGGACGCGGTGATACCCTCGGGGTCATCGGTTGTGTGATTGGGCTGGAGACGGCAGCTCAGGGTCCCCGGCAGACCGATGGTGGTGTTGCAGTGGGCGGTGACGGTAATCTTGTTGGCCGCGTAGATCAGATCCAGGTTACTCATGATTTTACACACCGCCGCCACCATCTCCGAGGTCAGACCCCGGCTTACGCGCCGGATATCCGCCCCGGTGGTCGTCTCAGACAGGATCCACTCCCGAAGCTGGGAGACGGTCCAGCGGCGGATCTTTTCATACTGGGCCCTGTTCACATCATCCTGGATGATCCTGGTAACTTCATCGGATTCATAGGGCACCGCCGGATGTTCCCGCAGATCCTCCAGGAGCATCTCCGACAGCACCACCTTGGCGGCGATGCGCTCCTGTGCGCTTTCCGCCGCCAGACCGGCCAGCTTGTCGCCGGTCTTTTCCTCATTGGCCTTGGCAAGGACATCCTTCACATCCCGGAAGTGATATGTTTTTCCAAGCAATGTGGTTTTCAGTTTCATAGGTGTCTCCTTCCGTCATTTCAGCCGCTGCAGAATTTTCTCCGTCAGCAGTTCCACCAGCTGGCTGTCCACCTGGACCGTTTTCCTTGGCTGCGGCTGTTCACTGTCCCAGGCCACCCGGCGGATGTTGATCAGGTCCAGAGGAGAAATGTTATTGGACGAAGAGCTGCCGCCCACCGCTCCGCAGCCCAGAGTCAGCGCCGGGAACAGCTCCGTACTGGCTCCGATCCCGCCCAAAGCAGCCGGGGTATTCACCAAAAAACGGGACACGGGCACATGCCGGGCAAACCGCCTCACAGCATCCCGGTCCTGGGCGTGCATGGCGAAGGTATGGCCGCTGCCCTCATGGGTCAGCACCTCCATGACCTTTTGCAGTACCGCGTTGTCATTCTCCATCACGTAGAAGGCCAGCACCGGACAGAGCTTTTCCATGGAGTAGGGCACGCTGGGTCCCGCCTCCCGCTCCCGGGCCATGAGGATTTTCGTCCCCTGGGGCACCTGGAAGCCAGCTATCCGGGCCAGCTCCAGAGCGGGCTTGCCCACCACCTCCGGATTCAGCGCCCCATTGGGCTTAAAGAGCAGCTTCGCCAGGAGTTTTGCCTGCTGCGTCTCCATCAGATAAAAGCCCTGGGTCTTTGTCTCCCGGAGTACCGCTTCCTCCATGGATGCCTCCACGATAATGCTCTGTTCAGAGGCGCAGACCGTACCGTTGTCAAATGTTTTGGATCTGAGAATACACGCCACCGCCCGGCGCACATCGGCGCTGCGGTGGATGTAGGCCGGTCCGTTGCCCGCACCCACACCGATGGCGGGCTTTCCGGAGGAATAAGCCGCCTTCACCATGGCAGGCCCGCCGGTAGCCAGGATCAGATTTACTTCCTTCGCCCCCATCAGCTCCTGGCAGCCCTGCAGACTGGGAATGCTCAGACAGGCCACGCTGCCCTCGGGCGCTCCAGCCTGCTCCGCGGCCTGGGATACGATCTGCGCTGCCCGGCGTGTGGCGCAGATCGCCTTGGGATGGGGAGAAAAGACGATGGCATTGCCGGATTTCAGGGCGATGAGAGCCTTATAGCACACCGTGGAGGTGGGATTTGTGCTGGGCACGATGGCGGCAATGACACCCACAGGCACACCGATCTCCCAGAGCTTGTTTCCTTCGTCCTCCCGCAGGATGCCCACGGTTTTCATACCCCGGACCGCATCGGCCACGCTCTCCGAGGCAAAGCGGTTTTTCACCGTCTTGTCCTCAATATTACCGAAGCCCGTCTCCCGGACTGCCATCTCCGCCAGGGCAGCTGCCTCCCGGGAAAAGGCCTTGGCCACCGCCTCCACGATGGCATCCAGCTTCTCCTGGGACATCTGCGCCAGTTCCTTCTGGGCCGAGGCCGCCTGCCGGGCCAGTTCCCGGGCCTCCTGCCGGGCCGCAAGATCCTTATCCAGTTCCATGATTACGCTCCTTTTGTAGCTTTCTGTTCCAGCATCAGAATATATACCATGCTGCTCATCCGGTTCAGCGCCCGAATCAGATCCAACCGCGTGGGATTCCCCTCCCGGTCGGAAAATGCCTCGGCGCAGTGCAGTTCCGCCTCCCGGACAGCGCAGCGGACCCGGTTTAAGCGGGCGATCTCCCGACCGTCGGAGGCCTGGGGCATAAAATGAGCCACCCCATAGAATTCCTGGGGCCGGTGACTGCGGCTGCGCTGCTGCTCTTCGGTCAGACCGCAAAGCGTCTGGGTTTTGAGCGGTTCCTCCAAAACATCGCAGCGGATGATATTCCGGGCCAGTTCCAGAATCTCCTCCAGTTTTCTGCCTATCTCGCCATCCAACTCTGTTTGGGCCAGGATCAGTTCCGCCTCCAGAGTATCCACCGCCCCCCGGAACGCGATCCGGGGGTGGGTCTTGGGCACCAGAACCTGGGAATTCAGATGGGTCATATGCTCCGGCTTCTCCTCCGCGTAGCCGCCGCCGGCCAGGGCAAAACGCTCAGGTCTGGCCAGTTCTCCGGGCAGAATTTCAATTTTCTCCCTGCGGAGCCAGTCCCGGGCCCCGGGGGTCAGGGTATCCCCCTTCCCCTGGTAAAATACCCGTTTTCCCTCCCGATTGCGGATGTTTGCCCGGACCGCCTCTTCGGTGTAGAGCATTTACTTGCCCTGGGGAGGATTCTGACCCATGCGGCCCTTGGGCAGGATCACATCCACCTCCGTATGGGGGCGGGCGATGACATGGACGGAGATCAGCTCACCCACCTTCTCCGCTGCCGCTGCGCCGGCATCCGTCGCTGCCTTCACGGCGCCCACGTCGCCCCGGACCATGACGGTCACCAGGCCGCCGCCCACCTGCTCCTTGCCGACCAATGTCACATTGGCGGATTTTACCATGGCATCCGCCGCTTCGATGGCCCCGATGAGGCCCTTGGTTTCGATCATACCCAAGCTGTTGGTATCCATATGATTACTCCTTTTCACCTGTTATTCCTTCTTTGCGTCCACGATTGCCACCACGGCGGCGTCCACCGGGGCATCCATGCAGAATCGGCTGGCCACAGTGCCTGTCACCAGCAGCACCCGGTCCCCGGGTCCGGCTCCCACCTGGTCCGCCGCCACGATCTCATCACCCTCGGATTTGACCACCAGAAAGGTCTGGCCCTGGAGGCACTGGGCCTTCCGGGTGGCCCAGACCGAGCCGATCACTTTGCCGATTTTCATTCCGATCCCTCCAATATTTCCTTAGCCAGAGGCGTCAGCACCGCCCCGGGTCCCGGATATCTTCCGGTGCGTTTCATGGCCCTGGCCTCCTCCGCTGTGACAAGGCGCCGCCTGCCGCCGTCGGTAAACAGTACCCCCCAGTTTTTCAGTTCCCGCTGGGCCGCTGCCAGGCTCCCGGCCAGAGCCCGGTTCTTCACCGCAGGAAGCCCGGGGGTATACAGATACACCGGCTTTCCCGATGCCAGTGCCGCCAGGACACGCTCCTCCCGAAACCGCAGCAGCTGCCCCGGCTCCAGAGAGCCGATGACCACCGCCTCGTAGGGCTCCTGATCCACATAGCGCATGCCCAGCTCCGCAGCGGGCTCCCGGCCGATGAGCAGCGCCGTCATGGCAGGATCCTCCCCAGGTCTCCCCTGCATAAGCCGCAGGCATTGGCTTCATCGTAGTCCAGATGGGCGTAGGTAGCATACTCCGGACTCACCCGCACCAGCACATCCTCAAAAATCAGAGGCCGGGCGGTATAGGTCTGCAATTTTACGATCTGTTTGTCACTGACCCCCATCCGGGCCGCGTCCTCCGGAGTCATGTGCACATGCCGCTGGGCGGCCATAACGCCCTGATAAAGCTTCAGCCTTCCCTTTGGCCCCACCAGCTCACAGCCTGGACTTCCTGCTGTATTGCCCGAGGGCCGCACCGGCGGTTCAATACCCAGCGTCCGGCCATCGGTGAGAGAAATCTCCACCTGGGCTTCCTTCCGCTCGGGCCCCAGCACCGCCACATTCTGAAATTCTCCTTTTGGGCCAATGAGGGTGATCCGCTCATTGGCCAGATATTGCCCCGGCTGGGACAGGGGGCGCTTGGGGGTCAGCGGATGGCCGAAGAGTGCCTTCGCCTGCTCAGCAGTCACATGCACATGCCGTCCCGAAGCCTCCAGTTCCACAAAGATCCGGCCCAGCACTGTCTGGGCCAGTTCCTCCAGATTCACCTGCTCCATGTTATCCTCTCCCGTACTTTACTGATTCAGCACAATGGTCTTCACCACCACCGGCACCGCCGGGCCCACAGGAGCGCCCACATCCAGGTAGCTCTCCGGCTGCACCTTCACCCGGTCGATGCACAATATTGATTTCCCGGGCAGCCGCAGGGCCAGTGCCTGTCCCAGGGCCTTGGCCATGTCCCCCTCCAGGCACGCCGCCACCGTTTCCGCGCCCGCCGCCTGGGCGATCCGCTCCGCCAGGGTCCGCACCGCCCCATAGCCTGTGGCTGAACACCCTGACAGCGCGATCACGGCTATACCTTCTCTTTTTTTCAGTTCCCGCCGCAGGTATTCCGGCAGGCCGGGGCTGTCCTCCAAATCCGGCGGCACCGGGATCACCGGGCAGTTTTTCAAAGGAAATTTCACATTCCGGTGGTACACCGTGCTGCCGGAGAGCTGAGCGCTGTGGCAGCCTGCTCCAATGACCGTGGCCCGGATGGTTTCCCTGCCCAGCATGTATTCCCCGGCACACAGGCGGCTGGCCCGAATCGCCTGGCCCAGAATCGGGCCCAGATCCCCATAGGTAAGCCATGGCTGCTCTGATTCAATGCAGTCCGCCACGCCTCCGGAGAAGGACAGCACCACCTTCCCCGATACTGTCTCCATGGCGGTCCCGGCGGTGGTCAGCTTTTCCAGCAACGGCTCCGGCTCCCGGAGGCCCGCGGCTATTTCAAGTGCCCGGGTCAGCTTTTCCGCCACCGCCTCCACCTGCTGCTGTGTCGCCTGGGAGCCGGGTTTCAGCTCCGTCAACCCGGAAAGCACCGGGGAAACATACTGAACGACCCCATCTTTGTCAAGTTTCAGCAGCCGTCCGCCCACATTCAGGCAGCCGGTTGCCACAATAACCCCATCTTCGATCAAGGCCAGATTGCTGGTTCCGCCGCCGATATCCATGTGCAGGATCCTTTTCCCGGTATCCCGGGAATACGCCACTGCACCGGCGCCCTTGGCCGCCAGCACACTCTCCAGATCCGGTCCTGCCGTGGCCACCACAAAATCTCCCGCAAAGCCGGAAAGCTCCCGAAGTGTCGCTTCGGCGTTTTCCTTCCGGCTGGTCTCCCCGGTGATGATGATGGCCCCGGTATCCACCGTCTCCCGGGTGATCCCGGCACGGGCGTACTCCCCGGCAACGATATCCCGGAGGGCATCGGCGTCCACCCTGGATTCATCCAGCAAGGGCGTAAAATGCACCGGGCTTTTATACAGGATCTCCCGCCGGGCGATCTTCATCTCCGGCACGGAGAAGGGCCCCGACTGATTCTCCATTGTCAGCCGGGAGAAAATCAGCTGTGTGGAGGTGGTTCCCACATCCAGCCCAACGGAGCGCAGAATATCAGCCACGGCCTGCCACCTCGCCAAGGATCTGCCGCACCAGATGGGTGTCCACCTTCACAGGATTGGTCCTGCAGCAGGGATCCGCCAGTGCCGCCTCCAGGATTTTCTGCTCCTTCCGGCGAAATTCCTCCATATTCACCCCCGCCTCCGCCAGGGTGGCGGGAAGCTCCAGCTGACGGCGCAGCTTGACCAGCCGGTTTTTCAGTTCCCGTACCGCCATGGTATCGCTGCTGGCATCCATGCCGGCACTTCGGGCCAGTTCCGCGTACTTTTTCCCCGCCGCAGACGTGTTGGCCATAAGCACCGCCGGAAGCAGCACCGCGTTCAGCCTGCCATGGGGCACATGAAAGGCGCCCCCCAGGGCGTGGGCCAGGGCGTGACACAGCCCCAGTCCTGCCTGGGTAAAGGCCAGCCCCGCCATACATGCCGCCTTGTGCATGTTCAGTCTTTGGGAAATGTCTCCGGAGAAGGACCCGGGCAGTGCTTCGAAAACCATCCGGGCAGACTCCCGGGCAAGACAGTCCGTTATACTGCCGCCCCCGGTGGCGGCACAGGCTTCCAGCGCGTGGGCCAGCACGTCAAAGCCGCTGTCGGCAATGAGCCCCCGGGGCAGCTGATTCAGCAGGTCTCCATCCAGGATGGCAAGGTCCGGCCGCAGCTTTTCATCCACCAGGGGATGCTTCACTCCATCATGGGTCAGAATCGCAAAATCCGTCACTTCCGACCCGGATCCGGAGGTGGTGGGAACCGCTGCCAGGAGATAGTCCCCGCCGCCAAAATAGCCAATGGCCTTGGCGCAGTCCATGGCGCTACCGCCTCCCAGAGCCACCAGCAGATCCGGGCGAAAAGACCGGAACCTTGCCGCCCCCTCCGCCGCCAGGGTCACGGAAGGATCCGGGGTCACCCGGTCAAAGATCTCCACATGTTCCGCGCCGGCAAGTTCAGCTAAACGCTGTGCCGTTCCGTTTTTTGCGAAGAACGGGTCCGTCACCAGGAACAGCCGTTTTGCTCCCAGATTGCCCAGTTCTCCCAGAATGCCGTTTCCGGCCAGAATTTTCGTCTTGCAGGAGAATTGCTCCATCATGCTCCACCGCCTTTTCACAGCCAGTATTCCCAAAGATTACAAAATCATGTACGGAAAATAAAAAATCCCGGTTTCCGAAGAAACCGGGATAAGTAAGTGTGGATTACGCGGCAGCCTTCTTGGCGGACAGCACCTGCAGCACCACCACGATACCCACCAGCGCCAGGCCGATGGAATCGGTGACAATACCGGGGTAGATCAGCAGCAGACCGCCTGTAGCGCTCATGATCCGCTGAGGCCAGTCCATGTGCCGCAGCAGGTAGCCCTCCAGGGCGGCGGAAATAGCACAGATACCAATGAAGGAGGTGATGCAGATGGTAATCACTTCAAAGGCATTGGTGTCCACAAAAAGCATGGCAGGATTCAGCGCGAAGACATAGGGCACGATGAAGGCGCCGATGGCCAGCTTGGTGGCGGTAAAGGCGGTCTTCATGGGGTTCGCCCCGGCAATAGCGGCGCCGGCATAGGCGGCCAGGGCTACAGGCGGCGTCAGGTCGGCCACGATGCCGAAATAGAATACGAAGAAATGGGCGGCGATATCCGGCACACCCATCTGAATCAGAATGGGGGCGCAGGTGGCAGCCATGATGCAGTAGTTGGCGGTGGTGGGAACGCCCATGCCCAGCACGATGCAGCACAGCATGGTCAGCACCAGTGCCACGATCACATGGTCGCCGGCCAGGGCAAGGATGCCGTTGAGCAGAACATTGGCCAGACCGGTCATGGTCACGCAGCCGGCGATGATGCCGGCGATGCCGCAGGCGGCAGCAACGGTAATCATACCCTGACCGCCGGAGGCGAGGCCCTCCCAGATCATATTCAGGAAGGAGAGGATCTCCGCCTTGAGTCCACTGGCCCGGGCTTCCGGATTCAGCAGTCGGCTCAGTGCGCTGACAGCGATGGCCACCAGAATGGCGATGGCGGCGGCGTACTGGATGGACTTCTGGCTGGTGGAGACCAGGTAGATCAACAGGATCAGGGGCAGCAGCAGATAGCTCTGCTTCAGCAGGGGCAGGAATCTGGGCAGCTCTTCCCGGGTCAGGCCCCGGAGGCCCTCACGCTTGGCTTCCAGATGGACGGTAACGAAGATGCCGGCAAAATACAGCACCGCGGGCAGAATGGCACGGACAGCGATGTTGCTGTAGGGTACGCCCACGAAATCTGCCATCAGAAAGGCGGCGGCGCCCAGGATGGGGGGCATGATCTGGCCGCCGGTGGAGGCGGAAGCCTCGGCAGCCGCGGCGAATTCGGGCTTATAGCCGGTCTTTTTCATCAGGGGGATGGTGACGGAGCCGGAGCCTACGGTGTTGGCGACACTGGAGCCGGAAACCATGCCCTCCATGGCGCTGACCACAACGGCCACCTTGGCGGGACCGCCGGAGAAGCCGCCCACCACAGCGTTGCTGATATTGATGAAGAATTCACCGATGCCGGTGCGCTCCAGGAAGGCGCCGAAAATGATGAATACCACAATGAACTTGCTGCACACATTGATGGGAGTGGAGAGGATGCCCTCCTTGCCGTAGAAAAGGGTACGGACCGTCATATTCAGCCGGCCCATGAAGCTGGGGTTGCTGAGGCCGCCGATCAGGGCATAGGCCACCAGCGCACCGGCGATGACCAGGATCGGCAGACCTACGCTCCGGCGGCAGACCTCCGCCAGAGACAAGATGCCAACAACGCCGATGAGGATCTGGTAAGTCTCAAACTTGGCGCCCTGCTGGATGATGGTCATTGCGTTTGCAGCGTAGTACAAAAAAGCGGCAACGCCCAGGACCATGGCCGCAATGTCGTACCAGGGCATATGGTTGACCTTCTGATGTCCCTTCTTCGCGGGGAACACGATGTAGCCCAGCAGCACGATCCAGGCCACAAAGGTGGTCAGACGCAGCTCCTCCAGCCAGTTGGCGAAGAGGGTCACATACAGGCAGAACAGGGAGAATACCGCCAGCACACAGGTGACGATTACCTTGGGCTTGCCTTCCCAGACACGGGTATTGGACTCCCGGTCGTATTTTTTCATAACGGCTTCCAGGTCCATGGGCTCCTGGGCAGCGGCGGGCTTTTTCTTGAAGAATGCCATGAGAATACCTCCTGGGGAAAGATGGGGATTAACACGAATTGACAATTGACAATTGACAGTTGACAGTTTTGGTCGCGAAGCGACCCCTTCCCCTGGGGGGGAAGGTGGGCCGGCGAAGCCGGGTCGGAAGACTGCGCCCGCAGGCGCGTGCAAGCGAGCAACCGGCGAAGCCGGCTCTTAGCGAGTCGCAGGAACGGCGAAATGTCAAGTGCGGGAACACGCCCCGAAAAAGAGCATCCCTGACCCCTTCCGCCCGCATTCCTCTTCAGTCATAAATTCGGTTGCGAAGAGCCGAATTTATGACAGCTTCCCCCCGGGGGAAGCGGAAAGGCGCTCCCGCGCCACCGGATCAGTAGAGCAGCAGAGAGATCCAGGTGACAACATTGCAGCCGAACTGGAATTCCATGCCGCAGCTTTCCATCACCGGCACCACATTGATGCCCTGGCTCTCCACACAGGGGTGCATCTTTTCGGGATGGCGGCAGGGCTGGCCGTCCAGGATCGCGCAGCGGTCGCAGATGGCGCAGGCTTCCGTGGAGAGGATGTAGGGCTCCACCCCCTGCTCCCGGAGAAGCTCCCGCACCTGATTGGTCACCGCCTCATGCTCAGGCCGGGTAGCCAGAGTGGCCTCGATATCGGCAATATCCTCACATTCTGTGATGGTGCCGATCATCAGGCAGCTGTCATAGGACAGGCATTTTTTCTGACATTGCGCCACCTCTCCCACTCCCGGGGGGCAGGCCCAGCTTTTGCCGTACATAGGGCATTCCGCCTGGCAGATATACCGGATCCGGGGCGAAAACTCCAGGCTCTGGGGATCCACATCAAAATAAGCGTAAAGAGGCAGCTGGGAAAGGGCTTCCTCCAGACGGTTTCTGTCTATCATAACCATTCCTCCATGATCCGGCGGCAGCCCTCGGAAATATCCAGCCAGGTCTGGGTAAAGTCCCCGGAGTACCAGGGGTCCGCCACATCTCTATCCAAAAAGGGTTCAAATTTCGTCTCCTCCGGGAACATCCTGCGAAGATACCGGAGATTTGCCGAATCCATATAATAGATCCGGTCATAGTAGCCGCAGTCTGCTTTTGTGATCTTCCGGGCACGCCTGGGAGAACAGGCAATACCATGGCGCTGCAGCTCCCGCCGGGCCGGGGGATACATATCGCTGCCCCATTCCTCATCGCTCACTGCTCCGGAGGCGATCTCAAAATCCTTCTCCAATCCCGCCTTGCGCACCATATCCTTCAAAACAAACTCCGCCATCGGGCTGCGGCAAATATTGCCATGGCAGATAAATAAAATTTTGACCATTGCTTTTCTCCTGAAGTATAATGGAAACATTATAGCACACAGCCTTTCATTTTTCCACCTGTCTTATGATAAAATCCCACGGATCCTGCCTCCGCAAAGGCGGGATCCGTGGGATCATTTATGCAACTGTCTCTTTTACAATAACGAAGCCGTCCACCAGGTTTGCCTGAACAAGGACACCCTCGATGGCCACCTGACGGTCCATCAGGTCTGTCAGGATCACCTGACCGTCATCGCAGTCAATGCGCATGACATTCTTCATGACGATGGAGCTGGGCTCCATATCGTTCTTATACACTGTGGAAAGGCACATAGCTTAACCCTCCAGGCTGGCAAGAACAACGCTCAGGCGCATATTGCCCTTCTCAAAGTCGGACACGGCAGCCATGACCTGCTCATAGGCAGCGTGGCTTCCGGCCTTCTCCAGCTGGGAAGCCAGATCCGCCAGCTCCTTGGCATGGGCAGCATTGTGACCCACCATGTACTTCAACAGAGCCATCAGCTCCTCCATAGGGGTGTGCTGGCACTGGGAAGCGCAGTCGTGGCAGTGACCGCCGCAGTCATGGCTGTGGGTATGCTCAGTACCCTCGGCATGCAGATGGTCGTGGTCGTGGGGATGAACATGGTCATGCTCGTGGGCATGGGTATGTTCATGGGTGTGGGCAACACCGTCATGGGTGTGCTCATGGGTATGGGAATGCTGATGGTCATGGGTATGACCGCCGGCAACATGATCATGATGGATATGCATAGCATTTGCTCCTTTGCGTTTTTTCTTTATAGTATAACCGGAAAAGGGGCATCTGTCAAAGAAAATATCCTTATTCCACCGGAGTCACTTCAAAAGACAGGATCTCGCCGGTTTTTTCGTCCTTGACAACAGCCACGCTTGCCACCTTGATCAGGGACTGGTACTTATCCTTGGAGGGGCCGCTCTTGGAATAGCCCCAGAGGGTATCCATGCTGTAGGGATTCTTGGAATCCTTGGTAGCCTCCACGCCTGCGGCAAAGGCCTCCTGGTCCAGAACATACACCGCAATGGTGTAGTCTGTCTCGTCCTGGAACATGGGCCTGAAAGCGCTGTCCACTACACAGACCACGGTTTCCTCATCCCAGTCATCGGTCTTATCCAGCACCAGCTGAGTCATAGTCTGGTTGGCCTCTACACGCTGCTTGTCGGTGTAGTCGGCGCTGCGGGAGGTACCGTTGTAGCGGTAGGTCAGGTAGCCCACGGCACTGCCCAGGCCCACCACCATCAGCAGCACCAGAACAGCGATCTGCTTCTTGTTAAAGCCCAGATTGGCGCTGCGGTCATAGGTCAGTCTTGCCCGGGAGGTCACAGGGATCAGCACCTTCAGGAACAGGGTGATCACCACAGTCTCAATGGGGAAGAAGAACAGGTTCTTGAAGATCCGGGCCACAGTCATGATGCCCATAATGGAATCCTTGGCCTTGTCGGGGTTGCCCATATATGTATACTGCCAGGCAAAGATCAGCTGCTGCAGCACCACGTTCACCAGGAAGCAGATCAAAAATCTTGCCAGCATGACCCGTCCGGCAGAGGGCTTTGCCCGGTACAGGCACAGGGCGTAGATCATGGTACTGGCGATCTCAGTGAGCATAAAGGGGAGGAAGTAATCTCCCGTGGGGAAGATCATAAAACCCACGGTATCGGAGATGATGGCGGCAGGGATCGCCACCACAGGTCCGAAGATCATGGCGCCCAGGGCTGTTGCCAGGGTTGCGGTCTGGATGGCCATCTGGGGTCCGATGTAGATGGCGAAGGGCTTCAGGGCGATCCGAAGGGCGATCATCAGAGCGGTGATCACCAGCATTTTGATGTCCTTCAGCTCAGCGGCGGCATCACGCCAGTAGGCCTTGGAAAAAGGATGGGGGTAGAGGGTTGTGGATTTTACGGTTCTTGACATAATAAAAATCTCCTTTCTTTGTAGACAAACAGCCGGTATCCGCCCTCCCCCCGGCACCCAAACAAAAAACCCCATGCGCAAAAAGGCGCAGGGGGAGCAAAAGGATGCACACGGCGGGATAGCGGCAGCAAATATCAGCCGACCATTCGTCCGACCGAGTATCGTTGCTACATAAAGGAGACTCTCCATTATGGCGCAGCGGGTGCGGAAGCCCTATCGCGGACAAAGTCCTTCGTCTGTCACTCAACTCCCCATTTTGACAGCACTTCACGCAGGGTCTCCTACTCTGTTCGGTCCTATCATACACCATATTGTACAAAATGTAAAGACCCTTTTTGGTAAAAAAAGTCAGACTCCGATTTGCCGGGTGGGCAGTGCCCGCGGACAATGCGTGCGCGGTGCGGTGCATATCGTTACACAAGTGAAAACCGCTCGGTATCGTCACTGCTGCAATGCAACTTCCGATTTAGTGGGCAGTGCGGTAAATCGGAATTCCCTTTCCCTTTTTGTCACCCCGTTTTGTTGACACCCAGTTCCGAAAATGGTAAAATACCTCAAAAGTGTCATGGCTGCCCGACGATACCAAAAGGAGGCATCTTTATGCGTGTAATCTCTGATATTAAGTACAATGACCTGGAAAACAGCTATGTGGATCTGTATCTTCCCGATGGCGACTGTAAAGATCTGCTGATCTGGTTCCACGGCGGCGGTTTAGTCAATCTCACCCGCACCAGCATCAAATTTGCCGAGGATCTGACCAAAGCCGGTGTTGGTGTTGCCTCTGTGGAGTACAGAATGTATACCCATGGTGCAAAGTATCCGGATTATCTGGTGGACTGCGCAGAGGCGGTAAAATTCCTGCAGGATCACATCCATGCTTATGCCAATCCCCGGCGGATCTTCCTCTCCGGCCAGTCTGCCGGCGCGTATCTGACCCTGATGCTGGCCTTTGACGAGACATATCTGGACAACGCCGGAGTGGACCGCAGCGCCATTGCGGGCTTCATTTCCGACAGCGCCCAGGCTACCACCCATTTTGCCGTCCTCCGGGAGCGTGGCGTGAACCCCCGGCTGGAGCGAATCGATGACGCTGCACCGCTGTACCATATTTCCGACACCACAGAGCTGAATAGCCTGCTGCTGATCTATTACAGCCAGGATGTGGTCTGTCGCCCGGAGCAGAATAAGCTTCTTTACCAAAGCCTGCGCAAGCTGTGTCCCCACCTGAATGTGCAGATCAAAGAGCTTCCCGGCAAGCATACCTTCGGCTCGGAGCACCGGAACGATGCTGGCACTTTTGACTTCAATGATACTGTGCTGGATTTCCTGCATAATCTGCCGGAGGCGTAAATATATCCAGAAAAAACGGCAAAACTATTTTCAAAAAACTCTTGACTTTACATTACCCCTATGCTATAATACTCCAGCAATAAAGAAGGCTGAACATCCGCCACACCTCAAGCTGACTGTAAAGAGGTTAATATTCCACTTATCCCTTGCGGGGTTACTGTGCGAGTATGCGGATGCTTTGGCATCCGCTTTTATTTTTGGCTGCCCAAAAGGCCGCCAGCCCTTGTTTTATTTTGGAGGTGCTTACCATCAGCAAGTTAGATCATCAGCTCAATGAGGAGATCCGGGATAAGGAGCTTCGCGTGATCGGTTCCGACGGTACTCAGCTGGGTATCATGTCCGCTGCCCAGGCAAATGAACTGGCAGAGGAGCAGGGACTGGATCTTGTAAAGATCTCTCCCAACGCCGTCCCCCCCGTCTGCAAGATCATGGACTATTCCAAGTTCTGCTTCGACCAGAAGAAGCGCGAAAAGGAAGCCAAGAAGAACCAGCGTGTGGTGGAGATCAAGGAGATCCGCATGAGCCCCAGTATTGACACCAACGACTTTAATACCAAAGTCAAAAGTACCCAGAAGTTCCTGAAGGACGGAAACCGGGTCAAGGTCAGTGTGCGCTTCCGCGGCCGCGAGATGGCACATACCAATCTGGGCGAGAAGCTGCTGATGGACTTTGCCGAGGCCCGCGCCGATGTGGCCACCATGGAGAAGAATCCCAAGCTGGAAGGCCGTTTCATGGCCATGTTCCTGACCCCCAAGAATAAGTAAGTAACAATTATTACCAAAGATACGGAAGGAGATCCAACTATGCCCAAGCTGAAAACCCAT
>JAZQEP010000037.1:0-3024 GCA_045539075.1 Faecousia sp. | reverse complement strand
CTGGTGGGCTGGAAGTTCAACATCTATACCGATGAAGCCTGTACCAAACTGGTTTCCGGTTCTCCCTTTACTACCAATGCACAGGGCCTTATCACGACCCGTTTGTTGGGGGGCAATTATTGGGTTCGTGAAGTGGACGAGTCCAGCAAGCGTCCGGACTGGGAATTTGATACTGCCACCCGGAAGCTTACCGTCACCGCAGGCAATACCAGCTCTGTCACCTTCAACAACAAGCATTTTGGCTACGCCCAGATCGTGAAGGAGACCAGCACGGGCGAAAACCTCGGCGGCTGGAAGTTCAATATCTACGCAGATGAGAATTGCACCACCCTGATCGAGGGCTCTCCCTTTGTTTCCGGGGAGGATGGCACCATCAAGGTAAAACTCGCACCGTCCGCTTATTGGATTCAGGAAGTGGATGAGTCGGATGAAAACCCCGACTGGAATTACGACACCACCATCCGCAAGGTAACTGTATCTGCAGGTGATGTGGCCAAGGTCACCTTCACCAATACCCATTTCGGTTATGCAGAGATCCAGAAGACCACCAATACCGGCAAAGACCTCGGCGGCTGGAAGTTTGATATCTTTACGGATGCTGACTGTACCCAGAAGGTAACAGGTTCTCCCTTTACTACCGATGAGGCTGGTAAAATGTCTGTTCGTCTTCTTCCTGGTACCTACTATGTTCAGGAGGTAGACGAGAGCACAGCCAATCCCGACTGGGTCTATGACAGCAAGGTCCATATCGTAAATGTCAAAGCCGGTGAAACTGTCTCTGTGAAACTGGAAAACCAGCAGATGGGAAGAATGAAGCTCATCAAGGCTATGCCTGATGGCGGCCCTGTTTCCGGCTGGGCCTTTGATATCTACCGCAAGAGTGATAACGCCCATATGGGCACCTTTACCTCCGCAGAGGACGGCACCATCATTTCTGATTGGTTCCTGCCCGGCGAATACCTGGTGTACGAGCAGCTGGATGAGCAGAGCGTCTACTGGTGTGAATCTGAGAATCCTCAGGAGGTAATTATCAAAGCAGGGGAGACCGCCGAGGTTACATTCACCAACCGTCTGAAACCCGGCAAAATCTCCATCCAGAAGGTGGATATCACAGGCTCTCCTCTGGCGGGTGCGGAATTCCTGCTGGAGTGGTCTGTGGATGGTAAGACATGGCAGCCTGTCTCCCATACTGATTCTCAGTATGTCCTGGAAGGAACCTGTACAAGTCCCGGCCTTACCAATGGCAGACTCATTTCCGGCGAAGACGGAATCGTTGAATTCACCGGCCTGCATCCGGAACGCCTGTACCGGCTGACAGAAACTGCTGCCCCGGATGGTTACCAGCTGCTGGCAGACACTGCCTATGAAGGCGGGCTTCCTGTAGACACTGAGCTGACCATTCAGCTCACCGTAGTCAATGTCCCCACCTTTGAGCTGCCCAAGACCGGTTCCAAGTCCATGCTGCTGATGCCCATTTCTCTGGCTCTTGCTGCAGCCATGTGTGGCGGCATCCTGTTGATCTCCAAACGCAAGAAACAGTAATTGGAGGAACTGAATATGTGTGTCTTTTACAGGTCCAGGGATCGTCCCCGTGGACCTCTTTTTCATCCATACGCGTATGTACGAAAAACCAAAACATCATTTTTACAATTTGAAAGGACGGTAACAACCGCTATGAAAAACGTTAAGAAGCTTCTGGCCATGTGCCTCGCAGTCATCATGATGATCTCCTGCATCCCCGCTGTCTATGCCGCCGATGTGGCCAATGCTACCATTGACCCTGATGCCAAGGGCAGTCTGACTCTGTTCAAGTACGATCTCACGAACGCTGAAAAGGACGGAGTGTGGGATTCCTCCTATGTTTCCACCGGCGTTTATGATGAAAACGTCAACAAGACCCTGGGCGATGCTATCCGCGCAGGTGACAACGACAACCAGTCCGACCTGGGTAACGACGATGTTTCCTACGGCTACGCTGTCAAGGGCGTCGAGTTTACCTACCTGAAGGTCGCTGAGATCGTTCAGTTCACTGAGTCCGAGAAGGACGGCGTCACCTACAACCATGTTGAAGTCCTGTACGGCATCGACAAGAACATTGGCGCCGATCTGCTGAACACCCTGGGCCTGCCCAAGGGAGCTGAGCGTTACACCAACGCTGACCACCTGGATTCCACCAAGTACTTCTACCAGTCCGATGTTCTGATCGACGCTCTGGAACTGGCTCTGCAGACCAATTCCACCAATGTCAAGAATGCGCTGGAGCGTTATATCGCTGCAAACGGCGGCACCGCAATGCCCCTGACCGATTCCTACGGTAAGTCCCAGGCTAACGACCTGGATCTGGGCCTCTATCTCTGCATCGAGACTAAGGTCCCTGAAATGGTCACCAGCACCTGTAACCCCTTCTTCGTGTCCATCCCCATGACTTCCGTCAACGGCAACAATGCTACCGACGGCGGCACCCGCTGGATTTACGATGTTACCATCTACCCCAAGAACCTGACCGGCATTCCCTCCCTGGAGAAGACCCTGCGTGAGAATGTTGACGACACCGGCAAGCACGAAGGCACCGCTGACGATATTGAGGACGGCTATGCTCACACCGGCACCGCATCCGACGGCGATGTCATTGACTACCAGCTGATCTCCACTCTGCCTTCCATCACCTCCGAGTCCACCTACCTGACCGAGTACACCTTCATCGACACCCTGTCCGCTGGCCTGAGCTACAACAAGAAGGATATCATCATCGAGTTCTTCTCCGACGCGGCCTGCACCGACCTGCTGGATTCCTGGGATGAGTCCGACGGTATGTTCACCGCAACCTACTCCACCACCAATGCAAATGAGTCTGTCATGACTATCAAGATGACCGCTGCCGGCCTGCAGGAGATCAACACCAACAAGCGCGTCTACACCGGCGCTTCCATGGTCAACTCCGGCTACTCCGACTGCACCATCCGCATCACCTACAAGGCCACCATGCACTCCGATGATTCCGTTATCTACGGTGACTCCGGCAAC
>JAZQEP010000036.1:0-8838 GCA_045539075.1 Faecousia sp. | reverse complement strand
ACAAGAGAGGGACAAAACCCTCCCCTACAGGTTTGCACAAAAAATTCAGAATATCCTATTGTAAATCCAGAAATTATATGATAAAATGAATTAGTTTGAGAAAAAATTACCGTTTTGGAGGCTTCTTATGCGTTTCCCCTTTCCCCCATAGCCCCTCCGGTGTTTGTGTATAAAATTCTTATGGAGGAAAATCATGTCTAATTTAGTAGAAGAAATCAGCCGCCGCCGGACCTTTGCCATCATCTCCCACCCCGACGCCGGTAAAACCACGCTCACCGAAAAATTCCTGCTCTACGGCGGTGCCATTGCCCAGGCCGGTGTGGTTAAGGGCAAGAAAAACTCCCGGGCCCCCCCCTCTGCCTGGATGGAGACCGAAAAGCAGCGCGGTTTCTCCGTTACCTCTTCCGTGAAGCAGTTCCAGTACGGCGGCTTCTGCATCAACATTCTGGATACCCCCGGCCACCAGGACTTCTCCGAGGATACCTACCGTACTCTGATGGCCGCTGACTCCGCCGTCATGGTCATTGACGGTGCCAAGGGCGTGGAGCCCCAGACCCGGAAGCTCTTCAAGGTCTGCGCCATGCGTCACATCCCCATCTTCACCTTCATCAACAAGATGGACCGTGAAACCAAGGATCCCTTCGATCTGCTGGACGAAGTGGAGCGGGAGCTGGGTATCGAAACCTATGCCATGAACTGGCCCATCGGCTGTGGCAAGGATTTCCAGGGTGTTTACGACCGGGAAAAGAGTCAGCTGCTGTTCTTCTCCGGCCTCAATGGCCGCGCCAAGGCCGCCAAGCAGGAGATTGATCTGTACGACCCCCAGGTTGCCCAGCTTCTGGACAGCGAGAGCAAGCACCAGCAGCTCATTGACGATGTTGAGCTGCTCTCTGCCGGCCGGGAGATGGATTTCGAGGCTGTCCGCTGCGGCCAGCTGTCCCCCGTGTTCTTCGGCTCCGCTCTGACCAACTTCGGCATCGAGCCCTTCCTGGAGAACTTCCTGAAGCTGACGCCCCCTCCCCTGGCCAGAACCTCTGACGAGGGCGTGGTGGATACCTTCGACCCCGGCTTCTCCGCCTTCGTTTTCAAGATCCAGGCCAACATGAACAAGGCCCACCGGGACCGTCTTGCCTTCATGCGCATCTGCTCCGGCAAGTTCGAGCGGGACAAGGAATACTACCATGTTCAGGGCAAGAAGAAGATGCGCCTAAGCCAGCCCCAGCAGCTGATGGCTGCGGAGCGTGAAATCGTGGACGAGGCCTATGCAGGCGACGTGATCGGTGTCTTCGACCCCGGCATCTTTGCCATCGGCGATACCATCACCGTTCCCGGCAAGAAGTTCACCTACTCCGGCATCCCCACCTTCGCCCCCGAGCATTTCTGCCGGGTGGCCGCCAAGGACTCCATGAAGCGCAAGCAGGTTGTCAAGGGCACTGAGCAGATCGCCCAGGAGGGCGCCATCCAGATCTTCAAGGTTCCCAACTCCGGTATGGAGGAGGTCATCGTGGGCGTGGTCGGCGTGCTGCAGCTGGAGGTGTTCCAGTACCGGATGAAGAACGAGTACGGCGTGGACCTGCGGATGGAAAATCTGCCCTACGAGGAGATCCGGCTCATCGACGAGTATCCCGGCGAGCTTTCCGATCTGAATCTGGGCAGCGACGCGGAACTGCTGGAGGATTACCGGGGCCGCAGCCTGCTGGTCTACTCCAGCTATTGGGCTATCGACTTTACCAACCGCCGCAATCCCGGTCTGAAGGTTTCCGAGATCGTGGTTGCCGAGGGCTAAACAAAACAGTGCAACCGGGCAGGGCCAAATGGCCCCGCCCGGTTTTGTTATACCATTTTTTCCTCACGGTCCTGGCAGGAGAAAAGGATCACCTGCCGATGCAGTGCCTGCTCTTTCAGAACTTCCAGGGCATTTTTCAGTCTTCGGTCATCAAAGCGGACCAGCGCGTCGTCCAGCACCAGAGGTGCCTGAGGCGCAAGCTCCTCCGCCACTGCCAGACGCAAAGCAAAATACAGCTGATCCACCGTGCCCTCACTGCGCCAGAGCACATCCCGGAGGATATCCTCCCGCTGGGCTCCGGCCCGGAGCGTCAGATCCTCTCCCAGCTGCACCCGGTCGTAGCGGCCTCCCGTGAGTTTTCCCATCAGTGCCTGGGTCCTGGCAGAAATGCCCGGGGCAAAGCGCCGCTGCAGCTGCGCCTTGGCTTCCGAAAGGGTCATCTGGGCCAGGGTCAGCGCATCGTAGGTCCGCTCCAGTTTTTTCATCCGTTCCCGAATTTCCGTGAGATTTTTCCGGATTTCATCCCGGCTGTCCAGAGCTGCGATCCTGCCCTGGTACTGTCCCAGCAGATTTTCCAGTCTTCCCCGTTCCTCCCGGCACTGCTCCAGCATCCGGTGGGTTTCCGGTTCCGAAGCCGTCATAGTATCGGGGAGGCCGGGACACTCCACGGTTCTTGCCATGGATCTGAGCGTTTGCAGGTAGTCCTGCGCCACCCGGTAATCCCGTTCCGCTTCTGTCCGGCGTTCCCAGGCCGAGATCACATATTCCCAGTCCTCGCGGCACTCATCAAGGCCCCGGCCCTGGGTGGACTGCCGGATGCTCTCGTTGAGATCGCGCAGCTGCCCCTCAAGACTCTGCCGTTGACTGCGATATTCCCGCCGGGCCTGCCGGTCCCGCCGCAGCGTGCCGGCATAGTCCCGGGCAAGCCGCTCCCAGTCCTCCGGATTTTCCTGCTGGTAAAGTTTCAGCAGTTCGGCGGCTTCTTTCCGTCGAAGCCGGGACAGCAGCCAATCACATACCAGCAAAACAACACCCAAACTGGCGCAGACCGCACCGGCAATGGTCTGCCATACGCCCCAAATGGCGCCGCCCAGGATCAGCAGCGCCCCCAGCGCCGTCAGGAGCCAGCGTCGTTTTGTCAGGAACGCATAGTGCCGAGCATCCTCTCCGGCCTGGTTGCAGGCTTCCTCCCCTTCCAGGTTCTGAAAGGCCGCAAGACTCTGTTTCACCGGTTCCGGCTCTTCCAGTGCCTGCAATTGAGCTTCCATCGCCTGTCTGGTTTCCCGGAGCCTGTCAATCTCCCCAATCATTTCCACCGCGGTATCCCGGTTCGGCAAATTACTGCATTCTTCCTGGGCCATCTCCCAGGCGCTCATTGCGTCATCCCGGAGCTGCCGGGCCGAATCCACCTTCCGGGCATCTTCCCGGGCAGCTTCATAATGCAGCGCAGCCAGATGATTTTCCAGTGCTGCCCGATGTGCATCGGCTTCGTCTATCCGGCTGCGGAGTTTGCCGGCGCTCTCCTCCAGCTGTTGAAGTTCCGCCAGTTCCCGCTCCAGCTGTTTCTGCTCTTCTTCCAGCTGAGGAAGCCGGCCGGTGCGGTTATAGCGGATGCGGTTCTTCAGTTCCTTCAGGCCCCGCTCCAGCTGCTCCGCGCTGCCGCTTTCATCCCCTGTGGTCACCAGATTGTTAAGCCTTCGCCGCAGCTGCTCATCATCCCCCACAGGCAGATCCTGCAGCCGCAGGAAGGCGGTGCGGACAAAAACGCTCTTCTCCACACCCAGCAGCATTTGGCCGCAGTTTTCACCGGTTAGCTCCGGGATTTCCAGGCCCGTTTCCGTCTCAAAGGCCCGGAATTCCCCGAAAATCTGACGCCCCCGGGCAGCGCGCTCAATGGTGATCTCCCGGCCCTGCCAGTTCAGCTCCATACGGCCGGACATGGGCTCACCGGACCAGGGCGCATAGTGATCCTTGTCCGCAAGATTTGTTTTTGTAGTTTTGGCCCGGCTGTCCACGCCGTAGAGCATGGCCGTCAGAAACGCGCACCAGGTACTCTTTCCCCATTCATTTCCCGCTGTGATCACATTCAATCCCGGCGTAAATCTAAGTGTCTCATGCTCCAGTTTACCAAAAGTTGCGGTCATGGAATGGATGATCATAAGATGACCTCCTTTCCCTCCAGGAGCTTCTTGGATATCTCCGCCGCCAGGAGAACCACTTCCCGGGTCTCAGATTCCGCGTTCCGCATTTTTTCCTGCAGTAATCGCAGATAAGTACCCTCCAGCGTGTCGGCATCCAGCTTTTCCCAGGGATCGGAAGGCGCCTCCCGCCGGTCGATGATCTCCAGATTCGGGAATCCGGACAGATTCTCCCGGATTTTCTCCGCTGTTTCCCCGCCGCTGCCCGTGAGGGTCAGCCGGTAGAAATTCAGATTTCCCACAGCCGGGAACTGAGAATCCACATCATACCGCTCCACATCGGCTTCCAAATCGTAAAAACGGGGCGTATCCAGCTGCACAAACCGCAAAGTGGTCTCTTCTCCGACCTCTACGATATACACGCCCTTCTCCCGCTTCTCGTCAAAGCCCCGGCCCATGGGCGTGCCGGGCCAAGCGCAAAGGGTTTTTCCGGCCCGGAAAGACCCTGCTTTGTGGATATGTCCCAGCGCAAGGTAATGCAGGCCGGAGTTGCGCACCTGGGAAGCGGTCACCGGGCAGTAAGGGGACTTCAGCACCATGGGATCCCCATGGAGCAGTCCCAGCAGGTATTTCTGGGGATGGGTGGCTTTGAATTTATCCAGCAGCGGCGGGCAGTCCATACTCCGGTACCCCGCGCCGTAAACCCTGCACTCCAGTTCCGGAAGTACCACGGACTGGAGGCCTTCCCGGAAAATATGCACATTTTCCGGCCACGTTTCCTCCAGCCAGGGACTCCCCGGGCCCAGCGGGTCGTGATTGCCGGGACTGATCAGCACCGGCACCCGGCACCGCTCCAGGGCGGCACGCACGATATCCGCGCTTTCCCGGCTATAGCTTCCGTCAAAAATATCGCCGCCCAGCAATACCAGGTCGCAGTTTTCCCGGCGGCACAGGTCCGCCACCATATCAGGGATTCGCCGCTGCTGCGCCCTCAGATACGCCCGCTGCTCCGGTGTGAATCCCGCAAAGGGCGAATCCATGTGCCAGTCGGCACTGTGCAATACCTTTAATCCCATTCGTCCACTCTTTCCGCCCTTATACATTTTCCCGTGGCGCTGTCAATGGTAAACAGCACCGCCTCCAGCTTGGTAGGGCCCTCGGCCCAGCGGTAGCGCTCCGTCAAATCCCCCCGGAATTTGGCAATGGACAGCTCCGGCCGAATACCCAGGATGGAATTTTTTGGTCCGGTCATGCCCAGGTCCGTTACATAACCGGTGCCCTTGGGCAGGATCTGGGCATCGGCGGTGGGCACATGGGTATGGGTACCCCAGACCGCGCTGACCCGCCCGTCCAGCATATAGCCCATGGCCAGCTTTTCGGAAGTGGCCTCCGCGTGGATCTCCACAAGAATGATCTTGGCGCTGATTTGCTTCAGAATTTTCTCAATCAGCAGGAAGGGGTTGTCCGGACCATAGTCCATATTGCAGCGGCCGATGAGGTCGATCACCGCCACATCGCCCGCTTTCGTTTCAAAGATCTGCCAGCCCCGGCCGGGGACCTGGGGGGCATAGTTGGCAGGACGGATGATCTGGGGGCAGTCATCCATATAGTTCACGATCTCCCGCTTGCCCCAGGTGTGGTTGCCCATGGTGATACAGTCGGCGCCGGCGTCCAGAATATCCTCTGCCTGATCCGGGGTGATGCCCACCACAGCGGCATTTTCGCCGTTGACCACCACAAAATCCGCCCCCGTCTTCCGTTTCAGCTGCCTCAAGTGGCGGCGGATCCGCTCCATGCCAGGGCCTCCCACCACGTCGCCCACTGCCAGTACCTTAAATTCCATAGGATAGCCTCCAATTCAAACATTCTTTCTATATTATATACCATTTTCCCGCGCCGCGCAAGTACCACCAACTCCCGGAGAAAGAAACAGCCCGCGCCATTTGGGCGCGGGCTGAAAACGGTTATCGAACAGACTTGGCATATTCTGTGGGAGTGATACCGAACTTTTCCTTGAACTGCCGGGAGAAGTGGTGCACCGTGGAATACTGGAGGGCAGCGGCAATCTCCGTGAAGTTCAGATCGTTTTCCCGGATCATCTGCTTGCTCTCCTGGAGCTTGATGCGGCGAATATACTCGCCGGGAGAGATTTGCAGATTCTTGTGGAACAGGGCAGTTAAATAGCTGGGGCTCACATCCACCTGCCGGGCAACCAGAGGCACGGACAGCTTCTCCCGGATATGGGTGGAGATGTACTGCTGGGCCTTGCGGATGATCTCATTCTCGGAATGGATGGCATTGGTGGTCTGCAGCTTCACATTGCTGGGCTGGTCTACCTCCCGCAGCAGCTCCAGCAGGAGCATATTCAGCTGGGAGATGATCATATCCGTGGAATAGCTGTCCAGGCGCTCATGCTCCCGCAGCATCTGCCGCAGCAGCTCCACCACCTGTCGGGAAGCGGAAAATTTCCGGTTCAGCAGATTGCTCAGGCCGTCTCCCTGGACGTCAAAGGTAATGGTCACAAACCGGGGGGCCACATCCACATCGGCGTACTGCATATGCCACTGGTTCGGCGCATAAATCACCAGATCTCCCTGCTTCAGCAGCTGGTCCTGACCGTCGGCCACAGAGTGCAGGCTGCCCTGGTCCACATAGGTCAGTTCCGGCATGGGGTGGGACTCACCGGAGAAGAGGAATCCCTGCTCCTTCTCCTGGTAGAAGAAAGTATACAGGCCTTCCACCCGCATCCGGTGCTCGATACGCAGGCTGTCATTGGGCCGAACGCCCACCTGCTCCGGCTCGATCCGGGTGAAGATATTCACGCTGGCCTCACCCTTGAAGGGGGTCAGAGAAAACAGGATACCGGGCTTGACACACACCTGCTTGTCCAGATAGTAGTGCTGGTAGTTTTCTCCATCCTGGGACACGGACAATACGCCCATACCGCTGGCACAGCTGAGCCAGGTCTCAGAAACCGCACGATATACAGCCGCATCCCCCTGGGACAGCGTCAGCGTCAGCGGTGCTTCCGTGCTCTTCTTCTGGCCCTGGTTTCGCTCCGAAAGAATGGTACCAAAGCCCTGAAAGGTCATCTGATTTAAATTTCGGATCATAATACCGACCCCCGAAAAATCAAAATAGGGCTGTCATCTGACAGCCCTATTATTATACACCCTAGAATTGAAAGTGGCAAATAATTTTTACCATTTTCAACAACTTTGTGCATTATCGCTGATATTCAAATGCGAAATCGTAAATATCGACGGTATCGCCGTCCTCGATTCCCATTTCCTCCAGCCGCTTGAACAATCCGCACTTGCGAAGCTGCTGGTCGAAATAGTTCCTGGACTCATAGTCATCAAAATTGATGTTCATAATCAGCCGCTCCAGCCAGGTACCGGTGATGACCCAGGTGCTGCCCAGATGCTCGATCTCCAGATCCTGGGGATCGCCCGCTTCCTCGATGACCTCCACGTACTCAGGCTCGTAAATGGTCACAGGAGGCAGGGTCCGCAGCTTCTCCGCCACCACCCGCATCAGATTCCGGGTGCCCTGGGTGGTGCCGGCAGAGATCTCATACAGCTCGCAGCCGGCCTCTTCCACGGCAGCGCGGAGACGCTCCAGGTTGTCGGACTCGGGATCCATGATATCCAGCTTGTTGGCTGCCACGATCATGGGGCGGTCGCCCAGATCCACAGAGTAGTTGTGCAGTTCCTCACAGATGGCGTGGAAATCCTCCACAGGATCCCGGCCCTCGGAGCCGGACACATCCACCACGTGGACCAGCAGCCGGCAGCGGTCGATGTGGCGCAGGAAGTCGTGGCCCAGACCGGCACCCTCAGCGGCGCCCTCAATAATGCCGGGGATATCGGCCATGACGAAGGACACACCCTCGTCCACATAGATGACGCCCAGGTTGGGGAACAGGGTGGTGAAATGGTAGTTGGCGATTTTAGGACGGGCGTTGGAAGTGACACTCAGCAGGGTGGACTTGCCCACATTGGGGAAGCCAACCAGGCCCACGTCGGCCAGCAGTTTCAGTTCCAGGATGATGTCCCGCTCCTGGCCCTTGATGCCGGACTTGGCAAATCGGGGCACCTGGCGGGTGGGCGTTGCGTAGTGGGCATTGCCCCAGCCTCCCCGGCCGCCCTTGGCGATGATGAAGTCCTCATCGGTGGACATATCGATGATCACCTGGCCGGACTCTGCGTCCCGGACCACGGTACCCCGGGGCACCTCGATGATCAGATTCTCGCCCCGTTTACCTGCCATTTTCCGACCCATACCGTTGACACCGGCCTGGGCTGCGTACTTGCGCTTGTAGCGGAAGTCCAGCAGGGTGGTCATGTGGTCGCTGACCCGCAGGATCACACTGCCGCCGTGACCGCCGTCGCCGCCGTCGGGACCGCCGGCTGCCACATATTTCTCCCGGTGGAAGGCCACGGCGCCGTCACCGCCCCGTCCGCCGATGACGGTGATTCTTACTTTATCAACAAACATAGAAAATCCTCCTTTAGTCGGATTACAGTGAAAAGTGGACAGTTGGCAATTGACAGTTATGGTATTCCCTCCGGAAATGATCTTAAAACTTTCAACTGTCAACTCTCAACTTTCAACTGTTAAAAAAGCTGCCGCACATAAATGCGGCAGCTTTTTTAAACAACTTACTGCTCAGCGTAGACGGAGCACTGACGGCGATCCTTGCCCTTGCGCTCGAAACGGACAGTACCGTCCACCAGAGCGAACAGGGTGTCATCCTTGCCGATACCAACGTTGACACCGGGATGGATGTGGGTGCCTCTCTGGCGAACCAGAATGTTGCCGGCCAGAACGAACTGACCGTCTGCACGCTTGACGCCCAGGCGCTTAGCCTCGGAGTCACGGCCGTTCTTGGTGGAACCGCCGCCCTTATGG
>JAZQEP010000035.1:0-4911 GCA_045539075.1 Faecousia sp. | reverse complement strand
CGCGATTCTGCGCACTGCTTTGCAGGTTCTTACCGGATTCGTACGCGAGCGGACCCCTCTCGGGGCTTATGCCGTCGTCGCACAAACTTCCGGTCTCCACGGAAATCGGGTCGTATGCGCCATGCCATTGGCGCGCGCCCGAAATCCTTAACCCCCAGCATCCACCCTAAACTGGGCGTAAAAAGCAGACACCAGGGACTTCACCGATGTGCCCTTCATAGGATTTTTAGGCCCTACCTGGAAGATGGCCTCCTGACTAGGATACTGCACCGTCAGCACGTATATTAGCATACTATTCATGAATATTCAAGTATTTTTACAAAATTTGAATATTCGTTCATATATTTACTGTTTCTTAACCGTTTCTGCGGCGGTGCCATTCGTTCCAGAAGGCAGTGTAGCCCCTCCGGGAAAAATCATCGTACGGCTCCTTGGGCATGCAGGCTGCATAAAAGCTTTCCACCTTGTCCGCAAAGCGGAACACTTCCGCCCGGTACGCATCCATAGGTACAAAGGTCTCCCTTCCGCTTTCGGTGGTAATTTTTACGCCGCCGCAGACCTGCTCAACCTTCCAGTCCGTACCGTTGGGACAACCATCCACATATACCTCTGTCAGATCATCGCTTGCCACCATAAAGTGACCACAGCAGGGTATCATCTGCGTCATCTGTCCTGTCTGATGATCCTCTGTCAAGCTTCTCAGTAGGTAAAGGGCTGATGCACTGACTGTCCCGTGATTCTCCAAAACCTCTTCTCCGATTCGAGCTGTAACCTTGCCGTGGAGACACAAATCTTTGGGATCATCCCCAGGTCCGTCGATCCACGCAAAATCGGTCACATCGATTTTAAACATTGTCATTCCTCCCGGTTGGTAAACCAGTCCGCTACGATATCTGCGTGGGTAATGGCAATTTCGATATTCTTGATCTCCTCTTTGGAGAAAAACCTCAGTTCCTTGGATTCGGAGCTGATTCGCAGTACAGGCTCCGCGGGAAATTCGTAACCGTAGATCACGTTGACCATCCGCCAGATACTGCCGTCGCGGTAGGCGGCGATACGGCCGGGGTTGTCGTAGACAGCCAATTTCACAAACTTATCCTTGGGAATGCGAATGCCCAATTCTTCATAGACCTCCCGGGCGATGGCATCCCGGCCGGTTTCGTACTTTTTGCAGCCGCCGCCCACCATGCCCCAGATGTCGGAGTCCCGGCGCTTTTCCAGCAGCAGCTCTCCGTTCCAGGTGAGGATGGCATTGGCGCCCAGGTGGGCACCCTGTGTGGTCCTGGGGGCATCCTTCGGGTCGCAGTTATAGAAAGTTACAATAGCCATAACAGTTCTCCTTTACTTCTTTGACACCGTGAAATAGGTGCAGGAATACAGGGGCATGCCCCAGTCTCCAATCCGCCAGAGGGTCATGAACTCTTTCACCGGAACCCGGCGGTTATAATGGGGCATATCGCAGTTTACTCGGTCGTCCCAGGATTCCGCAAAGTAGATGTATTCCTCGTCATAGCCAACCACCGGCACAAAATGCAGCATCTGCTTTCCGTGATGCAGGCGGATGAATACGATTACGGGATTTTCCTTGCAGATTTCCCGCTTCAGACTGTTCAGGCCGCCCCGGCAGAAGGTACACTTCAGGCCATACATATCCATCAGCTGTACGATGCCCTTGGGATAGACACAGCCATCCTCGGTTTTGCAGGGCATCTTCTCATAGGCTTCATCACCGGTAACATCCAGCCCGAAGTGCCGCAGCACAAAGGCTGAAGCAAAACCGGAGCAGCGGAAGCCGGTCTGAATATCGATCCGGTTTTCCTTTTCAATCAGATATGCCTTCTTCTCCGGCTTCCCCGGCAGACAGAAGGTGAGTCTTCCCATGGTTCGGGCATTCCGGACAGAGGTGATCAGCAGATACAGCAGAAAAGCGGCGATCACAGAGATTATAATGATCATAAGGGAGCTCCTTTGCATCGGTTTTTCTTCATTATAATACGTTCTGTGTCCGTTTTCCACCATAAAATGCAGAAAAATCAATGGAGCCGCCGGGTCAGGCACCAGCTGTGGCTGCGGATGGAATACTTCAGCTCGAAGAGCCATTTCTGCCCCCAGACCGTGGCCCGGCAGAGGAAGATTTTGGCCTCCGCCCCTACATGGATCACTTCCTCGCACTTGACCACCTGCTCGATATTCACCCGGATCAGCTGGTGCTCCTCGTCCAGAAGCTGCAGGCGCAGCGGCCGTATCTCTCCACTGGTCGTGCAAACCGATATCACATCCACTGGCGATGGTTTCGCTTCCATCATCCTCATCCTTTCCCGTTCATTTGTTTTATTATAGCACATTCGTTCGGTTATAGCAAGAGGAATTTTCTGTTGCCCTCGCCCCTGTCCTCTGATATAATGATTGAAAAGGAGTTGATTGTATGGTATCTTTGCGCCCTTTTCTTCCCCCGGACCGGTACCGCATCATGGAGATTCTGACCAGTCCCAAGGTTAACAAAACCTACATGCTTCCCGATTTTCCCAAATGGGCAGATGCCTTTCCGGTATTTATACGACTGTCCAAGCTCTCGCAGGAAAAGGATAAATATGTCCGTGCCATTATGACAGAGGATGGTCCTGTGGGTTTCCTGAACCATACAGAGATCGGGGGCGGAAAAATTGAGCTGGGCTTTGCTATTCACCCGGATTTCCAGGGCAAGGGGATCATGTCCGCCGCCCTGCCCCTTGCGATTGATGAGCTTTTTTCCCTGGGCTATGAGGAAGTCACTGCCGCTGCCTTTTCTACCAATGCAGCCAGCATCCGGGTAATGGAAAAGAGCGGTATGATCCCACTGGATAAATACGGTGAAATCGAATACCGGGGCAGCACCCACAGCTGCGTGTATTATTCCCGCAAAAAGCCTGAGCTGACTTTCCAATGCTGTTTCTGTGGAAAAGCTACCACGCCAAGAAATTCCTATACACTCACCATCACCCATGCCCATAACCCGGAGGGACCGGAGCAGGCGCTTTACTGCTGCCGGAGCTGCCTGGAACAGAGATTGGCAGACCCTATGATGCTTTATCTGAAATATCTGTAAAAGCAGGAGAAATACTATGCTGAAATACCCCTGCCTTGTACTGGACCACGACGATACGGTGGTCCAGACACTAAAAACTTTGAGCTACCCCTTCTGGTGTCTGGAACTGGAGCAGTTTCGCCCCGGCGTTACCATGAGCCTTGCAGACTATGTTCTTGAATGCTACCGATGGGGCTTTGCTGATATGTGCCGGGAGATTTTCCATTTCACTGATGAGGAACTGGCGCTGGAGCACAAGCAGTGGACGGAATACATCATGGAAAATATTCCCGATCCGTTTCCCGGTATCCAAAATATTATCCGCCGCCAAAAGGAAGAGGGTGGTATGCTCTTCGTGGTGAGCCACTCCAATTCCGAAAACATCAGCCGGGACTACGACGCCCACTTCGGCACTCAGCCCGACGGTATCTATGGCTGGGAACGTCCTGCCCAGGAGCGAAAACCAAATCCCTGGCCTCTGCAGGACATCATGGCGAAATATGGCTTTAACCCGGAGGAAATCCTGGTTGTGGATGATATGCAGCTGGCCTGCCAAATGGCGGAGCCTCTGGGTGTAAAGGTAGCCTTCGCCGGATGGGATGATATGGGCGTACCGGAATTGCGGGTGGAAATGGAAGAACGCTGTGCGTTTTCCTTTGAAACCGTCGAAAGTTTTGAAAAATTCCTGTTTGATTAACTTGACAGATATGGTATAATACCCACAGCGCAAGGAGGTGAGGCGTTTGGAAAAGGAAAGCATCAAGATCATGTCCACCAACCGGGAAGCCCGGCATGAGTATTTTATCGAAGAAGAATACGAAGCCGGAATCGAGCTGATGGGCACTGAGGTCAAGTCCATTCGGGCCGGCACCCTGAACCTGAAGGATGCCTGGTGCGGTATCAAGGACGGCGAGCTGATCCTGAACCAGATGCACATCTCTCCCTACGACCACGGAAACCGCTTCAATCCCGATCCCCGGCGGCCCCGGCGGCTGCTGATGCACAAGCGGGAGATCATGCGGCTCTTCGGCAAGGTCAAGCAGGACGGCTACTCCCTCATTCCCCTGTCCGTCTATTTCAAGGGCAGCCGGGCCAAGGTCAAGGTCGGCCTGTGCAAGGGTAAGAAACTATACGATAAACGACAGTCCGCAGCGGAAGCCGACGCCAAACGTCAGATTCAGCGGGCTATGAAGGAGAGATACTAAAATGGCAAATCCTACTTTTAAGATCACCATGGAAAACGGCGGCGTCATTGAGGGCGAGCTGTACCCCGAGAAGGCACCCCAGAGCGTCGCCAATTTCGTGGAGCTGTGCAGCAAGGGCTTCTATAACGGCCTGATCTTCCACCGTGTCATCCCCGGCTTTATGATCCAGGGCGGCTGTCCCGAGGGCACCGGCATGGGCGGCCCCGGTTACTGCATCAAGGGCGAGTTCATGTTCAACGGCTTCCCCAAGAATGACATTAAGCACAAGCGCGGCGTGCTGAGCATGGCAAGAAGCCAGTCTCCCAACTCCGCAGGCTCCCAGTTCTTTATCATGCACCAGGATGCCAAGCATCTGGACAAGCAGTATGCCGCCTTTGGTAAGGTCACCTCCGGTATGGATGTGGTGGATGCCATTGCCAAGACCAAGACCAATTTCCAGGACCGTCCTCTGACTGAGCAGAAGATCGCTTCCATCACGGTGGAAGTCAATGGCGCAGCACTTGCCGAACTGAAGAAGCTGCCTGATCCCTCCGGCAGATTCTAAAAGATTTCCATTGCTGGGGTGCTTGCACCCCACCCTCCACTTAACTATCCGGGGATGTACTGGTTTCGACGGGGGTAGTGAGGCTGGAATAGCGGGCC
>JAZQEP010000034.1:0-107023 GCA_045539075.1 Faecousia sp. | reverse complement strand
CTTTTAAAATTAACTGACAACAATACTGTTGCTCTGGCTGCCTAATTAGGCGCCCATCCGCCCCGGAAGGTCTACGAGCCGGGCTCGGGTGTGATTTGAGTAGAGAACGTGCGTATGGTAAGCTTTGCCCATACCATGCATCATGAAGCTACTGATTCCCGTAGGGTGTTTGTTCCCGCCGGGAAAAGGGAATGTAAATAACAAACTGCGCCCGGAGAAGTTCTTTCCAAGTTGCTTTCGGACAGGGGTTCGATTCCCCTCGGCTCCACCAAAAATAAAAGCCACCCAGATGGGTGGCTTTTATTTTTGGTATGGTATTCGGACGGGGGGAATCGAACATTTTAAATGCAACAGTCCGGTGGACTGTTGCTCGCGAGGGCTTGACCGAGCGACTCTATAATTCTATCAAATCCCCTCGGCTCCAGAAACAATAACACAATTTTGGAATAAAAAACGACGACAGTAATGTCGTCGTTTCTTACTATTATCTTAGATACATAGGGAGAAACGAACCGCTTCTACTCATGATAGTTATTTGCAGAGATTGCCTTTCTCGTTCTTTCAACCAGTTCGCCGATTTTCTCTGCATATCGATGAAACACCCCTGCAACATTTCGAGATGAAAGGATTCTGCCATCAGTTTTAACACAACAAACCCGGTGCAGCTTTTGCTGCACCGGGTTTACCGATAAAACAGGTCTGTAAATTAGGGACGCAGGCCCATGCCGCCTTCCAGGGTCAGGGTCTCGCCGGTCAGGTACTTGAAGTCGGGGTTAGCCAGCTGCACGCAGACACGGCCGATCTCCTTCTCGCTGTCGCCGTAGTGGCCCATGGGGGGCATCTTCACATTGGCCTTGAAAGCATCGGGGTAAGCCTTCTGGAAGTTCTCCAGCTGAGCGGTCCAGGCGATGGGGCAGATAACGTTGACGTTGATGCCGTCGGGGCCCCACTCGGTGGCGGCCACACGGCTCAGGCCACGGATGCCTTCCTTGGCAGCGGCGTAGGAGCACTGGCCGTAGTTGCCGAACAGGCCGGCGCCGGAAGCGAAGTTAATGACGCTGCCCTTGGTCTCCTTCAGGTAGGGATAGCAGGCCTTCATGTAGTAGAAGCAGGCGTACAGGCCGGAGAACATGGCCAGGTTGAAGTTTTCGGTGGTGTGGGTAGCCAGGGGCACGCCGGAAGCAGAAGCCTGGGCATTGTTGATCAGCACGTCGATGCGGCCGAAGGTGTCGATGGTCTGCTTGATGACGCCATTGACAACAGCCTCGTTGTCTGCGCCGTCAGAAACGTCAGCCTGGCAGATCAGAACCTGGATGCCGTACAGACGCTCCAGCTCTTCCTTGGCATCTTCCAGCTTCTTCATATTGCGGCCGGTGATGACCAGGTTGCAGCCTTCCTTGGCGTAGGCGGTGGCGATGCCGTAACCGATGGAGCCGCAGGTGCCGTCAGACAGGACAGCACGGCCGGCGCCGGTGATAATTGCAGTTTTACCAGTCAGAAATCCCATAATAGTATCTCCTTTAATGATTACAGAATGATGAAATACAGGGTTTTAAAAAATACTCATGTATCGATAAAATTATATCACATAATATCAAAAGATGCAAGTCCGGATTTGGTAAATATTGAGAATTCTGTTTAGGATGGATTTTCTTGTTTCTTTTTCCATTCCGGATCCCTTTCCGTGCCAGAGGCAGTGGCCCGATAGATCTGAAGTAAGATCTCACTGTAGTAACGCTCTGGAATTTCACCCAGGCAGAAGATGTTTTCTCCCTGAGGCTTATCATAGCAGTAGCTTCCCCGGGTCACAGTTCCGCTCCTGTAAAACACAGCGTCGTACACTGTTACCATAGCATTTTCATCACCCATGAAACAACCGGAGAAGTTCAGTTCCACCCCCATTCCCATGTAGGGATCTTCCCTGTAGAACTCATAGTACCCGCCGCCGTCCTGGACGCTGCCCCGGAACCAGCCCATACCCATAAGCTTACCGCCCAGGGAAAGACCGTTGAGGATAATACCACCGAAGTCCTCCACAGATGTCAGATTCCTCTGAGCTGCATCCAGATGGTACACGGGCCTGTCAAGCTGCTGAATAGACTGGGTGATCTCATAATCCTCCAGCTGTTCTCTCCACTGGCCCAGTGTCTTCTCATCCATTTCCACCGGATGGACCAGACCGATCATCGCTCCGTCAGGGATGTAGAATTCCTCTTCATCCACTGTATTGAATGAGCCGTCCTCCATATACCGAAAGGTGGTGATCAGTGTATCCGCTTCATAGATACCCCAGATCAAGCTGATGGCAAACTGATGCATCACAGGATTGCGGACGAACAGATCCTTCCATGCATCCTCCCGCCAGTAGCGCTGGATAGACAGGGCAGCTTCCAGACGTGTTTTCTGTGCCGAAATAGTGGAGCGAATTTGCTTTTTCAGCGTCTTAAATTCCTCGTAGGCCTCAGCGGATTTAGCCGGATCATCGCTCTTTCCGGGTGCAGGCATATTTTTTATTGTCTTGCCCTGATCATTGGTGATATCCAGTTCCATAGAAGGGGTCAGCCGCACCACAAAGCTCCGGTTGCCGTAATCAAACCGTCTGCAGCCGTTTTCATCGAATCCAAGATCCGGAACCACACGGTCAGCCAGTTCATCCGCGGTGATGCCCAGCTCCTGTGCTGCGCTTTCCAATGCGGAGACGGCTGCGGCCTTCACCTGACGGAATTTGAATTTACGTGATATGGAATCCACTACCATCAGCGCACCGGGATCGTTGCTGATAGCCAGAGCCATCACAGCATCGCAGGCAATTGCGCCTCTGCCCAGCTGCGGCCAGTCCTGGATCGCCTTTGTCAAAAGCTTTGTCACGGCACTGCCTCCGTAAACGGCCGCAAATGCCATCACCCATTTGTGCTTACTTTCAGCCCGGTTTTCCATCCACTTGTCCAGAACTTCCACAGCCAGGGCAGACAGATCCTTCTGAGAAAGATTCTCCGCAAGCTGGGCGGCAGTTTCACTTCTGCCGATTCTTCCCAAGTCTGCATAAGACACCAGGATTGCGTCCCGGATGATATCGGGTGCATATTTCTCCGGCTCTTCCTGATAGCGAAGACCGGGAAGTGGCGAAGCAGTAAGCCATTGGATCTTCTTCCGCTTGCTGGCAGTTACAAGCCGCTCAGCCAAAGCTTCCGGCCCTGCAGGCTGCTGTGGGACCGCAACCGCATTTCCGCCTGCGAACAGAGCCTCCCGGATCACATCGGCTACCTTTGCGCTCTTTTCCTTCGCAAGTGCAGCATTCAATACCTCACTATGATCTCCCGGCAGCATGGCCAGCAGCTGGGCTCCTAAGGTCCGCTCGCCGATCTTCTTGCTGGAAAGGAGCTTTTGATAATGTTCAATCCACCTCGGATGAGCGGCCAGGACCTTTAAAAGTACCTCCCGAACATACTTGGAGCTGTCAGCTGTGCATGCCAGCAAGGATGCACGCAAAGTCTCCTCCGGAACACTGTCCTCTGGCAGCATTCCCATAGCTTGAATGGAAAACTTCCGGGTAAATACGGACCCATCCCTTGCCGCCTCTGCCAAGTCCTCAATATACAGAGCATTCACAAGGCAACGAAGTAGGGACCTGTAAATAATCTGCTGTTCTTCATCAAAGTAGACGATGTCTGAGAGGTAGCCCATACTGTTGATCAGCCGCTTCACAGGGAAGCCCCGGGACAGCAGTGCATTCAACAGTGCTTCGATCATCGTATCGTCCAGATTTCGGCCGGTTCTCAGAATATCATCCAGCCCCCGTCCCTCAAATACAAAGGTCAGAACTGCTGCACAGCGTATGAAGAATTCATCGGTTCCAAGCTTATCCCTATAACGGCACAGCTGTCTCGTCAGATCTGAAGGTGTGACATAGCCCATGACCTGCACATTGGAAAGGGCTGTCTCCAGTTCAGAAAAGGGCTGACTGCCCTTCAGAAACTCCACCACGGCTTCTCCGCCGGACAGTACGGACTTTAGGAACAATGCCATGACTCTGTGGGAAAGGTTTTTCAGATATTTTTCCGGATCACAGGGGATCAGTTCATCCAATACCGAGTACTGACCGGAATCGGCCAGTAGCCTGGCTTCCTCCTCCGCTTCCGCGCAGCGCTCAGCAATGCGGACAGCGATATTCAGATCGATTTCATGACGAGACCCGGAAAGATACAGGAGCATGGTGGTCTTTCCGCCCGGGAGCTCCTGAACCAGCATGTCCAGCCGTTTCAAAATATGCTCGCTGGGCACCATTTGGAAAATGCTGCGGAGCATGGCATAGGGGGACGCACGCAGCATAACCCGCATGGCACAATAGGCAGTTCCATCCAGGTGCGCTGCCAGGAAGCAGGCTGTTCCCAGCAAGCCGCAAAGATACTCATCGGCAAGCTCCACATGAACCGCGGACTTTGCATCCACGGCAAGACTCGACTCACAGGCAAGCCTTGGCATCGGCTGACGAGCATTGCCGCATGCTATATAGGTGGCAAGCAAAGACATGTCTTGCTCAATCATCGAAGGAAACAGCGGGTTGACGGATGCGGACAGACAATCCGCCAGAATTTTCTTCTGCTTATGGACATACGTTACGGATCCGAAGGGCAGCGCACTGACTGGGAGAAGCGGTTTCTTCATGCACCCCAGCAGCACACCTGCCAGCAGCAGCTTCATATTGGGATAGGGACATCCCCCAAGCTGTTGGGCTTCCAGAAGAATATAGGGATCCTTTTCTGCAGTTGCATAGAGCCAACTGACCGAATTGGGTTCCGGACGAACCACAGCAAAATACTCGGCTTCCATAGCCGCTTCCGCTGCTGCTCCCAGAACGCGGATACGATGCTCTCTGGCGTTCTCCAGGCCCATCTGTGATCCTTCATATGCCATTGCGAACACGGCGGTACTTTTGGCAATGGCCCAATATAGCCGCATCAACCGGTCGATTCGGTCTCTGTCGCCGGAGCGTACCAAGCCGGACAGATATTCCCCACAATTAAATCTCCAGATCCAGGATGTGTCCCGGAAAGATTGCGATTCCGCATTCTTCAGAATGTCCCTGTTCTCCGGATCACTTCTCAGGTATTTCTCGGCCATAGCCCGGTTTTCAGGGGTAAGACCCAGTAAATCCAGATGTTTTTTCAGTTTAAGCTGATTATGCGCTTCCATTTGATTCATGGGTTTTCTCCTTCCTTGCCGCAGAGGAGCCTGTCCCAACGGTCCAGAATACTCTGCTGCATCATTTTCTCTCTCGCAAGTTCCATATAGCGTACCGCCATACAGATTTTCTCCATCAGCATGCCATCGTCCTTCTGAACTTGATGGGGTCTCTGGGAAAGCATAGTGGCAATATCCTTTAAAATCTTCGAAGCTGTATGAAGACCCATTGCCTCACACGCTTCCGAAAGTCCGGTTGCACGCCGGGCACCGTATTCAGCCCCGGTGGAAAAACCCGACTGAGTAAGATCGGACAGGATCTGTTCCATTTCATCCAGAAGTTCGTTCACGCTTTCCCCCTCCAGTTCTGAAAATACTCAATTGGATATAGCTTCAGCTTATCTCCATCCCGATAGACACAGCCAAAGAAAACCGGCGGGACGGGAAACGTCCCCATGTTCCGCTCCAGTGTCTCCATCATATCCACCACATGGGCCTCTTCCCTGCTGTATTGGATTTCCAGCCAGATATCACGGCCGGATAGGTCTTTCAAGATCATGGAGTAAACCTGGCGCACCGGATCAAAGGGCTGTCGAATGCATTCGCAGGGACGTATCAGTGCCAGGAACTCTCTTTCGCTATAGGCCATATCCCCAGCCGGATCCAATAGTGTCAGAAAATCTGTCACCAGGTCGGATTCGGGAATCAGATCCCAGGGTTCCATTTTTCCCTTGAGTACAGCCTCACACTGCTCTGAGGCCGAAAGGTTTCCCTCCCGGTTCACACGGGCGGAGGAAATGTCAATCGCCTGATTCCATGCCTGGTTGAGTGTGCAGGGTAAATTCCAGGGAGAAGGATCCCCCATCCGGCGCCCTGCCTCCGCGGAAGATTTTGGCCGAATATGCCGGAAAGTATAATAGCGGTTTTCCTCTCTGTGGCGGAAATAGTACACAGTGCCCATATAGCCGCCATGGCCGGACAATCTCCGTATCCCCAGCAGATAGAGTTTCAAATCTCCGACGGCATCGTATTCCTCCCGGAATTTTCCCGCTAATTTCGAGATCTCAGACTGCCCTGCGCGACCAAGTAAAGCAGCCAAATGGTAGCTTCCGGCGATCTTACGTACCAACGCAGTATCCCGAAAAGTCGCGGAACGGAAAAAGTAGGCATTCAGCTCGCCGCGAAGACCGCGCAGACTCCGTTCCAGATTTACAAGTTTCACAGTATGGCATCGAGACTCCAGCCGTTCCAGGGTCTCGCGAATGCCGGGATCCATACGGTTCAGTCCGGAGGCCATCAGTGATTGAAGCACAAGGCATACATCGCGGCACACCTCTCCAACAGCCTGTTCATCCCAGATTATTTCCTCCTCCGGGCAGACTTCCGACGGATTCAGGATTTTCCGATCCAAAAGCCAGAAAAAGAGTGCTTCTGACTTATGCACACACCAGTTTTTACTGTGGCAGGAGCAAGTGCTGTCCTCCAGAGGTTCCAGCAGGCGCACTGTGGCAGGGATCCAGGGCATCTCCACGGATATTACGGAGGTTTCCGTGATCTGAGGTCCTTTTCCTTCCCGAAAACGGCGCAGACAGCTCGATACCCGTCGGGATCCCAGGTGCCGGATCAGTTTTTCAACCGGATAGTCGCGAAGCATATCAAAGCTTGCCTTTGATTCCTCCACCGACTGGGCATTCAATTGATCCCGAAGCCAAAGAACTGCAGCAATTCGATGCCGGCACAGGGAAGAACTGGGGCAGGAACATTCGCTTCGACCTATGGGGCTGCGAATCAGACACCGGACATCGCCCAGAGTCACACGCACTCCCTCCTTCTCTGTCTGTGCCGATACATTTTTGAGCGCGGATAAGTCCTTTTTGGCCCGGTTCACCGTGCCCTTATTGGTAAGTCCAATGAGATAATCATCATCCGCAGCACAAAGCGCTGCTCGAAGCGCTTCCGAAAAATCCATGAGCACGGCTCCTTTCCTCAATTTTTCATTACATTTGCCATGAAATCCGCCAGCTGCGCAGGCGTCATGGCACCGACAAAGGCCCCCATATCCGCCAGCTGCTGGGCAGTGGTTCTGTCGTAAGCAGGATCCGCGTTCTGATCCAATGCGGTCAGGGCAATGAGCTTTGCGCCGCTCTCCAGAATATCCCCGCACACACCGTAGAGCTTTTTTCGGTCTGCACCTTCGCACAGATCACTGACCAAGACCACCATTGTTTTATGGGGATTGGTAATCAAACTTTCACAGTAGCGCAGGGCACCGCCGATATCCGTACCGCCTCCCAACTGGACACTCATGAGCGTCTCCACCGGGTCGTGTGCCTGTCCGGTGAGATCCACAACCGCAGTATCAAAGATGATCAGTTTCGTATCCAGCACAGGCATCTTAGCGAAAATACCTGCCATCACTGCGCTGTGGATAACGCTTGGCAGCATGGAGCCGCTCTCATCTACCGCCAGGATCACATGCCATGGATTATACCGCTTGACGCGTCCGTTAAAATGGACTTTTTCCAGAACAAGTCTGTTTTCTTGCAAATCATAGTGGCTTAGATTCCCGTGGATCGTCCGTTTCACATCCAGGTTTCGGATGGATTTTACATTGCTGCGGCTATTGCGGTCCAGCTTTCCAAGGGGCGATGCCTGAATATCCGTCAGCATTTTCCGGCTGATCTGCTCCACCACTTTGGAAATGATCCTTTTTGCGGTATCCAGAACCTGGCCCTTCATCATGTGCTTCAGACTCAGAATCGTCTCCAGCAGGGCTTGGTTCGGCTCCATTTTTTCCAGAACTTCCTTATCGGACAGCAACTGCGTAAGCTGATAGCGGTCCAACGCGTGGCGCTGGAGAATTTCTGCGGTCTCCTTGGGAAAGAGGGTTCTCACCTCACTGAGCCAGTGGGCAACCGTTGGGTTGGATGCGTCCAGACTGCCCTCGCTGCTGCGCTCATCATTGCTGGCTTCCCTGCTGTAGAGAAAATCCAGCGCGTCATCCATCCGTCTCAGCCGGGAGTCGGACAGAGGCAACTGCTGACCAGCATTTTTACCGAGAACAAGGCGCCAACGGTTCAGCGCAGCACCATCAGAGATCATCATCTGTTTCCTCCCTCCCATAAGTCCTGTCAAGTCTGGATGTAACCCACGCATCCAATTCTTCCGCCATGCTGTAAGCCCGGGGATCGACAGCCTGGCGGTTCATGCTGTTTCCCTTTCCTCCATGGAACACAGACGCTCTCCTTGCAATGCGGTCCGTCTCCATAGGGCGGAAATAGCTGAAGGCCAACCGCAATTCAGGCAGCAGCGACGTAAAATCACTGTCGTCCAATTCACAAAGAAGCTGATCGATCAGAACAAGAAACTCCGGATCTACCAGAAGCAGGTCTCGGGCCGAGTAGAACAGACCGTGCAAAAATGCTGCGGACCGGAGCATCATTCCCCGGGTTCCTCTCAGATAACCCCGCAGCACCACATCGATCTTTTTCTTCCATACCGGGTCCACACCGTAAAGAAGCCCGAGTACCGTACCATGTAAAGCGGCATGGATGGGATTCTGGCCCACTAAGGAGGCAAAGGCAATCAGTAATTTTTCACGGTAGACCTGGAAATTCTCCTGCTCTGTAATCTGATAGATCATCATGCATGCACGCTGGACTTTTTCCACACTGCGGTCATCCACTGTATGCATGGAGGGAATCATCTGGATAACGCGCAGGAAGCAGCGTCCAAGCAGCTGATCATAGCGGTCATCCCCACGCTGACCATAGGCATCCTGCCACTGGTGAAGATCATTGAGATATACACAGGCATCGCAGAGGGATGAAAAATCGCCGTCACTTACCAGCAGTTCGTTCATCCGGTGGGATAATGCATCCGCAGCGTCCCCCAGACCCATCTGAAAGCCCTGAACCAGAAGCTTTGCGGCCTGGGATGCGTTGGAAGCGGTATACATTCTGTCCCGCAGTTCTGTAATACAGGCATCCTCCACGGTTCCGCCGGATACTGCATGCTCAATCAACCTGCTGTCCACAGACGCATTCCAGCGGTACTCCCAAATTTCACGCACGAGATTCCGATCCTTGCGGCCAACCAGGTCCGGGCCCTTTTTACATCTGGAAAATCCGCACTCCAGGAACGACGTACGATGGAAGAAAAAGCTCAGTTCCCTGTGCTTTGCATCGGAGAAAATGGACAGAGCCGTTTCCTGGCGGAAAACCGAATCGGTCTTCAGCCGGAATTTTCTGCAATTCTCCGTAAAATCCTGTACAAGCGGCGGTACTGGCGCCTCCTTGCACAGGCTGCCCACGGTTTTTCCGGTGGTAAGCTTTCGCAGTACACGCATAGGTTCCAGTCCTGACAGGCTGGCCTCTCCTTTGACAAAGCAGCTGAGAACCGCGTCCTGAAGTTCAAAAAGGCCGGGGCTGGATTTTCCACGGAGGGACGCCAATCCCCTGGCCTGCTCCAGCGCGCAGGTCTCATCGTAAGCTGATATGGTATGACCATCCTGCCGCAGCTTTCTGCCGCATCTGACCAGGTAATCCAGCAGCGTATCCTCCCACGCAGCTGTTGGCCCGCAGGTTTCCAGCCGATTCCAGAGGTCATGATAGAACGCCGGCGAAGGCATGCCGCTGGCATAACCCGAAAGAGCATCTGCAGCATCCATGGAATACCGCATGGGATAAACCGACTGATTCTTCACCGCGGCAGCAGCAGGCACATCCTCACTGTGAAGCAAACCGTAGATATGGAACCCGCCGGCCACTACCAGAACTTTTCCGAATTCCGACACGGCTTGCCGAATTCGCTTTGCCATGTGGGCCTCTCTGGCGATGCATCCGTCTTCCAGTAATTCCTCCCGAGGGGTGTTCTCCCTGGCCAGAAGACAGTATGTATGCATCCGGGAGATAAACGCCTCCGTGGACAGGGACATTCCATCGCATTCAAAATAGGATTCCCAGAATTCATCAAAATCCCGCACCCGGGCCTTTTCACACAGAAGTTTCAGAAAGGCATTGTGCGCCAGATAGCGGTCCGAAGCATAACTGTGCCTCTCGGCTTCCGAGCGCAGCCCCCGCTGCCGGGCGGTTGACATCAGGATCTGGCCATAGCTCAGATCCATAAACTTAGCCGGGATTCCCAGTTCTGCTGCCGAACGCAGCGCAACCAATTCCGGAGAACAATCCAGGAACGGGTAATAACAGCGGTAAGACCGTTCCTTCCCCTCCGGATCCAGCTTACCCTCGCCATCGCGGCAGGAATAGTAAAGGGCGATGGGCGTATGGGTATCCGGGTGGGTCAATACACTGACCAGGTCATTTGCATTCTCCGGGCCCTCCACCAGAATACACCTGGGCTGATATCGCCGGATGACCTTCTGAAGATGCCAGGCGCATACCGGGCTGTGGTGGCGGACCGGGTAATAGAAAACCGAATCAGTTAAATTGACCGGAATTATTTCAGAAGGCTTCTTGCCTCGTAATATCGTGTCCATGCGCCGCCCTCCCGTCTGGATTTCTCCCGGACAACGGTGGAGAAATAGTTGGAAATTTTATTCAGGTCCTCTCCGGACTCCTTTGCAACCGCGCCAACCAGATTCTCAACCAGGGTATGCTCGTCCATCTTCCCATCACCGTAATACCAGGCACTCATCAATGTCTGGAAATAGACAGAGATGGCCTCTGCGGTACTCATTACAGCGGCAGGCTTTTCGATCCGCATGCCTTCTGAGGAGATACCCTCCCGAAGCTCATGGTAGGTGGTTGCCAGAAGCAGGGCAGCATCCCGGTCCAGGGGCTGGTCGATACCGGCGTCCATCGCCAGGGATCCCACCTCGCTGAGAATGATCTGCTTTTCCAGCGCCACATCCCGGACGGGCTGAACCGTTTCAAAATTGAAGCGGCGTTTTAGTGCGCTGGACATCTCATTGACACCCTTGTCCCGGGTATTGGCAGTGCCAATCACATTGAATCCGGGCCGAGCAAAGAGAAGGCCCTCATCTCCCAGTTCGGGAATCATCATGATTTTATCGCTGAGGACACTGATCAGACTGTCCTGAACCTCCGCAGGGGTACGGGTGATCTCCTCAAAACGTGTGATGATTCCCTTCTCCATACCCACATACAGGGGGCTGGGAACCAGCGCTTCGCGGCTGGGGCCATTGGCCAGAAGCATGGCATAGTTCCAGCTGTATTTGATCATATCCTCGGTAGTACCCGCGGTTCCCTGGACCGTATTGGTGCTGCAGCCGCTGATTGCCGCGCTGAGAAGCTCCGAGAGCATGGTTTTCGCGGTACCGGGCTCGCCCACCAGCATCAAGCCCCGGTTTCCCGCCAGAGTGATAATGCAGCGCTCCACCAAAGCATCGTTACCCAGGTACTTTTTACCGATGAGGATTTGTTTTCCATTATGTACAATGGGCTTCTGAGAACCCAGAATAAACATGCGCACTGTCCGGGGAGACAGCATCCAGTTTGCAGGCTTTTTATTGCCTGCATCCCATTGCTTCAGCGCTTCCAATTCCTCCCGATAGCGTTCTTCCGCCCGGGGACGAAGGATTTTTTCCTGCATAATCCATCACCTCATATCAATTTATGATCATATTGTACCACATAACGGAAACGTGTAAAGCCGGACAAATGTTAATTTACTGAAAATTGAGAGCATCTCTTAAAAAGAAATGGACTTCACTGTTTACCTGTTTTCCAAATGTGCCAACACATTCCACGGAAATAAGTTTTCTTCATAATTTTGTCGAACTTCGTTTTCAATTTCGTGATTACATCTTCATATATAGGAGGTATCGTATAGCCATGGAAGTCAAGGGCAAGCCGTGAGGTCCTTGCACTTTCATCTCTTTTCTACCTCTCTTCTTTCCAGGGACGCCCCGCTTTATATAAGCGGGGCGTTCTTGGTTTGACGAAGGAATCAATCCATGATAAGATAAAGAAAAAACGGAGAAACACCATGAAGCGTTTCAACAAAGTCTATCTGGAAATATCAAATATCTGTAATCTCTCCTGCGCCTTTTGCCCCGGCACGAAGCGGGAAAAACACATTATGACAGTGGACGAATTCACCGCCCTGATGCCCAAGTTACGCCCATATTCTGACTACCTCTATTTTCATATCATGGGTGAGCCGCTGCTGCATCCCAATCTGGCTGAATTTCTTGCAATCGCAGGAGAGCATGGCTTTAAAGTGATCCTGACCACCAACGGCACACTGCTTGCAAGGCAACAGGATATACTTCTGAATGCCCCTGCGTTGCATAAAGTCAATATTTCCCTCCATGCCTTTGAAGCCAATGATTTGTCCGTTCCCTTTGAAACATACCTCCACGACTGTTTCACCTTTGGAAAGGCCGCTGAAGGGAAAAAGCTTGTGGTCTACCGGCTGTGGAACAACGGCGGCGCGGATGCGCTGAATCAGCAGATTCTCACTGCCATGGAGCAATCCTTTCCTCATCCCTGGACATCCAACCGCCAGGGACACAGGATCGGTGAGCGGATCTTTCTGGAATACGGCGACAAATTCGACTGGCCGGACCTGACCGCCCCGGAAGGAAGCAACCGGGTCTTCTGCTACGGTCTGCGGGATCAGCTTGGTATTCTCTGCGACGGTACGGTGGTTCCCTGCTGTTTGGATCATGAGGGTGATATTTCCCTCGGAAATCTATTTGATGAAGACCTGGATTCTATCCTGGCAACCCCCCGGGCCAAGGCCATCTACGAAGGATTCACTAAAAAAGAAGCGGCAGAGGAGCTCTGCCGCAAATGTGGATATGCAAGACGATTCGGATAATCAGATTTCACCATTCCATTCCCCATAGAATTCTTCCAAAAACTGATCCATAAAGGCATGCCGATGCTCTGCCATATGTTTTCCGGCTTCTGTATTCATCAGATCCTTAAGCCGAAGCAGCTTTTCATAGAAATGAGCAATGCTGTGTCCCGAATTCCCCTCTGGATCCTCCGGGATATAGATAGGTCTGCCCCGGCTGCCGCCGTAGGCAAAGGTTCTGGCAATGCCAATAGCCCCCAATGCGTCCAGACGGTCCGCGTCCTGGACGCATTTTCCTTCCGCAGATGCGGGAACAGTGTCGCCGGCGCCCTTATAGGAAAGATTCTTGATTCCCTCCAGAATCTTGTCCGCCTTCTGGGCGGGAACCCAGTTTTCCTGCAAAAAGGCTCTGGCATTGTCCAGGTTTTCGGCGGTGTGCGGAGAGATTTTATGATCATCCACATCATGGAGCAGAGCCATCAGCCGGACCACATCCATATCCATGGGTGTTTTTTTGCTTTCTTCCTCAGCAATAGTCTCCGCCATCGTCAGCACCCGGAAAACATGATGATGGTCATGGCCGGATGTATCCTTACCAAGCAGGCTGACCACATATTTCTTCGCTTTTTCGATCATAGCGATCACCTCGGTCTTATTGTATCCCATCCTGTTCGTCACCGCAAGACATTCGTCTGTATATTCAGTCATTATATCCAGTATCCGTGGATTTCCATTGACTTTTTTTGTGTTTCATGTATACTATTTATGAGAATAATCCACTAATGAAGTCTCTAAAGCAAGTTTATTCACCTGCACCTCCGGCACAGCCGGATTCTGGGACTCCTGTATTGCTGTGCAGCAGTCCCACCGGGGCTGCTTTTTTGATTTCCTGTAAAAATAAAAGAAAGAGGGAATTTCCTATGTACGGTAAGCCTATTGATTCCATCGGTTTTATTTCTCAATACGATTCTGAAATCGCCGCCATGATGAACCGGGAACTGATCCGCCAGCAGGACGGTCTGGAGCTGATCGCCTCCGAAAACCTGGCCTCCCCCGCCGTCATTGCCGCCATGGGTTCCATTCTGACCAATAAATATGCCGAAGGTCTGCCTGGCAAGCGCTACTACGGCGGCTGTGAATATGTGGATGAATTGGAAAATCTGGCAATTGCGCGGGCAAAGGCCCTCTTTGGTGCGGATTTCGCCAATGTTCAGCCCCACTCCGGCGCTCAGGCCAATATGGCCGTGCAGCTGGCCTTCCTGCAGCCCGGCGATACCATGATGGGCATGAGCCTGGCCAACGGCGGCCACCTGTCCCACGGCAGCCCTGCCAATATCTCCGGCAAGTATTTCAACGTGGTATCCTATGACGTGAATCACGAGACCGGCCTCATCGACTACGACGAGATCCGGGACATCGCCAAAAAGAACCGGCCCAAGCTGCTGATCGCAGGCGCTTCTGCCTATCCCCGGGCCATCGATTTTTCTATCTTCGCTGATATCGCCCATGAGGTGGGTGCCGTGTTCATGGTGGATATGGCGCATATTGCCGGTCTGGTGGCCGGCGGCGCCCACATGAGTCCCATCCCCTACGCCGACGTGGTCACCACCACCACCCATAAGACACTCCGGGGCCCCCGTGGCGGCCTGATCCTGGGCAAAGAAGAATTTGCCAAGAAGATCAACTCCGCCGTATTCCCCGGCATTCAGGGCGGTCCTCTGGAACACGTCATCGCCGCCAAGGCCATCTGCTTCCAGGAGGCAATGCAGCCGGAATTCAAGACTTACGCGGCCAATGTGGTAAGCAACGCCAAGGTCCTGGCCCAGGGCATGCTGGACGAGGGCTTCGACCTGATCACTGGCGGCACTGACAACCATCTGATGCTGGCTGACCTGCGCCCCCTGCACATCACCGGCAAGGAGCTGCAGGCTCGTCTGGACGAGAACCACATCACCCTGAACAAGAACTCCATCCCCGGCGATCCTGAGAAGTTCACCGTCACCTCCGGTGTCCGTCTGGGCACCGCTGCAGTCACCACCCGTGGCCTGGGTCAGGAGGAAATGAAGGTCATCGCCAAGTGCATCGGCATGACCGCCCGGGACTTTGAGGGCACCCAGGCTCAGGTAAGAGCTACTGTTAGCGAAATCTGCGAAAAGTTCCCTCTCTACAAGTAAAAATTCGAAACGCCAGGCTGAAACCAGTCTGGCGTTTTCATGTTTTTGAATGTCATTGCAAGGATGGGAAATCACGACTCGTGACATGGCACTATTCTCCAAGCGAAGATTCCCTTACACCTGTCCTCCCTTGGAATGATAACGGTAGTCGATATCCGCTTGCGTCAATCAAACCATTCAACAAAACGGAAATTACTTTTCTTCTTTATCTTTTTTCTTATTTCTTGCATCTGAAATCCACGAACCTACAAGCAAAATGATGCCGAGTGTGAAAAACAAGCTTCCAAAAATGGTATCCAAATACCAAGCCCAATGGCCAATCATAGCGCCGCCAATTCCAGCACAAATCACAGGCATTCTCTTTTTCATAAGCACACACCCCTTTGTAAAATTCATGTTTTCCGCAACGGTGCGGAAGCACCCAAGGCTCACTTTTCTTATTTATTATAGCATATAGACCCGTTATCTTCAAGGCCCAGCATTGTTGCCACTATCAAACGTTGACATTACAATGAGATTTCGATATACTGATACTATCCTATCGATACAGAAAAGGAGTGTTTTCATGGATCAAAAGTATGAAGCTTTGTTTACCCCCTGGAAGATCGGCAATGTGGAAATCAAGAACCGCATCGTCATGTGTCCCATGGGCGGTACTTCCCTCTTCGGCTGGTTTGAACTCACCGGCTGCGGCTTTGACAAGGAAGCCGCCAAGCTCTTCCTGGAGCGGGCAAACAACAACGTGGGCCTGATCATCCCCGGCATTGCTCCCCTGCGGGATACCTTCTGGGGTAAGTGGCTGTGGCAGAATCCCAAGATGTTTGAAGAGCTGAAGGTCTTTATGGATGAGATCCATAAGCCCGGCGCCAAGCTCTTCATCCAGCTCACCGCCGGCATGGGCCGCAGCTGGGCCATCACCGAGCTGATCGGACCTCTGCACAAGAACAAGCTCACCCGTGCCATTGTCAAGCCTGTCATCGACACCAGCCATGAGCTGGCCTGTCCCTCTCCCCAGCCCAACCGCTGGGCTCCGGACATCATCTGCCCGGAAATGACCAAGGAGCAGATCCACGAGATTATCGAAGCCTTCGCCAAGACCGCCAAGCTGTGCATGGACGCAGGCGTAGACGGTGTGGAGGTCCACGCCGTCCACGAAGGTTACCTGCTGGACCAGTTCGCCATTGAGTTCTTCAACAAGCGTACCGACGAATACGGCGGCAGTTTCGAAAACCGCTACCGCTTCGCCGCGGAAGTCGTCAAGGCTATCAAAGCTGAGTGCGGCAGTGACTTCCCCGTTTCCCTGCGCTACAGCGTCGAATCCAAGCTGAAGGGCTTCGCCGAAGGCATCGTCCCCGGTGAGGATGCCAAGGAACTGGGCCGGAATATGGAAGAATCCGAGCGGGCCGCCAAGTACCTGCAGAACTGCGGCTACGATATGCTGAATGCCGACAACGGCACCTACGATAGCTGGTACTGGGCCCATCCGCCCATGTACATGCCCCAGAACTGCAACTTAGACGACGTAGCCCATATCAAGAAGTTTGTGGATATTCCCGTGGTCTGCGCCGGCCGTATGGAGCCGGATGTAGCCGCCCAGGCCATCGCCGAAGGTAAGATCGACGGCATGGGTGTTGCCCGTCAGTTCCTGGCAGATCCCGCATGGATCACCAAGCTGATCGAAGACCGCATTGAAGATATCAAGCCCTGCATCTGCTGTCACAGCGGCTGCTTCAACTTCTCCTCCTCCAAGGGCCACTATAATACCCAGGACCTGACGGATACCATGGGACTGGCCCGCTGCGCCATCAACGCCGAGACCATGCAGAGCAAGAAGCACTACATTAAGCCTGCAAAGAAGGTCAAGAACGTGGCCGTCATCGGTGGCGGCATTGGCGGTATGGAAGCTGCCATTGTCCTTGCCAAGCGGGGGCACAAGGTCACCCTGTATGAAAAGTCTGATAAGCTGGGCGGTGTGTTTATCGCTGCCGCTGCCCCCTCTTTCAAGGAGAAGGATCGGGATCTGATCGCCTGGTACCGCCGGGAGATCACCCGCTATCCCATTACTGTGAAGCTGAACAGCGAGGTCAAGGATCTTTCCCAGGTCCAGGCCGATGAGATCATCATCGCCACCGGTGCCAAGGCCAACCGTATTCCCATCCCCGGTTTTGACAAGGGTATCGAAGCCTGCGACTTCCTGCTCGGCAACAAGGAAGTTGGCGAAAACGTCACCATCATTGGCGGTGGTCTGACGGGCTGCGAGATCGCTTATGAGCTTTACCTCCAGGGAAAGAAGCCCACCATCGTGGAAATGCTGGACGACCTGGTCTGCACCCCCGGTATCTGCCTGGCAAATACCTCTTTCCTCCGTGACTTCTTCAAGGCCAACAAGGTTCCTGTCCATCTGGAAACCAGCGTCACCGAGATTCAGGATGACGGCGTCATGGTCAAGGACAAGAACGGCATGGTCTACAAGATCGCAGCGGACAACGTGATCCTGTCCGTGGGCTACAAGCCCGCACCTCTGGCTCCCAAGGCAAAACATGTCCACATTATCGGCGATGCCGACAAGGTGGGCAATCTGCGCAGCGTCATCTGGGGTGCCTGGGACGTTTGCATGAAGATTTAAGGAGATGAAACTATGTATTTAAATGCTGAACAGCAGGCCATTTTGAACGGCTCCAAGGGCGATACTATGGCTAAGGTCATGAAGACTCTGGTCATGTACGGCGATGCCTTCGGCGCTGACAAGCTGGTTCCTGTCACCTCTGAATATAACCATCTGGTCACTTCCTTCGGTCTGAAGATGATGAAGCCTGTTTTTGATCTGATGCAGCAGCTCATCGATGCCGGTGCTGTTTCCGGTCAGAAATTCTCCGTGGACCCCCGTCCTCTGGATAAAAACGTCCCCGCCAATTTCCTGCAGAACTTCATCTTTAACAAGATCATGTACGCCACCCAGGAAAGCTATGAGAAGCAGCTGCACGAGCTGGGCCTTATAAACGACCAGGCATTCACCTGCGCCTGCTACTTCGATGAAGTGGGCAACACGCCCAAGAAGGGAGAGATCCTCTCCTGGGCAGAATCCTCCGCCGTGGTCTACGCCAACTCCGTTCTGGGTGCCCGCTGCAACCGCAACTCCGGCATCATGGACATCATGGGTTCCATCGCCGGCTGCGTGCCCAATTTCGGCCTGCTGACTGACGAAGGCCGCAAGGCCACCTGGATCGTGAAAGTCCAGTGCAAGGAAAAACCCGAGGCCCAGCTTCTGGGCTCTGCAATCGGCATGAAGGTCATGGAGGATGTCCCCTTCATCCAGGGCATGGAAAAGTGGCTTGGTACTGAGCTGAATGATGAGAACAAAGCATATCTGAAAGACTTTGGCGCGGCCACCGCCTCCAACGGTGCCGTGGGCCTGTACCACATTGAAAATCTCACCCCGGAAGCTAAGGAAATCGGACAGGATCTGATCGTGGAAAATGCCCAGGTCTATGTCATTGATGATGCCGAGCTGAAGCGTGTGCAGGCAAGCTACCCGGTCATGTGGAAAAATCCCGCCGCCAAGCCCAAGCTCTGCTTTGTTGGCTGCCCCCACCTGAGCATGGAGCAGTTGATCACCTGGACCGAAAATGTGGAACAGGGGCTCAAGGAAAGCGGAAACCAGAAGGTGCTGGTGCCCACCGTATTCACCACTGCCCCTGCCGTGAAGGAAGCCTTTGAAAAGACCGAGTATGCGGCTCGGCTGAAGGCTACCGGTGTGATTTTGAGCTACATCTGCCCCTTGATGTACATGAATAACCCTCTGTGCAAGGCTATGCCCGTCATGACCTGCTCCAACAAACTCCGCACCTACACCACCGCCCGTTTCTATACCGAGGATGAGATCCTCACCAAGATCACGAAGGGAGCGTAAGCCATATGAGAGAATTTGTCGGACGCGTCGTTACCCCCGGTACCGTCACTGCTCCCGCTGTGGTCTCCCATGCGGGTCTTAACACCCTGGCATCCTTCCAGGGCGCGCTGCAGTTCGGTGACAAGAAGGCCACCTGCGGTGACCAGAACAACCCGGACCTCTATAACAAGCAGATGGCCGGCAAGGCCCTGTGCCTGCCGCAGACCATCGGCTCCACCACCGGCGGCCTGGTTCTGTACTGCGCCTGCGCCATGAACCGCCAGCCTGCATGCATGCTTTTCTCGAAACCCATTGACTCCCTGGCCGCTGCCGGTGCCATTCTGGCTTCTGTCTGGCTGGATGGCAGTAATATGCCCGTTGTGGACTCCCTGGGTGACGAATTCCTAGACTATGTCAAAGACGGCATGAGCATCACCATCAAAGATGGCGGTGTTGTGTGCGTCGACTAACCCATGATTGCGAATGCCCACCGCTTCAAGCGGTGGGCATTTTCTTATGCAAATGATTCGTCAATCTTTTGAAGCGCCAGATCCATAATCGAAGCCGGATCACTTCCGATCAAATCCAGCTTCTCTGCGAAGAAGCCCAGGACGTCAAAAATGTGGTAGAACTCCCCCACCAGTGCCTTGATATACTCGAAGCCAAACTGCTTTTTCAGTTCACCGCCGCCGGTGGACACATAATAAAGATTCCTCGCCCGCGTGTGTGTCTGGGCTACCTCATTTTCATCGTAGTAGAAGGTCAGTCCCACACAGGCCACCGCTTCCAGATAGTTTTTCAGCGCCGAGGGGAACGACAGATCATAATATGGTGCCGCAATCACAATGATGTCCGCTTCCTTGAACTGTCTGGCATAGCGAAGCATGGGATCATCAAACTTCTCTGCCGCCAGCAGGGCCTGGCGGTACTTCAGAGAATCCGTGTTCAGTGCGGGAATCGCTTCCACTTCCAGATTCACTTCCTCAACCTGCCCAGGCAACTTGGAAAGCAGGTGCTTTGCCAAAATGAGCGTCCGGCTCTCCGGGCGAATGCAGGCGTTGATAAATAAGATTTTGTCCATAGTTTACCTCAAATTTACGATCCACTCGTCCCCATGGACGATGTACTGAAACTCATTCAGGTCGTCCCGAAGCATCACATCCAGCAGTTCCTTCAGATCAGACACTGTACTGTACTCATGGAGCCTGTCCATTGGGACCCACTCCATCATCCCTTCCTCCGAGGATCGAAGTTCCCCCTGGAAAGCTTCACTCCGGAACAGAAACACGATGTAACGCCCGCCATGGCTGGGAAACTGCTTCACACCGCAAAGCTTCACATTGGATACGGTCAGGCCTGTTTCCTCCTTCATCTCCCGGATGCAGGCGTCCACAAAGGACTCCCCCGGCTCCACATGTCCTCCGGGCAATGTATAGCCTGCCCAGTCTTCCTTCACCCGATTCTGAAGAAGAATGGAATTTCCTCGACGGATCAGACAGAGCATAGTCAGTTCACAGTTTTCCGTTCTTCCCATGTCACTCTCCATAGCGCAGGCCAAAGCCGTAATCATAGCGGTTTCCCGCAGAATCCCGGTACACTTCCAGATCTTCAAATACATCCTCGCAGTGATGCTCCACAGTCTCCATGGACACAGGCATGATCAGAGGAAGTCGTCCGCCGGGAACAGCGTCACCGGAAAGAATCTCCATGACCACTTTATTTTCCACACCGAAATGAGCCAGAATGCCGTCTGCCAGCGGTTCCAGTTCGGTGAGTACGCAGGGATTGTGCAGCTGCAGCACCACAAATACTGGTTTATCGCCCATTGCTTGCCGGGTCTGGATCAAATTGTCCAGATCCGAAGCGTTATAGGGTGTGTTGGTTTTTCCTCTGTAGCTACGGTCGCAATCATTTTCCCGGAAGTCTCCCCGGGCAATGCTGTGCTCCCGCGCAGAATCCGCGGTATAGGGCTTATACTGGAGGGTAATAGGCAGATATCCATTTCCGCCGGCCTGCTTATCTGCATCCGTATAACAATCACACAGAGGACTTTCCATAAATAACACTGCGCAGTCCGCATTGTCCGTGTCCTCCACCAACTGAAAATATCCCTCAGCATCCCGCTGAGACAATGGCTGTACGTCCATTGCCGGAACAATAGTCCTGAAGAAGCTATAGTGGGCGTCCAAATGCCGTCCGGGCACATATATCTTGGTGCCTTTTTTCAGCGGCAGAAGCTTATCTCTGTTTTTCAGCAAAATTACGCTGCGCCGCTGTGCCTCCAAACCCGCCTCCACAAATTGAGGCGCGCCAACGATTTCAGCGCTTTTTTGGGGGTCCAGGTATGGATCCTCAAAGAGTCCCAGGCGGAACATCAGGGTCAGAATGCGGCAGGCAGACTGCTCGAATCTTGCTCGCATGGCTGTTTCGCCATATTTTTTGCAGCCAATTTCGTAGACTTCCACGATGGGCGCCTTTTCCTTGTTGCCGCCAAACATATCCACGCCGTTTTCGATCAGCCTCAGATGCCGACGGGCCACAGACAGGTCTTCAACACCGTAGCATCGGGAGCCGAAGCTGCCCGGATCCCGAGAAGGATCTCCGGTAATGCCCCAGTCGGTGCACACAACTCCGTCATAGTTTTCACCCTTCCGCAGAAGATCCTGTATGATGTATTCGGAGTAGGAATTACCCACATTTTCACCGTTTTTCTTATCCTGCTCCCAGGAAACGGTGTAGTAGGGCATCACGGCCGCTGCCTTCTTGGTGGGTCCGTCCAGCTTGAAAGCACCCTGCGTAAAGGGAAGCTTATGTTCCTCAAAACGCCCTCCGGGATACACAGCAAATTTACCATAGGCATAGTGTGCGTCTCTGCCGCTCTCGCCGGTGCCTCCGCCTGGCCAGTGCTTGACCATGGCAGCTACGGAATCCTTTCCCCAGCCATCCGGTGCGCCCTCGGTGGTCTGCAGCCCATCGCAGTAGGCTCTTGTAAAGGCCGTCACCATCTCTGTGTTTGCGCCCATGGTATCCTCCAGGCGCATCCACCGGGGATCCGTGGATAGATCGATCTGCGGTCCCAGCGCCTGCGAGATTCCCAGCGCCCGATATTCCAATGCAACAGTCCGGGCAAAGGTCTTCATGAGCTCCGTATCGAAGGTGGCGGCCATGCCCATGCCCTCGGGCCAGCGGGAGACCTCTTTTCCCGTACCGGAAAACTCGGCGCTCTTTTTTCCCGCGCCATGTCTCGGATCGGAAGAAATGCACACCGGAATACCCCACTGGGACTGCTCTGCCTTTTGCTGAAGCGCATTATTCCACCGTGCAGCCGTTGCGGCAGACTCCACGCCTACCAGGAGGAAATTTCTCAGCTGTTCATTGGACACAAAGTCCCTCTGCTCGTCAGTCAGTGAGGCAGGGTCCGTGGTTCCGGGCTGAAAATCTCCGCCGTTGTAGTGTCCCTTGAATGGCATTCCCGGCAGAAATGGCACCATTTGATGGGGCGACCAGAGCATCAATCCGGCGATCTGATCCACAGAAAGACGCTTGGCCAGATCCTGCGCGCGTACTTCCGGACTCAGACGCCAGTCTTCATACGGAAGAAGTGAAGGCTGTCCGGAAAGGTTTTTAAAAGCAAAACCTTCCGATTCCTTTATGTTTGTAGTACTCATTGTGAGTTTTTTACCGTCGGAATTTGAAATTTCCACATATCCGCTGCGGTGGGTTATCTCGTATTTTTTCTCCATAATGCTTCCCTCCTGCGTATATTTTTATTATTTTACCATCTGCTTCATTTTTCTGTCAACACAGCGTCTTGTCCAGTTAGAGGCAGTCAAATTTGTTATGATTGTATATTTTTTCATGTCCATATTGCTTTTTTTGCCTGAATGCGTTAGAATATTTCGTAGCAAACTACATAATTAAGGAGGATTTTGCGTGAACTTGAAAGAAATGTTTTCCGCCAAGGACATGACCCAAGGCCCCCCCTGGAAACGAATTCTGGAGTTTTCCATCCCCATGCTGATTGGCAATATCGCCCAGCAGCTGTACAACACCGCCGACTCCATCATCGTGGGTCACTACGTTGGCGACAACGCCCTGGCTGCAGTTGGCAGCGCTATGCCCATTCTGAATCTTTTACTTGCCCTGTTTGTGGGTATCGCCACCGGTGCCGGTATCGTGGTCTCCCAGAGCTACGGCGCTAAGGACCGGAAGGGTCTGACCGAGGCCATCGGCAACTGTATTGCCCTTTCCGTCATTGCGTCCATCGTGATCATGATCATCGGTCCCATAATTTCCATGCCCATGCTGAAGATGCTGGGTACACCCGAGTCCATCATCTACTGGTGTGATGACTACCTGAAAATCTACTTCTGGGGCATTGTGGGCTTCTTCTTCTACAATATGCTCTCCGGCGTTCTCCGTGGCCTTGGTGACTCCCTGTCCGCCCTGGGCTTCCTGCTCATCGCCGCAGTTCTCAACGTCCTGCTGGACCTGTGGTTCGTCCGGGATATGGGTGTTGCCGGTGTTGCTCTGGCAACTGTCCTCTCCCAGGGCATCTCTGCTGTGTTCTGCTATATCAAGCTGGCTAAGATGTCCGACAGCTTCGATCTGAATCTGAGGACCATGAAGCTGATTCCCTCTGTGGCAGGCAGAATCATGAAGATCGGCATTCCCTCCGGCATCACCCAGGCCATCATGGCCACTGCCGGTATGGTGGTTCTGAATCTGACCAACGCCATGGGCGAAATGGTCATCGCCTGCAACGTCATCGTCATGCGTGTGGACGGCTTCGCCATGATGCCCAACTTCACCTTCGGTCAGGCTCTGTCCGTCTACGCAGGCCAGAACTTCGGCGCAGGCAAGTATGACCGGGTGGGCCTGGGTGTCCGTCACGGCGGCATGATCGCCTCTCAGATCAGTGCAGTCATCACCCTGATTCTGATGTTCTTCAGCCCCACGCTCTTCAGCTTCTTTACCGATACCCCCGAACTGATCGACCTGGCAACCCGGATGATCCGGATTATGGCTGTTGGCTATATCTGCATGTCTTTGACCCAGGTTCTTGGCGGCGTTATGCGCGGCTGCGGCGAGACCGTGGTACCCATGTGGATCTCCATTGCCCAAACCATCATCATTCGTGTTCCCGTAGCCTATCTGATTGCCTACCTGACCCGTTCTCCCGAGTTCCCCCACGGCAATCCCATTGCCCTGTTCGGCTCCCTGATGATCAGCTGGACCCTGGGTATGGTGATCTCCATTGTTGCATTTAAGCACGGCAAGTGGAGAGACAAGCTTCCCAGCATCAAAGCAGACCACCTAAAATAACACTTTCAAAAAATGGAGGCACTGTCGTGCCTCCATTTTTTTCAAATAAATAGTTGCGTACGCAATGATTTTCTGCTATAATACCACCATCCGAATTGTGGAGGGATCAAAATGTCTGTCTCACAAAAAACCCTGCCGAAGCGGGGTAAGGATGTGGATATGACCACGGGCAATATTACCCGTCACATCATTCTTTTTGCACTGCCTCTCCTGGCGGGCAATATTTTCCAGCAGCTTTACAATATGGTGGACACCTGGGTTGTGGGACGTTTCGTCAGCAATGAGGCTTATGCAGCCGTTGGCAGCGTGGGTCCCATCATCAATATGTTGGTGGGCTTTTTCATGGGCCTGTCCTCCGGTGCCGGTGTTGTCATCAGCCAGTATTACGGTGCCAAGCGCATGGAGGATGTAAAGCGAACGGTGCACACCACCATTGCCATGACCATTTTGATGGGCATCACTTTCACGGCCATCGGCCTTGCCATTGCGCCGTACATGCTGCGTATGATGAACACCCCGGAGAATGTGCTCCCTGAATCCAGTGCCTACCTGTCCATTTACTTCTCCGGCATCATGGGACTGATGCTTTATAACGCCGGTGCGGGTATTCTGCGTGCTGTGGGCGATTCCAAGCGGCCCTTCTATTTCCTGGTTGTCTGCGCGCTGATGAACACAGTGCTGGATCTGCTGTTTGTCATCGTATTCCAGATGGGTGTACGGGGCGTGGCTCTGGCCACTATTTTGTCCCAGGGTGTCTCGGCCGTGCTGGTTCTGATCACCATGGTCAGAACCAACGAATGCATTCATCTTTCTCTCCGCTCCCTCCGTCTGCACTGGGATATTCTCAAAAAAATTATACGTGTAGGCATCCCCGCAGCCATCCAAATGGCTATCACAGGCTTCTCCAATATTTTCGTGCAATCTTACATCAATTTCTTCGGCGATGCCTGTATGTCCGGCTGGACCACCTATGCAAAGGTAGACGCGGTTCTCTTCCTGCCCATGCAGTCCATTGCCCTTGCTTCCACCACCTTTGTGGGCCAGAATCTTGGATGCAACCAGGTAGAGCGGGCAAGAAAAGGTGTGCGCAATGCCCTTATCCTGGCCCTTTGCTCCACATCTGTGCTGATGGTTCCCATTATCATCTACGCAGAGCCCGTAGTAGCATTCTTTAACAGCAAGCAGGAAGTCGTGGAATACGGCTCGATGATGCTGCGCTACATCACCCCCTTCTACGTGGTATGCTGCTTCAATCAGATCTACTCCGGCGCGCTTCGGGGCGCGGGCAACAGCAAGGCACCCATGATCATTATGCTGTCCTCCTTCGTGGCATTCCGGCAGATATACCTGTTCATTATGAGCCGGGTCTGCAACGAGATCATCCCCATCGCCATGAGCTATCCCGCTGGATGGATCCTCTGCGCCACACTCACCACCATCTATTTCCACAGGGTGAAACTGGGTTCCACCAGACTTGTGGATGATATACCGGAAAAGGAGAAATAACTATGCTGCTGATTAAAAATGGTTACATCAAGACAATGGCCGGTCCCGATCTGCCCAATGGCTGTGTGCTGATCGGTGATGACGGAAAGATTCTGTCCGTTGGCGAAGATATCCAAGCCACGGAAGCCAAAGTCATCGACGCGGAAGGTCGTCTGGTCACTCCCGGCTGTGTGGAAGCCCATTGCCATATCGGCCTGCATAATGAAGCCTGTGGTTGGGAAGGCCGTGACTATAACGATATGGCCGACCCCATCACCCCCCAGATGCGGGCAATCGATGCGATTTATCCCTTTGACGAAGCCCTCGGCGAAGCCATTCGCGGTGGCGTGACCTCTGCCTGCACCGGTCCAGGAAGCGCAAATGTGGTCGGAGGCACCTTCGCTGCCATCAAGCTGGTTGGCAAGCGTGTGGACAATATGATCATCAAGCACCCCATTGCCATGAAGTGCGCATTCGGCGAGAATCCCAAGCGTGTCTATGGCCAGGGAGCCAAGAAGACCCCCATGACCCGTATGGGCACTGCCGCTCTGCTCCGGGAGCTTCTGTTCAAGACCCAGCGCTATCTGGAAGACAAGGAATCCGGCAAAACTCCCGGTTTCGATATGAAGCTGGAGGCCATGATCCCCGTCATCAAGGGCGAAATTCCTCTGAAAGCCCATGCCCACCGCAGCGACGATATTCTCACCTCCATCCGTATTGCTAAGGAATTCGGCGTAAATATCACTCTGGACCACTGCACGGATGGTGCGCTTATCGCGGATGAGCTGGCAAAAGAAGGTCTGCCTGCCTTTGTGGGTCCCTCCCTGGGCAGCAAGTCCAAGCTGGAGCTGATCTACAAGAGCTTTGAGACCCCCAAGGTTCTCTCCGATGCCGGTGTCAAGGTCAGCATCATCACCGACGCTCCTGTAATCCCTCTGCAGTACCTGCCCATGTGTGCAGCTCTGGCCGTAAAGGAGGGACTGGACAAAGAGGAAGCCTGGAAGGCAATTACCATCAATCCCGCTGAGTCCACCGGTATCGCAGACCGCGTAGGTTCTCTGGAGCCCGGCAAGGATGGCGACGTAGTTATCTGGACCGCAGACCCCATGGTTACCGTTGGTGCGGAAAGCCACATGACCATCGTGGACGGCAAGATCGTATATCAGGCATAAAGTTACCCCGGCTTCCACAGGAAGCCGGGGTATTATCCTATTCCATCCGTTTCAGAATAAAGGTGTCCAATCCGCTTAAATGAAGGAGATCATCTTCAAAGCTTATGGTGTATGCCTCTCGGCTGTTGTCCGGGTAAAGCATAGTCAGCTTCTCTCCATCAATATTGTACGTGAATTCCCGTCGAAGGATCTGCCGGGACTCTATAAACTCAATTTCCCAGGCGCCTTTCCCCTCCTCCGACAGAATCAGACGCGTTTGCATATCCACAAATCCGCTGGATAAATTCAGTCCCACATCCTCCGCCTGAACGGCTTCCCAGAAACCCACAACAGATTCCTGATTTCCGCAAGCGGAAAAGAGGAACAAGAACAATACCGCTGTCAATATAATTCGTTTCATACTATCTCCTTACGCAAAATCCGCGCTTTTGCCCTTATCTGTAATCAGTCCCATCTCACGCATGATCCCAGCCATCTTACTGGTGGATTTTCCGCTGAACTCAGGCTTACCAAAGATCCGCAGAATCCACTTGACGCTTAGCTCATGCCACTGTGCAAAGGCATCATCCAGGACCAGGTAACTTCCGTCGGCAGTAGTGGCATCAGCCAAGGCATATCCGTGGGGACCAAACTGGAACACATGAAGCTCGTAACCCAGGCCAAGCTCCATATATTTCCGTGCAATGGGCATGGCACCGAAGTTGGTCAGCAGATCCTGTGCCGTAGCCGCCAGAAACACCGGAGGCGCTTCCTTGGTGATCTGTGCCACAAGATCAAATTCCTTGGCGTCCTCGTCAGTGACATTCTCTCTGCCCTTCAATATCTTCAGCATGAAGTTGGCACCGGGAAGATTGGGCGCAGAGGCGGCGGGATAACCCAAAATCATGGCATTAGGCTTATTTTTCCCCAGCAATCCTGCGGAAAGTGCCAGATGACCGCCGGCGGAAAAACCGCAGGTAACAATTTTCTCCGGATCAATGTTCCAGGTATCCGCATTCTCCCGGATATGGCCGATGGCCCAGGACACTTCCTTCAGCGGTGCAAATCCCGCCGCGTCCCACTGGACGGAGTAGCGCAGAATGAAGGCGTGGAAACCCGCAGCAGCGTAACGCAGTGCAATGGGCTCCGCTTCCCGTGGAGAGCAGTACAAGTATCCGCCGCCGGGACAGACCACGATGGCAGGACGCTTCTTCTCCAGACCGTAGGTGATCTCGCAGTCAAGGATATAGCCCTCCAGGGTCGCATTTTTGCTGCCCGGAACGTTCATATGGATCATTTTCATAGGATTGCCTCCTTACATAAGCTGTATTGTCTCGCCCGGAGCCAGTTTGATGGTCTTTCCATCGATCATAAACCACAGCTCGGCGTTGCTTTCATTGCTAATTTTACTGTCGGATATCTTGGCTAGATTCATATTTCTGAGATAGCGGACCAACTCTATATGGGTAACTGCCCATACGTCGCTATTCTCACTGACCCAGCGCAATATCTGTTCCATAATCTGCCACAGATTCATCACATCCAGATCATAGCTGTGCCCCACCAGCTGACAGAGGGCCAGTTCCTGTTCCGTTTCCAGAAATCCTCGAACAAAATCAGCCATATCCTTGTCCCAGTGGAACTTACTGCCCCGCCAATGGAAAAAATCCGCCGGCACAGAATAATCGCTGCTTTCTTCCGAAATGCGGGCATATTCGAAGCCACAATGCCGTACACAGTCGGCCAACAGCTCACCGTAATAGTAAAAGGGGGTTGCGTAGCCTGCAACTTCCCTGCCAAACAGCTTCTCCAATAAGAATTTGTCCGCTGCAAGCTCCTTCAGAATCTCTGTTTCATCCATGTTGTCGAAATAGGGATGGGAATAACTGTGGCTGGCAATTTCATGTCCCTCATAAACCGCGGTCACCTGTTCTTCTGGAATCCGACGGACTGTCATGCCGCATTCATGCTGCCAGGTAAACCCGCTGTGCATCAATCCGTAGTTGAGATTGAACGTTCCTTTCAGACCGTACCGGTTTAATAGTTCCACAAACCGGATATCCTGAATAACGCCGTCATCGTAACTGATATTGAATGCCTTACTTTTGCCTCCGGGGTATAATTTACGAATCATACACTCACCTTACGAAAAGGGCCGCCGCGATAAGCGGCGGCCCTTAAAAATTTAACTTAGCCGCCCAGATTCCGCAGGAACTTCTGCTTCATCTCAGCGCCGTATTCGGCATATTCGCCGGACTGGAGCTTGGCAAAGCCAACAGCAATGGCCTCGTCCCAGCTTTCCTTCTCATGATTGACAAGAATAGGATAGTAATAAACGCCGTTCTTTTCTGCCGCGTCACAGTCACCAGGTGCGTCGCCCACCATCACAACCTTGTCCAGGTCATAACCGAACTTCAGCATTTCCTTGATGCAGGCAGCCTTGGAGCCGATGTCCTGCGCCAGGACGATGTCGGTATGCTCCAGCAAACCGAACTTGCCCCACTCCTCCTCAACGGCATCCCGGTTGGCAGAGGAGACCATAGCCACGTCAGCAAACTGATGGGCAGCGGCCAGACCTTCCTTGGCGCCATCATAGGGAACCTTTAGGCTTTCATCCAGCTCCACAATGGCGGCGTTGACAGCCTTGGACCAGCTGAGAGCCTTCTGCAGGACCAGCTTGGCATCGGGATCGTCAGTCTCAGCAGCAGCCTTGGCAGCGCCGTCGTTGCTCAGAGCGGGTGCGGTGTCAGCCCAGTGCTGCAAGGCCTCCACGCCGACGATTTTGGTGTACTTCTCGTTGATCTCGCCCAGTGCCATAGCCAGACCCTTGAAGCGGTTGATACCCCGGGTCATGGAGAACAGGTTGATCACGTTCCAGCGGTCCAGGATCTCGTCCTTCCACTCTTCCAGGCCCCACTCGGTAACCATACAGGGACCGAAGCAATTAAAATGCTTGCAGTTCATGGTGTCCATGACACAGCCGTCGGAGTCAACGCAAACCAGGTAATCGTGCTTTCTTTCGAAAGTATCAAAAATAGACATTTTAACCTCGTTTCCCAATTACATGTGGGTGTCGTACATACCGCAGTAGGAGTCGATGGGATCGGTGCCCTTGAAGGCCTCGGGACCGGTGAGCAGAGCATCCACCAGAGCATCCAGCGTATCGTCGTTGGAATCGTAGGTATTGATGTAGGTGCGCAGCATGGGAGCATCAGCCAGCATGGTAGGCTTGTTCACGGAGACACCGACAACAGGGATCTCATGGACGTACCAGGGAATCTCACCGCCGCCCTTGGACATACCGAATACGGGATGACCGTTGGCAACATTGAAGAAGGTAATGACAATGTCCATGCCAGACACGAAATCAGCAATGGCATTCTTGCCTGCGAAATACAGATTCAGATTGAAGGGCTTGCCTGCGGCAACCTCCTTCATCATCTTGTCCAGGGGAGACTCGTAGATGAAGGCATCGAAGCCCTTTTCGTTCAGCTTGTCGCAGAACTTCTCAACAGGGCTCTTCTTGGCAGCACCGCCGCCCATGGCGATAGCCGCCAGCTTGCCCATGGGGCTCTCGGGGCCCTTAACGTTGACGATCATGACGCGCTTGGTCTTCTCGGGAGACAGGGGCAGGATACCCTCGTCCTTGTACTTGACCAGAGTCAGAGCGTCCTTGGAGATGGCGGGAGCCACGGTCTTGAACTCGGGGTTAGTCAGCGCAGCAACCAGTTCCTCATCGGTGCCGCAGAGCTCATCCTTAGCCATCTTGTGCATACCCTTGGCAGCCTTCAGACCCAGAATACGAGTCAGAGCTTCCACAATGCGCTCCTCGCTGATGATGCCGGTCTTGTAGGCATCCAGCATGGTTGCAAAATCCTCTGCAGGATCGTTGAAGAACAGGAACATATCGCAGCCGGCATTGATGGCGGCAGGCAGCATGTCCTTACGCTTCATGCGGTTGGTCATGCCGACCATGTGAGAGGCATCGGTGACGACCATGCCGTTGAAGCCCAGCTCGCCGCGGAGCAGGTCGGTCATGATCTCCTTGCACAGGGTGCCGGGCATGATGGTGTCGGGGGTGATGTCAGGATTGATCTCCTGCATGTACTCGGGCATCAGAATGTGTCCGCCCATGATGGCATCCAGACCGCCGTCGATCAGAGTCTTGTAAACATGGCCGTAGGTCTCCATCCACTTGTCGTGGGTAAAGTGGTTGACGTTGTTGGACATATGGGCATCACGATAGTCCTGACCGTTACCTGGGAAGTGCTTGGCGCAGCAGTAAACGCCCTCGGTCTCGTGCAGGCCGTCCATATATGCCTTGCCCATTTCGGCAACCAGCTTATGATCGTTACCGTAGGCGCGGGCCAGAACTTCCTCGCACTCCCAGTTGTAAGTGATGTCCACCACAGGAGCGAATGCCATGTTGCAGCCGGTAGCCTTGATCTGGGCGCCGGAGATGCGGCCCATGGCACGGGCGTAGTCGGCATTGCGGGTAGCACCGATCTTCACCTGAGAGGAAACAAAGGTACCGTCGGGGCAAACACCGTTGCCGCCCTGCTCGGGGTTGCAGGCGATGAGCACGGGGATCTTGGCATACTTCTGCAGAATCCGATTCTGATCCAGAACCTTCTGACCGGGCATACCATTATATCGGCAGCCGCCCAGCTTGTAGGTCTCCATCAGGTCCTTCAGATACTCCTCAGAATTACCGGCAGTGAGCTGCCAGAAAAGCTGACCGACCTTCTCTTCATCAGTCATGGAAGCGATGGTGCTTTCCACCCAGGCAATGTCCTCATCTGCCAGGCAATAAGGCTTTGCTCTTAAATCAACCATTTTGTTCACGTTTCCTTTCGTTTTTTGAATTCAAACGATGTGGCTGGGTCCAGCGCACAATGTAACAAACATACTATACCAAATTCAACACCTTATTGCAATAGAAGAAGAAGAATTTCTTTATATTTCTTGTATAGAATACACAAAACATCACTAATTTTCATCTTGTAGGCAAGCATATCCTGTGATATAATTGAGAAAACAGAAAGGAGTCTGTACCCTATGAAAAAAGCGATTCTATTTGATCTGGATGGCACACTCACCGACTCCGGCGAAGGTATCATGAACTGCGCAAAGCTGGCTCTGGAACACTACGGTCTTCCCATCCCCAGTGAAGCGGAGCTTCGCACCTTTGTAGGTCCTCCCCTGCATGAGTCTTTTATCCGCTTTGGCGTTCCCGCGGAGGAAGCGGACAATGCCATCAAAATTTACCGCAGCCGCTACATCCCCATCGGCAAGTTCGAGAACCATCCCTACGACGGAATTCAGATTGTCCTGGAAAAGCTGAAGGCCCTGGGCCATACTCTCTATGTAGCAACCTCCAAGCCGGAAGCTATGTCTGTAGAGATCCTGGAGCATTTTGACATGGCAAAATACTTCGATATCATTGCCGGAGCCAGCTTCGACCGCTCCCGCAGCTCCAAGGAGGACGTGATTGCCTACCTGCTGAGCCAATGCGGTGACTATGACGAAAAAATCATGGTGGGTGATACAGCATTTGATGTCATTGGTGCCAAGACTCACGGAATTCCCACTGTGGGTGTCTCCTGGGGGTATGGCAAGGTGGAAGATGTGGAAAGCGCCGGTGCCGCATCCATCGCCCACACTATGGATGAGCTTTTTACATTGCTGAAATAACCACAAGGGCAGTTCCCATCGAGAACTGCCCTTAACTTTATTGATCATGCAATTGTTTACGAAGATACGCCTTGGCTTGATCGGCCTGCAGATTCATAATTACACCGATTTCTCCGGCAAGAAGCTTTTCCGCGTCACGGAGGAAATTCTCGTCAGCTTGATGCAGCTTCTTCCCTGCCAGTTCCTGTTCTTTTTTTTGGCGGTACAACACCCAGAGGGCGCGCATAATAGAAACTCTGTCATCGGAGCAGATCAGTTCCCGGTAAGATTGCTTTCTCGCATTCTCGTCCCGGTTCCAGATGCCGCTGCGAATCTGCTCGGAATGTATCAGCACATCCAATTGCTCCCGGGTCAGGACTGGATGAATCTTCTTCATAGCTGTTTCATTTTCTGCAGGAATCAGATATCTGGTTCCCTCCTGCCCTATAGGTTCCAGGACCAGAAACGTGATAAATTTCCTATCCACCATTTGTTTTTCAACTTTTGTGACAGTGCACACTCCGTGGATTCCATATACAACCTGATCGCCCAGCTGATACATGATCATTCCTCCCCCTGAATTGCAATTCATCTTTATCTGTATTATAGCAACACAGAACCTAAATTTCATGTGGCCAAAACGACGAATTTTCAGGGTTGGAAATTCGGTAAAAATCATAAAAATACTGCCCTGCCGGAATTTCGGCAGGGCAGTATAGATTTTACACGGTCTCGATCTTGATGGTATTGGTATTGCCGCCGCCCCGGGAAACAGGTCCGCCGGTAATGATAATATTGTCGCCCTTATTAAGCTTCAGTGCCTCTGCGGTGGCCTTCTTGGCGAAATAGAACATGACGTCCATATTGGGGAATTCCTCCGCCAGAACAGGGGTAACGCCCCAGCTCATGGACAGACGGCGCCAGATCTTGGGATCAGTGGTCATGCCCACGATGTTGATGGGGGTACGGAACCGGGAGACCAGCATAGCGGTCTTACCGGAGACGGAGCAGACCACGATAGCCTTTGCGTCCACATCCAGTGCCATGGAGCACACGGCATGGGACAGGTTATCCAGATTATTCTTACCAACATAGGGAGTATTGCGGTAGTTGGTCACATAATCCATGTGGGACTCGGTGTACTCGGCGATCTCAGCCATGGTGCGGACAGCTTCCACAGGATATTTACCGGCAGCGGACTCGCCGGAAAGCATCACACAGGAGGTGCCGTCATAAACGGCGTTGGCCACATCGGAGATCTCGGCCCGGGTGGGACGGGGGTTGGTGATCATGGATTCCAGCATCTCGGTAGCGGTGATCACTCGTTTACCCATCATGCGGCATTTGCGGGTCAGATTCTTCTGAATATCGGGCAGGCGAACGAAGGGGATCTCCACGCCCAGGTCACCGCGGGCAATCATGACGCCGCCGGCCACCTGGCAGATTTCCTCCACGTTGTCCACGCCGGCCTGGTTTTCAATCTTAGCAACGATCTCAATATCCTCGCCGCCGTTTTCATCCAGCAGCTTGCGGATATCCAGTACATCCTGCTTGGTGGAGACGAAGGAAGCTGCAACAAAGTCAACCCCCTGCTCGATGCCGAAGAGGATATCGGCCTTATCCTGCTCGCTGAGGTAAGGGCCCGTCATGACCTTGTTGGGGAAGGACATGCTCTTGCGATTGGACATTTCGCCGCCAACGACGCACTTGCAGATAATATTTCTGCCCTTAACTGTGCAGACCTCAAACTTGACCATGCCGTTGCAGACAGTGATCTCGCCGCCGGGCTTCATCTCATTATGGAGGTTTTCATAATTGACGGAGACAATGGTCTCATCGCCTTCCACATCCTCGGTGGTGAAGGTAAAGGTATCGCCTGCCTTAATCATGACCTTACCGTTTTTGAAGGTCTTGATCCGATACTCGGGACCCTTGGTATCCAGCAGAATGGCAATAGGCAGATTCAGCTTATCACGAACCTTTTTCACCAGGTCCATCTTCTCCTTCTGCTCGGGATGGGTGCCGTGGGAGAAGTTCAGGCGGGCAACATTCATGCCGGCCAGGGCCATTTGTGTCAGAACTTCCTCATTCTGAGATGCGGGACCGATGGTGCAGATAATCTTTGTCTTGCGCATAAAAATATGCCTCCTCATTATCGTTCACAGTTTGGGGGATTTTTCTCTTATCTTATTCATTTTAACATATCCCCCGCTGTCCGTCAACGGAAAATCTGTACAGTTCGCTCAAAAACAAAGTTCAACCCTGTATTGCTTCAGCCAGTATTCAATCTGCAGAAGATATGCCATGGTCTGAGGTCTTCTCATCAGCTGGCCATACCATGGCCAGGGGGATTCGTATTCCATGATCTTCTCCACAGATGCCTTGCTGACAAGCGCAAATAGCTTTGAATCCCGACTTCTGAGAATCTCTTCAAGACGTGATCTGACCAATTGCTCATATTTGGGGTCATATGTCTTCGGATACGGACTCTTTTTTCTGTACAGCACCCGGTCCGGGATCATTCCCTCCATTGCCTTTCTCAGAAGACTCTTTTCCCTGCCTTCCAGTTCCTTCATCTCCCAGGGAACTGTGTAAAGGTACTGGGCGATCCGGTAATCGCAGAAGGGCACCCGCACCTCAAGCCCTGAATACATACTCATTCTGTCCTTCCGGTCCAGTAATGTCTGCATAAACCACCGAAAATTCAGATTGATCATTTCTTTCATTCTTCTTTGAGTGTCAGTATTTTCAGGACAGATATCGCTTTCCCTGCAGGTCTGCCTGTAAGCATCCGTAATAAAATCCTGCCCATTGATCCGATTTGATAGGGCTTCACTCATAAGTCCGCAGCGCACGATGGTATTCTGTGCCCAGGGAAAGCCATCCATAGCCCGAATTTTAGGGTCCCGGTACCAGGGGTATCCCCCGAATATCTCATCCGCACACTCCCCGGAGAGGACCATCTTCACATCGCTGTGCACATCTTTGCAAAATGCCAGAAGCGAAAAATCCACATCGGCCATTCCCGGCAGGTCTCTGGCATCAGTGGATGGCTCCAATGCCTCCAAAAGCTCCTCGGTTCCTATTACTTTTCTCCTGTTCTGCGCTCCCATATATTCCAGCATGATGTGGATATATTCCCCATCGGATTCCGGCTGGAATTTTTCCGGTGAGAAATACAGTTCATTGTTCTTATAGTCCACAGAAAATGTCTGGAGAATTTGTCCTCGTTCCTCAAGTTCTTTGGCACATACAGCACTGATGATACTGGAATCCAACCCTCCGGAAAGAAATGTTCCCAGAGGTACATCGGATACCATCTGACGCCGGATCGCGTCCAGCACCAGAAAACGCACCTTCTCAATGGTTTGCTCCAGCGTGTCCGAATGCAGCCCGTCCTGCAGCTTCCAGTACCGGCGCACACGCAGCTTGCCCTCCCGGTACACCGCGCAGCATCCGGGTTCCAACTCATAAATATTCTGAAATACACCGCTGCCGGGCAATCTTCCCGGGCCCAGGAGAATCAGCTGCGCCGCTCCTTCCACATCCAGCCGTGGGAGGACCTGCGGATATGCCAGAATCGTCTTGATTTCCGATGCGAATATCAAGCCGCCGTTCAGGCAGCTGTAGAACAGAGGTTTCACGCCGATCCGGTCCCTGGCCAGGAACAACCGCTTCGCTTTATGCTGCCACACTGCAAACGCAAATATTCCGTTCAGCTGCTGCAAACATGCCTCTCCCCAATGGGCAAAAGCATGGAGAACAACCTCTGTATCCGACCTTCCCAGAAAATAGTGTCCGTTTTTTTCCAGCTGCATCCGGATTTCTTCCGTATTATATAGCTCACCGTTATAAATGATTGTGTAAGTTTCACCCTCCCAGGCAGTGTGCATCGGCTGGACACCTCCCTGCGGATCCACAATGGCAAGCCTGGTATGGAGCATGGCAAACTGCTCCCTGCTATATATTCCTTCCCCATCCGGTCCTCTTCGGCGCATGGTATCCAGCATATGCATCAATGTTTCCTGATCAAAGGGGAGATCAAACACACCGGAAATGGCGCACATTTTCCATCACATCCTTTCATTCCGTGAATTTTATGCCATGGACGCATAAAAAAGAACGCGACCGGGCATACTCCTAACGGTGATGAAAATGAAAACAAGCAAGGAAGTCCTGTCATCCATTCTGAAAACCACCCAGATGGGCCAGACAGGCATTCGAAGTGTGGCGGATTACGCTGTGGGAACCAATCTCCGCCGGGAGTTGCAGTCTCAGCTGAAGGAATACGACGCAATCGAAACGGAAGCGCACAATATCGCCAAGCGTAAGGGCTGGCAGGTTCCTGAGCTTTCCAAAGGTGTCCGTGTCATGTCTGATATGATGTCCAGAACGATGCTGACTGTGGAACGGCAGGATTCCAAGATCGCAGCCATGATGATCAACGGCAATACCAGGGGCATGATCAAAACCATCAAAAACCAGCACCACAGTCCGAATATCGACGCTTGTGTGCGCACTTTGAACCAGAAGCTCATCGACCGCGAGACTGAAAACATTCGTCAGATGCAGCCTTATCTATAGCAGCGAAGGTAACTTCGCTGCACTTTTTTCTTTCCCTGTGCATATCCTGCTTTGAAAAACCGAAAGGAGTGATCACTTGTCTGCCACCGGATACATACAGGTTTACGCATATACCAGCAACGCACGGATCCCGCTGGAGGATGTAGCTGTCACGGTTACCTACGGCGACGGTACTGCCATTGCCATGCGGTTAACTGACAGCAGTGGAAAGATTCAGCCCATTACTGTCCCCGTGCCCGATAAAGCTGAGAGCCAGTCGCCGAACACCGGCGTTGTTCCCTTCACCGTCGTCAATCTCTATGCCAGAAAACGGGGCTTCGAGCAGATTGAAAATGAGAATCTGCAGGTATTTGCCGATACTGTCACAGACCAGAATCTCCAGATGATTCCGCTTTCAGAGCTTCCGCAGCAGTGGAATAAGTCTGAAATTTTTATTACGCCGCCCCAGAATCTCTAGGAGGTGAATCATGCCGCCAGTCATTCCCTATGTACCGGAGAATATTACGGTGCATCTGGGCCCTCCAGGTTCGGACGCCCAAAATGTAACCGTATCTTTTTCAGATTATGTCAAGAATGTCGCCTCCAGCGAGATTTACCCCACCTGGGATGAAAGCGCCCTCCGTGCAAACATCTATGCCATCGTATCTTTCGCGCTCAACCGGGTGTATACTGAGTTTTACCGCAGCCGTGGCTATGATTTTGATATTACCAACTCCACAGCCTATGATCAGTATTTTGTCAACGGCAGAAGCTATTTTGACAATATTTCCAGGCTTGTGGATGAGCTGTTCAATGACTATCTGCGCCGCCCGGGATTTGTGGAACCTCTGGCAGCGAAATTCTGCAACGGCACCACGGTTACCTGTGAAGGCCTAAGTCAGTGGGGCAGCCAGGGGCTTGCCCAACAGGGCTATAATTCCACCCAGATTATCCGAAGTTACTATGGCGACGTGGAGATCGTCAACAATGCGCCTGTACAGGGCATCACCTCCTCCTACCCCGGAACTCCTCTGCGGCGGGGAACCACAGGACCCAGTGTAGTCACTGTCCAGGTGATGCTCAACCGGATCTCCCAGAGCTATCCTGCCATCCCGAAAGTTCCCACAGTGGATGGCATCTTCGGCAGCCGAACGGAAGCATCCGTCAGAAAATTCCAGGAAGTATTTGGGCTGAATGCAGATGGTATTGTAGGTCCGGCCACCTGGTACGCATTGGTTCGCATCTATGTGGCAGTCACACGGCTTGCGGAGCTTCGCAGTCAGGGGCAGCGCTATTATGCCAACTCCTGGGCCCACGAGCCCATCGAACAGGGAGACCGCGGCATTAAGGTTGAGCATCTGCAATATATGCTCTCGGTACTCTCCTCTTATATTCCCGAGATTCCACCGCTGTCCATAGACGGAATCTTCGGCACAGCCACAAGAAACGCGGTTCTGGCAGCCCAGCGGCGCTTCGGGCTGCCTCAGACAGGACGGGTTGATTTTGATACCTGGGATGAAATCTACGACCAATATGCAGGTATCGAAAATACAACTTTACGCAACCCGGAGGATTTCCCCTATACCTCCGCTGTTGCCGGAACCGGTGGTTCCAGAAACCGTTATGCAGCCAGTACGATCATGCGCCAATTCCCGGGACGCGATCTGCGAACCGGCAATCAGGATCCCGTCAGACAGGAGGTGGTTCGATGAAACCCGGGGCGTCTTTCATTGGTCAGCCGATCCGCGCTTTACAGACCATGCTCAGAGTCATCGCGGAAAGGGAGGATAAATACCTCACAGTAGTTCCGGATGGGATCTACGGTCCATCCACCGTTTCAGCAGTTGCCAGGTTCCAAAATCTTCACGGAATGTCTCCCACCGGTGTCACAGACCAGAACACCTGGGAACAGATCGTGGCAGAGTATGATATGGCTCTGATCGAGATGGATGAAGCTGAGCTTTTGCATGTGGTCTTGAATCCCGGGCAGGTTATCGGCCGTGGGGAAAAAAATCCCCACGTACGTATCGTTCAGGCAATACTTGCCGTGCTTTCAGAGCAGTACGGCAGCATCACGCCCCCCTCACACAGCGGAATACTAGACAACGCAACCATAGAATCCATCTCCTCCTTCCAGGAACTGAACTTACTGCCTGTGACAGGTCGTCTGGATAAGAGGACATGGAAGCATCTCGCGCTGCAATATCCCCTGGCTTCCACGCTGTTGGAACGTGGATAAATATTTCCAAATTATGAATTTTTTATCTTCAGCTTATATTATGCTTGATTCGTGAAACGGAAATGCTATAATTAAGCAAGTATGTAATGATTGATACACCAGCATAACCAATGACACGGAGGCCTCCCATGAACAACTGGAAAAAAGATATTCTGAATATTCCCAATATGCTCAGTCTCTTCCGGCTGGTTCTGATCCCCGTGTATGTGAGCATCTATCTGAATGCAACTGAGCCCAAACAGTATTATCTGGCAGGCACGATACTGGCTGTTTCCTGTTTAACCGATATGATCGATGGTAAAATTGCCCGTCATTTCAACATGATCACACCTCTGGGCAAGCTTCTGGATCCAATTGCCGATAAATTCACACAGCTTGCTCTCACCATCTGTCTGAGTATGAAATATCCGGCGCTTCTGCTGGTATTGATCCTGTTCCTTGCAAAAGAGATTTTTCAGTTTGGTGCCGCGCTTTTCAATTACCGCAAAGGAAAGGCTCTGGATGGAGCTCTCATGTCCGGAAAGCTGTGTACCACTGTACTCTTTGCCAGCCTCACACTGCTGGTATTCATGCCTCAGATGAGCACAACCGCGGTCTACATCATAGCAGTCGTGGATTTACTTTTTCTGATGTATGCGTTTGTCAGCTATGGTTTCGCCTTTTTCGGTAAGCACGCAAAGGTGCAGGACATCGAAGGATAAATGTTAATAAGCGCCCGGGGATATCCCCGGGCGCTTTCCCAATTAAAATTTCAGCGGCTCAGAAAACTCTGAGCCGCTGTTTCTGTTGTTTCTTCTGCCTCCGGAACCGGTCTGTCACGGGTACACCGTCGGGTTATCCGCGGATATTTCCACGGCATCGGATTCCCCCACCGCCTCCGTCTTTGTACTTATATTGTAGCACATCTGAAGAGCGAATGGTGAAGAATTGATGAACACATTCGGAAATTTTTATGTTGTTTTGTGTATACTACACAACTGAGGATCTGAAATGCTATTCCGAAAATCAGCCAAGCATATTGGTGACCAGCAGAAGAACCGGGATCACCAGTGAAAAAACGCTGATGAGCCAGGGATAGATGGGCTTCTTAGACAGGAACATCAGCACAAGGCATCCACCGGTCAAAATTACCGGATACATGACTGCGTTCTGTCTGCTGATCATATGCGCAAATTCACCGGTGGTCTGAATATCGATACCAACCATCAGCGGAAGATGCTCAGAATTATACGCGGCCAAACGCAGCGCGGCAAACACAACAGGAATTGCCAAAAACACAGACCGAAGCCGGTAGAAAACAAGCCAGATCATATGCAGGATCCCTCGGAATGACAGCCTGGCAGCGGGTTCATTGCTTTGGGGCCGTTCTACAGGGACCTGCTCCTGCTTTTTGGAGAATTTGTCCTTCCATTTCTCTCTGAAATTACCGGAATTATTCATCTCTTACCTCCGGAAAATGAATTTTCACTATCATAACACACTTTTGGACATGATGCAACCTTGGTTTTAAACGAACAAAAGAATTAATAAATCCTTAATGGTCCGTTTTATGTCCCATATACCTGTGTATAATCCAGTCATAAGATAAACACAAGGAGGAAACAACCATGCATCAGATGTCCAGAACCAGAACTTATTCTAACCGCCGAATCCGCCGCTATACCTATCCCAACGAAGCTGAGCCCGGGTACTTTCTGGGCAAGATTCGAAATGGCATCATCGCAGCCCTGAGCAGTATGTGTACCGTAACGTTCTTCCTGTATCTGGCTACGATTTAGCGCTTCTTGTTGTCCTGGTACAGGATCCAAAGGCCCTTCAGAAGAAGGTCCTTCTCATAGTTCATGGGGGTGCGGCACATGGGGATCACGAATTTTGCAATGCCGCCGGTCACAACAACGGTTGCCTTGCTTCCCATTTCCTCCTCCATGCGCTGCACCATTCCATCCAGCATGCAGGCAGAACCCATCATGATACCGCTGCGCATACAGTCGATCGTATTTCTGCCGATTGCCTTCTTCGGCTGATCCAGCTGCAGGCCCGGAAGCAGCGCAGTACGTCCGGTCAGCGCGTCCATGGAGATTTTCACACCGGGTGCGATACAGCCGCCGATAAAGGCGCCTGTGGCATCCAGTGCGATCATGGTCGTGGCAGTGCCCATGTCGATGACGATCATAGGCGGCTGATACTCCCGCAATGCCGCAACGCATCCCACCACCAGATCCGCTCCGGTCTGGGCAGGGTTTTCGATTTTGATATTCAAGCCTGTCTTCAGACCGGGGCCAACCACCAGGGCGTCCATGCCGGTGAGTTTTCTTAACGCGGTCTTCATGGAGTTGAGAACCTGGGGAACCACGGAAGAAATAATGGACCCCTCCACCTTTGCCACATCCACGTGATAAACTTCCAAAATCATTTTCAGATCGATGCAGTATTCATCGGAAGTTTTGGTAGCGTCCGTCCGCAGGCGGGCTTCGAAGAGGATCTTCTGCTCCTCCAGACCGCCGATCACAATGTTGGAATTGCCGATATCCACAGCTAAAATCATATCATTTCCTCCAGATCCCTCCAGCTGATAATTCGGCAGGAGGTTATTTTTTTGTCATTTACTTCAATCAGACCGGCGCTGCCTCCCCCATATCCGCAGGAACCGGGATTCAGAACCCAAAGGCCATCCTCTTCCCGGGTACACTGGGCCACATGGGTATGTCCATAGAGAACAGCGGCACATTTGCAAACACGGGCCGCGGCTATCAGCGCACCGGTCCCGGATTTGACATAATGCTTATGTCCGTGGGTCATGTACAAGTCCACGCCGAAGATACGATCGATCAGAATTTCCGGAACAAAGCCGGGAACCCGATAGCGGTCACAATTCCCCGGAACCTGTCGGAAGAGCACCTGTGGATTTTCATCCCGTATTACTTCGCCGTCATCGTAATGATCTCCAAGATGCACGATGGCATCCGGCCGGATCTGCTCCACGCATCTGCGCATGAAGCTCAGCGCACTGTGAGAATCAGAAAATACCAGAATTTTCATCCATGCTCCTCCCTTCTGCAGATTATTTTTATCATAACATATGCGCACATAGATTTCTACTGTTAATATACACCGTCCAGGATCATTTCACGAAATGCCCTTCTTTTTTCGGAAGGGGAACAGCCGTATAGCTCCCGAAAATATTGATTCAGCATTTTTGTGCTGGTGAAACCATGCCTTTCGGAAATTTCCCCAATAGGATCCTCCGAGACTTCCAGCTCCCGGCAAACCGCGGCGGCACGAACCTGGTTCAGATACGTCACATAACTGACACCCATATTCTTTTTAAAAAGCCTGCAAAAATACTCCCGGTTCAATCCGAGGTACTCCGCCGCACTATCCAGCGGCAGCGGCTGCGGATGGTTCACCTGGATATATTCCAGCAGCGGCTCCAGGCGCTTTCTGTCACTGCGGATCTGGTTATGTTCCTCCGCGTGATTGCTGTCGGAGAAATATTCCACAAGGATCGATGTCAGCGCAAACAGTCTGGCGTGAATATCCAGTTGCCCGGTCAGCGACTGACTTTGATAGATATCCAGAATCTGTTCCATATGCTGCCGAAACTGCGCCAATGCCGATGACTTTACCGGATCGTCCGGATCGAACTTCAGAGAAAAGTGAAGCCTGTCAAAATCCGGCATATATCTGCACATAATGCTGGGCAAAATATGCACCACCAGATACCGTGCATTGTGGGTACACCGGGTCTCATGGATATCGTGGGAATTGATGACCAAAACATCTCCGGGCTTTGCCACAACCGTGCTGTGACTGAATTTACAGTTCACTTCGCCCTGAACAAAGAGCAAAATCTCCACCGCCTGATGCCAATGGGAGGGTGCAAAGGAATTTGGCCGGTCCACGCAGATCAATCCAAAGCCGGTTTCGTCAAGATTTGTCAGATTTTCATGGTAGCTGTATTGCATAAAAGCCCCCTATTTTCTTTGCAAACACAATCTGATAAAAAGCAAAATGTCAATATACTTCCCATACAAGTCAATTATACCACTTTCTTCCAATCCGTCAAGCTGATATAATACTCCCGCTGAGCGCAAGTAAATATGCTCCGCTTTACCGATATATTCAGCCAGCCGCACCTGCGGCCACTACAAAATTCAGGCTAAAACGCCATTATATATAAGGAGGAATCCATATGAATATTCCCACCAGCATTGTGCTGACCTTCAACCCCACCAACCTGATCCGTAAGAACGATTGTCGTCGGAAGAACGTTTCCCGGTAATTCGTCCACACGTTGCACAGCTGCCCGGTTTTCCGGGCAGCTGATTTTTTATCGTCACATCTGTCCCACGTCCGTCATATAGTGAACCAGACGCAAAATGTCCTGGATGGGAGGAATTGAAATGCAACATAACAATGACGCCATCGCTCAGGCCATGGCAATGGCCAACAGCAGTGCCGGGAAGCAGCTGCTGAAGATGCTGCAGCAAAGCGGCAGTGTGGATCTGGAAAAAATGAAGGCCAGTGCCGCTGCCGGTGATTACACCGCTGTACAGCAGAATCTGAGCGGGTTTTTGAATAATCCTGAGGTCAAAAAGCTGCTGCGTCAAATGGGAGGAAATCATGGAGCAGATGGAAGATAAGCTTGGGGCGATTTTGAACAATCCTCAACTGATGCAGCAGATCATGACCATGGCCCAGTCACTGGGACAGACTTCCCAGGAATCACCGGGCCAATCTTCAAATATACCGGATTTTGATCCAGCCATGATCCAAAAGATCGCGGGTTTCGCAGGCCAGAGCCGGATTGACCCCAATCAGCAGGCACTTCTCTCCGCGCTTCATCCCTACGTCAGCAATCGAAAGGTTCAGAAACTGGAAAAAGCCATGCGCGCAGCGAAAATGGCCCGTATGGCTTCGGGATTTTTGGGACAGGGCGGTCTGTCCTTACTCACGGGCAGGTGAAAATATGTATAACCGATATATACCCCAGAGAGATGGCAGCCATGTTCGAAAATCATGCCCGGAACCTATCCGGCACCAGCCGGTCCCTTATCAGAAGGAACCGATTCACCCTTCGGCAGAGTGTTCCAAGTCAACGCCGCCTCCACCTCCGTCACACCCCCGTTACTCTTCGCAACAGGAAGGCAGCGCATTCGGATTCCTCAAAAGACTGCTTCCGGCAGATTTCGATACCGGAGATCTGATCATACTTCTTCTGCTTCTTTTGATGGCGGGTGATTGCCAGGAGGATCAGAATTGGGCTTGGCTGACGCTGGCACTCTACCTTTTCCTGTGAAAATTAATGATAAATTAATGGCAATCTCCCGGCGTGTCTGGTATAATGGGGCCAAACACGCCGGGAGGTACTTTTTTGAAGAAAATTAAACGGATTTTGTGGTTCTTTGGTATTTTTGCGATCCTCAGTATTTTTATGACAGGGTTTCTTGGGCTTTACCTGCCCCGGGCAGATTTTGGTGCCGCGGTCGGTCAACGCGGAGATATTCTGGGCACTGCGGCTGTATATCTGGGCACATCGGAAGGAATGGACACTCACAAAGCAATCATCGATGGCTACAACGCCCATGAGCCCCTGGCCCAGGGGTATGAAGTGCAATACAGTGACGACTGGTGTGCCACCTTTGTCAGCTTCTGCGCCATTGAGGCCGGTCTAACAGACCTCATCCCCACAGAGTGCGGCTGTGAACGGCAGATCGGCCTGTGGATGGAGCTGGAACGCTGGGAGGAAGAGGACACCTACCTACCTCTGCCCGGTGACATCATCTACTACGACTGGGATGTTCGCACTTTGGGTGACAGCACGGGCTGGGCCGATCATGTGGGCATCGTTGTCGGCACCCACGGACCTTTCATCAAGGTCATCGAAGGCAACAAGGACGATGCGGTAGGCTGCCGTTATATCATCCGCTGGGATCCCCTGATCCGGGGATATGGCGTGCCCGATTATGAATAAAAAAGAGCCTGTGGAAACTCCACAGGCTCTCATATTTTTACTTTGCCACGAAGCCGACCTTCTTATAGACCTTGCGCAGGGTCTTTTCGGCCACGTAGGAGGCCTTCTGAGCGCCGTCACGATAGACGGACTCCAGATATGCCTTATCCTTCATCAGCCGCAGAGACTCCTCCCGGATGGGCCGCAGATGCTCCACAACAGCCTCACCCACCACGGGCTTGAACTTACCGTAGCCCTGGCCTGCAAACTCAGTCTCGATCTCCTCGAAGCTCTTGCCGGTAACGGCGGAATAGATGGTCATAAGGTTTGCAACGCCGGGCTTATTCTCCTTGTCGTAGCGGACGCAGTTCTCAGTATCGGAATCGGTGATGGCACGCTTGAACTGCTTCATAATCACGTTGGGATCGTCCATCAGCAGCACACGGCCGGTGTCCTCGTTCTCGGACTTGGACATCTTGGCCAGAGGGTTGGTCAGGCTCATAACTCTCGCGCCCACCTTGGGGATGAAGGGCTCGGGAATCTTGAACACATCGCCATAGATGCCGTTGAAGCGGCGTGCGATGGTGTGGGTCAGTTCTACGTGCTGCTTCTGGTCCTCGCCAACAGGCACCAGGTCCGGCTGATACAGCAGGATGTCAGCAGCCATCAGGCTGGGATAAGTAAACAGACCGGCGTTGATGTTATCCGCATTCTTGGCAGACTTATCCTTAAACTGGGTCATGCGGCTCAGCTCGCCGAACTGGGAATAGCAGTCCAGGACCCAGCCCAACTCCGCATGCTGGTGAATATGGGACTGAATAAACAGGGTATTCTTCTCGGGATCCAGGCCGCAGGCAATATACTGGGCAAGCTGCTCCAGGGTACGGCGGCGCAGGTCAGCGGGATTCTGACGGACGGTGATGGCATGCAGGTCAGCCATGAAGTAGAAGCAGTCATACTGATCGGCCCGCTCTGCCCAGTTCTTCACAGCGCCCAGATAACTTCCCAGGGTCAGATCGCCGGAGGGCTTGATGCCGGAGAGCATCCGTTTCTTGGGGGCTGCGGTTTCGGTGATGATTTCACTCATGATGTTCACGTTCCTTTTCAAGATATACTTTTGTCATATTAGCACACTTGTCCCCGGTGTGCAAGCTTTTTTACAATTTTCGGAAGACGTCCAGGAAGTGATGGGATGTACCAACCATATCCGCACGCTCGCAGATGGTAAAATGGTATTGAAGATACAGTGCAAAAAAGTCATCATCCATTTCGTCAATGACATCACGCATGTAGTTCGTAGCCATATCCGTACCCACAAAGTGAAGTCGTTCTGTGCAGAAACGGGACATCAGCGCGTCGATATCTTCCTTACGGTACAATTCAAACAGCTCAGCGGGATCAGAGGATGCCTTAAATGTCTCAAAATTCACCAGATCCCGATACCGCTGTTCCTTCAGCATGCCCCGGCCGAAGCAGTACTGGACCATGGTTGCATCATTGCCGCAGTATGCGGCCATGATGATGCCGCCCTTTTTCGTCACCCGAATGGCCTCGGAAAGAGCCTGAAGCTGCTCCTCCACCGTGAACAGGTGATACATAGGGCCCAGCAGCAAAGTCATATCAAAGGTTTCATCGTTAAAGAAATGTAAATCCTTAGCATTTCCCTGGCGAATGGTCACATTCTCCCCCGGCTGGGTCAGAGAAGTAAAAATGTCAATATTATACTGCACCAGTTCCACCGCGTCCACCCGGTAACCCATCCTGGCCAGCGTATGGGAATACCGTCCGGTGGCGGCACCGATTTCGAGAACCCGCATCCCGGGCCGCAGGTATTTTTCGATATAGCGCATGGTGGTCAGGTACTCTACCTGTCCGTGCCTGCTCAGCAGACGGCCTTCTTCGTCGTAATTGCTGTAAAATTCCGTCAGTGCCTTCAGCGTTTCCATGTTCTTTCCCCCTAAAATAAAAAAATCGGCGTAAGCTCAACGCTTACACCGTACACACCTATTTTCCCGCGCTACCGGATCAAAAAGAGTATGACAATGTAAGCCCGTTCCCAGACCAGTAAGGAACGAACCAGGCAGCACTGATGTAAGATACATTGCGCAGCAGCATTGTCATGGGCCTCCATAAAGATTTTTCTTATGGTAACACCAAAAATTTACCCTGTCAATCCTTATTTTCAACTTGCTGGTAATTGATTTCTTTCCCTGCCTATGCTATACTTTACGAAGAAATTTTAAGCAAAAGAGGTATTTTTCTATGGATTATCAGGCATTGGCTGATCTCCTGTTCCCCAACGTTACCGAGACTCCCGAGTCTCTGGAAGAGCGTTTCCCTGTTCGTAACGTACCCGAGGGTGCCGTCATCACCCGTATGGCTCCCTCTCCCACCGGCTTCGTCCACCTGGGCAATCTGGTCCAGGGTCTGACCTCCGAGCGTATGGCCCACCAGTCCGGCGGCGTGCTGTTCCTTCGGGTGGAAGACACCGACGCCAAGCGTGAGGTTCCCGGTGCTGTGGAGGTGCTCATCGACACCCTGAAGCACTATGGCATCCAGTTTGACGAGGGCGCAACCCATGACGGTAACAATGGCCTCTATGGCCCCTACCGTCAGCGTCAGAGAGCTTCCATCTACCATGTCTATGCCAAGAAGCTGGTCTCCGAGGGGCAGGCCTATCCCTGCTTCTGCACTGAGGAAGAGCTGAGCGCCATGCGTGAAGTGCAGGAAGCCAACAAGGAGACCACCGGCTACTACGGCAAGTACGCCATGTGGCGGGATCGTTCCATGGAGGATATCCAGGCCCAGCTTTCTGCCGGCAATCCCTGGGTCCTGCGCTTCAAATCCATGGGGTCAATCGAAAATCAGTTTAAGTTTGATGACCTGGTGAAGGGCAAGCTGACCATCACCGAGAACAATGTGGACCATGTGCTGCTGAAGTCCGACGGCATCCCCACCTATCACTTCGCCCACGCCTGCGACGACCACCTGATGCGCACCACTCATGTGGTCCGGGGCGACGAGTGGCTGCCCACCCTGCCCTTCCACATCCAGCTGTTCAAGGCTCTGGGCTTCAAGCTGCCCAAGTATGTGCATATCGGACCTCTGATGAAAATGGACGGCAATTCCAAGCGCAAGCTCTCCAAGCGCAAGGACCCCGAGCTGGCACTGACCTTCTACAAGGCTGAGGGTTTCCCGGTCAAGGCGGTCTATGAGTACATCATGACCATCCTGAACTCCAACTTTGAGGACTGGCGCCGGGCCAACCCCGATGCACCTGCCGAGACCTTCAAGTTCAGCCCCAAGAAGCTGAACCCCGCCGGTTCCCTCTTCGATTACGCCAAGCTCACCGACGTAAGCAAGAACGTCATCTCCAAGATGACTGCTGAGGAAGTCTACTGCCTGCTAACCGAGTGGGCACAGGAGTTCGACCCCGACTTCGGCGCCAAGCTGGCAGCCGACCCGGACTTCGCTACCAAAATCCTGGCCATCGGCCGCGGCGGCAAAAAGCCCCGCAAGGACCTGGCTGTCTGGAAGGACGCCAAGGATTACATGGGCTTCTTCTATGACGAGTACCTGGCCGAGCCCCAGTTCGATGAGAAGTTCGAGAAGGCTACCATCATCGACGCCCTGAACCGGTTCCTGGAGAAGTTCAATATCGCCGACGACTCCAACACCTGGTTCGACAAGGTCAAGGCCATTACCACCGAGATGGGCTTCACCACCGACATGAAGGCCTACAAGGCAGACCCCACCGTCTTCCCCGGCACTGTTGCTGACATCTCCACCTTCATCCGCCAGGCCGTCACCGGCAAGACCAATTCCCCGGACCTGTACACCGTCATGCAGATCCTGGGAAAGGACCGTACCGTAGCGCGTATCCAGGCTACCATCACTAAGCTGAACTAAAGATCAAGCGGGCATCCAGGTTGGATGCCCGCTTAAATTATGAAAACAGCCGCCGTTATCTCGGCGGCTGTTGCAGAATATATCAACGAACAAAGGACATGCTCAGTGTGGTGGACCAGACTTCGCCAGGCAGCAGGATGGCTGCGTGGGCCTTGTCTTCCCACTTGATGCTCCCCTCCTGGGTGCTGGGAAGGCTCTGCCAGGGTTCAATGCACACAAAACGGGGCATACCGGGCTTGCTCCAGATCAGCGTATAGGGGAATTCGGAAATATCACACACAACACCCCGGCCGGTACCCTTCTCATAGAGGCCCAGAGATCCGGATCTCAGATTGACCATACAATGGCTGTCGTTGGCGAAGAGGTTCTCGTCCACAGCAATGGAGGTAATGTTGTTGCCCAGGTAGTAGTGATCCTTCTGGACAAGGCCGGTAGGCAGACAATTCAGGCAGATGGGAGATTCCGGTTCACTGAACCGGAGTTCATAGTCCGTTGCAACGTGCTTATCATCAAAGGGGACAGCGAATGCGGGATGATAACCAATACCAAAGGGCAGCTTCTCATCATCCAGATTTTCCACGCTCAGCGTATGATGCAGGGTGTCACCCTCCAGTTGGAACGTGGACACAAGGCGAAAATCATAGGGGAACTTTGCAAAGGTCTCCTCACCGGCACACAATTCCAGCACAATAGTATCCGCAGTCTGCTCTACAAAATTATGCTCCATCAGCCGGGCGAAGCCATGCTGGCCGGATTCATAGATGCCTCCCTTGGCTTCGATCTTTCCGTCCACGACCTTGCCGGTATGGGGGAACAGAATGGGTGCGTGATATCCCCAAACGCCAGGATCTGCCTGCCAGATATGCTCCACGCCATCGATTTTACGAACAACGCTCTTAATCTGGGCACCCCAGGTGGTGACAGTCACCTTCAGATATTCGTTTTCAATGGTAAATTCCTTTGCCATAGTGATTCCTCCTTCTTATGACCCCTCTCCCCCCGGTTGAAACCGATATTCAGAGGTACAACAGGTCTTTTATCTATTGTTTCAAAACAGTAAGGATTTGTCAATAGAAAGATTGTCATAAAAAGAAAACGGTACGCAAATGCGTACCGTTTTTGGTGGGCGAGGCGGGACTTGAACCCGCACGTCCGCAGTGAACACTAGAACCTGAATCTAGCGAGTCTACCAATTCCACCACTCGCCCATATAAAGTTATGTAAAAGAAAAGAGATTGGTGGGCGAGGCGGGACTTGAACCCGCACGTCCGCAATGAACACTAGAACCTGAATCTAGCGAGTCTACCAATTCCACCACTCGCCCATCTCTATTCTCTTGAGCACCTTGGTTTCCCTCAGCGCTTGAACATAATAACATGTGCTTCCCGATTTGTCAACACTTTTTTCATGTTTTTTAAAAAAGTTTTTCATCGTCCGGAAACCAAAAAACTTGCCAAAGGCCCTCCTTGGCTATATAATGGTTTTATACAGGAATTGCCAAGGAGGAACCGGACATGGAACTGCTTCTGAACACCCAGGAAGAGCGATGCCGCATGGAAATCTACTGCGAGTATCTTCGCAAAATTCCCCAGCTTCTGACCCAGCTGGAAGCCGTTGAGAAAATGTATCAGAAAGCTCTTGAAGAAGAAAAAATGCTCACCCGAGAGCCCGATGACCATAGTTCCCAACTCTATGCCAAAAGGCTTGCGGGCACGAAGGCGCAATGTGTTGCCCGCACTCAGGATATTCGCCAGCAGCTTCGGTTGATCTTCAGTCTGAAAGCCCAGCTGGAATCGGAAAGCACTGCCCTGCTGGCTTTAGAGCGTTGATTTTGCATATGATCGCCCCTGCTGAAATAAGCAGGGGCGATAGATTTTTCAGTAAACTTACGGACGTATTTTATCGTTCAAAGCTGCAAAGGCGGTTCTGGTCATCAATTCGGCACACATAGGCGCAGCTTCATCCGGCACAATAAAGGCAGAATTATGAAGCCCCGGGGATGATCCATCCGCCGCGCCGATACCCACATGGTACATAAAGATAGGGGCAACCTTTCTGAAAAAGCCAAAATCCTCTGAGATCATCCGGAAGTCCTGCACCAGCAGATTCTCTTCACCATACAAAGAAGAGGCCGCCTTGCGGGCGATCTCCGCCAGATGGTTGTCATTTACCAGGGGAAAGATTTCCCGGAAGAAGCCGCACCGGGCGGTACATCCATGGGCCAGCGCGGTGGATTCGGATATACGGGTGATTTGTTCCTTGACCGCCTCTTCGTAGGATTCTAACGCATAGCGGTAAGTTCCCTCCAGATGTACATCGTCGGGAATGATGTTGCGGGCGGTGCCGCCGTGGACAGAGCAAACAGAAAGTGAAAACGGCTGGACCGGATCGATCCACCGGGAACGGATACTCTGAAGACCGTCAATGATCCGTGCGGCCGCTATGATAGGGTCCCGGGTAAAATGGGGCATGGCACCGTGGCCTCCCTTGCCGGCGATATCAATACTGAAGCAGCCCTGTGCCGCCATGATGGGACCCTCCCGAACACCAAACTTCCCAAAGGGGATATCCGGCATCACATGCAGCGCGAAAAATGCATCCGGCGGATATTGCGCAAAGATACCGGTTTCGATCACTTCCAGCGCACCCTTGCACTGTTCTTCTGCCGGCTGAAAGAGAAACAGCACGTTTCCGCGCAGCGTTTCCCGATGCCTGCACAGTGCCATAGCCGCACCCAGCAGCGCCGCGGTATGGAAATCATGGCCACAGGCGTGCATGACCCCCGGATTCCCGGAGCGAATTTCATGTTCCGGTGTCTCCTCAATGGGAAGCGCGTCAATATCCGCCCGAAGAGCAATGGTGGGACCAGGTTTTCCGCCCCGAAGAAGTCCGATCACGCCGGTGACTGGTTGTTTATCAGGAAATTCCAGGTTCAGTGCTTTCAGAAAATCCTTCACAAATGCGGTGGTTGCGAATTCCTGGCAGCTGACTTCCGGATGCCGGTGCATCCTGTGGGCGGCTTCCAGAATACAGTCGCGGATATCCTGGGTAATGTATTGCAGTTCCATTTGCGTTCACCTCTTTCTTATCGAATTGAGTATATCACACAAACAGACAAAATACAAATTAATATCCGGAAGTCCCTGAAACCAGAAACTTCCGGATGATTCATAAATGAGCTTTTACTTTTTTATCCTTTCCAGACAGTAGTCCATGACGTAGCCGTCCAGAATGGGCACGGAGTGCAGCCCGTTGGTCTCAGCCACAGCGTTGAACCGCTGGGCCAGGGCGTTGCGCTGGTCGATGAGGGGCGTCTTCCAGTTTTCGTGGAGATAAGACTTCCATTTGTCAAGGAACATGTTATACGAGACGAGGCGAGGTCCCTCAAAATGCATCAGGTAGTACAGCATCCATCGCACGGAGGTGACGGACAGGGGCTGGTAAAAGTAGCACATAAAGCCGGCATGGGCCCACCGGACCAGATAGTCCACGTCACAGGGCATCCGGCGCAGCATCTCGTAGCAGAAGAGGGCATCCTCATAGACGCCGCAGCTGAGGGCAATGGCGGCACGGAGGGACAGGGCCTTGGGGTTGCCCGCCTCGGGACAGAGGCTGTGGTCCTGCTCATAGTCCAGCAGACGGCGGCGCACGTTGTAGACAAACACCGCCTTATTGTGGGTGATGCGTTCCGTTTTCAGCAGTCCCCGCATATGGTCCCACCAACAGCTGCTGTACTGATCGTCCACCAGTTCCTCCACCGCACGCATCAGGTGCTTCGGCACCACCATAATATTCGCATATTCGCTGCTGTTCTCCTCTTTCATTCTCTCCTTATTCTTCGTCTCCATGAACCAGAGTCTCGCATTTTCAGGATCGGAGAAAAAGAGGCTTCTCCACTCTTCAAAGCGGATCTCCTCCACGCCGGGGTAGTCCCGCCGCAGGATGCTATCTTTAGTGAGGACTATGCCAAAATCCCGGTGCCCGGGGTCATCCCAGTAGGCCAGCACCTTATTCTTGGGCAGGTCAGGGAAGGCACGCTGCAGCTTGGCCCACAGATGGGGCGGCATCTCCTCGGGCAGCCAGAACTCCGGCATGCGGCTCACGCTGTACTTCGGCAGCGTAAGGGACAGCTCATTGGCCTCATAGCGCATCTCCCGGCGGGGACCGATGTTGCTCCGCGCTACGGCACGGAAGATCTCCTGCAGCCATCTTTCGCAAAAGTACATTTGGGGCAGCTGCACCTCGCTGCCGTCTTCATAGGTCAGGACGTAGTTGCCATCAAAGCCCATCAGACCCACCAGCGACACCTTGTCGCCGGGGAAATCCACCCCGTGACCGTAGAAGACGCCGTCGGTACACAAAACGAAGCCCATTTGGCCCAGAGGGGAGAAGGCAGCCACGATGGGCTGCACACCGGCGGGCAGCCACTTCTTTTTCAGGATCTTCTGCTGCTTCTTTTCCGGGATGTTTTCCCAGAGCCGGACCGTGTCGCTCCTGTCGTAGCTCCGGCTCTCCCGGACGAGTCGGCGGAGAAATTCTTCACTGAGGGGTTTTGCTGTTGCCATGGCGGGATCCTCCTGTTTAATATCTTGCGTTCATTATAATTCTCCCGTAGTTTGCTGTCAAGAATTGCAGTGGAAAGTCAATGGATACACTAAAATACCGCCCATAGAATTTCTCCCAGGAACGGCGCATTGTTAATATACCATTTATCAAAATCTTATCACTGTTGATAATAATACGATATGCCAAAAAAAATAAATGGTCTGAAATCAAGGGATTTCAGACCATTTAGAATCATTATGCCATTATTCCCATTCAATGGTGCCCACGGGCTTGGGGGTCAGGTCCATCAGAACGCGGTTGATACCCTCCACCTCATGGGTGATGCGGTCCACGATCTTGTGCAGCACAGCGTAGGGAATCTCCTCTACGGTGGCGGTCATGGCATCGGTGGTGTTGACGGCGCGGATGATGGCGGGCCAGCCTTCGTAGCGGCTCTCATCACGGACGCCAACGCTCTTGATATCGGGCACGACCACGAAATACTGCCAAACCTTCTCAGCCAGACCGCAGTTGGCGAACTCTTCGCGGAGGATAGCATCGGCCTCACGCAGAGCATGCAGACGATCGCGGGTAATGGCACCCAGGCAGCGGACACCCAGGCCGGGGCCGGGGAAGGGCTGACGGTAGACCATAGCGTGGGGCAGACCCAGGGCCTCGCCCACCACACGGACTTCGTCCTTGAAAAGCAGCTTGATGGGCTCAACCAGCTCGAACTTCAGATCCTCGGGCAGACCACCCACATTGTGGTGGGACTTGACGGCCTTCTTGCCCTCGGCAGCCTTCTGGGACTCCAGAATGTCGGGGTAGATGGTACCCTGAGCCAGGAAGGTGATATCCTCCAGCTTACGGGCTTCGTCAGCGAAGACAGTGATGAATTCCTTGCCGATGATCTTGCGCTTGGTCTCGGGGTCAGAGACACCGGCCAGCAGGCCCAGGAAATGGTCAGTGGCGTCAACATAGATCAGGTTTGCATCCAGGCCATCCTTGAACATCTTGATGACACCCTCAGACTCGTCCTTACGCATCAGGCCGTGGTTGACGTGGACGCAGACCAGCTGCTTGCCGATGGCCTTGATCAGCAGAGCGGCGACAACAGAGGAGTCAACACCGCCGGACAGGGCCAGCAGGACCTTCTTGTCACCAACCTGCTCACGGACAGCAGCAACCTGCTCATCGATGAACTTGTTGGCCAGGTCAAAATTGGTGATGCGCTCCATGGATTCGGGACGAACATTACCGGACATAGATTATTCCTCCAATTTGTAGAATAAAAGTGGATTCTTGAATAAAAACATTATAATCCTATCCGATTCAGACTGCAATAATAAATTTTTGTCAAAATATAATTTTGTCGATGTAACAAATTGAAAAGGCCCCAATTGTCTAATTTTGTTGCAATTTGGCGGAGGTATGGTATAATGACAAAAACCTTTCTGGAGGAAATCATATGGGTATTGTGGTAATCGGTGCTGTCTTTGTGGATATTAAGGGATATCCGACGTCCAATTTTAATCCCGCCGGCCGGAATGTAGGCCGGGTTGAGCAGGTCCACGGCGGCGTTGGCCGCAACGTGGCCGAAGATATCGCAAACTGTGAGCTGCGACCCACCTTTATCAGCCTTGTAGACAAGAGCGGTACCGGTGAAGATGTTCTGCGGAAGCTGGAAAATCACCGGGTCAATACCAAATACATTCGCAGGACCCGTGACGGTATGGGTTCGTGGCTGGCTGTTTTTGATAATGACGGCGATGTATTCGCCTCTATTTCCAAGAGACCGGACCTGCTGCCCATTGTGGATATCCTGGAGGAGCACGGTGATGAGATCTTCTCCCAGGCAGATTCCGTGGTCATTGAGTTGGACATTGACAAGGACATCGTTAAACGTGTCTTTGCCCTTGCAAAAAAACACAACAAGAAGGTCTTCTCCGTAGTGGCCAATATGTCCATTGCCCTGGAACGCCGGGATTTCCTGAAGTCTATCGACTGCTTTGTGTGCAACATCCAGGAGGCCGGAATTCTCTTTTCCGATGATTATTCCGAAAAAACCGTTCAGGATATGATCCCCATTATCGCTGCCAAGGTCAAGGCTGCCGAAATTCCAAGCATGATCGTAACCATGGGCGGAGACGGCGCGGTTTATGCCAGTATGGACGGCGACATGGGCTTCTGTCCCGCCCGCCGCGTGGAGGTCAAGGACACCACCGGTGCTGGCGACTCCTTCTGCGCAGGTGTCGCCATCGGCCTTACCTACGGCAAGACCCTGGCAGAGGCCTGCGAGATCGGCGCGCATTTGGCTGCCTCTGTCATTGTCACCTCCGAAAGCGTGTGTCCCCGGTTCATGCCGAGAGAACTGGGTCTTGATATGGATGTGGTAGACTGATGGCATACAAACGTATTCTAACCATCCAGGATATCTCCTGTGTTGGCCAGTGCTCCATGACGGTAGCGCTGCCCATCCTCAGCGCCTGCGGACACGAGACCTGCATTCTCCCCACGGCCGTCCTGTCCACCCACACCGGCGGTTTTGGCAAACCGGTGGTTCACCACCTGGGTAATAGTATTGAAGCCATTTGCCGGCATTGGAAAGAGCAGGATATTAGTTTTGATGCCATTCTGGTGGGATACCTTGGCAGTGTCCCCGCCGTGGAGATGGTCTCCGGGATTCTGGATGGTATGCTTGCTCCCGGCGGTATTGCTATCGTAGATCCCGCCATGGCCGACCACGGAAAGCTCTACTCCGGCTTCGATGAAAAGTATGCCGAAGCCATGGGCAAGCTTTGCGAAAAGGCAGATATCATGTTGCCAAATATTACGGAAGCTGCCATGATGGCCGCACTGCCCTACCGGGATGAACCGGACCAGAACTACGTTGAGAACCTTCTGTCCCGTCTTGGAGGGCATGATGTGGTTCTCACCGGCGTGGGCTTCTCCCCTGATCAGACCGGCGCTGCTGTCCGCTGCAAGGGCGCTGTATCCTATCATAACCATAAACGTTTTCCTAAAAGCTTTCACGGCACCGGCGATATTTTTGCTGCCTGTCTCACCGGTATGCTGATGCAGGGACATCCTCTTGAGGAAGCAGCAGCCATCGCATCGGATTTTACCTGCCTGTGCATTGATAAAACGATCCTCTCCCCTGCCCACTGGTACGGTGTCAAATTCGAAGAAGCTCTCCCCTGGCTAATGAACCGCAACGCTCCTGAGGAGAATAAATAGACCTTGACAAATCATTCCGAATGTGCTATTATGCATCGGTAAGCATTCATACTGCTTTGATTCGGAGTGATACCCAAGAGGCCGAAGGGGCTCCCCTGCTAAGGGAGTAGGCGGTCAAAAGCCGCGCGAGGGTTCAAATCCCTCTCACTCCGCCAAAAAATCCCGACCCCAACAGGGGCCGGGATTTTTTTGCGGAGTGGCGAATTTAAAGGCGGCCTGACCGTAGGGAGGATAAACAAGTGCCCGGTGGACACTTGTTCAGTCCGTGGGAAAATCCCTCGTTTTTATACGACATCTCCATAACCCATATATATGAACAAATCATGCCCCTCCCCGGGTTCAAACCCAGGGAGGGGCGTCCTTTGTTTTGTGTTCCAGCGTTACCCAGAACCTGTCCATGACCAATGATGCCATTCCGGGTTCGGCGTTATTGTTTTTCAGAGTATTCCCTTATTGCCTGAACCGGAATCCGCCAATCTTTTCCGGTGCGTCGGTAATAACAAGGGTATCATAGTAGGGGTAGTAGACAGTCTGTCCATGGGCGATTCCGGAAATAATCTGAACATATTCTCCGTCGGAAACACCCACCGTAACCGCAACCGGATTCACGAATTCTCCTGCTTTTTCATCATATCCGGTGTACACATAAGTTTGCGTTCCGTCTTCGATCAGTGCAGCAACAGGTATGCAGAGGGATGTTTGTGCTGTTTCGATGGTAAGAGAAACAGCAGCATTCATGCCTGGGAGCATATTCGTTTCTTTTTTCAAAGTTACTTCAACCGTAAATTTGCTGTTTCCGCCTTCACTCTCGCCGATGTCGGAAACGGAAGTTACCGTGCCGGTAAAAAACTCGCCCGGTAAGGCATCCACAGTTACTACAGCTGTCTGACCTATGTGAATTCGGTTGACATCCAATTCATCCACGATGATTTGAACAAACACCTGCTCCTGTGGAATTACAGAAGCAATGGTTACCGTATCCAATCCGTAAACCTCGAAGGTTTTTTCTTGAACAACACCTCCGCCGAAGCTGGGCATATTACCGCCGCTTTGAGGTCTGTTATCACCCGGCTGCGTGGGTTCTGTAGGTGCTGATGGATCTGTAGGAGTGGACGGATCGGTTGAGTCTGTGGGTTCAGAAGGGTCATCCGGGCTTTCTGGATCTTTGGGGGCAGTGGGATCAATTGGCTGAGTTGGATCTGAAGAATCTGTCGGCTCGGAAGGTTCTGTTGCCCCAGATTCCTCTGGGATTTCCGGCTGAACCGTTCCTCTCGCAACACGAACTACCCACACTAAATTTCCTGCACTATCTCCGGCGAACAGCAGAATATCTCCTGCCGCAATGGATGCAGCTTCTATCTGCACCCACGCTCCACCGGATAGTTCATATACCGGGACGCTGGCCGTATAAATTGCATCTTCTGTCATCAAGGAAGTATCCAGAGGAACACCGGACAGCTCCTTATAGTCAGTAATGGCAAGGCTCTGGGGGTTCATTTTCAGGATCAGTCCATCGATGCCAACCTGTGCCACCTGACCGATATAGTTGATATAACTGGTTTCGTCATCACCATTGGGGGCATTGACAAGCATAGAAAGGGTCCATCCTACTACGTTGGTTGAGAGCATATAAGCTCCGCTTTCATCCACACCCGTGACAATGCCGCCCTGGGTTGCCTTGACCGTTTCACTCTGATACATTTTGAACAGCTCCAACATCAGCGCTTCATATTCCCGATGCTGACGGGCAAGGGCTTCAAATTCCGCAGTATGTCCGGTATCCTTCAAATCAAAGAGTGTTTTTCCTGCCTTTACCACGTCGCCCTCACTGACACGAACCCGTGAGATCCTGCCGGAATAGGCCACCACATTCCACTGACTGTGGATGTACAGTGCTCCGGAGCTAATCCGCGCACCATCCGTTGTGGATATGCTGACTGTTTCGCCGACAGCATAGCCTTCGTCCACAACGGTAACAGTCAGAACGCCTTCCAGATTGGATTCCACTTTGCCCGTTACTTCCGTACCGTCTGCCAGCGTAATGCAAACGGAATCCCCGCCGGACAAGTCCGTGCTGCACGGAATTTGAACCGCCATAAGGCCGTCCAGAGAGAGAACTGCCAATGCTCCGTCCCGGAGAATAACATCCTGCACACTTTCTCCTTCGGTTCCATAGATAATCTTCACGGTTCCGCCTGCCGTAGCGGTTATTGTATCCGGGGCAGTATCACCGCTTACATCATCCATCTGCTCTTGCAAATAATCCATGGTTTCCTGCACCTGGGTAATGGCTGACATGATGCTGACCCGATCTGCCAATGCAACGGGCTGCCCATCTGTTACCATATCACCGTTGCTGACCAGATACTCTTTTATCTTCACAGCAGCAGGGATGGTGATCTGTGCAGCATCTCCCGCAGTTAATGTGCCGCCGCCCAAAATATTTGTGGAGATTTCTCTGTTTTCCGCATCAGCGGACAGAATACTTGCCTGGGGGCCGGTTTCCGGGTCTTCTCTTGCTGCGATCATGGGCAAAAACGCAAGGGTTGCGGTAATCGCAGCGATCAACGCCCATGATAAGTATTTTTTCGCTTGTTTTTTATGCTTTTTTTCCATGGGTCAACCTCCGTAATGCAGTGCGTCAATGGGCTTCATTTTGGCTGCTTTGTTGGCAGGATACAGTCCGAATACCACACCGATCACAAAACAGAAACCCACAGCAATCAGAACGACACCTCCGTTAAGATGGAACACCATATCAAGACTGATCACCACTGTATTGACGATCTGCAGGATGGACCAGCTCAGGAAAATGCCCAGGCCACAGCCCATCATGCAAAGCACCACTGCCTCCATCAGAAACTGGAGCAGAATGGTACCCCGGCTGGCACCAATGGCCTTTCGGATACCAATTTCTCTGGTTCGTTCCGTAACCGTGACCAGCATGATATTCATAATGCCGATACCGCCTACAACCAAGGAGATGGCCGCAATACCGCCCAGAAGAATGGTCAGAACGGAGGTGATGGAACTCATTGTATCCTCCAGAACATCCTGTGTAGATACCTCAAAGGCATCCTCGTCATCGTCGAAGCGATCCATCAGGATTTCTGTAATTGCCGCTTCCGTCGATTCCACAGTGCTGCCCTCCGGTGCGCTGACGTAGAAGGTCGTGACTTCGGACAGCGCAGTGGCAGAGAGCCGGACAAGGGAAGTGTACGGAAGATACACCACCATGCTTCCGGAGGAAAAAGCTGCGGTCAGGGAGTCTTCATCGTCGCTCAAAACGCCGGCAATGGTATATTTTACGGAATTGATGGAAATGGCCTCCCCAATGCAGTCCACATAGCCGATCAGTTCCTCCGCAGCAGTTTCGTTAATGACACAAACATAGCTGTGGTTTTCAATGTCCGCCCTTTTCAGCCAGCGGCCCATGACAAGCTGCAAGCCCTGAATATCATAATAGGCTGGAGTTGTTCCATAGACAGATAAGCTTGCGCTTCCCTCTCTTCCGGAGGCGGTCAGCGTATCGCTGATTTGCGGTGCAAGCAAGCCAAGCTCCTCCTTATCCATCCATTCATCCAGTGTATCCAGTGTCACAGGATAGCCTTTGTCATCTGCAATGGTTACCGTGAGCATGCTGTTTCCCAGTGCGTTTACCGCATCGGTTACAGACGTTGTGGCACCGCTCACAAGGCTTACCAGCACCACCAGAGCCATAACGCCGATGATAATGCCCAGCATAGTCAGCATCGCACGCATTTTGTTGGAACTGATGGAACGAAGTGCCATTTTCAGGGAAATAATCATAGTGCCACCTCCGTAATCTGTCCGTCCAGAATGCGGATCGCCCGGGATGCCTGTTTTGCAACATCATTATCATGGGTAATCAGGACAATGGTATTACCCTGTGCGTGAAGCTCATGGAAGATATCCATAATCTCCTGAGATGTTTTGGAGTCTAAGTTTCCGGTAGGCTCGTCTGCCAGGATCAGGCTTGGATTCGTCACCAGCGCACGGGCAATGGCAATGCGCTGCTGCTGACCGCCGGACAACTCTGTTGGCAGATGCTTTGCCCGATTCGAGAGGCCTACCCGTTCCAGTGCGGCTTTGACTCTCTTTTGCCGCTCCGATCTTGGAACCTTCTGATAGATCAGCGGCAGCTCTACATTTTCTTCTGCGCTGAGCTTGGGAATCAGATTGAAGCTCTGAAACACAAAGCCAATCTTCTGATTACGAATTCGGGCAAGCTGATTTTCGGAGTATTCCTCAATGGGCAGACCGTCCAGATAATAGGTTCCGGCATCGGCAACATCCAGGCAGCCAATGATATTCATCAGGGTGGATTTGCCGGAACCGGAGGGTCCAATGATGCTGACGAACTCATGGGGATAAATATGCATTGTGGCATGATCCAGCGCCTTTACCCGTTCTTCTCCCACGAGATAAACCTTGCACAAGTCTTTGATGTCGATCATGGGCCTACCTCTTAACCGCCGTTGGGCCGGTTTCTGGTTCCCTGACCCGGCAAGTTTCCGTCGCCAAAAACGGGACGGTTTTCTCCGCCCTCATTTTTGCTGTCCCCATTTCCCATATTGGGTATATTGCCGCCAAAACCGGGAACGTTTCCGCCGGGAATATTACCGCCCATGTTGCCCCGGTTGCCAAACATATTGCCAAAGGTCTGCTCCTCGGTGTAGTAAACCGTATCGCCCACATTCAGGCCGGATTTAATCTCCACATAGTTGTTGTTGGACAGTCCGGTAACCACATCCACCCGACCTCCATACTGCTGCATTTGCTCATCATAGGTGGTATAAACATAGGCACCGTTTGAGGTACGGTGCAGAGCTTCCACAGGAATGATCATGGCATCATCCACGCCCTCGATCCGTACATCCACGGAGGCAGTCATACCCGGAAGCATACCTTCCTGTTTTTGCAGAAGGATCACAGCAGTATAGGCGCTGTTTGCACCGGTCCTGTCAATTTCCGTGACCGTTCCCGAGAAAGCATCCTCACTGACGGAGCTGACTGTCACAGCGCCCTGCTGTCCGACCTCCAGAGAAAGGATGTCCGCTTCGTCCACTGTGATGGTCACGGACATATATTGATCCGGAGAAATGGTTGCAACCAGGGTTTCTTCTTCACTCGTACTTTCCGCAGATGCGATGCTCCCGGAAATGGGAGCGGCAATTCCGCCGTTTCGCTGAATCTGCAACAGCTCCAGCAGGGATTCCTCTGCTTCCTTCCGGGATCTCAACAGGGCATCATAATTTGCACTGGAAGCCGTATTGTTAAGCGTATAGAGCGTGGTAGATGCATAGACCTTCTGATTTTCCCTGGCATTGACGTAACTGACAGTACCCGCATAGCCGGTAACAGAAAGCGGATTATGGATATAGAGCTTGCCGGAACCGACCCCAGTACCGTCTTCAGTCTGTATGGACACTTCTTCATCATACTTTGGTCCGTTATCGGTTACCAGGACCGTGGCCGTTCCTCCGGCCGCATATTCTACTGTGCCGGAGATCTCGCTGCCGTCTGCCCGGATCACCGTCACACAGTCGCCGACGGTAAGTGCATCGGTTTGAATATCTACTGCCATGAAACCGTCCAGAGAAATCACAGCCACCGCACCATGCTCAACCATAGCATCGGCTACCGCCGTATCCTTTTGGGCATAGAGGATTTTCACTCTGCCGGAAACACCGGCTTTGATATAGGAACTCACCTGATCACCTTCTGCATCGGCGATCTGCTCATCCAGATCCTCAATGGTTGCCTGCAGCTCGGACATAGCGCTTCGTACCGTACCCATATCCACAGTAGCGATCAGCTCCCCCTCTTCCACTGCATCACCATAGCTAACTAGGGTGTCCGTCAATTCCACACCGCTGGGGAGCACAACTGTTTCCGTATCCACATTTTGCAGGGTTCCGCTGCCTGAAACCACAGTACTGATGGTACCTGTGGTAACTTCAAAAGAGATTACCTCTACATCACCCATGGCAAATTCCTGTCTTACCCGGCGCTGCAGGATATTCACACCGGATATCAAAACGATTGCCAAAATCAGGACAATACTGATGATTGTACGGATAATCTTCTTCTTTTTCTTCTTTTTTGATTTTCCCAGGGCTTCAAATAAGGCCTCATCTTTGGAAACGGTTAAGTCAGTACCGGTTTCCTGGTGTTTCTTATGATTCATATTGACTCCTTTCGGGTATAGGGCAGAGCGGCATGCACAGAAGTGGTGTTCCGAGTTGCCCCAAAATTTCAGAGACACCTCTGATTTCAAATACCAAGGTAGCACCGCTATCTTAACCGCAACTGAAGAAGTCGTTGTCTTTTGTAAAGGAACTATGAACTTTTGCGTCTTCAGTTTCCCTTAAGCTATAAAACGTATTATAATCAAAGAAGTAGCCATACGGAGGAATACATATGAAGATATTGGTTATCGAAGATGAAAAAATGCTCTGTAATTCCATCAAGTCCATGCTGGAACGGAAGGGCTTTCAAGTAGAGTGTGTCTATGACGGGGAATCCGGCAAAGAATATGCGGAGCTGGGAATTTACGATTTGTTAATTCTGGATGTAATGATGCCCAAAATGGATGGTTACGAGGTGGCCAGGCAGGTTCGCAGAGCACGCTGTAACACCCCGATTTTGATGCTGACTGCCAGAAGTGATGTGCAGGACCGTATCGCCGGACTCAATGCCGGTGCCGACTATTATCTGACCAAGCCCTTTGACTCTGGAGAATTGCTTGCCAGCATCAATGCCCTGCTGCGCCGTCAGGCAGGACAAGTTAATGAGATGGTGTTCGGCAACACGATCCTGGATCTTGGCACCGGCACCTTGCTCTGCGATGGAAAAGCTGTCCGGCTTTCCGCAAAGGAGTTCGATGTCATGCGCCTGCTGCTCCAGTCCGGCAAACGAAACCTTTCTAAATCTGCTATTCTGTCCCATATCTGGGGGCTGGAATCCAATGCGGTAGAGAACCATGTAGAGGTCTATGTGGCGATCCTGCGAAAGAAGCTCAGCAGTATCGCATCCAATGTCCGAATCGCATCGATCCGGGGTCTCGGCTATCATCTGGAGGTGAAGGAAGATTGATCAAAAAACTGCGGATTAAATTTGTATGCGTCATCATGGCCATTGTTATGCTGATGCTGGGAATTATCCTTGGTGTTGTGATCCACTTCACTGCTCAGAGTATGCAAAATCAAAGCATCAACATGATGCGTGCTATCGCTGCCAGTCCTTTTCAGAAAGGCAATCTGGGCAAAGGCTCAGACAGAGTCCGGCTTCCGTTCTTCACCGTTCAGATCGGTCGGCAAGGGCAGCTGCTTGGAGCGAGCGGTGGTTATTTCGATCTGTCCGATCAGGACTATATTCTGGAAATCGCCAATGCGGCACTGTCCAGTGAATCCGAAATTGGAAAGTTGGATGACTACAACCTCCGTTACCTGAAGAACAAGGCCCCTATGGGGTACACCATCGTGTTTTCCGATACTGCAACGGAAGCCACTACGCTGCGAAATATGGTTCTTTCCTGCCTGCTGATTTTTCTGTCAGCATCGATTCCGTTTCTGGGTATCAGTATTCTTCTGTCCCGTTGGGTCATCAGGCCGGTGGAACAAGCCTGGGATCAGCAACGGCAGTTTGTGGCAGATGCTTCCCATGAACTGAAAACACCGCTTTCCGTCATTATGGCGAATGCGGAGCTTTTGGGAAATGAGGACACCCCGGAAGCAGACCGCAGAACCTTTTCCAAAAATATTCTTTCCATGACCTACCAGATGCGCTCCCTGGTGGAGAATATGCTGGAAATGGCGAGGGTGGATAACGGAACGCTGAAAATGAAGTTTGAGACAGTGGATTTCAGCCAGTTGGTCCAAGACGCGGTATTGTCCTTTCAGCTTCTCTATGAAGAAAAGGGAATGGAACTTAGATGCACCGTTCCGGATGGAATCAGCCTGTATGGTAGTGAACAACATCTGTATCAGGTACTGGATGTACTGCTGGACAATGCACTGAAGTATTCCAGTCCAAATGGCGCGGTTAATGTAAACTTGGATCAGTCCGGGCGCAGTTGCATTCTGTCCGTTACCAGTCCCGGAGATCCTATCTCCAAAGAGGATCTGAAGAATATCTTCAAACGCTTCTATCGGGCGGACAAAGCAAGAGTCATGGATGGCAGCTATGGTCTGGGGCTATCTATCGCCCAGTCAGTGGTGGAAGCCCATAAAGGGAAAATCTGGGCTGAGAGCAAGGGTGGATATAATACTTTCTTAGTTCAACTTCCGTTGGCACATCCATAAACAACTGCACAAAAATACCGGTGCTGCAAGCTGCGGCACCGGTAAATATTGTGTATTATATTTCTTCTAAAAGGACACCTGGATATAAGCTTCCGTTCTGACTGCTCCGGCTTTGTGTTCACACTGCCGGAACAATCGATTCCGCAATAACCGCATTATCCAAAAGGCAGGGACGGTTCTAAATACTAAGATATAATAGTATGCCATGAAATTAGAGTCACCTTTGCAGCAATATGAATACCCTTGACTTTTTATGATCAAAATGATATGATTCCATGTACATATGGAGAGTTGTCCGAGCGGTTTAAGGAGCCAGTCTTGAAAACTGGTGATGGGGCAACCCACCGTGAGTTCGAATCTCACACTCTCCGCCAATAAGAAATGCCGCCTTCGGGCGGCATTTCTTATTGGCGGAGCAAAAATGTACGCTAATACGAAAAAGCACGCAGGTAAAAACCTGCGTGCTTTTACGTTATGAATTAGAACAGGCCGGAGACCTTACGGGTTTCGGTGTCCACGTCCACACGGCGGTAAGCAGGGTCAGCTGCGGTACCGGGCATCATGGAGATGGTGCCGGCCATGGGACACAGGAACTTGGCGCCGCCGTACTCCAGAATGTCACGAACGAACAGACGCCAGCCGGAGGGCACACCCTTCTTGGTGGGGTCGTCGCTGAGGGACAGGTGTGTCTTGACCATCATGGTGCAGTAGTCGGCGTACTTGGGATCGGACTCGAAGCGCTTGGCCTTCTCGGTTGCCAGGGGAGCCCAGTCCACACCGTCAGCACCGTAGACTTCCTTGGCAATCAGCTCCACGCGCTGGCGCAGAGGCATCTCCAGATCATACAGGAACTTCACATCCACGGGATCCTCACAGGCCTCAACCACCACACGGGCCAGCTCAGCAGCACCCTCGCCGCCGTAACGCCAGTGATTGCTCTCGGCGCAGCGGACACCGCGCTCGGCGCACAGCTTCTTCAGCAGTGCGATCTCGGCGTCGGTATCGGTGTAGAAGCGGTTGATGCACACCACGGGGTTGATGCCGGACTTCTTGATGGTGTTAACATGGTGGAACAGGTTGCAGGTACCCTTCTCCAGCAGCTCCAGGTTCTCCTCGGTGTACTCCTTGGGCAGAGGGGAACCGGGCTTCACAGCGGGGCCGCCGCCGTGCATCTTCAGAGCGCGGACAGTGGCGACCAGCACGGAGACGTTGGGAGTCAGGCCGGACAGTCGGGTCTTGACATTCCAGAATTTCTCAAAGCCGATGTCGGCGGCAAAGCCGGACTCGGTAACATGGTAATCAAAGAGCTTCAGAGCCAGACGGTCTGCAATGACGGAGGACTGGCCGATGGCGATGTTGGCGAAGGGGCCGGCATGGATCAGAACGGGCTGATGCTCAACGGAGTAGCACATGGTGGGGTTGATGGTATTGCGCATCCAGGCGGTCATAGCGCCGGCCACGTCCAGGTCTTCACAGGTAACGGGCTCGCCGGTCTTGGAGTAGGCCACGACGATCTTGCCGATGCGCTCACGCAGATCCTTCAGGTCCCGGGCAACAGCCAGAATGGCCATCAGCTCGGAGCCAACAGCAATACCGAACTTAGATTCCATCATGTAACCGTCCAGACGGCCGCCGATACCAATGATAATGTTGCGCAGGGACTGTGCGCAGAAGTCCATGACCCAGCCCATCTCGATGCGCTTGGGGTCGATATCAAGACGCTTCAGGCCCTTCTTGGCCAGCCACTCATCGGTATTGTTGCGCTCGTGCTGCATACGGGAGGTCAGAGCCACCATTGCCAGGTTGTGGGCGATCATGATGTCGTTGATATCACCGGTGGGGCCCAGAGAGAACTCGGTCATGGGCATCAGCAGGGCGTTGCCGCCGCCGGCTGCAGTACCTTTGACGTTCATGGTGGGGCCGCCGGAGGGCTGTCGCAGTGCGCCGCCCACGTTCTTGCCGATGTAGCCCAGGCCCTCGATCAGGCCCAGGGAGACAGTGGATTTACCTTCGCCAAAGGGGGTGGGAGTGATTGCGGTGACCTCGATGAACTTGCCGTCGGGCTTGTTCTCCAGGCGCTTCATGACCTTGATGAAATCGATCTTGGGGGTCTTGCCGTAGGGGATGATCTCATCCTCCAGCAGGCCCAGCTTCTGACGGAAGAAATCCACAGAGGGCAGCGTCTTTTCTGCTTCCTCGGCGATCTGCCAGTCCTTGTACTGGACGGGATCCAGCTTAACCATGCCCTTCTCGTCCACATACTTGCCGTCAACGTAATTGATTGCCATATCTATATCCTCCTATAGTATTCCCGGACTCCGGCCGGGCTCATTGACTGATTAAATCTCAGTGATCACAGCGTAATCCCGAATCACTTTCATAGCCTTGCCGGTCAGCACATGACGGACAATGGCAGCTTCGAACTCCGCGTCATAATAAGGCTTCAGTTGTTCCAGAGTCATATTGTTCTGCTGGGCCACCAGCGCAACAGCCTGGTTGATCTCGTCTTCCTCAGCCACCAGATTCTCCAGTGCGACGATCTGCTCCACGGCAGCCTGGGTACGCAGGCTCATCTCGGCTGCAGCACGAGCATCCTGCTTCAGCTGCTCCTCAGTGGTATTCATGAAGCGGCAGTACATCTCCATGGTCACGCCCCGCTGAGCAAGCTGCGCGTTCAGATTATCCATCTGATCTTCCATGGCCTCTGCCATCTGCTCATCGCTGGGGGTGAAGTCCAGAGTGGCGGCAGCTTTACGCATCAGATTGTCCTGCAGTTCCACCTCAGAGCGGTGATCGGAATAAGCCTGCATGGATCTGTGCAGCTTGTCCCGGAACTCCTGAAAGCTTTCGCAGCCGCCCACTTCACGGGCGAAGGTGTCGTCCATCTCGTAGGTGCTCTTAACCCGGATCTCATGAATTTTGCAGCGGAACTGGGCTGCCTTGCCTGCCAGATTGGGAGCGTGATAGGCCTCGGGGAAGGTCACATCCACATTGACGTCCTGGCCGATTTCAGCGCCCACCAGCTGCTCTTCAAAGCCGGGGATAAACATACCGCTGCCCAGGGTCAGGGACTGACGCTCAGCAGTGCCGCCGGCAAACTGCTCACCGTCGCAGAAACCGGCATAATCCAGAATCACCTCGTCGCCCAGCTGGGCAGCACGGTCGGTGACAGTCTGGATCTTCGGATTCTGCTCCAGGATCCGATCCAGCTGGCGCTGAACTTCCAGGTCGGAAACAATATGACGGTCCAGTTCGGCTTCGATTCCGCGATAAACAAAGCTCATAATTAACTCCTTTAGTATCGATTAAAAATAAAAAAGAGCAATCCAGCTACAACACTGAATTGCCCAGACGGTCGGCTATAAACACGAGCACATTCCCCCGCGGTGACCCGCGATGTTCCGTCAGTCATGTGCTGTAAAATGATAATACCCCATTATCTTTCATTTGTCAAGGCGCTACAAATACAATTTGTTAAATTGTACGGAGAAATGATAATTCTTCTCGCAACGGTTGCTTTTTACTGGCAAAATGCTAAAATATATACATGGAAACACTTGTTTACACAAGAAATAATCTCTTTGCGCCGGAATGGTTCCATCCGGCATTTTTCTTTCCTGATATTTCTGTCAAGCAGTTTTACCCACATATGACACTTTGATTCCAGAGATAATTTGCCTATGAAACATTATCAGTTTTCCGATTTTTCACAAATCATACTGGACGGTCCTGAGGAAACACGCCAGCAGATTCCATGGTCCGAGGACCAGCGCGCTTCCTGCCGTTTCGGCATATTTACCATTGAAGCCTTTGAAAACGATATGGCTGCCTATGCCCGGAAAAGTTACCCCAAGGACGCGCCGCCCCCCACCCACGCCACGTTTATCCACTTCTCCCCCACCTACCGCAATATGTCCCAGGCCCAGCGTTCCTGGTACCTTTACTGGCGGGGACAGGTCCGTGGCGGCAGCTACCCGGAGACAGACTATCCATATATCCAGCTTCACGCTACAGAACTAATCAGCGGCTATGGATGGGATTCCCCCGAGGACGGTTACCTGCAGCTGCTTAAGCTGTGGGAGGCCTACCGCGGCCGGTATTCCACCATGGACAGCCGCTTCCTCATCTGGTCTTTTGACTTTGCCATGGAGCATGGTGTAGAATTCCGCGTGCCGGAAGCACTGGGAAGTGCTATCCCCCCTTCCCCCGTCCAGCAAAATATGCTCTTTTCCCAGCACGCGACGGACCGGATTCTGAAACTTCCCTACAGTCTGATTTTGACTCTGTCCGACTACTCCCCGGAACGGTCCGGTTTCTGGAAAGATGGACATGAGGAGTTGATCCGGGAGGCCGTATCCAGATCTTTCAGTCTCTGCGATGCACTGAAACGCAAGGAAACCGGAAACAGCTTACTCAGTGCCCTGGCACCCATTCGCGCCAAAACCATTTCCTACACCCCCTACGAGGGCGCATTCTGTGAAAAATCCGCATACAGCTACAACATTCCTATGATCGATTACACCGGCGGAAGGACCCTCCGGGCCTATGTGACAGAATTGGTGCGGTTTGTGGAAAATGTACTGCGGGACATGAAGGGATACCGCGGAAAATTGAAGGACGTAACTTTTGACCCGGAAACTGGGGTCATGGTGGAACAGTTCCTGAGAAAAAACATGACACAGCAGCAGAAGCCTCCTGCCCCCGCGGCAATTACACTGGATATTTCTCAAATTGAGAAACTCAGAGCAGAATCGGATGCGGTCCGGGACGCTCTGGATGTGCCGGACGCCGTGGAATTCAGCGAAGAGGTGGTCAATGCTCCCGCAACCACACAGCCGGTCATCTCGACAACCTTTGTTTCTGGGGCCGATACAACCTCTGAAGCTTCCGGTGATGATCTTTTTGACCAGGATCTTCTTTCCCCGGAGCTGGGTGAGGTGATCACAGCACTGGGCGCGCCCCATGTAAAGGTTCTGCACGCCGTACTGACCGGTGTGCCTCAAACCATTGACCGGATCGCCCGGCAGGAAAACACCATGCCGTCTTCCCTGTTGGACAAAATCAACGAAACCGCCATGGAGCTCATGGGGGACGTACTGATCGAAACAGGAGACGGCAAACCTGTCATTATTGACTTTTACGAATCTGAACTGACAAATGCATTGAGATAAGGAGGTATACTATGGCAGCAAAACTCAACCCCCGGGTTGCCCAGGCACTGCTGACAGCGCTGATTTCCGGCGTTGTACCCAGAGTGGGCCTGAACCACATTGCTGTGGGCCGGAAAAAGGAAGTAGACGCATTTCTGCAGGATATGACCGCCGTGGAAGATGGCGGCGGTGCCTTCCGCTTTATCTGCGGCCCCTATGGAAGCGGTAAAAGCTTCATGATCCAGATGATCCGCAATAACGCCATCGAGCGGGATTATGTAGTGCTGGACGCGGATCTGTCTCCCGACCACAATATCATCGGCGGAAAGGGCAAAGGTCTGGCTACCTACCGGGAATTGGTCCAGAATATGGCGATCCTGTCCAGTCCCAACGGCGGCGCACTGAAATCCGTTCTGGAAAGATGGATCACACTTGTACGCCAGGAAGTAAGCAGCGCTGGATTGGAAAGTGCATCCCCTGCATTTTCCGAAGCAGTCCGCAAGCGCATTCAGGAACATTTGCATGCCCTTACAGAACTTTCCTACGGGTCAGCTTTTTCCCATGTGATGGATGCCTACTGGCGTGGATACTGCACCGAGAATGAGGATCTCAAACAGTGCGCCCTGCGCTGGCTTCGGGCAGAATATGCTACCAAGACCGATGCCAAGAAAGATCTGGGTGTGGACCGGATCATTGAGGACAGCAACTGGTATGAGTTTCTGAAGCTCTTTGCCAGATTCTCCACCTTTGCCGGTTACAAGGGAATGCTCATTTTTCTGGATGAGGGTGTGAATCTCTATAAGATCACCAATAAGCAGACCCGCAACACCAACTATGAGAAGATCCTTACCATCTTCAACGATACCATGCAGGGTAAGGCTGCCCATATCGGTTTCTTCCTCAGCGGAACACCCGAATTCATTTACGATGACCGCCGGGGACTATACAGCTATGAGGCCCTCCGGTCCAGATTGGCGGACAACCCCTTCTCTTCCGGCAGTTTTAGCGACCTGTCCTCCCCTGTCATCAGTCTGAAACCCCTGACACCCGAGGAGATCTACCTGTTGCTGGAGCGTCTGTGCAATGTCCATGGCACTGCCCACAGATATGACAATCAGATCCGCCCGGAACAGCTGGGACAGTTCATCGTATTTATCAGCAACCGCCTGGGAAGTCAAAATAATCTGTCCCCCCGTGAAATTACCAAGAGCTTCCTCAGCCTGCTCAACACACTCCATGAGAATCCTGAAGTGAGCTTTGAGGACTTCATCCGGGAGAATGAAGTAACCATCGAGAAAGAGAAGGAAGACGATCCCTTCTTTGACTTTGACATTTGATTATGGCTATGACCGCATATGAGCGCTACGCTCCATTTATTCAGCAGTATATCTACCGGAAGGGTTGGACCGATCTGCGCCAGGTGCAGGTGGAAGCCTGCAATGCCATTCTGGACACAAAAGATGATCTGATCGTGGCCTCAGGCACTGCCTCCGGCAAAACGGAGGCAGTCTTCTTCCCTATCCTGACCCAGCTGGAAAAAGATCCAGCCCACTCCATCGCCGTTATCTATATCGGCCCTCTGAAAGCCCTGATCAATGACCAGTTCCAGCGGCTGACAGAGCTTTTGGAGGAACGCCAGATTCCGGTCTGGCCCTGGCACGGAGATATTTCTCAGTCGGTCAAGCAGAAAGCACTCAAGGTAAACCGGGGGATCCTGCAAATCACCCCGGAGGCCTTGGAAGCCATGCTGATCCGCCATCCGGAGTATGTAAAACTGCTTTTCTCAGACCTGCGCTACATCGTCATTGACGAGCTTCACGCACTGATGGGAACGGATCGGGGGCTGCAGGTTCTGTGCCAAATCACAAGGCTGCAGAGGCTGAGCAAATGCACTCCCCGCCGTATCGGCCTGTCCGCAACACTGCACGACTACGATCCGGCCATGGGGTTTCTGAACGCCGGCAGTAAGCGAAACATCCAGGCGGTGGGCACAGGACATCAGAAGCGTACCATTTCCCTCCTGGCCGACTGCGTTACCCTGCCGGATCAGAGAAATCAGACGGAATACCACAAAGCCCTGAGCAATTACCGCAACGCCCTGTACGATATCTGTCATCAGAAAAAATGCTTGATTTTCACCAACAGCCGCAACGAAGCGGAATTAACCATTGCGGATCTTCGGTCCATCGCCCATATCCGGGGTGATGCGGATGTTTTCCATGTTCACCACGGAAATGTCTCCTCCGCTCTGCGCCAGGAAGCTGAGGAAGCCATGAAGAAAGCCAACGCGCCTTCCGTAGCTGCAGCCACTCTGACGCTGGAACTGGGGATCGATATCGGCGATCTGGATTTTACCATTCAGCTGGGCGCCCCCTACAGCTGTTCCAGTTTTGTCCAGCGTCTGGGCCGTTCCGGCAGACGTACAGGTGTCAGCCGCATGATGTTCCTGGATCTTCGGGAGGAAAGTGACCTGAAATCTGTGAAAGCACTTCCCTGGGATCTGCTTCGCGCCATTGCCATCATTCAGATCTATGCCGAAAAGCGCTGGGTGGAGCCCTTCGAGTGGAAACAGAGGCCGTACAGTGTGCTTGTTCATCAGACATTGAGTACGCTGCTCCTCCACGGAGAACTATCCCCTGCCCAGCTTGCCCGGGAGGTTCTTACTCTCCCGGTCTTTGCGAACACGGTAGCTCAGTCGGAATATAAGTCACTTTTGCGGCATCTTCTGCGGAAAAACTGCATTCAGCAGCTGGAAAATGGCAATTTAATTGTGGGAATGGCTGCGGAGGGTATGACCAATCACTTCACCTTCTATTCCGTCTTCCGTGAGGAGGACAGCTACACTGTCATTGCAAAAGAAGGCAGAATCGGCACCCTCACCCGCTGCCCTACGCCGGATGAAGTCTTCACACTGGCTGGCTCCGCCTGGAAAGTGTTCAGTGTGGATGACCGAAAAAAGCAGGTTTTTGTGGAGAAATCCAGGGAGTCAAAACTGATCAACTGGGCAGGTTCCGGTGGAGATGTGGACGGCGAAATCTTAAGCAGAATGCGCCAGGTCCTGGCAGAGGACACCATCTATCCATATTTAAAACCCGGCGCTGTGGAAGCGCTGACCGCCGCCCGAAAGCTTGCCAGAGAGCTTGGCATCATCCATAACGATGTGGTCACCCTGCACGGAAACACCCATCTTCTGCTGCCCTGGTGCGGTACAAAGGTCATCCGGACCATTGCCAGACTCCTGACCTGCGGACTGAAGGATGAACTGGACATCTATGCGGTAACCAGATCGTTTTACTACCTGCAAATCACCACAGGACTGCCCAAGGACAAATTCTTACATAAGCTGAGGACGCTGCGGCTGGATACGGATGATCCATCGGCGGTACTGGCCGATGACCAGTCCCCTCGTTTTGACAAATATGATTACATGGTGCCCGATCCGCTGCTGCGTTACGCGTATCTGTATAACCAGTGTGATGTTCCTGCCGCCATGGAAGTTCTGCGAAATCTAAAAATATCCGAAAATGACTAAAACCCCGGCACCAGGGGGGGCCGGCGGTTTTCGCATAGACTTAGTAGGTCAGACCGAAGCCGGAGCGGTAATAGTTGCCGTCAGCATCACAATAGGCATAGCTGCCGCCCTTGACCTGAGCCAGGATGGCAGGATCGATGTACTGGTCCTTGTCGTAGCCAGGCACGTCGTTGGGAGAAGCACAGATCTCACGCATTTCACCATCAATCTCCTTCTCGGTGATGGCGATGACCTTAGGATCGGAGACCATGGTCAGGCTCATCTTGCCGGTGGGGTTGAACTCGCCGGAGAGCACGTCCATCTGAGCGCCCAGGGAGTTGCCCATGGCCACGGGAGAAACAGTGTACTGGAAGGTCATGCCGTCCACATAGGGCTCCAGATTGGAAAGGATCCAGGGGTTGCAGACAACCACGGTGGCGATAACCTTGCCGCCGTTTGCATGGACCTTCTCCGCCAGAGCAGGAATGGATTTGATGCCCCGCAGGGTGTTGATCTCGATGAGATTGCCGGTCTTCTTCTGGCTCTTATTCACCTCACGCTCCTCGTGCATGAAGCCTTCCACCAGTTCCAGAACAGGCATGGAACGCTGGACGAAGACAATATTGTTCTGCTTGGGCCAGATGTGCAGGTAGCAGTAGTCGCACTCCTCGGGGTTATCTACGATCTCATAGCCCTTTGCGGCCAGCAGGGCCTCCAGCTGCTTGCGCAGCTTCTCGGTATTGTCGTCACCAGCAACGCCTGCGCCCATCATCTGGGCCAGCCATGCACCGGCATCCTCGCCGGCAAAGGCAGCAACGTAGACCTTCTTACCCTTCACCATAGGCAGCACGCCGCCGTGGTTCTTGGCCAGAACCACTTCCTTCTGGCAGGCCTTATAAGCGGCCTTCTTGGCGCCCTCAAAGTTTTCGGCGCGGACACGGTCAGCATCGTCAGGATTCAGGTAGGGATTGTCCACACGCTCCTGATAGAACAGGCTCAGCAGGCGGCGGTAGTTGGCCCGATCCAGGTCGGCCTTGGGCAGGTAACCCTCCTCCACGGCCTTGATGATATTCTCCACATCGTAGTTGCCGCCGATGACGTCGGTACCGGCAGAGATGGCCTTGGCATAACGTTCGGGCATACTCAGGTGCTCCACGCCATAAATCTGGGTGGTGGTGATGCCGGAGTCGGAGTTGACGTAGCCCGTAAAGCCCATGGTATCCCGGGCCAGATCCTGCAGCAGTTCCTTGGAGTAAGCGGAGGGCACGGCCTCGGAGGAGGTGAGCTTACCCTTGTAGTACTGGGGCACGGAGCGGCCGTCGTTGCAGATCCGGGAATAGTCGGGCATAATTGCAGAAGCCTTCATATCAAAGGCAGCCTGGAAAGGCGGCAGATGATACTTCTCCATGGAGCCCTCGGTGGGATACAGTCTCCACTGGCCGATGGGCAGATGGGGCTCGAAGCCGTTTTCGGCGGGACCGTCGCCGGGGAAATGCTTCACGGTCAGGGCGATGGAGCCCTTCTTCAGGCCCTCCTCACCGTCGTGGTAGCCTCTCACCAGCTCCCGGGTGATACCGGCAGTAATTTCAGGACGCTCACCGTAGGTACCGGAGTTCCGGGGCCAGCGGGGATCGGTGGAAACATCGATCTGGGGGCCATACATGATGTTCAGACCGCAGGCTGCCATCATCTTACGGTCGGTCTGAGCCATGTCATAGACGATATCGAAGTTACCGTCGCCCATGACCGCGGCACCAAAGCCCAGGAAGTCGGGATAACCGATGTTGATGGGGTTCGTGTGCAAGGAATAAGGGATGGCCACGCCGCCCTGGCATGCTTCATGCTCCACATACTGGGTGCCCAGGTTGTGATAGAGCGCTGCCACGCCTGCCTCTGCCCGCATCTCGCCGCGATAGACACCGGCGGTGAGCTTCATATCGATGACCTGCGCATCATCCACACGGTTGTCCAGGCCGGGCAGGATGCCCTTGGGGATGGGCTCACTGGGATCGTACTTCTTGAAGATCTTGGAGGGGACGATATTACCCTGCTCGTCCTTTGCGCCCTCCCGGGTCATGGAAAGAGGGGTATTCCACAGGGTGTTCAGCACCAGGCCTGCCTGCTGATGCAGGGGCAAATGCTTGACCATATCAGCTGCGCGAACCTCATGGCTGTTTCGCCAGTCTTCGTAGGGCGACAAAATTCCGTCATTGTCCATATCCTTGAAGAACAGGCCATCCTTGACAATCACACCGCAGGTGGTGACGCCGATGGTCGGACCATTCTCGTTATGGAACAGTACGGGCTCCAAGTACATGTCATTGATCTTTTCGCCCTCCTCCAGCACATAAGGTGCGGGGATATAGCCTTCCTTCATGGAAGGATCCCAGGATACAATGTTTTTTTTCATGGTGCACACTCCTTAACAAATTGTGCCTGTTAAACACAGGCAGGCATCATGCTGCGTAAATTTTACAGCATAATAGACATAAATATTGTATCACAGGAGATTTTATGATACAATATGTTTCAGAAAAATAATACAAAAGAGGTTTAAAATGTATCACATCAAATCCGACCGCCGTTCACAGGCTTCGGCAGATGAAATCGCTGCAGGCCTGAACCGAATCCTCAAATTCGAGCCGCTGCACACCGTGACCATAACCCGGATCCATCAAGAGACCGGGATCAGCCGGGCTACCTTTTACCGCCTGTTTGACACGGTGGAGGATGTACTTATCTACCAGTGCGACCAGCTGGTAAAGCAGGCCATGGAAAACTACTCCATAGACCATGTATCCTCCCCCTACGAGTCCATCCGGGGCATCATGGCCATGGGCTTTGAGTACCACTCACTCATCGAAGCGTTGGTGGCAAACAAGCGGATGGACCTCATCTATGAATACACCGCCAGGCAGCTGTTTACCCACCAGACCATTGGTCCGTTCATCCACTCGGATATGGACGATACGGCAGTGGAGTATTTCCTGTCCAATATCTCTATGGCCATGGTTGCGACCCTGACCACCTGGACCCGCCGGGGCTGCCGGGAGACTCCCGAGGAGGTGCTGCGCAACAATATGCACTACTGGCGCTTTATTCGTGAGGTTCTGAATAATCAGGAGAGAACGACATAAATAAGATCCGGAAACGTTCTCGTTTCCGGATCTTTTTCTTCACATCAGACAGTCGTAGCCTGAGAATTCATGGCCTGACGGATCTTCTTCGTCATGGAGACGGCCAGAGGGGCGGCCAGCGCCAGGGACAGCACGTCCGCCAGTGCCTGGACAGAAGCAACACCGTAAGCGCCAAAAAGAAGCGCCATCAAATGCACAATGGGAATAAAACAGGAACCCTGCCGGGAGGTTGCCAGGACCATGGCACCCTTGGCATTGCCCAGTCCCACACAGAGCATGTTCACAATGGCAACCCAGGCATGAATGGGAAGCGCAACACACTGGGCCAAAATGCAGAAGGCACCAATTCGACGCATCTCCGCATCAGTGCCCGCAAAGAGAACGATCAGCTTATCGCAGAACACCGCGATCAGCAGCGCCATAACCGCAGAACCGATGAGAGATACCCGGGAAGAGAATTTATAGCTCTCCTCCACTCTATCATATCGCTTGGCACCCCAGTTAAAGCCTGCCACAGGCTGGAATCCATTGCCGAAGCCCAGAATGATGCAGAAGGGGAACATCATGATCTTATTGGAAACACCCACTGCTGCCAGAACCGAATCGGAAATGCCGCCGGCAATGTTATTGAGCATGATGGCGGAGACTACGTTCAAACCATTACGGAACAGAGAAGAGGAACCCACGGACACAACCTTGGAAATAATGTCCTTTGTGGGCTTAAAATTCTTGATGGACAGGTGAAGCAGGCTGCGGCGGGTAATGTAGGGGAACACCAGGATTGTAAAGGAGACCCACTTGGAAATCGCAGTGGCAAGAGATGCGCCGGCAACACCCATATCCAGTCCGAAAATGAAGATGGGATCAAGAATGATATTCAGAATTCCGCCGAGGCCCATGCCGACCATGGAAAGGGTTGCGCTTCCCTCACTGCGCAGGCACTGATTCATAACGAAATTACAGGCCATGAAGGGGGCAGCCAGCAGGATGTAAGTGGCATAGTCGATAGAATAGGCTTCACAGGTGGGGGTGGCACCCAGGAGCCGGACCATGGGGACCATGAAAATGCTGCCGAAAACCAGCAGCAGGGCGCCCATGGCAAAAGCTGTAAAAAAGGATGTGGACAGCACCTGGCTGGCTTTTTTCTCGTTACGTTCACCCAGAAGCCGGGCGATATAGGAATTTGCGCCCATGGCCAGCATAGAGCCGCACATCATGATCATCTGATCCAGAGACGCATTGACGCTGACAGCCGCAGTAGCATTGGTACCAAGGGAGCTGACAAAATAGGTGTCCGCCAGTGAATAGATGGAGTTAATCAGAAACGCCACAATGGTAGGGATGGCCATTTTGGGAATCACCCGGGAAACAGGCTCGTTGAGCATCATCATTCTCCGGGCTTCCTGGGAGGGGCCGTTTTTCTTGTTCATTCAGATTCGCCGCCTTTACATTTCTTTACCCATGTATTCTAGCGCATAATTTTCCATTTTGCAAGTTGCAATCGCAACGAAAATCACACAAGAATGTTGTATGAATTGATTGCGGGCGGCAGAATATTCAAAACAAGAAAAAACGCACCTCCCGGTGCGTTTTTTCTTATTCCACGGATTTCAGTGCTTCCGCCATATTGACCTTTTCCAGCTTGAAGTAGAAAATGAAACATACTATACATGCAGACAAAATCGTCATCACGATAGAGATCACGTAGGACTGAATCATCACCAGCGGCTTGAAATAGACCATATCGATGCGGATCTGACTCATAACAAACAGGAGCATCAGATATCCCAATCCCAGGCCCAGCAAGGAACCAATGACTGTCAGGGCCATATTTTCCTTGAACACATACAGAGCAGTTTCCTTGGCATTGAAGCCCAGGACCTTAATGGTCGCGATCTCCCGAATGCGTTCATTGATATTGATATTGGTCAGATTGTAAAGCACGATGGCTGCCAGTGCACCGGCGCAGAAGACGATGACCCAGACCACATTGTCCAGAGCATCCATCATGCTGCCCACCATTTCTGCCATGTCCTCACTGATAGAGACGCTCATGACCCCCACCATGCCGGAAATATCCGCGCTGAGTGCGTGAAGATCCTGGTCCTCTTTCACTTTTACAAAGGCCATCTGCTCCGCCGCCGGTTCTCCCCACTGGCGTTCGATGGTTTCCGGGGAAACGATGGCATAATTTTCCACATGATTGTCATAGATGCCGGAAATGGTCAGCTCCAGGGTCTGCAGATCCGCATTTCTCATGCAGATCACATCACCAACTTCCATGCCCATATTCTCACTGGCACCCACGGAAATCACAACCTCATTCAAGCCGGGCACAGGGATTTTTTCCTCACCCTTATGCAGGTCAATGAAGTCCGTGACCTTCTCGCCTGCTGCGATCAGATAGATCTCCCGGGTATTGCCATCGAACTCCAGATCCACGCTGCTCTGGTGGTAGAACATGGCATTTTCCGCACCATACGCAATTTTATCCAGGAAATCGGACTGCTTCGCCTGACTTTGATCTTCCGCAAAGTAGACCGTCATATCATAGGTGGTAACTTCCTGGAACTGGTAGTCCACCACATTGACGATGGAATCCCGCAGGCCAAAGCCGGTGACCAGCAGCGCTGTACAGCCGCCGATGCCCACAAGCATCATCGCCAGCCGCTGGCGGTAACGGAAAATATTGCGGAAAGTGACCTTGTTGAGGAAACTGATCTTGCTCCAGAAGGGCAGATATTCCAGCAGGATCTTCTTACCCACATCCGGTGCCTTGGGACGGATCAGCTCCGCCGGTACTTCCCGCAGGGCCTTGCGGGTACAGTACCAGGTCACCGTCAGCATAACCAGCGTATAGTTACCCACCACAGCTCCGCAGAGGATCCAGTCGATTTTCAGGACAATATCATCGGTGATATACAGCATGATCTTATAGGCCTGCCAGAGTATCACCGGAAATGCCGCGCTGCCGGCAAGCACACCCAGACCGCAGCCCAGCACCGCGCCGGATCCTGCATAGATCAGATACTTACTGATAATCGCACCGTTGCTATAGCCCAGTGCCTTCAGCGTACCAATCTGCGTGCGCTCTTCGTCGATCATGCGGGTCATGGTCGTGATACAAACCAGAGACGCCACCAGCAGGAAGAATACCGGGATCACCCGGGAAACACCCTGGACAATGTCCGAAGCACTTTCCAGAGAGTTATAGCTGATGTTGCTGGTACGATCCAGAACCATCACTTCGTTTTTCTTCATAGCCCGGATCCGCTCCAGGCCCTCATCCAGCTGCTTCTTCGCGTCCGCAAGTTCCGCTTCGGCTTCTGCGATCTCGGATTCGAACTCGGCTTTGCCTTCCTCGTAATCCGTCCAGCCCTGCTGAAGATCCAGCTTACCCTGTTCCAATGCCTCACGGCCCTGCTCCAGTACCCGCTGCTGATAACGCAGCTGGGACTTGCCGGAGGCGATCTGCGCCTCACCTTCCGCAATCTGTGCTTCGGATTCCGCCAGCATGGATTCCACACCCTGCCGGGCAGAGGCAAAGCCATCCAGCGTGGGCTTCATGGAATTTATGGATACGTTCAGACTGTCAATTTCCGCCTGATAAGGCTCCTTGGACTTCTCCAGTTCTTCAATTCTCGCCAACGGCTCTTCCATACCCACCGCAAGATTCTGCCGTTCCGCCTCCAGCTCCGGCAGCTGGGACCGCAGCTGGGAAAGCTCTCCGTTCATGGAAGCAATGGATGCATCCAGCTGCGCAATGGCCTCCGCGTTCAGTCCCGGAGCAAGCATCAGCAGATTCCGCATGGATTGTGCTGCCTGGATTCTTCCCTGAAGGGACGGAATCTCCCGGTTTGCGTTTTCGATCAGCCGATCCACCTCTTCCAGCCGGGCAGCCTCATCGCCGCATTCGCTCCGAATCTGGGCGATCTGTTCATCGATGGCATCAATTTTGCTTTCCAGCTCGGAGACTTGTGCCAGCGCGTTGTTGTAGTTTTTCCGCATGGGTTCTTCCATGGCAATAATGGGATCCAGCAGCATGGATTTCATGGACTGCATCTGCTGCTTGCCCTCAGCCAGCTCCGCTTCGCCCTGGCGTAACTGGGACCAGGCTGCATCGATCTGTCGCTGTCCGTCAGAAAGCTTTTTTTCGTTTTGGGCTATTTCTTCCTCGGCATCCAAAAGCTTCTGATATGCCTCATCCAGTTCCTTCTGAGCCTTATCCCGTTCCTCCTGGAACTCCCGCAACCCATCCTCGTACTCCATGACACCGTCGTTATAGGTATCCCAGGCCTGGGCCTTTACCTTGATCAGACGCTGATTTGCCATCAGTTGCAGCTGGGGTTTCAGTTCATCCGCGGCAAGCTTCATGGCCTCATTATATTGCTCGGTGTAAACATCATATTCACCGGGGATGGTAACATTGATCTCCGCATAATAGTCCAGGTCCATACCCTCTCTGGGGACCAGCACGTAATTGGTCAGGCTGCCGCTGCCCACGGAGGTGGTACCGCGGTTCATGTCCATGTACAAAGGGGATGCTATGTAGCCGACCACGGTATAGGTCTTGTAAACCAGGGCGTCGGATGCGTCCTCTTCATTGGTATCCGAGACAGTCAGCGTACTGCCCAGAATACTGTCATCCACATGGTAGCCATCGGCAAGACATTCGTCCGGTGATTCGGGGAGTCTGCCGCCCCGAAGAGAGAACATATTGACCTTCTCCGGCATCGCATAGAAACGGTACACCAGGTCATCAGTATTCTCATTCATCCGCACGATGATATCGGTATACATGACACCTTCCACGTCCACCAGTCCGGGCATATCTTTCACCGCATCCACATGCTCGATATTCCAGCCGTAACTGTTTAAAAGACGCAGATCGAACATATTCAGTTCATCCATGTGCTTCTGTCCGGTTGCCACCATATCCGTCTTGGTCATGAGCAGACCCACAAAGATACTGGCGCCCAGTGCAATGATCGCAACAATGGCTATGTACCGACCCAGGGATTTTAAAATCGACTGGGTCAGATTTTTTCGCATGGCGTTTCTCTTCATTACCACTCAATCTCCGAAATATCCATAGGATCTGCGTTCAGCTCAACGGATTTGATGGTGCCGTTGCGCACCTGAATCACCCGATCTGCCATGGCCGTCAAGGCGCTGTTGTGGGTGATGATGATGATGGTCATGCCGGTTCTTCTGCCGGTATCCTGCAGCAGCTGCAGAATCGCCTTACCCGTCTGGTAGTCCAGCGCGCCGGTGGGCTCGTCGCAGAGCAGCAGCTTCGGATTCTTGGCCAGTGCCCGGGCAATGGCCACCCGCTGCTGCTCACCGCCGGAAAGCTGGCTGGGGAAATTCTTGACACGACTACCCAGGCCCACATTCTGCAGCACCTGCGCAGCATCCAGGGGATTTTTGCAGATCTGATTGGCAAGCTCCACATTCTCCAGAGCGGTCAGATTGCCGATCAGATTATAAAACTGAAACACAAATCCCACATCGTGGCGCCGGTACTCCGTAAGCTGCTTGCGGTTATAGGAAGAGATATCCTCCCCGTCAATGACCACCTTTCCGGTGCTGAGAGAATCCATACCGCCCAAAATATTCAGCAGAGTCGTCTTGCCCGCGCCGGAGGGACCCACGATTACCACCAGTTCACCTTTTTCTACTTCAAAGGTAGCGTCATGCAGCGCATTGATCTCAACCTCGCCCATATGGTAGGTTTTTCCAACGTTGTGAAACTCAACAAATGACATGGCATACCACTCCAATTTATATATTCGGTAACATTATACCATATCCAACAACGAATGTCGAAACATTTTATGAACGCTAAGAAAAAAGTCCGGCGGTTCCGCCGAGACGAAACCGCCGAAAAATTAATGTTTCCGAAACACCAGCAATTTACTGCCGATGTAATTGATGATGACCACCAGTACAGAGGTCGCAAGCTTCCAGATATTACCGTTCATTCTCAGAAGATCCACAAACACGAAAAGAATAAGCGTTTCCAGAGCACCGGAGCCCAGTCGGGTGCCGATAAATCTGGTCAGCTCTGGGATGACCGTCCCGGATGACCAGTCGTGGCTGTGAAACACGAAGGGTTTATTGGTCAGATAGGCAAACACCACTGCCGCTGCCCAGGCAATGATATTGCTGACAGATGAGCTTAAATGCAGCAAATTATAGCAGGGCAGATAGACCAGATAATTAACCACGGTGGTCAGGACTCCGAAAATGAGATAGACCAGAATATCATAATGCTTGAGAAGCAGTGTTTTCAGTTTTTCCAACATCAGAATCCGAGTTCCTCTCCCACAAGAATGAAGCTGATCCGTCCGGCAGGACGGCAGTTCCGGGTTATGAGGATCTGATTGCAGATGCACCCTTCGCTTATGCAATCGGCACAGGAACCGGTGACGCCGCAGGGGGTCTCACCGCCGAAGCGCTGCTTGTTCACCGGAGCTGCCACAGTTCTGGCCCGGCGCATGGCATCCTCCAGGGTATCTGTCACCTTGTTCATACCGGCAATGACAATGATCTTATGAGGGCCGTAGACGATGGCCGCGACCCGGTTGCCCATGCCGTCAATATTGACCATCTCTCCATCCAGACTCAGCGCGTTGGCGCCGGTGATGAAGTAATCAGCCAGCAGGCAGCGGCGCATGGCATCGGTACGCTCCTCCGGTGTCTTCGCCGTATCCCGGTCGATGGCCTCATAATTTCCTGTGCGCAGGGCATTGAGCAGTCCGATCTCTTCGGCGGAGGTGGCACCTCCCCAGCCCACGCAAGCGCCCTGGGGGATCAGTTCCAGGGCTTTCTCCAGGGCCTCCTGCCGGGTGGCGCAGAAGCAAGCCTCAAAATGACGCTTACGCAGGTTCTTTACCAGAACCTCAGCCCGCTTTTCATCATATACTTTTCTGAAACGGTTCATTTCTATTCCTCCCCATTGTGATTTTTTCTCATATTCATCCGGCTGAGAGCAAATTTCAGAACATTGCGCGCTGTGCGCTGCAGTTCACCCCGTGTCAGTCCTTCTGGTTGGTCCAGGCTTTCCAGCTGTTCTCTGTCGAATTCGTATTCTTGCTTAAAGTAGGACTCTCCGCCGGGCATCAGCACATCCACCTGGGCTCGCACCCGGTAGGCACTGTTGCGCACATTGGGGAACTCGGGGCTCACAGCCTTGCGCATCCACCAGTCCGTGACCACGTTGCCCTGGAAGCCCCACTCACCCCGGAGAATGGTGGTGACCAGGTCATAATTGTAGTGACTCCATACACCGTTGATCTTATTGTAGGAGGTCATGATATTCTGGGGCTTTGCCTCCTTGACGCAGATTTCGAAGCACTTCAGGTAGATCTCCCGCAGCGCCCGCATGGATACACGGCTGTCATTCTGATTCCGGTTGACCTCCTGGTTGTTGCAGGCAAAATGCTTCGGACATGCACTGACGCCGCCGGCCTGGATGCCCCGAACCGCCGCCGCAGCGGTCTTACCGCAGAGGTAAGGGTCCTCAGAGAAATACTCAAAATTCCGGCCGCAGAGCACGTTGCGATGGATATTCATACCGGGAGACAGGATCACATCCACGCCGAAGTTCAGCACTTCCCTGCCCACATGGGTAAACATTTCCTCAGTCATAGCATCATCCCATGCGCAGGCAATGGCGGTACCGCAGGGCAGCAGGGAGGTATACTTTCTGACACGCAGTCCGGCGGGGCCATCCGCGGTGATTACAGGGGGGATCCCCTTTTCCCGCAGTTGTTCCGTAATGCCGCCAAAAGCACCGGCATTGCCCACGGTTCCCAATTTGGAATCCATTGGGCCCTCACCACGGCTCAGATCACCCAGTTCCCGGTCAGAAAGCTGCGCGATGAATGCATCCAGAGAACTCTTTCCCGCAAGAACATCTGCCAATTTGATGCCCACATCGCCGGTATAGGGAATGGTCTCAGGCAGATTATCCAGAATCCTTCCTTTCAGATCCCGGGTGCCCATAGCCACAGGCAGCATACCCTCGTTGGTCAGCACAGAAAACTCCTTTTCGGGACCGCAGCACTGGGTGCACTGACGCAGAAGTGTATTCTCTTCCACCATGAAACTGCAAGCCACGGCTTCCGTGGTAGAGCAATTACCCACCAAAAGCTTATATTCGCCTGCTTCCAGAACAAATGCATCCCGATAGCCGGTGATACCGCTGTCGTCAAAGCTGGCACAGTCAAGGTCCCGGATCCGGATGATGACACTCTGGGACACGCCGGGCTGCAGGAGCTCCGTCTTGGCATAGCCCACCAGATTCTTATCTGCCTTACTCAGTTTGCCCCGGGGCGGTCTGCAATAGACCTGCACCACTTCCCTGCCCGCCTTGTCACCTGTATTGGTCACTTCTACACGAAGCTGTGTAACGCCCTCTGACCGGACTGCCTCTTTTGCTTCCAGCCGGAAATGGGTATAGGACAGGCCATAGCCGAAGGGGTAGAGAATCTTGTCCCGGGCAAAGGTCTCAAAATACCGGTAGCCGACAAAGATATCCTCTTTGTAATGGTTAAACTCCTTGTTGCCGAAGCTGCCGCTGCTGGGGTAATCCGCGTAATTGAGCGCTATGGTATCTGTCAGCTTTCCGCTGGGATTTACCTTTCCGGTCAGTACGTCCGCAACTGCGTTTCCGCTTTCCATACCCAGCTGCCACACATACAGCACTGCCTGAATGGGATACATGTTGAGGAAGGACATGTCCATGACATTACCGCAGTCCATGAGCAAAATTACTCTGGAAAAACAGGATGTAACCTGGCGCAGCATAGCATGCTCTTTCTGTGTCAGATAATGGCTGCCCTCTTCCAGCACATTCTCCCGGTCCTCACCGGCCGCACGGCCGATGACCACAATGGCAGTATCCGTTTGCTCCGCCGCAGCTTTAACCAAATCCTCCTCCAGGACCATTTCTTCATGGTGATAGGGCCAATTTCCCCACCAGCCATGGTCAGCCGGATGCGCCTCACTCCAGGCCGCATAATACGCTGCCAGAGGTTCATTGACGGGCACCTGGGCCAGTTTCAGACCTTCCATGAGAGAAACGGTATAGGGCGGATGTACATCGCCGCCGCTGCCATAACCCACATAGAACCAGTCATTCTGACAGCGACCAAAGACGCTGACCCGGTTTTCTTTTTTCAGAGGCAGAAGATTCCCTTCATTTTTCAGCAATACAATACCGTCAGCGGAGCACCGCCGAAGAAGCTCCGGCATACCTTGGGTAATCACCTTCTCGCCCTGGACCACGTTCTCATCCTGTGCCAGTTCGTTGTCCGTAGCGACCTGCACAATATCGTCCATTTTCTTTTCTGCTTGATTTTTATCTGTATTCATGTTTTGCCTCCTCGTGTGAAAGTATGGTGGTAAAACGATTTCGATACAATAATTATACTGAATATTACTGCATTTGCAACAAAAAAGAACACGCTGAAAGCGTGTTCTTTTTTATGTTGGATCATTCACTTCTCAGCGCGATGACCGGATCCTTCTTGGCCGCCTGCCGGGCAGGAATAAATCCGCCGATCAGTGTGAGCACCATGCTCAATAGAATCAGAATCACAGCGTTCTGCCAGGGCAGCTGTGCCACAATATCCGGATTATCCGTAAGATGCTGGATCAGGGCATTACCTGGGATCAGCGTCAGCAGTGTCACGCCGATGCCGATCAGACCCGAGCACAGACCGATAATAAAGGTCTCCGCATTGAACACCTGGGAAATATTACGCTTGGAAGCACCGATGGCACGAAGCACACCGATTTCCTTCGTTCTCTCCATGACAGAGATATAGGTGATGATACCGATCATAATGGAGGAGACCACCAGGGAAACTGCCACGAAAGCGATCAGCGCATAACTGACGGAATCGATGATGGTACGGACGGAGGACATCATGATACCGGTGACGTCCACATAGCTGATCTGCTTCTCCTCGTTTTCTTCCTGCTTCATCGCTTCATTGTAAGCATCCAGGAAGGAGATAAATTCTTCCTTCTTTTCAAAGTCACCCATGTAGATGGAAATAGAGCTTGGCTGCGTAAGATCCGCATACCCCAAAGTTCTGAGATTTGCTTCCGCGCTGGTCTGCTGATTCTGGGTAGACATAGCCTCCATGAGTCTTCTCAGATCCTCTTCCGTCATATTAAACTGGAATGCGGAGGCGAGCTTTTCCTCGTCCACGGAGAACGAACCGCCAATATAACTTGAGAGAACTCTGCCGAGACCGGACATTTTCTGGGTAATCTCCTTCTCCAGCTCCGTACGCATCATGCTGGTGCTCATGGCTGACGCAACACCGGTTACCACCGGGTTGACCATGTAGCCATCCACCATACCGGGAATCATGCCGTTGCTGATATGGGCATACACCCGGTTGTCAATTTCGGGAATATCAATGGGAGGCAGGGTTACCTCCGGCTCAGTAGCCTCAGGTTCGGTAGCTTCGGGTTCTGTAATCTCGGGCTCCGTTGTCTCCGGTTCTGATGCGGAAGGTTCCGTTACTTCCGGTTCCGTTACTTCTGGTTCCGTAGTTTCAGGCACCGCAGGCTGCGTCGTCTCGGGCTCTGTCTCAGCCGGGGGCGCCTGAGTGGGCTCGGTGGCCACGGGAACGGAGGGCTGGGTGTCCGGTGGCAGCGAAGGCTGCGTCACTTCTTCCGGGGACTCCTCCACGGGCGAAGCTGCGCTGTTGGACAGAGCGGAAGCTACACACTGATTGACCAGTCCCTCCAGCAGGGGGGTATACACCAGAGAAAACTCCTCTGCGGATACCGGGTATTTGGAAGCCAGTGTCTGGATATGCGCATTTCCCGGTCCGGCAACGTAGCTCTCCGCAATATTCCGGGCATCTTCCATATAAAGCTTTGCCCGTCCGGTGCTGTCAGAGTTATTAGCCACATACTGCTGCATCATATCCACGCCCATGGTTCGCAGCGTATCCAGAAAATCCTGCTGGGCCTGGGAGGTATCCACATTCACATCCTTGAATGCGTTGGACAGGTAATTGCGCAGAATGCTCATGAGCCTGTCTGTGCTGATATTCATGCCGAAGGCGGAGGTAATGGCATCGCCGTCCACGGTGATCATATTCTCAAAGGCGATTTCCTCACGCTCTTCCTTGGCGCCGAATTCCTTGCCGGTGAACACATCAATGGCAGGATTATTCAGCTGATCCGATACAAGACGGGAGGACTCAGCCTTTTCGATCACATGGTGGGTCAGAGCCTCCGTATAGGCAATGCCGGAAGACAGCAGCGTGGCTGTGGAACCTTCCCGGGGGCAGACAATTCCCACGATGGAAAGTTCCTCACCGTTTTCGATGAGGGAGCGCATATGCTCTTTACTGTCGGACATATCCTCCCAGACCGAATATTCTTCGTTATAACGGTAGAGTGCTGTGGCATCCACCAGCTTGAATTTCAGATTCAGCAGTTCCTCATAAGTCCAGCGGCCAGGCTCACCCTCCAGCACTGCCTCCTCGCCCTGCATGACCTTCTGGATCATATCCTGCAGATTGGAGGGATCTTTCATACCCAGCGCATAGGCCATATAGTCGGTGATGGAGTTGGGGTCCGTCAGCACAAACACCATTTCGCTGTAGTGTTCCGGCCACCGGCCCATGACCACCTCATACTGGGATTCCAGCAAATCGATATTGTTGATCATTTCATAGAACACATTGGAATCCATGTAAGCGGACATGGCTGCGTTGCCTGTGACCTTTCCAAAGAGCTTGGCGGGATTCACCTGCAGCAGATTCTCAGGATCCGAATCGAAAATCTGAGGCCGGACAGAATAGCTGTAGCGGACCGCGCTGACCGCATGGCTGATCTGGTCGAAGTTTTCCTCCAAGTAGGACTTAAACGAGCCCAGATCGTTCTTTCCAACCTGGGAGAACATGGCGGTGATCATCTGCTGCTCACCCACAACGCCCTCAGGCAGCTCCGAAATTTCCTTCATGGAGGAACCGAAGGCTGCCAGGGCGGCGCCCATGTCCGTCTTTTCCGTCTGAAGCGTCAGGGGATAATTGGACAGGGTATCCGCCTGGATCTTATCGATATATTTCTGGAAGCCTGTGGAAAGGGACATGATCAGCGCGATTCCGATGATGCCGATGGAACCGGCGAAGGAGGTAAGCAGAGTTCTCGCCAGTTTGGTACGCAGGTTGTTGAAGCTAAGTGATAGCGCCGTGAACCAGCTCATGGAGGAACGGCCCATATTCTTGTGTCTGGGAGGAGACATCATGGAAGTATCCGGTTCATAGGGATTGGTATCACCGATGAGCCTGCCGTCCTTCACCCGCACGATGCGGTTGGCGTACTCCTCTGCCAGTTCCGGGTTGTGGGTAACCATGACCACCAGACGGTCCCTGGCCACCTCCTGCAGCAGGTCCATGATCTGTACACTGGTCTCCGAATCCAGTGCGCCTGTGGGCTCGTCCGCCAGCAGGATATCCGGATTATTCACCAGGGCACGGGCAATGGCCACACGCTGCATCTGACCGCCGGACATCTGATTGGGCTTCTTATGCAGCTGATTGCCCAGGCCCACCGCCTCCAGCGCGGCTTTCGCCCGCTTCCTCCGCTCCGATGGAGAGATGCCGGAAATGGTAAGGGCCAATTCCACATTGGACAAAACACTTTGATGGGGAATCAGATTATAGCTCTGGAACACAAAACCGATGGTATGGTTTCGGTAGGAATCCCAATCCCGGTCCGAGTATTTCTTCGTGGAAATACCGTTAATGATCAGATCGCCGCTGTCATAGCGGTCCAGTCCGCCGATGACATTAAGCAGCGTGGTCTTACCGGAGCCGCTGGGACCCAAAATGGCGACAAATTCATTGTCACGCAGGTTCAGACTCACACCGTCCAACGCGGTCTGAACCAGTTCACCTGTGACATATTGCTTTCGAATATCCTTGATTTGCAGCATGGCGCATCCTCATTTCCTGCCGGAACACATTTCAAATGAATATATTCAGTTTAACACTAAGTTATGAACAAATCAACATCGAAGTAGAATTATTATCACCGTATTTTATTCATTTGGTAGAAATAATTCGCAAACTTGAGAAAAACCTCTTTCCTTTTCCGGCAAAATGCGTTAGAATAGCCCGGTAAAAGCAGATATTTCCATATTTGCTTTGAAATGAAAAAGGAGGAATATTCCAAATGCGCAAAATCATCGCAATGCTGCTGGCACTGGTGATGGTTCTGGGTCTGGTTGCCTGCGGCAATTCTGCTCCCAAGGAAACCACCCCCACCGGCACCACCGCCGCTCCTGAGACCCAGGCTCCCGAGACCCAGGCAGCCGAGCCCCAGGGCGACATCGCCATCCTGTACACCAACGACGTGCACACCTATGTTGACGACGTTCTGAGCTACGACGTCATCGCTGCCGTGAAGGCTGAACTGGCTAACCAGTATGAGTACGTTCTGCTGGTTGACGCCGGTGACCACATCCAGGGTACCGCTTACGGCTCCATGGACAAGGGTGAGACCATCATCAGCCTCATGAACGCCGCCGGCTACGACCTGGCAACTCTGGGCAACCACGAGTTTGACTACGGTATGGAAGGCCGCATCAACGTCACCGACAACTGGGCAGAGTTCCCCTATGTCTCCTGCAACTTCTACCATGAAGAGAACGGCGTCAAGGGCGAGGCAGTCCTCAATCCCTATGTGATCTTCGAGCTGGGCAATGAAAAGGTCGCTATTCTGGGTATCACCACCCCCGAGACCTTCACCAAGTCCACTCCCGCCTACTTCCAGGACGAGATGGGCAACTACATCTATGGCATCTCCGGCGGTGAGGACGGTGCTGCCCTGTACGCTGACGTGCAGGCTGCCATCGACGCTGCCAAGGCAGAGGGCGCCACCAAGGTCATCGCTCTGGGCCACCTGGGCGATGATCCCGCTTCCGAACCCTGGACCTCCGCTGAGGTCATTGGCAATGTTTCTGGCCTGGATGCCTTCATCGACGGACACTCTCACTCCACCGTGGAATCCAAGAATGTCACCGACAAGGACAGCAATGTGGTTCTGCTGACTCAGACCGGTGAGTACTTCAACCGTATCGGCCTGATGGTCATCTCCGGCGAGACCGGTGAGATCACCACCGACTTCATCGAGTACGCTGAGATTCTGGAAGACGTGATTGACGAGAACGGCGAACCTGTTCTGGACGAGGACGGCAACCAGGTCACCGAGGTCGTTGGCTACGAGTTCGTTTCCGAGCTGTACGCCGGCACCGAGTGGGTCTCCGATTCCGAGGTCAAGGCCATGGTCGATGCCTGGATTGCTGAGATCGACACCCAGCTGGGTAAGGTCTTCGGTGCTTCCAACGTGGCTCTGGGCAACTACGACGCCGAGGGCAACCGTCTGGTCCGCTCCCAGGAGACCGTCACCGGCGACTTCTGCGCTGACGCTCTGTACTACCTGTTCGACAATATGGGTCTGGATGTGGACGTTGCCATCATGAACGGCGGCGGTATCCGCAACAAGACCGACATCACCGGCGACTTCTCCTACAAGACTGCCAAGGAGATCCACACCTTCGGCAACGTGGCCTGCCTGCAGACCATCACCGGTCAGCAGCTGCTGGACGCTCTGGAATGGGGCGCCCGTGATGCAGGCAACGCCGAGTGCGGCGGATTCCTGCAGGTTTCGGGCATCACCTATAAGGTCGATACCAATTGGGAAAGCTCTGTTCAGGCTGATGAGAAGGGCGTTTGGATCGGCGCTCCCACCGGCGGCTACCGGGTCCATGACGTTATGGTTTATAATAAGGACACCAACGAGTACGAGCCCCTGGATCTGGAAGCTACCTACAATCTGGCAGGCTACAACTACACCCTGCGTGACCTGGGTGACGGCTTCAACATGTTCTCCGGCGCTGTGAACGTGCTGGACTACGTCATGGAAGACTACATGGTTCTGGCCAACTACGTCCAGGCCTTCGAGAACGCCACCGTGGAAGCTGCTAACTCCCCCCTGCTGGCTAAGTACGCCGGCATGAAGCTGGATTACTCCACTCTGGCAGGCTCCGCCCGTATCGTCTTCGAGGCTGCTGAGTAATCCGTAAAATCCCAATAAAAAATGCACACCCTTGCGGGTGTGCATTTTTATGTCTTTTATCCGATGTACTCTCTCTGGATGGCGCTGTTTAAGATGGACTTGACCACATTGGCGCAGCAGCGGCGTACATCTTCTTCGCTGATCTGGCCGGATTTGACTCCGGACAGGATCTCCTTCTTGAAACTTCCGCCGCCGGGCATGATCAGATCGTTACCGGCGGCCATGGCCAGAGCGTTATTGGCCTGGCCCTTGTTGGTGGAGAACCAGTCCGTCATGACCACACCCTCAAAGCCCCATTCATTACGAAGAACCTTGGTGCACAGGTCATGACTGTTGGAGGTATATACACCGTTGACCTGATTGTAGGAAGTCATGATACCCTTGGCACCACCCTCCCGGACAGTAATTTCAAAGCCCCGGAGATAGATCTCCCGGAGTGCCCGTTCGGACAGATTGCTGGAAACAAAGTTGCGGTTATCCTCCTGATTGTTGCAGGCGTAGTGCTTCACGGTCACATAGTAGCCTTCCTCCTGCTGCACGCCCCGGGTAATGGCCGCTGCCATCACACCGGTAAGCCGGGGATCCTCGGAGAAATACTCGAAGTTTCTGCCGCAGAGGGGGTTGCGGTGGATATTAATGGCGGGAGCCAGCCAATAGGTGCAGCCGTACTCCTTCATCTCCCTGTAGACAGCGCTGCCAACCCGGTACAGCAGCCCCTGGTTCCAGCTCTGGGCAAGCGCAGTGGCCACAGGGAATGCGGTGGTATACTGGTAGAGGATGGTATCCTTGTCGGGATTTGCGGTCATCATCTTCTTGACGAAGGCAGGGAATGCCTCAAAAATGGACAACGCCATATCGATGGGTTTGATCTTACCCTTTGCATTGACACCGGAACGCTTCTGAATCCGCAGGCCCGCGGGACCATCGCAGAGGGGCACATTGGCCAGGCCACGGTCCCAGAACTTGGAGGTGGTGTTGCCCACGGAGCCGGGAAGGTTGAACCGGGTCTCGCCGCCGAACATGCCGATGCCGACCACAATATCAGCCATTTCTTCCATGGTCAGCGTATTCATAAATGCTGTGACCCTGGGATCATCACAGACAGCAGGAGCATCGTAGCAATATTGCACTGTCCCCACTGCATCCGCGGAAATCACAAGTCTGGGCAAGCCCTGGCCCACTTCCTCCCCAATCCGGGAAGGCGCGGAAAGCTCTTCCACAGGCTGCTTTACCGGGCAGATATGGGTATGGCGGGAAACAATGATCTCCTGCTCCACAGTCACCACGCCCACGACCATGGTATTGCGGGAAGAATTGCCCAGACGCAGCAGGTAATCTCCCGCCTCCAAAACGAAGCAGCCGTCCGTTTCCCGGTAGGATGCCAGATTCTTAAGATCAAAGCTAAGCTCCAGTTCCTCCCGCTCACCGGGATTCAGCGTATTGGTCTTGGCAAAGGCAGCAAGCGACTGGTATTCCTTTTGGAGATTTCCAACAGGTGCGGAAACATAAAGCTGTGCCACTTCCTTACCCGCAAATTCTTTTCCTATATTCTGTACGCCCGCACGGACCGTGATACGACTGCCCTCGGCGGTCACGCCTGCGGAATGGATGGAAAAATCCGTATAACTGAGGCCAAAACCGAAGGGATACGCAGGCTCCACACCAAAGGTGTCGAAGTATCGGTATCCAACAAAGATACCCTCCTTGTAGTACTCATCCTTCAGGTTGCCGTTTAGGTAGCTGTATTCATCGGCGAAGGGAACATCCTCATACTTTCTTGCCCAGGTGTCCGTAAGCTTGCCGGAGGGGGTTACATCGCCGCTGATCACGTCGGCAAAAGCGTGACCGCCCTCAGTGCCCAGCTGGCAAATATACACAATCGCGTTGATCCCGGAGATCTCCTGGGCAAAGGCCATATCCATGGCACTGCCGCAGTTGATGACCAGAACAAACTTCTCATATCTTTCTGCGCAGAAACGGATAGCTTCAATCTCTTCATCAGTCAGGAAGAAATCACCCTTCTCCGCTTTCCGGTCGCCGCCCTCTCCCGCCTGGCGGGAAACCACATAGACGCAGGAATCGGTATCGCTTTCCTCCACATCCGCGTCGGTGATGGGAATATCCACCGGAGCGCGGAAATTGTCGAAAAGCATCTGCATGATAGATTCCATCTTGAGGATGCTCACACGTTTTTTCTTCAGCTCTTTATATTCAGCCAGGGCTTTGAAATACCCCTCCTGGAATCGGTTCAGCCAGGACTTGGTGCTGATCTCAAAGCCCCTGTCTTCCATGCCCTCCAAAATGGTAACACTGTGGCGCTCATTCACTTCGCCGGAGCCAGTGCCGCCCTTGATGGTCATAGACGCGCCCGGGCCATACAAGGCCACTTTCTTTGTCCGAAGCGGCAGCGCACCATCATTTTTCAGCAGCACGATACCTTCACACGCGGCCTCATAGGCGACCTGCAGATTCTCTCTCTCCCGGTCATTCATTTCCGGGGATGCGGTGGCTTTTGTCAGCAGTTCCATAGTATTCCTCCTTGATTTTGGGTATGATACCTACTATTTTTTTATTATCGCATAATTTTTGATAAAACACAACCCTTCCTATCCCACAAAATACAACTCAACGATTTCGTTACAGATTCAACCTTTACAAATCTGACAAAATCATATAGAATAGTTGCATATGCAACTTATATTGGAGGGCACATCCTTGCTGAAACTGAAAAGGTACATTCTCCCCTACTGCGGCTTCATCATACTGACTTTACTGATCAAATTTCTGGGCGCGGCGCTGGAACTGCTGATTCCCTGGCTCATGGAGATCATGCTGGATGAAAAAGTGCCCGAAGGAAGTATTCGGGACATCTGGCTCTATGGCGGCGGCATGCTTTTATGTGCTGTGGGCTGCCTCGTGTGCAATATCGGTGCAAACCGCATGAGCGCCATCAGCTCCGGAAAAATTACCCGGGCCGTCCGTCATGACCTGTTCGAAAAGCTCCAGAGTCTTTCCGCAAGGCAGATGGATGCCCTTACGATTTCTTCTGCCGAATCCCGCCTGACCAGCGACACCTATAACGTAAATCAGCTTCTGGCACGGCTCCAGCGTCTGGGAATCCGGGCACCCATCCTTCTTATCGGCGGCATCATGATGATGCTGGCCATGGACCCGGTGCTGGCGCTGGTTCTCATCTGCCTGCTGCCTATTATTGGCTTTACGGTATACTATGTGACCAGGACCAGCATTCCCCTCTACACCCGGCAGCAGAGTGTTCTGGACCGGGTGGTGCGGACCGTTCAGGAAAACATAACAGGCATTCGGGTCATCAAAGCGCTGAGCAAAACCGAGCACGAGAAAAAGCGTTTCCACAGTGTCAATGAGGAATTGACCGCCATCGATATGAAGGCAGGATTCATCACCGCCATCACAAATCCCATTTCCTCTCTGACACTGAACCTGGGACTTACCCTGGTGGTGGTTATCGGTGCATACCGCGTTCAAAGCGGTGCTATCTTAAGCGGTGTGATTGTGGCATTTCTGCAGTATTTCACCATGATCCTCAACGCCATGCTGGGTATCACCCGGATCTTTGTCATGTGGAGCAAGGGTGAGGCCAGCGCAAACCGTGTGGCTGATGTCCTCGCAATGCCGGAAGACCTGGTTCCCCTGTCTGCGGATACCCCGGAGCCTCAGGCCCCCCACATTGAATTCAGGGATGTGAGTTTCTCCTACACCGGCATCGGCAAGAATATCGATTCTCTCTCCTTCCGGCTGGAGCATGGTCAAACCCTCGGTATTCTTGGTCCTACCGGCTCCGGCAAATCCACGATCATCAGTCTCCTGCTTCGACTCTACGATCCGGATTCCGGCATGATCCTCATCGATGGGCAGGATATCCGAACCATCGCCCCGGATATCCTTAAGCACAAATTCGGTGTCGTATTTCAGAATGACTTTATAGCCGAGGGCACCATCGCTGACAACATCCGGTTCCTCCGGGAAATGCCTGAAGAAGCCCTGGACCGAGCCGCCCGGAACGCCCAGGCGGAATTCATCTATCAGCGGGATGAACAAATGCACGCTGAGGTTGCCGTCCGGGGCAACAATCTCTCCGGCGGACAAAAGCAGCGACTGCTCATCGCCCGGGCTTTGGCTGCAAACCCGGAAATTCTCATTCTGGATGACGCCTCCTCCGCCCTTGACTATCAGACAGACTCCAATCTTCGTAAGGCCCTTCGCCAGAATTACCGGGATACCACCACAGTGCTGGTTGCCCAGCGAATCAGTTCGCTGCAGCATGCGGACCTGATCCTGGTTCTCCGGGATGGGACTGTCATCGGAGCGGGTAACCATCTCCAGCTTATGGAAAGCTGTGAGGAGTACCGCTATCTGGCACAGATCCAGATGGGCGACGGAAAGGAGGCGGTCTGATGGCAGGCAATCCCAATCTGATCGGCGGCGGCCGTCTCACCCGTGCCGAGGTCAGCGGTGACAAGCGAAGATTTGAAGGAAAGAAGCTGAATATGGGCGCCCTGCTTCTGCGGCTCTGGCGCTACATGGGCCGAAACCGTATTCTGGTGATCCTGGCAATCCTGCTCTCCCTATCCTCCAGCCTTCTGTCTCTATATGGTCCCAAACTCTCCGGTGAAGCCATCAATGCCATTGAGCTTGGTGCCGGGCGGGTAGATTTCAATACAGTCTGGCGCTGCGCAAAGCTGATGGCCCTGTTCTATATCAGCGCCGCCGGCTTGACATATCTGCTGAACACAGTTATGATCCGGCTTTCCCGGACCATTTCCAAGCAGATGCGGCATGATGTATTCGAAAACCTCACCTCTCTGCCTGTGGGATTTTTTGACCGGTATCAAACCGGCGACATCATCAGTACCATCACCTACGATGTGGATACGGTGAACCAATCCCTCTCCTCGGACATGCTGCAGATTTTACAAAGTGTGGTCACCGTCACCGTTTCCTTTGTGATGATGCTCACCATCGCACCAAAGCTGATCCTCATTTTCTTAATTACCATTCCGGCTACCTTTCTCTTCACCCGGTGGCTGACACGCCGGGTCCGTCCCCTCTTCCGCCGGCGCAGCGCAAAATTGGGAGAACTGAATGGCTTTGTCGAAGAAATGCTCAACGGTCAGAAAACCATTCGGGCCTACGGACGGCAGGCTGAGGTCCTGCATAGATTCGATCAGAAAAATCAGGCAGCTGTGGACGCCTACACCGTTGCGGAAGCCAATGGCACCATCACCGGTCCTTCCGTCACCTTCATCAACAATGTCTCTTTATCTCTCGTGTGCATTTTCGGTTCCCTGCTGTTTCTGAAGGGCCAGGTGCGGCTGGGCGACCTCAGCAGCTTTATCCAGTATTCCCGGCGTTTTTCCGGACCTATCAATGAACTGGCGAATATCATTGCGGAGCTGCAGAGCGCCTTCGCTGCGGCGGAGCGGGTATTCACCCTCATTGACGCCCAGAGCGAACCTGCGGATGCTTCCGACGCAGAGGAACTGACTGATGTGCGCGGCGATGTTCGGATGGAGCATGTGGACTTCTCCTACGAACCAGGCAAGCCCATCATTAAGGACCTCAGTTTCCACGCCAAACCCGGCAGTCTCACCGCCATTGTAGGTCCCACCGGAGCCGGAAAGACCACCATCATCAATCTGTTGATGCGCTTTTACGATGTAGACACAGGGGCGGTCTATGTGGACAGTAAAGATATTCGAAAACTTACCCGTTCCTCTCTGCGAAAGGCCTTCACCATGGTGCTGCAGGATACCTGGCTCTTCCATGGGACGATTTATGAAAATATCGCCTACGGAAAGCCCGGTGCCACCATGGATGAGGTCGTAGCCGCCGCAAAGGCAGCCCATATCCACTCCTACATCTCCCGTCTTCCAGAGGGATATAACACGGTTCTCTCAGATAACGGCTCCTCCATCTCCAAGGGGCAAAAACAGATGCTCACCATTGCCCGGGCCATGCTGCTCGATGCTCATATGCTGATTCTGGATGAAGCCACGTCCAATGTGGATACCAGAACTGAACAACACATCCAGGCGGCTATGCGGGAACTGATGAAGGACAAAACATGCTTTGTTATCGCCCACCGACTTTCCACCATCCGCTCAGCAGACCACATTCTGGTTCTGGAAGACGGTCAGGTTGTGGAACAGGGCAACCATGAGTCGCTGATGGCGCAAAACGGTGTCTACCGGCGGCTCTACGAATCTCAATTCGATTCCGTATCCTGAAAAATCCCCCACACCCGGCTGGGTGTGGGGGATTTTATCGTTGTATTTACTCCACGCGGCTGATATAGCCGGAATTGACATAACCACGAAGATCCTTGTATTCGATGTAGGCAAAGACACCTGTCCATCCCAGAACCTTAAACTGTTCATTGTCAGGGATGGTGGTGATCACACCGGCGGAGACATCGGGCTCCACCCGGAGGTTAATATACTCATTGCACTCAGCACGCCACTGGGAAATGGCACCGGGGTCAAAGATCTTCTCAATGGGATAATCCACATCCTCGGAAAAATGCCACCATTCGCTCTGCAGACCCTTGAAGCCATGCTTTGTCATGGCATCCTGCAGGATGGTCGCGTTCTTTGCGGCACTGTCCGTGCAGTCGGAGTAATCCCGGTCGGCGTAGGTAGTAAAATCATCGAAGCCTGTGGGCATCTCCAGTTCCTTGTCATTCTTGTCCACCAGAGTCACATCCAGCGTGTTTCCGCGGCTGTGGGAATTGGTTCCGGTCTGGGGATTGGAGACGAAGTTGGGATCGGGCTTTGCGTTCCAGAGCTTCTGCTGAGCATCCAGGGGACGGAAAGCATCCCAGATTTTCAGCTTCAGACCCTGCTCCCGGAGCTCTGCCTGCACGTCCATAAGCTTCACAACAGTACTGTAGCGAAGATACACATCCGTGAAGTCATAGATCACAGTACCGGTAAAATTGCCGGAGGTAGCGTACTTCAGCTCCACAACAATATCAGGAATATAATCCCGGACCCGGACAAAGTCGGCGTTTTCACGCTTGGGCATATCCTCCAGATTGATCACAGGTGCTTCGATGGTCTCCGGCTCCGTGGGTGTGGAAGGATCCACAGTCTCATCTGTGGGATACTGCTTTTGGGATTGATAGTCCTCCATGGGAAGGGTCGGTAATTTCATCCACATTTCCATCAGAGATGTCTTCTCATTGCCCGGCGCGTAGCAGCAACCGCTGAGCACCAAAGCTGAAATGAGAATCAGCAGTGTGATTCTGCGTGCCATCTTCTCTCCTCCTGTCTGTATCTCGGTTTTCTCTTATCCTTAATCATCCCATTAGCATAGGGATATGAAACACTGTTTCATCATTATACTGGATACGCGTGAAAAAATCCAGTAAATATCCGTTTATTCTCAGGCTTTTTTATAAATCTCTTCCAGATCAGCACAGAGTTTACGGACATTCTCCTCAGTAGTCGCCCAGCTGGTGCAGAAACGGCAGACTCTCTTGTCGTCGTCCACCCGATCCATCTCGATGAAGGTGTAATTCTCAGCCAATTTTTCCCGCACAGCCTTGGGAAGGATGGGGAAAAGCTGGTTGGTCTGTGGCGTGAACGCGAACTCAACGCCAAGGGCTTTGAATTTCTCCAGCAGAATATCCGCCATTTTGATCGCATGCCGGGAGATCTCAAAGTAAAGGTTATCCGTAAAGAGCGCGTCAAACTGAACGCCAAGCAGACGGCCCTTTGCCAGCATACCGCCCCGCTGCTTCATGATATAGCGAAAATCTTCCGCAAGGTCCAGATTGGAAATCACAACAGCCTCACCGAAGAGTGCGCCCACCTTGGTGCCGCCAATGGTAAAGGCATCGCACATCCAGGAAAGATCGTGCATGGACAGCTTCTGAAGCTGGAATGCCGCCATACCATATCCCAGCCGGGCACCATCCATAAACAGGTACAGGCGGTTCTTCTCGCATGTGTCATGCAGTGCACGCAGCTCCTCACGGGAATACAGCGTTCCCCACTCGGTGGGATTGGAGATGTATACCATCTTGGGCTGGACTGTATGCTCATAGCTGGGATCCGTCCAGTGGGCATCCACATAGCTCTGCACCTGCTCGGCAGTGATTTTTCCGTCCTTGGAGGGAAGCCATAGAACCTTATGCCCGGTGGCCTCAATGGCACCGGTTTCATGTACATTGATATGGCCGCTGTCAGCGCAGAGAACGCCCTGATGGGGCCGCAGTCCGGCGGTAATGACCGTCAGATTGGCCTGGGTTCCGCCAACCAGAAAATGAACTGCGAGCGCCTGCGTTTCGCAGCAATCCCGGATCTTATTCGCCGCGGAGGTGCAGTATTCATCCTCGCCGTAACCGGGGGTTTGCTCCATGTTGGTGCGGACAAGCGCTTCCAAAACCTTTTCGTGACAGCCTTCGCTGTAGTCGTTGTGAAATAGAATCATATGATCTCCTCCATAATACGTTTCTACCATTCTATCTTCTCCCTGGATTTCTGTCAAGGACGCATAAACATTTCTTAAGATACATAGAGTTTTCCAGCAGCACACAGCATCGGAGGGAAAAAACTATGCCGGAACGAATTGAGAAACGGGCCTGCGAATTGGCTGTGTACATAATCGAAACCGGGGCAACTGTCCGACAGGCAGCAAAGGAGTTCGGAATATCAAAATCCACCGTTCACAAGGACCTGTCGGTCCGATTACCCCGGTGCAACAAGGTGCTGTACCAGCAGGTGAGAAAAATATTGGACCTCAACAAGCAAGAGCGGCACATCCGGGGCGGCCTGGCAACCCGGCGAAAATTCAAAGGCGAATAAGAATTGCCCCAACCGGAAGGTTGGGGCTTTACTTAAAGGTCATCCGCATCCTGTATGGGTCTGTCATCAGGATCCGCAGGCCGTCCCGTATAGCTGCCATTGGGATCCGTGACAATAGGTGCGGGATTGGATCCGAAAGGTGTGCCCCGCAGGGACTGTATCCAGTCAAACATATCCTTTTTGATCTTCAAAGTTTTCACCCCCGGATCTATTCTGTGCGGTCATATCATGAATATTACAGAAAAACGCTGCTGTCCGAAAACAGCAGCGTAAATTTTCCGTTTTAAAATACTATTGCACCTACTGCCGCGAAGGCAAGCAGCATCACAGGGTACAGAAGATAGCTGATGAGTTTATTCTCCTCACCCTTTTCTCCGTTATGGAAGTGCAGGACCATGATGCTCATGGGTGAAACCGCATAGAAGATCGAGCTCAGACAGCACAGCATTGCAGCGCCGCCGCCCACCAGATTGCGGATCATGGGCTTCCTGCGGCATGCCCAGAAGGCAATTGTCAGAACCACACTGGGGATGCCATGCTCAATGCGAAGCATAGCGCACCAAACCAGCGCAGCCAGAACAATGCCGGCTTTTACAAACCAACCGGAGACCTTGCGCCGGGCGAAATGCTTGAACAAATACAGCACCAGGATTGCCACAAGCAGACCGAACACAGGGTTCCGGGAAGAGAAATCAAAGAATTTGCCGCTCATGGCGACGTTGAAGGGAATTTCACTGATCACTGCCAGGGCTGCGATACGGCCCAAGTACTTTTCCGCACTGGCCGTATACTGAAATCCCTCGGCTAAAAGGAAGCAGAACAGGGGCACCGCACAGGTCTCAATGAACTGCATCACCAGCGAAATGGTCACCACAGTCATCACATCGGATCCGCCGGACATCGCCTGCAGCAGCTGATCGCTGGTCATATTGCCGAGGCCCAGGTAGCGCATCTGCAGCACACTGCGGCCGAAAATACCCAGTGCCGCAAAAATCATGGCCCACTTACGAATACCGCTGTGGGACAAGCCCTTGGGCTGTTCTGTTCTTAATCTCTCCATATTGGATCTCCTCTCAGGAATCGGGGTAAAACCGTCCCGGATATCCGGGACGGCTTTATTGATTTATGCATTGGGAATCAGAATCGCGATGCCGAAGGCGGGCAGTTCCAAATCGGTGCCATTGAGGACGATCTCATTGCCGTCGGCGCTGAGTGTAGCCGCAACGGACCACTCAGTGTAATTGGACAGGTCCACCTGGGCTGCAGCTGTGTTTACATTCATCAGAATGATGCACTGCTGATCATCCCAAGTCTTGCGCTGCGCACTGACACAGTTAACGTTCAGCGCATCCTCCACAGTGGTCTTACCGTGGGAAATCACAGGCAGGGCCTTGCGGATGGCAATGGCTTGACGGTAATAGTTATACAGGGAAGCATCGTCGTGCTTCTGCTCTGCCAGACTGCCCAGAGGATACTCCTCGGGAAGCTCGCACTCGGGAGGCGGGTTGGTGGTTCCGTCGTTACGCTCGGCATTCCAGACCATGGGGGCGCGCTTGGAAGGATCGTTGCCGGAACCCAGCATGCCGATTTCTTCGCCATAGTAGATGAAACAGCTGCCGCTCATGAAGATATTCATGGCGCCGGCCATCTTCATCTTCATCTCATCCCGGTTCACAAAGCCGGCAATACGGCCCACATCGTGATTGCTCAGGAAGGGAGCGTCGATGTAATTGGGATTGGAGGCACTGTAGGCGCTGTCCGCCTGAGCCAGAGCCTTTGCGTAGCTGGCAACGGTCGTGGCAGAGCCGGCACCGCGCAGGACAGCAGGGATTTTTCCGCTGGTGTTACCGAAGGGGAAATCAAAAATGCTGGTGATACCGGAGGTATAGTAGTTAGTCACATTGGAAAAATCCTCCCAGACCTCAGCCACCAGATAGGCATCCTCCTTGATGGAAACCGCGGTATTCTGGATCCAGTTCAGTACCTCGATATTCTTGGTGGCGCTGCCGGAATAGAATTCCTTAGCGGCATCTAGACGGAAACCGCTGACGCCCATATCGAACCAGAACTCCATGATTGCCTTGATCTCAGCCCGGACGTTTTCATTGGCCAGGTTCAGATCCGGCATATGGGGAGAGAACATTCCCTCATAATACCACTCAGAGCCGGAAACAGCATGATAGTTGGGTGCGGCCTCCCGGGTGAAATAATAATACTCCACATAGGGACACTCCGCCGCATCGGGTTTCGCCCCTGCAGGCAGGGTGCGCAGGTAATCACAGGCAGTCCGGAACCATTCATGGTCGTTTCCGGTATGGTTCAGAACCAGGTCTGTAATTACATTGATGCCGCGCTCGTTACACGCAGTAAGCAGCTGCTTCATATCATCCAGCGTGCCGTACTGGGGATCAATTTCGTAGTAATCCCGGACATCGTACTTATGGTAAGACTGACTGGGATGGACGGGCATAAACCAGATGCCATTGATTCCAAGTTCTTCCAGATAGTCCAGCTTGGAAATGACACCCTGGAGATCACCAATTCCGTCGCCGTTGGAATCACAGAAGGAGTAAACAAAAATTTCGTAGAAGACCCGATAGTTGTCATCGGGAGAGGAACCCAGCTGAGCAATCTGGGCAAGGGCCTGCTCGGTCTTTTCAGCACTCTGAACGGGGGCTAAAGTTTCCAAAGCCGCCCCCGTGGATACGGGGGCGGTGGTGGAATCCATATTCTGCCCCTGGGGGGCACATCCCATCAGTAGTACGCAGACCAGCAGGAGGCAAAGCACTCTTACAGTCCGCTTCATAGGCATTAACCCTTGACGGCGCCGCCCATGGCTTCCTGATAGCACTTCTGGGTGATCATGAACAGGATGGAGATGGGAATTGCGACCACAACGGCACCGGCGCAGAACCGGGTGAACCAGTTGTTGACGAACTCCATTTCCAGCATCTTGTACAGGCCGATGGAAACAGTGTAATACTCAGCCTCAGCACGGACGATGACCTTGGCCAGGATGAAGTCCATCCAGGGACCCATGAAAGAGGTGATGATCTGGTACACGATCATAGGCTTGCACAGAGGCAGGGTGATCTTGGTGAAGGTCTGCCACTTGGTAGCGCCGTCCAGATAAGCAGCCTCGTCCAGAGCCTTGGGAATGGTATCCATATAACCCTTCATGATGAAGAAGCCGGTACCTGCGCCGGAGGTGTAGCAGATGACCAGAGCCAGAGGAAGTCTGTTGCCCTCGGTCAGGCCCATTGCCTTCAGCAGGAAATACACGGCAACCATACCCATGAAGCCGGGGAACAGGTTGATGATCATACCCATGTCCATGTAGGACTTACGCAGCTTCCACTTCACACGGGACAGGGAGTAGGAAACAGCCAACACGAAGAAGGTGGAAATGATACATGCGAAGATAGCAATGACAAAGGTATTCATGAAGGTACGGGGGAAGTTCATGGAGTCGGTCTCCGTGAACAGCTTCACGTAGTTCATGATGGTATACTTCTCGGGGAAGAAGTGAGGGGTAAACAGGCCCTGAGATTCCGCACGGAAGGAGTGAGCGACCAGCCAGATGAAGGGGATCAGCCAGACGATAGCCACGATGGTCAGGAACACGTGGACCAGAATGTCGGTGATCATTCTCTGAGTCTTAACAGATGCAGTTTTCTTAGCCATTATTTGAAGCCCTCCTCATCCTTGTAAGATCCGGAGTTCCGGTAGGTCAGCAGAGCCACAGTAGCCAGAACGAAGAAGGTCATGATGCCGATAACGGCTGCCAGGTTATACTCCTGATTATCGATGGTCAGCTTGTACAGCCAGGTGACCAGCAGGTCGGTCTGACCAGCGGAGTCGCCAATGTAGGTGGGGCCGCCGCCGGAAAGCAGGTAGATGATATTGAAGTTGTTGATGTTGCCGGTGAAGGAACCGATCAGAGTGGGGGTCATGACGAAGATCATATAGGGCAGAGTCACATTCATAAACTGCTGGAAAGCGTTGGCGCCGTCGATACGGGCAGCCTCGTACTGCTCAGCAGGAATGTTCTGCAGAATACCGGTAACACTCATAACGGTGTAGGGAATACCGACCCAGCAGTTGATGATGATGATTGTCACTCTTGCCCAGGTCGCGTCAGTAAAGAAGGGAAGAGCGTTATCGATCAGGCCCAGGTTCATCAGCAGGCTGTTAACTGCGCCTTCGCTCTTGAACATGGTACGGATGATCAACAGAGAAACGAACTGAGGCACGGCAATGGTCAAGGACAGGATGGTACGCCACATACCCTTCAGACGGGTGGAGGGGCGGTTGATGATCATGGCCATGATGGTGCCGGCAAAGAAGTTCAGGAAGGTTGCGAAGAAGGCCCAGATCAGGGTCCACCGCAGAACGGGGAAGAACTGACGGCCCAGTGCGGAGGAGCTGTCGAACAGAGAAACAAAGTTGTCCAGGCCAACCCAGTCGAACAGGATCAGATGCTCACCGACCTTGGAGTAGTTGGTGAAGGCCATCAGCATCATGTAAACCAGAGGCACAACAGTGAAGACCATCAGAGCTGCGAAAGGCAGGAACATCAGCAGCTTGTGGATATTCTCATCAAACAGAGACTTGATGTCATCGATGAAGGTGGGGACCTTCTTGCCGGACTTCTTAATGGTCTGAGCCTTGAAGCCGGAGCGGACGGATGCCCGCCAGACGACGAAGAAAACACAGATTGCAACCAGAGTTGCAGTGGCATACAGGAGGATCTGCTGAGAGTTGTCACCCTGGATGTACTCGTAGATCATAAGATCTTCATTCCAGACTTCCTGGGTAGGACGATCACCCAGGCTGGGCATCAGGCCGAGCCAATGCAGACCGCCGTTGGGAATCACCATGTAGGTGATAAACGCAACTTCAATACCCAGCCAGATCAGGGTCTTGATATACTGACCGGCAAGGAAGTTGCCAAGGCCCATGATCAGGCAGGAGAGCCAGACCAGAGGGCCGCCGTTTTTCAGCGCATACAGCAGAGAGTCCTTATTTTCGGGCTTGCGGTACGCGGCTGCGGTTTTTGTCAATTCTTTTGTTGACACGCTACCGTCTCCCTTCATTCTTGGAAAAAGAAATCGTTTCCAAAAACTAATTTTAAAAATGGCGGCGACCTTTCGGCCGCCGCCGGTTTTATGCGTTAGCTAAAGTAAGGCAGAGACTGTATGAAATTACAGACCGCCGCCGTTCAGCTGAGCGTCCAGAGCGTCAACGCTCTCCTTGATGTTATCCTTGGTGATAACGCCGTCCTTGATGTTGGAACCGAAGGTGCCGACAGGGCCCCAAACGGGATCCATCTCGGGGATCTTGGGCTGGAATGCGGACTTGCCATTGATGGTATCGAAGATAGCCTGAGCAACTTCGGAGTTCTTGATGGCATCCATCTCCTGCAGCTCAGCAGCAGCGGGGATGATGTTGCGCAGCTCGAAACGCAGCTTCTGGGACTCAACAGAGGCCAGGAAAGCGGCAAACTGCATAGCAGCCTTCATGTTCTTGGCGTTGGGGTTGACACCAACGACCTTGGAGCCAGCGTAGGGCAGCATCTGCTTGGCCTCGCCGCCGATCATGACGGTGGGAGCAGCGGCCGCGCCCAGGTCCTCGCCCAGAGCCCCGTACAGGCCAGCGTAGTCCCGGTCACCGGAGAAGTAGGCGGCGACAGTGCCGTTCTTCAGGGAGTTGTTGCCGTAGCCGTCGCCATCCCACTTGAAGTTGGGATTCTCAGCCAGGGTCAGCAGAGCCTCGGTAGCAGCGTAGCCAGCCTCGCCGCCGAACTGTGCGCCGGCAGCAGCG
>JAZQEP010000033.1:0-7537 GCA_045539075.1 Faecousia sp. | reverse complement strand
GACGGCGGCTTTACCTCCGTGATGATTGACGGCTCCTCCCTTCCCTATGAGGAAAACATTGCGCTGACCAAGAAGGTCGTTGAGTATGCCCACGCGCACGGCGTGGTTGTTGAGGGCGAGCTCGGTACCCTTGCCGGCGTTGAGGACGACGTTGTTGTTGAGGCAGGCAACGAATCCTACACCAGACCGGAAGAGGTTTACGATTTCGCAACCAGAACCGGCGTTGACTCCCTTGCCATCGCCATCGGCACCAGCCACGGCGCTTACAAGTTCAAGCCCGGTCAGAAGCCGCAGCTGCGCTTCGACATTCTTGAGGAGGTTGGCAAGCAGCTTCCCGAATTCCCGATTGTTCTGCACGGCGCAAGCTCCGTCAACCAGGACCACATCAAGATGATTAACGAGTTCGGCGGCAAGATGCCCAACGCCATCGGTGTCCCCGAGGAGCAGCTGCGTAAGGCCGCCGCTCTGTCCGTCTGCAAGATCAACATCGACTCCGACCTGCGTCTGGCTATGACCGGCACTGTCCGTAAGTACTTTGCTGAGAACCCCGCTCACTTTGACCCCCGTCAGTACCTGAAGCCCGCCCGCGCCAACATCAAGGAAGTTGTCCGCCACAAGCTGATCAACGTCCTGGGCTGTGCCGGCAAGGCCTAATCCATCCCTACATAACGCCTATGGGCCCCTCAAAAGAGGGGCCCATTTGTTTTGCCGTAAAATGGAGCCGCCCACATGGGCGGCTCCGCTGAATTATCCGATAGCCTGCAGCAAGGCCAGAATCTCAGAATCTGTTTGAGGATCCGCTTCCAGCTGCTTCAGCACATTGGCAAAATAACCGGGGGCGTAAAACTCCAGTTCGTAGCCCATGCAGGTCACGATCTCCTCTGCCCGGGCTTTCCATTCCCCGGAACTCAGCTGCCGCACAAATTCCCCGGGGTCCAGATAGAAGGTGGTAAACAAATCATGGATCCACTGACTTGTGTAGGCGCCGTCAGTCTCCCGGGTGAACAGCTCTTCATAGACCGCGCTATCCGGGGTGGTGGGCTTCCGGTCCGCCTGGGCTTCCGCTTCATCGGCAAGCAGCGCCAGATATTCCGAAATGCCGGTGTCATAGGGATACCGGGTCTGGAACAGGATTGGCTTCGCCTCCGGCTCTCCGGTGCTGTCGTCGATTTGGAAGCTGTAGAGTTCTCCACGCTCGTCAAACCAGAAGGTGAATTCATCCAGGTAATCCGGGAACTGGAATACGATGACCGTGGAGCTCCTCTCCTGCCGGGTCTGCACATAGGTCAGCGCAATGTTTTCCCAGTCCAGGTCGAAGGGATAGGGCAGCTGGAAAATGTGGCTTTCCTGCCGGGTCTCTGTCTGCCAGTAGTAGGGCGCGGTCATCATACCGTCTTCATCCATGTCGCCGCTGTAGATATACTGGGCATTCCCCAGCCGCAGCCACCGGACCGGCACATAATCCCAGCCCGCGCGCTGGTACTGGAACAGCCAGCCATTTGGGGCCTTCATATACACATTGGGCGAGGCAAGGGGATCCTCCGGGCTTCTGACATAGAGATACAGTTCTTCACTGTTTTTCAGCTGAAGCATGGCTTCCCGGCATTGGGCAATGGCATCATCCGGCGCAACCGCAAGGGCATTACCCAGAAGCTGCGAAGCAAAACTTTCCAGTTCATTATGAATATCTGCTGCGGAGGTAGTCTCGATCTTCAGTTCATCAACTACCCTAATATTCTCCCGGGAAGCAGTCATGACCGCCCGGGTCATATTGCCGGTTTTATCGAAGAAAAGCTGAATACCGTATCCCTGAACATCGTCCCATCCCAGGGCAGGCGGTATCCCATGGACCCAGAAGGACACACAGTTTTCGTCACCATCCTGCCGTGATGCTTCAAAGACCACGGGCTGATTATCCCATTGGACGAGCCACAGCCACGGATTATCGGACCCAATAGTCGCAGAATCTGCCAACAGTGTCCAATCCGCGTCTTCCCCTTCCTTCTGACGCTGCACATATAGTGAATTGTTGTAATACAGATAATTGCGATTCTCCCCCATCCGGGTTACATAGGACGACCGGAGCCAGTTTTCCCCATCCCGCAGGAATACCACCTCACTGCGGCTATCTTCATTTTCGCAGGAATAATAGGTCAAAGTTTCACTGATGTGATATTGCTGCCGACTTTGGAGCTCCGCCACCGCATTTTTGCACCAGGCCGACAGTTCTTCATCCGTCATATCCGCAATCGTGACTGTCTGCTCCGGCAGTGTCTCTTCCTCGGCACTCTCCTGCCGGATACTCTCCGGGATCTCCTCCAGGGCAGCCTGGATCACCCCATGGACCGCCTCCGCGGCCTCATTCACCAGGGAAATATCCATCTGAATACCCATCAGGAAGGTTTCCCCATCCTCTGTGGTGGTGAACTGCTCATAGCGCTCCACATGGGTCAGCGCTCCCTTTGCATCCAGATGCCAGCGGATTTCCAGCCGGGTATACTGTTCTCCGGCGGCAGCGTGATCCAGCACCGTGGTGATGACGCTGCCATCTTCCTCTTTTTCTTCCAGAATCTGCGTAATTTCCTCTTCCTTCAGTTCAAACCGGGGCAGCCAGTAGGGATACCACTGCTGATCCTCCTCCGCCAGGGACCACCTCCGATATTCAGGATGATAAACGCCACTGACGAAGAAGGTATACTGCACATCATCCTCGCTGAGATAACCCCGGGTCTGCTGGTTTCCGCCCTCCAGGTCCATGGTGCTGACCCGGTACCAGTGGTCTTCCTCTTCCCAGATGTCCATTTCACACCGGGTGGCGGCAGAGCGGTTTTCATAGGTATATTCCGCCTGGATGTGCCAGCTTCCCTTACTCCGGTAATCCTCCAGGGCCTGGGATAGCCGCTCCATCGGGTCCTTCTCCTTGGGGCTGGTCAGCAGACACACACCCACGAACACCAGGGCGGCCACCGCCAGCAGGCAGATCCAGAAGCCGGGGCGCTTGTAGTTCAGCACATTCAGAATCCGCTTTTTCGGGTTGGACTCTCCGAAGGCCACCGGACATGCGGCGATCCGGGCTGTATGGCCGCCGCAGGACAGCAGGGCCGCGGAATAGGCTTTGCGCTGGTCCAAACTCATGTTCCGCACCACATGCTCGTCGCAGGCCAGCTCGATATCCCTGCACAGCAGGCCATAGCCCAGCCAGACCAGAGGGTTGAACCAGTGGACACTCAGCACGGCATAGCCCAGCAGCTTGTGCCAGTGGTCATGGCGGGCGATGTGGGTATTTTCGTGGTCGTAGATAAACTGCTTTTCCTGTTCGCTCAGGCCCATGGGCAGGTAGATCTTCGGGGGCAGGAAACCCAGCACGAAGGCCGTGTCCAGTCCTGGGCACTCAAAGCAGCCGTTCTCCACCAGGTACGCCTCCCGGACCCGGCGCTTCAGCCGGAAATAACTGAAGGCGCTGGCGACAAGCATGATTCCCATTCCCAGCAGCCATAGGTTAGCCGCGATGTCCCTCCAGGTCAGCGGCCCGGTGATGGCGCCGTCCTCGACCTTATACAAGTAACTTTCGCTTTGCAGGTTTTCCTCGTTTTCTTCGGGCAGCGCGGAGGGGCCGGACAAGGGTTTTCCCACCAGCACATTGCCATGCTTGTCCAGAATCTCACCCCAAGGTCCCCACTCCACTTCTTCCGACTCGTCCTGTGAGGCGAAGTTATAGTCTGGCTGCAGGCTCAGACTGCTCTGGATCTCAAAGGGCAGCACCAGCCGAAGCCCCGCCAGCAGCCACAGCAGGCAGAAGAAGCTCTTGGGGGCTTTCTTCAGCAGAAACCGCAGGGCGATCACCGCCAGGATCACGATGCTGCCCTGGAAGCTGGCTTTCAGCACCGCATGAAACAGTTCGGTCATGGCTTATTCCTCCCCATAGGCATCGATCATAGCCTGCAGCTGGGCCACGTCCTCCGCTTTCAGCTTGCGGTTCCGGGAAAAAGCGGCGATGAAGGCGGGCAGGCTCCCCTCAAAGGTCTCGGCCACCATTTCCTCCAGGCGGGATTCCTGGGCCTGGGCTTTGGACACCAGGGCCGTCACTGTGGCATTTTCATTCTTCAGCACGCCCCGCTCCGCCAGACGCCGGATGACGGTGTAGGTGGTGGCCTTGGACCAGCCCAGCTGGTCCTTGCACAGCTGGGCAAGCTTCGTGGAATTGACAGGCTCATTTTCCCACAGGATCAGGCAGAAGCGGTACTCACTTTCAAAAATCTTGGGTGTTTCCATAGGGACTTCCTCCTTTGGTTGGTCTAATTCATTCAACCTTGTATCACAAGTTTAACGCATTAAACCTCATCTGTCAACCCCTTTTTCCTTTTCCAACCGGAGGTTGGAAAGTTTTTCGAGAGAATCAACCACCTCTTCATTGCAAAAAAGCCCGGGTCATGGTACTTTGTAGCTGTAGCTACAGATCATCTTTGGGAGGAAAATGATATGACCCTTGGAAACCGGATCGCGCAATGCAGAAAGAATATGAACATCACCCAGGATGCCCTGGCCCAGCAGCTGGGCGTTACCAACCAGGCCGTCAGCAAATGGGAATCGGACCAGTGCTGCCCGGATGTGACGCTGCTGCCGAAGCTGGCGGATATTTTCGGCATCACACTGGACGAACTTTTCGGCCGGGAAACCCAGCCGAAAACGGAAGAAACCTCCGGTCTTGAAAAAATATTCGGATTGTCTCTGACAAGGAAAAACCAGCAAAACACAGCCCCCACTCCCACCTGGCCCGATGACGATACCCTCAGAGTGGTGGCCTACATCGGCCACAGGGTGGTCCTCAACGAGAAGGCCCGCAGAGAGATCACCTTCCGCTACGAGGGTCCTGCGCTGAATGTGGACAGTCAGCTTTCCCTCATCTGCGGTGATGTGCAGGGCAACGCCGACGCGGGCACCAGCATCTGCTGCGGCAATGTGGGCGGCGATGTGGACGCGGGCACCTATGTCAGCTGCGGCAACGTAGAAGGAGACGTAGATGCGGGCACCAATGTGGGCTGCGGAAATGTGGCAGGCAGCGTGGATGCAGGAACCCATGTCAAATGCGGCGATGTAGGCGGCGATGTGGATGCCGGCTGCGATGTGGAATGCGGCCAGGTCCACGGCGATGTGGATGCCGGCGGCTCTGTGACCATCAACCGGTAAAATAAAAGCTCCCGGATAACCGGGAGCTTTTTGCGTATTTAAGGAATCAGTCCAGCTTCACCAGCTTGCCGCCGCAGGTGGTGCCGTCATTCGTCAGATTGTCGATGTAGACCTCCAGAATAACATCGCCCATTTCATGGATCTCCTTGGCCAGCTCCGTGCCCACATAGCGGTAGTGCCAGGGCTCCCAGATGATGCCGGTGATGTCGGTGGAATCCTCCGGGTATCGCAGGATGAAGCCATACTCCCAGCAGTGCTCCATGAGCCACTTCTGGGTGGGACGCTCCGCCTGCTGATGGTTCAGGTTGGTATAGGCGCTGTCCACAATGTCAAAGGCCAGGCCCAGGTGGTGCTCACTGGTGCCGGGAACCGCCACGATCTGGGTGGCGGCGGCATAAGCCTGGTTGTAGCTGTAGCCCTTCTGCTGGTAGGACTGGACCATCCGCTGCAGGTTGGCCTTCTGATCGGCCAGAGAACGGTAGCTGGACTTAACCATGGGGCTGTAGCCGGCTGCCTTACAGTCAGCGAGCATCTTTTCCAGCGCCTCCTGGCACACAGGATCCAGCCAGGCGCCCTGGGTCTGGACCAGTTCCGGGAGTTCAAAATCCTCGGGCAGCTCGTTCCAGGGATTGACCATGATAAAATTCATGCCGGTGGAGGAGAAGAAATAGTTCTCTCCGTCGATTTCCAGCTTGCCCACCGCAGGGGTGCCGTCCTCACGGATGTAGTAACGCTTGCCGTCCTCTTCCAGCCAGCCGGAGTAGACGGTGCCGCCCTCAGCCAGGTAGTAGCGATTGCCATCCAGTTCCGTCCAGCCGCTGCAGGGCAGACCGTTTTCATCAAAGAAGTAGCGCTCGCCCTCGATTTCCGTCCAGCCGGTGGCGAGAGCGCCGTCCTCGTTGAGATAGAAGCGTCCCTCCACCGTATCGGTCCAGCCGCTGACCATGCGGCCATCGGCATCCAGATAGAAGCGGTTTTCGCCATCCTCCACCCAGCCCGTCTGCACCGCGCCGTTTTCACTGAGATAGTAGCGGTCGCTTTCAATATCCAGCCAGCCGCTGGGAATCCGGCCATCCTCAAAGATGTAGCACAATGCATCCCCAACCTGGAAGAAGCCGGTCCGGGGACTTCCGTTTTCGTCCAGCTGGTAGCGCTTGCCGTCCATTTCCAGCAGTCCGGTGGCCAGTGCGCCGTCCTCATGGAAATAGTATCGCTCTCCCATCATTTCCAGCCATCCGGTATGCAGATTGCCGTTGGGATCAAAATAGAATGTATCTCCATTTTCCTCCAGCCAACCGGTGTACATGGCGCCGTCCAGATCAAAATAGAAGGTTCCCTCCCGGGTCTTGGCCCAGCCGGTCCTGGGGTCGCCCTTTTCATTCAGCAGATACCACACGCCCTCCCGCTGTACCCAGCCGCTCTGGTCAATGGGCAGAAGATCCAGAATAAAGCCCCGGGAATAGAAAATTCCAAACATGACAGCCAGTGCAAGCACCAGGCTGATCAGATATTTTTTCATATACATGCCTCCGTTTTTCAGACATATTTTGATAATGATACCACAGCAGCCGTAAAATTGCAAGATGTTCAAGATTTTCCATTTTTCCTCTTGTGCCCCGGTAAAAAATGTGGTAAACTAAATTAGTTTGAGAAAAATACGCACCTTTTTTGGAGGTTTTTATGGGCTTTCATTTTCCCCCGTAATCCGAAACAAGGTTTTTACACTAAATCTTATGGAGGAAATTATGTCTAATTTAGTTGAAGAGATCAGCCGCCGCCGGACCTTTGCCATCATCTCCCACCCCGACGCCGGTAAAACCACTCTGACCGAAAAATTCCTGCTCTACGGCGGCGCCATCGCCCAGGCCGGCGTTGTCAAGGGCAAGAAAAATTCCCGCGCCGCCACCTCCGACTGGATGGAGATTGAAAAGCAGCGCGGTATCTCCGTCACCTCTTCCGTCATGCAGTTCCAGTATGACGGCTTCTGCATCAACATTCTGGACACCCCCGGCCACCAGGACTTCTCCGAGGACACCTACCGCACCCTGATGGCCGCCGACTCCGCCGTCATGGTCATCGACGCCGCCAAGGGCGTGGAGGCCCAGACCCGCAAGCTCTTCAAGGTCTGCGCCATGCGCGACATCCCCATCTTCACCTTCATCAACAAGATGGACCGGGAGACCAAGGATCCCTTTGACCTGCTGGACGAAGTGGAGCGGGAGCCGGGCATTGAGACCTACGCCATGAACTGGCCCATCGGCTCCGGCCGGGACTTCAAGGGCGTCTACGACCGGCAGGCCGGGCACATCCTCGCCTTCACCGACTTCCACCGCGGCACACAGAAGACCTC
>JAZQEP010000032.1:0-2423 GCA_045539075.1 Faecousia sp. | reverse complement strand
TCTGTGAGCCAAGGAGTTGTTATCAGGTCTTGGTCTTCCTAAGACCGCTTGGCCTCCGACTTCGGCATCTGGATCTTCAGCCCGGAGTATAACTACCAGATTCCCGGTGTGCTGAAAAATCTGCTGGACTGGCTATCCCGGCCCCTGATCAAGTCGGATCGTAGCCATGTCGTTCTGTGAGCCAAGGAGTTGTTATCAGGTCTTGGTCTTCCTAAGACCGCTTGGCCCCCGACTTCGCACCGCTTCTTTGCATAGATCGGAGGAAAGACTATGAAAAAAGTATTGATGATCGTAGGATCTTTGAGAAAGGATTCTTTCAACCTGCAATTGGCTAAGGTTGCGGAGAAAATACTGAAAGGACAGGCGGAGGTCCGTTATCTGCACTATGCAGATATGCCCTTTATGAATCAGGACATCGAGTTCCCCACGCCGGAGAGCGTTGCGAGGGTGCGTCAAGAGGTTTTGGCGGCGGACGGCATCTGGATCTGCAGTCCGGAGTATAACTACGAGATTCCCGGCGTGCTGAAGAATCTGCTGGACTGGCTGTCCCGGCCCCTGGTTCCCAATGACTGGGAACGTGGCTCCGCGGCGAAGGGCAAATCCGTCACCATTTCCGGGGTAGCAGGACGAAGCGGCGCCGCCGGTGTTCGGAAGCATTTGAGTGCACTGCTGGAGGTCATGTCCATGAATCTGATCGGCGGCATGGGAACGGGCATTTCTGCAGATACTGAAAGCTTTGCTACCAACAAACTGCACTTGTCGGAAGAAAACCATGCAGCACTACAAGCGCAGGCAGAGCTGTTTCTTTCTCAGATCCTGTAAAATAACAGGAGGTGCAATATGAGAAAAAGACCTGTTACAAGGGCGTTGCTTCTGCTGCTGGTAACTGCCATCGGTCTGGGCGGCTGTGCCGCTTCAGCCAATATGGATAATCCTACAGAAACAGAAGCTGTGCAAACAGACACATTGGAGGTGGAAATTATGGACTTTTCCCATGAAACAGAAAACGTAATCTATCTGGCGGGAGGCTGCTTCTGGGGGCTGGAACAGCTGATGCAGTCCATTCCAGGTGTCATCGATGCTGAAAGCGGCTATGCCAACGGCACCGGAGAGCAGGATGCCAACTATTCGGCAGTCTGCGCCGGAGATACCGGCTTTAGGGAGACTGTCAGGGTGGAATATGATCCGGAGGAAGTGAGCCTGGATGCCCTGCTGCTTGCCTATTTCTATGTGATCGATCCCACGGTGCAGAATCGACAAGGCAATGACATCGGCACCCAGTACCAGACCGGTGTTTACTACACCAATGATGCGGCAAAAGAAACCGTGGAGCGGATCGCGGAGCTGGAACGAAGTCGCAATGAAAAATTCTATGCGGAGATCGGTCCTCTGTTGAACTACTTTCCAGCAGAGGAATATCATCAGAATTACCTGGAGAAGAACCCCTACGGCTACTGCCACATTCCCTGGGAGGAAATGAAACTGTTTTCCGGCCTCCGCATCGATCCTGGTGACTATCAGAAACCAGCGGCGGAGGTGATCCGGGATAAGCTGACAGCGGAGCAGTACGCGGTCACCCAGGAAAGCGGGACGGAATATCCCTACCAGAATGAATTCTGGGATCATTTCGCCAAGGGCATCTACGTGGACATCGTCACCGGAGAGCCACTGTTTTCATCTACGGATAAATACGAGAGCAGCTGCGGCTGGCCTGCCTTCACAAAGCCCATTGAAGAGCCTTCCATCGTGGAGATCGAGGACAACAGCCACGGGATGCAGCGCGTTGAGGTGCGAAGCCGGGCAGGCAATTCCCATCTGGGCCATGTCTTTGAAAACGATCCGGAATCTCCCAATGGCACCCGGTACTGCATCAACAGTGCATCCCTCCGGTTCATTCCCTATGACGAGATGGAAGCCGAGGGCTATGGATACCTGATGGATATTTTCGAATGATTCCTCACAGACAACAAAAATGGGCATCGGTTCCGTCCGATGCCTTATCTGTATGGTTTCTACCAAAGAAATAACCCTCGATTTGTTGTCTAATCACTACAACGAATCGAGGGTTATTTCATGAAATTGTTGGGTTCCATCATTTACATAACCTCTACTTTCTATAGTGTTGGGAGTTTACTTAGTACATTGGACTCACTCCTTTTTTGTATCTTCATAATACATCGGTCATTCTGATTTTGCAAGATGGGATGTTCCATAAGAAATGATACAAAAAGTTATGAAATCTGACAATAGCCAACTGGATATCCATTATGGTATGATATTTATGTTGGTCGCCCTGTGGCCGGCCTTTCCTGTTGCTGGGCCAGGTTGGACTCGAACCAACGATGGTAAAACCGGCGGATTTACAGTCCGCTGCCATAGCCGCTAGGCGACTGACCCATATGGTGGAACCGGCCGGGATTGAA